>JBQTJI010000080.1:0-7984 GCA_052387255.1 Gemmobacter sp. | reverse complement strand
GGGGTAACCCTGCGGGGTTGGGGGGGTGCTTGCCCGCCCCGCGTGGGGTTTTTGGTGCGTCCAACCACGCACCCTACCCCCGGCCTTTCCACGGCACGAGCCGCCGCTCGGCCATGCGCATCAGGATGTCGAGGCCATAGCCGATCACGCCGATCAGGATGATCCCCATCACCACGATGTCGGTCAGCTGGAACTTGGACGCGGCGATGATCATCATGCCGGCACCCTTCTGTGCCGCGACCAGTTCGGCGGCGACGACCGTGCCCCAGCACACCCCCATCGCCACCCGCGCGCCGGTGAACAGGTCGGGCAGCGAGTTCGGCACGATGACGTGGCGCAGGATCTGCCAGCGCGAGGCCCCCAGCGAATAGGCCGCGTGGATCTTCGAGATGCGCACGCCCGACACGCCCGACCGCGCCGCGATGACCATGATCCACAGGGCTGCGAGGAACAGCAGCACGATCTTGCCCGTCTCCCAGATGCCGAACCAGATGATGATCAGCGGGATCAGCGCCAAGGGCGGCACGGGCCGCATGAATTCGACGATGGGGTCGAACCAGCCGCGGAACCAGCCCGACAGGCCCATGGCATAACCCAGCGGGATGCCGACCAGAGACCCCAGGAAGAATCCCGCCAGCACGCGGCCCAGCGACGCCCCCAGGTGTTCCCAGAGCGAGGTGTTCTGATACCCTTCGCGCGCGATGTCGAAGAACCGGGCGAGCACCGTTTCGGGGGCGGGCAGCCACAGGGGTTCCATCTGCCAGCCCTTGGCAGGGGTGAAGTTCAGCGATCCCTTGGCCGTCAGGACGACGCGGCCATCGGCGACGCGGAGGGGCACGTCGGGCGTCACCGGCCGGCCGTCGATGGCGGTGATGGTGGTCCCTGCGCCGTCGTTGTCGGTGGGGCGCAGCAGCACCGACCGCCAGGCCCCCACCACGTCGGCATCGTCCTGGGCGAAGCCGTCGCTGGCGGGCGTGGCGGGAGGGGCCGGTTTTTCCGCCGGGTCGTGGACCAGGATGCGCACGGTGGCGTCGTCGGTGTCGCCGACGGCGTTGATGGCGGTATAGGTGAAGGACGTCTCGCCGATGAACGGTCCCGGCATGTGGATCGGCGCATAGGCCGAGCCGGTGAAGGCCCCCCAGATCAGGAACACCGACACCACCGAGATGACCGATGCGGCGCGGTCGGGGGTGATGGCGCTTTCGTCGCCGAAGGTCACGGTCTTGCGGCTGGTCAGGTCGTGGCGGGTCTGGCGGCGGCGGATGGTGTGGACGATCAGGTAGGACAACACGAAAACGGCTGCGTAGAAGGCCAGGACGATCATGCGGCGGCCTCGGCGCGGCCCATGATTTCCTCTTCCATGCCCCAGATCATCGACAGGATTTCCTCGCGCGTTTCGGCAAAGCCGGGCGATTTCTTGACCTCGCGCAGGTCGGCCCCCACGCCGCGTTCGGCGAAGGGCAGCCGGTACTCCTTGAAGATGCGGCCTGGGCGGGGGGCCATGACGACCAGACGCTCGCCCAAGAGCAGCGCCTCTTCGACCGAATGGGTGATCAGGACGACGGTCTTGGCGGTTTCCTTCCACAGCTTGAGGACCAGCCCCTGCATCTTTTCCCGCGTCAGCGCGTCGAGCGCGCCCAGGGGTTCGTCCATCAGGATCACGGCAGGGTCGTTGGCCAGGCAGCGGGCCAGTGCCACGCGCTGCTGCATGCCGCCGGACAGTTCGTACACCGCCTTGTCGCCGAAATCGCGCAGGCCCACGGTGTCCAGAAGGTGGGCGGTGATGCGGTCGCGGTCGGCCTGGGGCATGCCCTTCATCCGGGGGCCGAAGTCGATGTTGCGCCGGACGGACATCCATTCGAACAGCGCACCCTGCTGGAACACCATGCCGCGTTCGGGCGAGGGGCCGGTCACGGGTTTGCCGTCCAGCGTGACGATGCCGCTGGTGGGGGCGAGAAAGCCTGCAAGGATGTTCAGCAGCGTGGTCTTGCCGCAGCCCGAGGGGCCGAGGACGGACAGAAGCTCACCCGCCTGCAGGTCGAGCGTGACGTTCTGCAATGCCTGCACGGGCGCGCCGCCGGGCACGTCGAACCGCATCGAAAGGGCGTCGATGACCAGCGACATCGGGGGTCGGTCCGGCGGCGGGGCCGCCGGACCATGGGCCATCACATGCCCTTGGCCGCCGCCAGCGGGCCGGTGTTCACGCGCGACGAATAGTCGTCGAGCGCCGCCGGGATGTTGCCCGAGGCCACGAAGACGCCCGCGACGCCCTTCATGAAGTCCTGCGCGCCGCCGCCCAGCCATTTCGAACCCAGCTGATCCTCCACCGTCGGAAAGACGAAGGTGGCCAGCGTCTCGGCCGTGGCGGCCTCGTCCATGCCGGCGTCCTTGGCGATGACGGGCAGCATCGTGGCCTGGTTCGCGGGGTCGGCCCACATGGCGTTGGCGTCCGCCGTGATCTTCAGGAACTTGGCCACCAGATCGGGGTTTTCGGCGACAAAGGCCGCCGGGGCCGAGGTCACGTCGAAGACGAGGATGCCAAGTTCCTCTTTCTCGGGGCCGGTCAACAGGACATTGCCCGATTCCTTCATGCGCCGCAGCGAACCGCCCCAGCCGCAGGCCATGTCGAGGTTGCCCTGCGCAAAGGCGGCGGCACCGTCGGGTGGGGCCATGTCGACGATCTCCAGGGTGGCAAGGTCGACCTTGAAATGTTCCATCTGCTTGAGGAACCCGTAGTGCGCCGCCGACCCGATCGGCACCGCCACCCGCTTGCCCGCGAGTTCGGCGGCGTTGTCCTTGGTGATCTCGAGGTCGGACCGCACGACGCAGTTGTCGTTCTCGGCGTAGGACACGGCGACATCGACGATCTGCAGGTCCTGGCCCGCGCTGGTGGCGACGACAAAGGGCGGAACCCCCTGGCTGACCGACAGGTGCACGTCGCCCGATGCCATCGCCGCCGACATCGCGGTGCCGGTGTCGAAGGACCGCCAGTTGATCTTGACGCCCATCTCTTTCTCGTAGGTGCCCATCACCTTGGCGTATTCGAAGGGCATCGGCCATTCGAGGAAGTAGGCCACGGTGATCTCGTCCAGGGCGAGGGCCGCCTGGGACATGAAGGCAAGGGCGGCGGTGGCCCCCAGCAGGGTCTTGCGTGCGGTCATCGTCTGGTATCTCCCGGTGTTGGCGCGGCCGTTGCGAAGGGGCCGCCGTTTCTTGCGCGTCATCTTCGGTGCGCCCCGTCGAAAAGCAACAGGGCTTTTGCGGGCGGGGGCGCGGTGGGCACGGGTTCACCAAAATCGAAGGGCCCGTTGGAGAAAAGTGATTGCAAGGCTGCCCGGTGGCCAAAGGGTTTCCCCTTCTGGACCTATCGGCGTTCAGGGGCTGGCCCTACGGGCGGACCCGGCGATTGCCGATCATGGCCCGAAAGGTCCGTCCCTGCCGGGGAATCGCGCATCCCGCGCACGGACCACAAACCCGTGAGGCCGCGATGGACCAGCTTTCCCCGAACGACATCTCGGCCGTGATCGAGGCAGACCGCGCCCATGTCTGGCACCACCTGAGCCAGCACAAGCAGTACGAGACCGGCGTCGATCCCCGCGTGATCGTCGAGGGGCGCGGCATGCGGGTGTGGGATGCCAAGGGCCGCGAACATCTGGACGCCGTGTCGGGCGGGGTCTGGACGGTGAACGTGGGCTACGGGCGGGAAAGCATCGCCGATGCGGTGCGCGCGCAGCTGGTGCAGATGTGCTATTTCGCGGGGGCGGCGGGGTCGATCCCCGGCGCGCGTTTCGCGCAGCGGCTGACCGAGAAGATGCCGGGCCTGAGCCGGGTCTACTATGCCAACTCGGGCTCCGAGGCGAACGAGAAGGTGTGGAAGATGGTGCGCCAGATCGCGCACCGCCACCACGGCGGGAACAAGTGGAAGGTCCTGTACCGCGAGCGCGACTATCACGGCACCACCATCGCGGCCCTGGCGGCCTGCGGCCAGCCGCAGCGGGCGATGCAGTACGGGCCCTTCCCCGACGGGTTTGTCGAGGTGCCGCATTGCCTGGAGTATCGCAAGCAGTGGGACGTGGCCGACTATGGCCGCCGCGCGGCGGATGCCATCGAGGAGGTGATCCTGCGCGAGGGGCCGGATTCGGTGGGCTGCCTGTGCCTGGAGCCGGTGACGGCCGGCGGCGGCGTCATCGTGCCGCCTGCCGGGTATTGGGAGCGGGTGCAGGAGATCTGTGCCAAGTACAACGTGCTTCTGCACATAGACGAGGTGGTCTGCGGTGTCGGGCGCACCGGCACCTGGTTCGGCTATCAGCACTACGGCGTGAAGCCCGATTTCGTCACCATGGCCAAGGGGGTCGCCAGCGGTTACGCCGCCATCGCCTGCACCGTGACGACCGAGGCGGTGTTCGAGAAGTTCAAGGACGATGCCTCGGATCCGATGGGATACTTCCGCGACATCAGCACTTTCGGCGGCTGCACCGCAGGCCCGGCGGCGGCGCTGGAGAACATGCGCATCATCGAGGACGAGGGGCTGCTGGAGAACACGGTGGCGATGGGCGACCGGCTGGTGTCGAACCTTCAGGCGCTGTCCGAGCGCCACCGCGTGATCGGGGACGTGCGCGGCAAGGGGCTGTTCTGCGGGGCGGAACTGGTGGCCGACCGGGTAACGAAGGAACCGGCGGACGAGAAGAAGGTGGCCGCCGTTGTCGCCGACTGCATGGAGCAGGGGGTGATCATCGGCATGACCAACCGCAGCCTGCCGGGGTTCAACAACACGTTGTGCCTGTCGCCGGCGCTGATCGCCACGGCAGACGACATCGACCAGATCACGGGAGCCATCGACCGGGCGCTGCTGCGGGTGTTCGGGTAGGGGCGCGCAGGTCATCTGGACCCGGGCCAGCGCCGGGGAGATTGCAACCGGCGGATCACACCTGATTCAGGCCAGACGCAGGGCACTCTGGCCGGGTGCGGCTCCCCCGTGCAGTCGGCGGGACATGAGCGCAAGGCGCAACTGATCCCCGATGGCCTGCGCGACGGGCGGGGGAAAGGCGTTGCCGACCTGGCGGTAGGCCGAGGTCTTGCCGCCGGTAAAGACCCAGTCGTCGGGGAACCCCTGGATGCGCGCGGCCATGCGAACGGTCAGGCGGGGCATTCCCGTGAATTCGGGCGCGGGCGGCGCATCGGCCAGACCCTTGCCATCCACACCCAATTGCGCCCAGGCGGCGCGGGCGCGGGTCGGGCCAAGGTCGGGACCGCCATGCTTTTTCGATCCGCCGACCAGCGTGGGGGCGATGTCGTCGGCCCCGGCAGCCCAGGGCAGCGCGCCGCGCCAGCCACCGGCGGCCATCAGGTCGATCAGGGTTTCACCGACCCTCGGGGCGCGGTCGGCGTGGGGTTCGGGCCAGTGGAACCGGTCCGCCTTGTCGGACCGCAGGGCCACCACGACGACGCGCGGGCGCAGTTGCGGCACGCCGAAGTCCGAGGCGTTGAACAGCCGCCAGTCGGTGACGTAACCCATCTTCCGCAGCTGTGTCTTGAGCATGGTGCGGTAGTCGCTGAACACCGCGTCCAGGAACCCGCGCACATTCTCGATCAGCACGGCGCGCGGGCGGCATTCGTCGATGATGCGCAGGGCGTGGGGGAACAGGTTGCGCTCGTCCCCCGGCCCAAGCTGCTTGCCCGCAACGGAAAACGGCGGACAGGGCAGCCCGCCGGCCAGCAGGTCGATCCCGGCATAGGGGGTTCCCGAGAACGTCGCGATGTCGCCCGGTGCCGGGGTCACGTTCCAGTGCGGGCGGTTGGCCTGCAGCGTGGCGCGGCAGGCGGCGTCAATCTCGACCAGGGCGCGATGGGCGAAGCCCGCGATTTCCAGCCCGAGGGCCTGACCGCCGGCGCCCGCGCAAAGCTCGATGGAATCCACGGAGGTCAGCCCCACATCTTGACGTTGCAGCACGACTAGTACCTACCGCTTACGTCATCGTAAAGTCGTTCCTTGCCTGTTCCCTTGACGCCCCTGGCAAAGGGTTGTCCAGATGGGTCCAGGAAACCGCCCCGGATCAGTCCAGATGTCCATCCCCGCCGAGGCCTTCCACCTGCCCCCGGCCTCGACCGGCACGTTGCAGCAGCGCATCCGGGCGCTGGTGGTGGCGGGTGTCGTGGCGGGGCGGTTCCGGGCGGGGGAACGGATGCCGTCGTCGCGCGGGCTGGCGGCGCATCTGGGCCTCAGCCGCATCACGGTGACGCTGGCCTATACCGACCTTGTCGCGTCCGACTACCTCGTGGCGCGGGGCAAGTCGGGGTACTACGTCTCGGACAGCGCGCCCCGCACGCCCGAGTTCGACCTGCCGTCCGCCTGCGCCGAGGACAGGGTCGACTATGCCCGCCTGACGGGGCGGCGGTTTTCGTCGGTGCCGCGCCTGGACAAGCCCGAGGACTGGTCGCGCTATCCCTTTCCGTTCATCTATGGCCAGGCGGATGCGACCCTGTTCGACCATGCGAACTGGCGGCTCTGTGCATTGCAGGCGATGGGGCGGCGCGATTTCGAGGCGCTGACCAGCGACTACTACGAACGCGACGATCCGCTGCTGGTCGAGATGATCCTGCGCACGATCCTGCCCCGGCGCGGGATCGCGGCCCAGGCGTCGCAGGTGTTGCTGACGATGGGCGCGCAGAACGCGCTGTGGCTGGCGGCGCAGGTGCTGCTGGGGCCCGGTCAGATGGGCGGACGCGGGGCGGTGATGGAGAACCCCGGCTATCCGGCGTTGCGGGCGATCCTGGCGCAGACCGGATCGGCGGTCGCCGCCGTGGACGTGGACGAGGGCGGGTTGCCGCCCGACAGGATCCCGGCGGGCACCGATGTGGTGTTCGTGACGCCCAGCCACCATTGCCCGACCAACGCGACGATGCCACTGCCCCGCCGCCGTGCGCTGCTGGACGCGGCGGGGCTGCGCGATTTCGTTGTGGTTGAGGACGACTATGAATTCGAGATGTCGTTCCTGCGGCCTGCGTCGCCCTCGCTCAAGAGCTTGGATCGCGAGGGGCGGGTGATCTATGTGGGGTCGTTTTCCAAGTCGGTGTTTCCGGGGCTGCGGCTGGGCTATCTGGTGGCCCCTGCGGCGTTCATCGCCGAGGCGCGGGCGCTGCGGGCCACCGTGCTGCGCCATCCGCCGGGGCATATCCAGCGCACGGCGGCCTATTTCCTGTCGCTGGGCCACTATGATGCGCTGGTGAACCGGATGAAGACCGCCTTTCGCCGCCGCCGTCTGGTGATGGCGGACGCCCTGCGCGACCATGGGCTGGAGGTGGCCGGGCAGGGCGGCGTCGGCGGTTCGTCGTTTTGGATGCGCGCGGGCACCGAGGTGGACACCGAAGACCTTGCGCTGCGCCTGCGGGCCCTGGGCGTGCTGATCGAGCCGGGGCGCGTGTTCTTTGCGGGGGGGACGCCGCGCAACCACTACCGGCTGGCCTATTCCTCGATCCCGCCTGCCCGCATCGCCGAGGGCGTGGCGCGGATTGCGGCGGCGTTGCGATGAGCCTTTGGGTTATCGTCACGCTACTGGCCGCCGCCGCGCAGACGGCGCGGTTCGTGTTGCAGAAGCGGCTGGGGCAGGCGGGGCTTTCGGCCACGGGGGCGACGTTCGCGCGGTTCCTGTACGCGGCCCCGCTGGCGTTTCTGGCGGCGGTGGCGACGGCGCGGGTGCTGGACGTGGACGTGCCGCCGATGGACCTGCGGTCTGGGATGCCGAGCTGCAGGCGGCGATGGTGGCCGGGGGGCGGGCGGTGCACGAGGAGGAGGTGTTGGAGGTGTTGCTGGGGGACCTGGCGGACAGGAAGGGGACCGGAGGCTGAAGCGCGCAGTCCCTCGTGGATCACGGCGGTCCGCTCCCGCAGCCCGGTGAGGCGCTGGGCCTCACCGAGCAGGTCATCGTCGATGTTGAACGTGGTCCGCATGGCTGGCCTCCAGGAGGAGCCTCAAAGATACATCAAG
>JBQTJI010000079.1:0-27153 GCA_052387255.1 Gemmobacter sp. | reverse complement strand
CGGTCGTGCACCTCCGTCCGCCCGCGCCAGCGCCGGACCGAGGTTTCGGTGATCCCGACCTGCCGCGCGAGGTCCGCCCCCGAGGCCGTGCCGGCCCGGATCAAGGCGCGCGTCCGGGGCGTCGTCGTCGCATTCGCATGCAGCTTCAGCGCCATCGCAGCCTCCAACCCCGCACAACCTCGATCCCCCGCACCACCCCGTCGCGTTCCATACAATCAGACGAAACACAGCACGAAGGCCGGGACGACCGAGCCCGAAATCGCGCTGTCCAGCCATGCGCCCACGTCTGCCTTCCACCCCGGCATGGCGGCGATGTAGGCCCGGACCGGGGTCTCGCCCACGCCCTTGGCGATCTGCGGGTTGCCGCCTGCCAGCAGGCGCGGCGCGCCTTCCCTGTCCATGCCGTCGCCCTCCGCCCCGTTGCCGTCACATCAGATGGTCCACCCGCGCCAGATACTGCGCCAGCCGCCCGACCTCGCCCAGCCACCGCCCCACCAGGCGGGGGTCGTGCGGCGCAGGGTGCACCCCCGCCGCCACTTCGCGCGCCATGACCGCCTCGACCGCCAGCGACACCGGCACCGACACCAGCCGTCCCATGGCCGACCCCCGCAGGTCGCCCCAGGCGTCCATCGCCCAGGTCTGGTGGAACAGGATGCGCCCCTCGCGTTCGGCCCTGAGCGACACGAACAGCACCACGCGGTCGGGCTCGCCGGGGGCATAGGCGTTTTCTTTCAGGAACCCCTCGGCCATCGCGGCCAGCCTTGCGTCGCCCTCGGGGCCCGACAGCCCCTCGATCTCGGCGAACACGGGGGCCCAGGCCTCGGCCCAGCCGTTCAGGCGGATCGTGCCGCGCACGAAATCCCGGATCTTCCAGCCGGGATCGAACCGGTAGTCCTGCAGGAACGGCAGGCTGTCGCGGTTGGGATAGACCTCGAACGTCTCGGGCACCGGCAGGGCTGCGTCATAGGCGCTGATCGCGTCCCAGGGCAGGGCCACGCGCAGCTCGCTGAAGTTGCGGATCGACCGCGAGGGGCTGCGCAGCGCCTTCAGCACGCCCACCGGAGCCCAGGAGAACTTGTAGCGGAAGGCGTTCGGAATCTTCGGGATGCCCCCGCAATAGGACTGGAAGCTGAGCGCGTTGTCAGCGTGGTAGCCCGCACTGGCGCGGTATCGCGCGACCAGGTCATGCGCCATCAGGTGGTCGATGCCGGGGTCGAGGCCCACTTCGTTCAGCGACACCAGCCCCTTGTCGCGGAACGCGGCATCGAGCGCCGCCATCTCGGGCGCGATGTAGGACGAGGACACGAAATGCGCGCCCTTGTCCAGGCAGGCCCGGGCGATGCCGACATGCCGGTCGGCGGGCAGCATCGACACCGCCACGTCGCCTGGCGACAGCGCCGTCGCCAGGGCCTCGGGCGCATAGGCGCGGATGTCGGCGGGCAGGCCCGCCAGGGCCTCTTCGGCCTTGGCGACGGTGCGGTTCCAGACGACCACGGGATGCCCCGCCTCGATCAGCCGCCGCAGACCCGGCCCCGACGACAGCCCCGTGCCGCACCAGTGGATGGTCATGTCCTTGTCCTTTCAGAGATCGCGCAAGTGGTGGTCGAACGTCGCCCGCGCCCGGCCCCAGACCCCGCTGTGGAGGACGGGCAGGGCCAGAAGCGTGGGCAGAAGCTGGCGGGCGTAATCCTCGCTCGATTCGAGCGGCAGAAGCGAGGGCAGGTTGTCGATGGCGGTCACATCCAGCACCGGGTCGGTGGCCACGCGCAGCGCGGGGGCAGCCCAGTCGGTCGCGCGGTCATAGACCTTGACGGGCGAGAAGTCCGAGGTCGGGTCGCAGGCGATGTCGCCGATCACCCGCAGCGCGCGGGGGGCCATCAGCGCGGAACGCGGCACGAAGACGGGGCAACCGGGGCGGGCGAGGATGCAGTTCAGGAACACCTCATGCGCCAGGACCTGCGGAAACGGGCCGCCGTGGGCGGTTTCGGCCGTGTCCCATCGGGTGACCGAAAAGCCCATGGCGGCGCAGAGGTCGGCGGCACCGGTGCCGACGCGGCCAAGCGCACCGATGATGATCGCCGTGGGCGGCGGCAAGCCGTGCATGTCGCGCGCCAGATCGTCCAGCAAGGCCTGCCGCCCCGGATACTTGGCCACCGGCCCGGCAATGCCGCCCTGCCGCTGCGCGGCCAGGCATTTCAGCGCCACCGCCGCCCCCGCGAACCCCGCCCAATAGCCGAAGGCCGCCACCCTGCGCCCCGCGTCGTCCACCAGGTATTCGAGATCGTACAGCACCCCGCCCCCGGCCCTGAACCGGCGCAGCAGCACCTGCCCCGCCGGTTGCCCTTTGTAGGCATGGCCGAACATGATGTGGCGATGGACCAGGGGCGTGCCGTCCTCGGGCAGTTCCTTCAACCCGAAGATGATGGCGTCGTGCGGGGCCTGCGGCCAGGCATTCTCGGGGGCGACCGCGCAGCCCGCCGCGACATAGCCCTCCAGCGGCACGGCACGTACCGACGACCGCTCGACCGTCACGCGGAGGCCTGCGGCGACCAGCGCCGCCGCCCCTTCGGGCATCAGGCCCGTGCGTTCCTCGTTCGGGCGCTGTTCGGCCCGCAGCCACAGATGGGTCATGCCACTCCCCCCAAGGAAACGCGCCGTTTCGCAGCGGCCCGCTTCCCTTTTGCCCCCGGTGATACCAGATGGACGGGCAGGCGACAGGGGGGAAGGATGCGCGGGCGCTGGATCTGGCCCTTGGGCGTGGTGGTGGCGGGCACGGCGGCGGCGCTGTGGTGGCTGCGCGCGCCTGCGACCCTGACTGAAGCCGAGTTCGCCGCGCGGTATGCGGTTGCGCTGCCCGCCCCGGCACAGGGCCTGTCGGTCTATCACCTGGGTCACAGCCTGGTCGGGCGCGACATGCCCGCGATGGTGCAGCAGCTGGCGCAGGCGGCGGGCCTTGCCGATCATAGTTACGCCAGCCAGCTGGGCTGGGGGGCCTCGCTGAACCAGCACCGGACGGGCGAGGTGCCGGGGTTCACCGAAGAGAACGCCCACCCCGCCTACCGGCCCGCTGCCCCGGCGCTGGCCTCGGGCGACTACGACGCCGTCGTGCTGACCGAGATGGTCGAACTGCGCGATGCCATCCGCTATCACGACAGCGCCGCCGCACTGGCGGTCTGGGCGCGGGCGGCGCGGGCGGGCAACCCGGACGCGCGCGTGTACCTGTACGAGACCTGGCACCGGCTGGACGACCGGGACGGCTGGCTGGAGCGGATCGACGGCGACCTGCCTGCGCTATGGGAGGCGCGGCTTCTGCGCCAGGCGATGGCGCGGGACGGGACCGGCACGATCTATGTGATCCCCGCCGGGCAGGCGATGGCGGCCGTGGTGCGCGCGATCGAGGCGGGACAGGTTCCGGGCCTGACCACGCGCGAGGACCTGTTCGCCCGCACGCCCGAAGGCGCGGTCGATCCGATCCATCTGAACGACCGGGGGGCCTATGTGGTGGCGCTGGTGCATTTTGCGACGCTCTACCACCGCTCGCCCGAAGGGCTGCCGCACCGTTTGCTGCGGGCCGACGGCAGCGCTGCAGATGCCCTGCCGGATCAGGCCGTTGACCCCATCCAGTCGCTGGTCTGGCAGACCGTCCGGGGCTATGCTGCGACGGGTGTATCGGGGCAAGCCGGGGATGGGCCGTGAACCTGCTGTCGCTTCTGACCGATGTGCTGATGGTGGGCCACTCGCTGGTCGGGCCGGTGCTGCCCGACATGGTGCAGGCGGCGCTGGCCGCGCGGGGGCAACCGGCGACGGTGCAGGCCCAGATCATCAACGGCGCGCCGCTGGCGTTCCAGTGGCAGAACGGCGGTCTGGCCGAGGGGGTCGAGGGGCGCGCGGAACTGGCGCGCGGGCTGACCGACGTGCTGGTCCTGACCGAGGCGATCCCGCTGGCCAACCAGATGCAGTGGAACGACAGCGCAGGCATGGTGGCGAACTGGGCAGAGGCGGCCTGGGACGCCAATCCGCAGACGCAGGTTCTGGTCTACGAGACCTGGCATTCGCTGCGCAGCGGGCCGGGGGCGGCGATCCCCGACGATCCGGGTGGCGGCGTGGCGTGGTCCGACCGCGTGGCCGCCGATCTGGCGGCCTGGCAGTCGCTGACCGACCGGGCCAATGCCGCGCGGCCCCCAGGGTCGCCGCCCGTGCGCCTGATCCCGGCAGGGCAGGCGATGGCGCGGCTGGCCGCCGAGGCGGCAGCGGGCCGGGTGCCGGGGGCCACCGGCATCCGCGATTTCTTCGACGACGACATCCACCCGAACGGCAAGGGGCTGTATCTGGTTGCGATGGTGCAGGCGGCGGTGATCACGGGCGACAGTCCGGTTGGCCTGCCGTCCAAACTGACGCGGGTCTGGCCCAACCGCCGGGCCGTGGTGCCCGACGACATGGCGCTGGTCCTGCAGCGCATCGCGTCCGAGACGGTGCGCGACCACCGGCTGGCCGAGGATGCGCGGCTGGCCAACCCCCCGCCGCCGCCACCGGAACCCGTAGCCGCCCCGCCCCCCCCGGAACCCGAGGCGCCCGCAGCCGCTGGGGCAGAACCTGTCGCATCCGACGGGGCCGACGCCGAAGGCATTGCGGCCGAAGGTTCCCCGGTCGCCGCACCCGCGCCAACCGAGGCCGAGATCAGGGCGGCGCTGATGCCCGCCCCCGACATCGCGGTGCTGGGTGGCGTGACCAACCCGAACCTGGCCCTGGGTCTGGCGGGCGTTCACGACTGGTCGGTGCAGCAGCCGTTCCTGGACGTGATGAAGACGGCCCGGCCCTGGATCGCGCACAAGCCGGGGCAATGGGGCGGGTGGGACACCCCGCAACTGGTGGCGGGGGGCCATGTCGATGCGGGCGGTTGGCCCCGCGCGCTGCCGGTCGGGGCGACGGGGATGACCACGCTGGTGCTGACCGACCTGCCCGAGGAGGCGGTGCATGCCGCCGGACGCTATGTGCTGCGATGGCAGGGCAAGGGGGAACTCAAGGTCGAGGGGCGGGTGGCGCAGATGGATGCGGGGCCGGACCGCATCGCCTTTGACTACACCCCCGGTCCGGGGTCGGTGATCCTGACCCTGACGGCCATCGACGGGGCCGACCCGATCCGCGACCTGTCGCTGGTGCGCGAGGACCGGCTGGCCGCCCATGCGGCGGGTTACCTGTTCAACCCCGACTGGCTGTCGCGGCTGCGCGGGGTCGGGATGGTGCGGTTCATGGACTGGATGGCCACCAACGATTCCACCCTTTCGCGCGCCGCCGACCGCCCGAAGCCCGACGATTTCACCTGGGCGGCCAAGGGCGTGCCGGTCGAGGTGATGGTGGCCCTGGCGAACGAGTTGCGCGCCGACCCCTGGTTCAACATGCCCCACCTGGCCGAGGACGCGCTGGTGCGCGACATGGCGACGGTGGTGCGCGACGGCCTGTCGCCGGACCTGCAGGCCTACGTCGAGTATTCCAACGAGGTCTGGAACTGGCAGTTCACCCAGGCGCAGTGGGCAGAAGACCAGGGCCGCGCCCGCTGGGGGCAGGACAGCACCTGGGTCCAGTTCTATGCCCTTCGCGCCGCCGAGGTGTCCGCGATCTGGTCCGACGTGTTCGGGGCAGAGGCCGAGGCCCGGCTGGTGCGCGTGATCTCCAGCCAGACGGGCTGGCTCGGGCTGGAAGAGCAGGTTCTGGACGCGCCGCTTGTGATCGCCGAAGGCAGGCCCGCGCCGAAGGCGTCGTTCGACGCCTATGCCGTGACGGGGTACTTCGCGGCCCAGCTCGGCACGCCCGAGAAGGCCCCGGTGGTGAAGGCCTGGCTGGCCGAAAGCCTGGCCGAAGCCGAAACTGCCGCCGATGCGCAGGGTCTGACAGGGGATGCGCGCGACGCCTGGATCGCCGCGCACCGGTTTGACCGAGCGACGGCGCAGGCGGCGACGGAACTGGAAAGCGGGTTCGTGACCGGCCAGCAGGACGACACGCTGGTGGCCCTTCTGACCCGCATCCTGCCGCACCATGCGGCGGCGGCACAGGCGGCGGGGCTGGACCTGATCATGTACGAGGGCGGCACGCATGTGGTCGGGGCCGGGGCCATGATCGAGGATGAAGACCTGACGGCGTTCTTCCGGCACTTGAACTATGCGCCCGAGATGGGCGAGCTTTACGCGCGCCTGATCGCGGGTTGGGCGGGCCTGACCGACGCGCCGTTCAACGGCTTTGTCGATGTCGATTTGCCGTCGAAATGGGGCAGCTGGGGCGCGCTGCGGCATCTGGGCGACGACAACCCCCGCTGGCGCGCGCTGGCCGGACCCTGTGCCGCGTGCTGAGCGTCATCATCCCCGCCTCGAACGAAGCCGCCTGGATCGGGCCCTGCCTGGCGGCGCTGTTCGGGTCCGACCCGGTGCCCGGCGGGGCCGAGGCGGTGGTGGTGGCGAACGGCTGCCGCGACGACACCGCCGACCGCGCGCGCGGCATGCGGGCCCGGGCCGAGGCGCGGGGCTGGGGTCTTGTGGTGATCGAGCGGGTCGAGGGCGGCAAGCCCGGTGCGCTGAACGCAGGCGACGCCGAGGCGCAGGGCGAGGTGCGCGCCTATCTGGACGCCGACGTGCAGGTGTCGCCCGGCCTGATGGCGCAACTGGTGCTGGCGCTGAGCGACGCGGCCCCGTGCTATGCCACGGGCACGGCGGTGATCCCGGCACCGGCAAGCCGGGTCACCCGCGCCTATGCCCGGTTCTGGCAAAGCCTGCCCTTCGCGGCGGGCGAGGCACCGGGGATGGGGCTGTTCGCGGTGAACGCGGCGGGACGGGGCCGCTGGCGCGGGTTCCCTGCGATCATCTCGGACGACACCTTCGTGCGGCTGCAGTTCACCCCGCAGGAGCGCGTGCAGGTGCTGGCGACCTATCAATGGCCGATGATCGAGGGGTTTTCCCCGCTGGTCCGCGTCCGCCGCAGGCAGGATGCAGGCGTGGCCGAGATTGCGCGGCTGTACCCCGGCCTTCTGGACCGCGAGGCCAAGGCGCGGCTGGGGATGCGCGGGCTGGCGCGGCTGATGCTGCAACAGCCCCTGGGGTTCGCCGTCTATGCCGCCGTGTCGCTGGCGGTGCGGCTGACGCGCGGCCAGGCCGGATGGGCGCGGGGGCGGTAGCCGATCCGGACCCGGAATTTTCGAAAATTCCGGCACGATTTCTTTGAAGAAATCGTTCTCTCGCCCCGTCAGCACCTGGACGGGGAGACCTTTCCGTGTGCCTCACCCTGCCCCGCTCACCCCTTGGTGATCAGCGCGCCGAGGCGGCCCGCCTCGTCGTCGATGTCGTGGCGCGCCAGCACGCGGGTGCGGGCGGCGGTGGCCATCGCGGCCAGGCGGTCGGGCGGCGTGGTGGCCAGGGCATGGATCGCGCCGGCCAGGGCGATGGGGTCGCCTGCGGGGACAAGCCAGCCGGTTTCGCCAGGGATCACCAGTTCGGGCAGGCCCGCGATGGCCGTGCCGATCACCGGGCGTCCGCGCGCCATCGCCTCCATCGCCACCACCGGCAATCCTTCGGCAAAGGACGACAGGACCAGCGCCTGTGCCCGGGCCAGGGCGGCACGCACGCCCGCGTCGTCCTGCCAGCCGGCGAAGGTGACCTGTGACATCAGCCCCGCCGCCGCCACCTGGGCCTGCAACGCGGGCCGCAGCGGCCCGTCGCCGACCAGCGTCAGGTGCAGGCCGGGATGGCGCTTGCGCGCCAGGGCCACGGCCTCGACCAGCATCGCCAGGCCCTTCTGCCCCGCCATGCGCCCGATCGCCACCAGATGCGGGCCGCCGGGGGGGGGCGGCACGGGATCGTCGGGAAAGGCCGCCGGATCGATGCCGCAGTGGATGACCTTGAGCTTGGGCCACAGGCCGGGGTCGCACCAGCGGTACAACTGGCTGCGCCCGAAGCTGGAGATGGCGACGGCGAAGACCGACCGCTCGATCTTGTCCGACAGCGACAGGGCGCGGGGGGCGTCGAACTCTTCGGGGCCGTGCACGGTAAAGCTGTAGCGCGGCCCCCCCATCGCCTGCGCCAGCATCGCCACGGTGGTCGAGTTGGTGCCGAAATGGGCGTGGATGTGGCCGATGTTCAGCGTCCGGCAGCGCCGCGCGACAAAGGCCGCCTCGGCCCAGTACACCAGGTGGCGCAGGCGGCCCCCGGTGCCGTCGCCGCCCCCGGCCCCGCGCGCGCCGCACTGCAGGGCAAGGCGCAGCGACGCCACCGCCCCGCGCTGCCGCAGCCCCCAGAACGCGGCCCCGACCAGGGCCGATGGCCCGGCCTCGAGCACATGCTCGGTGCGCGCATCCTCGGCCTTGTCCGCCGCCTCGACCAGGCTGGCGCGGTCGGACCGCATGGCGAAGCGGTGAATGTGAAAGCCCAGCCGCTCCATCGCGTGGATCTCGCGCCGGATAAAGGTCTGCGACGCGCGGGGATAGGTGTTCACAAGATAGGCGATCTTCACCCTGGCCCCCCGGCTCGTTGCGCTGTTCCACCGCTAGACAGGAATACCGGCGTTTCAAGGGCGGTATTGGGGCGGGGGCTGTGGGCCACCTAGTGTTGCCAGGGGCCCGAGCGGATGGCCCGGACCGCGCATTGCTCGACGGTTAGCTGCTGGGTGGCGCAGCGCATCGCCAGCGACATCGGCGCGGCCCCCGGCACCCCGGCGCAATAGGCGAGGTAGGACCCTTCGCAGAAAATCTCGTCGGCCGACCTGAGGTCCGCCGGTGGCGTGACGGGCTGTCCCGTCGCAACCCCGCTGTAGACCTGCGCGACATTGCAGGCAAAGTCGGCTGCCATCGCGATATCGTCGGGCGGCAGCGCCAGTTTGCGCAGCGCCACTTCGGCGCTGGTGCCCAGCAGGAACGGGCAGGCCTGCCACAGCAGATCGACCGCCAGGTCGCCCGCCCGCGCCGCTCCGGAACCTGCGGTCGCGACAACACCGGCCAGCAGCATGGCCGGACCCATCCGAACCGCCGCTGCGCGCATGGTCGCCCTCCCCCGACTGCCGCAATGGCACCCGCGTCCGTCACCCTACGCCGTTCCACCCCGCCGGTCGAGCCGTGGCACGGTCCATGGGGTCGGCATCGGTGCGGCGGTCCCTTGAAAAGCCATGATCGCGGGGTATACACGGCCCCGGACCAGGGAACGGTGGGCGGCGGCATGGGCGACAGCGACGGATCGTCCCGAACGGGCATTGTCGGGCGCGCCCTGCGCGGGTCGGCGATCACGGCGCTGGCCTATGCCGGGTCGCAGGGCCTGCGGCTGGCGTCGAACCTTGTGCTGGCGCGGCTGTTGTTCCCCGAGGCGTTCGGCCTGATGGCGCTGGTCAGCGTGGTGCTGGTGGGCCTGCAGATGTTCTCGGACATGGGCCTGTCGCCCGCCATCGCCCGGTCGGCGCGGGGCGATGACCCGGCGTTCCTGGATACTGCCTGGACGCTGCAGATCGGGCGCGGGGTGGTGCTGTGGCTGGGGGCATCGGCGCTGGCCTGGCCGATGGGCGCGCTCTACGGCGCGCCCGACCTGCACGGCCTGATCCCGGTGGCCGCCCTGTCGCTGCTGGTCGCGGGGTTCAACCCGACGCGGATCGAGACGGCGAACCGCCACCTGATGCTGGGCCGGGTGACCGTCCTCGACCTGATCTCGCAGGTCATCGGGATCGCGGTGATGGTGGCGACAGCCTGGGCCACGGGGTCGGTCTGGGCGCTGGTCATCGGGGCCGTCGTCGGGGCGGTGGCGAAACTGGCGCTGATGACGGTGTACCTGCCCGGCCCGCCGAACCGCCTGCGGTGGGAACCGGCTGCGGGCCACGAGATGGTGCATTTCGGCAAGTGGATCCTGCTGTCCACCGTCTGCGGCTTTGCCCTGTCGCAGGGCGACCGGCTGATCCTGGGGGCGTACCTGACGCTGGAACAACTGGGCGTCTACAACATCGGCTATTTCCTGGCGTCGTTTCCATGGCTTCTGGGCGGGGCGGTGACGATGCGGGTGATGATCCCGCTCTACCGCGACGATCCGGCAGGGGCCAAGGCGGCGAACGCACCCCGCCTGCGGCGGATGCGGATGGCGATGACGGGGGGGCTGTTGGGCCTCTTGGCGCTGCTGGCGCTGGGGGGCGTGCCGCTGGTGCATCTGCTGTACGACGACCGCTATGCGGCGGCGGGGGCGATCGTCGTGCTGGTGGCCTGCGTGCAGATGCCTGCCGTGGTGGGGATGACCTACGACCAGGCGGCGCTGGCGGCGGGCGATTCGAAGGCGTTCTTCGCCGTGCTTCTGGCCAAGGCCGTGCTGCAGACGGCGGCATTCCTGATCGGGGCACACTATGGGGGCATGGTGGGCGCCCTGGCGGGACAGGGGATTGCCCTCGCACTTGCCCATCCGCTGATCATCTGGCTGGCGCGCAGGCATCAGGTGTGGGACCCGCGCCACGATATCGCGGGCGGGGCCTTTGCCGCCCTTGCCGTGGTCCTGTCGCTCTGGCTAAACGCTGCGGCGATAGCCGTGTTGCCCTGATCCCCGGAGGCCCTGCCCTTGCAGATCGAGAAGACCGCCCTGCCCGATGTGCTGATCCTGACGCCCGCCCGGTTCGGCGATGCGCGGGGCTGGTTCAGCGAGACGTGGAACGGGCCGAAACTGGCGGCCCTGGGCGTGCATCTGGACTTCGTGCAGGACAACCACTCGATGTCGGCGGCGGTCGGCACCCTGCGCGGACTGCACTTCCAGACCCCGCCCCGCGCGCAGGACAAGCTGGTGCGCTGCTCGAAAGGCGCGATCCGCGACGTGGCGGTGGACGTGCGCAAGGGGTCGCCCACCTATGGCAAATGGGTCGCAGTGGACCTGACGGCGGAGAATGCCCGGCAACTGCTGGTGCCGAAAGGGTTCCTGCACGGCTTCGTCACCCTGACCCCGGACACCGAAGTGCAGTACAAGTGCACCGACGTCTACGCTCCCGACTGCGACGGCGGCATCCGCTGGAACGACCCGGACATCGGCATCGACTGGGGCACCGATGCCCCGGTCCTGTCCGACAAGGACCAGAAGGCCCCATTCCTCAAGGACTGGGGCAGCCCGTTTGTCTGGGAAGGTGCCAAATGAA
This sequence comes from Gemmobacter sp., assembly GCA_052387255.1. Taxonomy (GTDB): domain Bacteria; phylum Pseudomonadota; class Alphaproteobacteria; order Rhodobacterales; family Rhodobacteraceae; genus JBBQXK01. The sequence goes on along the minus strand of JBQTJI010000079.1, from coordinate 16,029 downwards.
ACTGCTGGTCACCGGCGGGGCCGGATTCATCGGGTCTGCCGTCGTGCGGCAGGCCGTCGCGCGCGGGCACGAGGTGGTGAACCTCGATGCGCTGACCTATGCGGCGAATCCGGCCAACGTGGCCTCGGTGGCCGCGTCGAACCTCTACAGCTTTGCCCAGGGCGACATCCGCGACCGCGCCCGTCTGGACCAGCTGTTCGACGAACACCGGCCCGACGCGGTGATGCACCTGGCGGCCGAAAGCCACGTCGACCGGTCCATCGACGGCCCCGGCGACTTCATCGAGACCAACGTGACCGGCACGTTCAACCTGCTCGAGGCCGCGCGCGCGCACTGGACCCGCGCGGGAAGGCCCGACAGGTTCCGCTTCCACCACATCTCGACCGACGAGGTGTTCGGTTCGCTCGGGCCGGAGGGAAAATTCACCGAAGACACGCCCTATGCCCCGAACAGCCCCTATTCGGCGTCCAAGGCGGCATCGGACCATCTGGTGCGGGCCTGGGCCGAGACCTACGGCCTGCCGGTGGTCATGACCAACTGCTCGAACAACTACGGCCCCTACCACTTCCCCGAGAAACTGATCCCCGTCGTCATCCTGAACGCCCTGCACGGTCGGGCGATCCCGGTCTATGGCCTGGGCGTGAACGTGCGCGACTGGCTGTATGTCGAGGATCATGCCGATGCCCTGCTGACCGTTCTGGCGAAGGGCCGGGTGGGGCGCAGCTACAACATCGGCGGCGAGAACGAGGCGCGCAACATCGACCTTGTCCGCATGATCTGCGCACTTCTGGACGAGATGCACCCCGATGGTGCCCCGCACGACCGGCTGATCACCTTCGTCACCGACCGGCCCGGCCACGACGCCCGCTATGCCATCGACCCCAGCCGCATCCGCACCGAACTCGGCTGGCGGCCATCGGTCACGCTGGAACAGGGGCTGCGGCTGACGGTGCGGTGGTATCTGGACAACCCCGGCTGGTGGCAGCCGCTTCTGGACCGGCAGGGCGTGGGCACGCGGCTGGGGACCAAGGCATGAAGCTGCTGGTGTTCGGCCAGACCGGCCAGGTCGCGCGCGAACTGGCGCGGCGCTGCCCGCCGGACGTGACCGCCGCATTCCTGGGGCGTGACCGGGCCGACCTGTCCGACCCCGCCGCCTGCGCCGCCGCGATCACGGCGGCGGATGCGGTGATCAACGCCGCCGCCTGGACCGCCGTCGACCGCGCCGAGACGGAAGAGGCCGCCGCGACCGTGGTCAACGGCGCGGCACCAGGGGCCATGGCGCGGGTCTGTGCCGACCGGCGCATCCCCTTGCTGCACATCTCGACCGACTATGTGTTCGACGGCGCGGGCGACATGCCCTTTGCCCCCGACCATCCGACGGCCCCGCTGGGGGCCTATGGCCGGTCCAAGCTGGCGGGCGAGGTTGCGGTGCGCGCGGCGGGGGGGGCGCATCTGATCCTGCGCACGTCCTGGGTGGTGTCGGCGCACGGGGCGAACTTCGTCAAGACCATGCTGCGCCTGGGGCGCGAGCGGGCCGGCCTGAATGTGGTCGCCGACCAGATCGGCGGGCCGACCCCTGCCGCCGCCATCGCCGACGCCCTGTTCGTGGCGGCCCGCGCGATGGCCGACGGCGCGCCGGGCGGCACGCACCATTTCTCGGGTGCGCCCGACACCAGCTGGGCCGGGTTCGCGCGGGCGATCATGGCCGGGGCGGGTCTGGCCTGCGCCGTCACCGACATCCCCACCTCCGCCTATCCGACCCCGGCCCGCCGCCCGGCAAATTCGCGGCTGGACTGCCGGTCGTTCGAATTGGCCTTCGGCACCCCCAGGCCCGACTGGCAGTCCGGCCTGTCGGACATCCTGAACGACCTTTCGGCATCCTGACGCCCAGGCCACATGACCGGTCCGCGTCAACGCGGGCCAGTCCCGAGGGTCGGCGGAGCGTGGCCGGAATATTCCTTAACGTTGACGACTTTCCGCCGCATTTGTCGATCACAGTCGGGAAATCACGGACCCGATGCAATGTCTGGTTGCATTTTGTTAAGGATTTGGGCCCAGTGTTGGACAAGGCGCAGGGAGGAAACGGTCGATGATTGCGGCAATTGCCATGTCGGGGGTGATCACCGGTCTTGTTGCCGCGGCGCTTGCCCTGTTCTCGGGGCTCTCGATCCTCGGGGTCGTTCTGGCCTATTGCCTGACCGGCAGCCTCGCGACCATCCTCGTGGTCGGCGCGGTCGCGCTGCGGCCGTGCAGCCCGGCCGACGAGGCGGATTCCGAGATCCAGACTGCCTGACTCAGACGGCCTGATTCAGTCAGACTCCGGTTCCAGACCATCCTGCGCGGATCGTTCGATCAGGCACCCACGGTGCGGCGCGATTTATCCGATTTGGGAAACAGCCCCGACACGCGTCCTCGGCGCGGCCCGCACGAGGTGTGTCGGGTCGACTCGGCCCGGCGGACCAGCACCCAGGTCGGATGGCGCGAATCACACGCACCACTATTTTGCCGATGCAGCATGTATTCCGCAACCACGAGTTGAGAGGTCTCTCGATTCACCAAATTGTGGCGATCGCGCGGCAAGATTCTTTGGTAAATGCGGCAGAAACCGGTCCGAACCGCCACGATCTTGGTCGCCAAGTCCCTAGCAAAGAAGATAAAATGCTCATCGGGGCGGTCGAAGAGAGTGGTTGTGATGAGCTTGACGAATATGCGTTCCCGCAGGGGACTGCGGGGGTCCCACTGTGTTGTTGCGCTGCGCCAGTTCGGGCCTGCGTCCCGTGAAGTTATAATTTGCTCAAAATTGTTCGCGGGGGCCTGACAATGTCGATCAGCTACTCCGCGTTCCGCTCTGATCCCCTCGTCGCGCCGCACACGGTTTCGACACCTGCAAAGTCCCATTCGGCGCGGCAGCCGCGCCGTCCGGGCCTGTACCGCAACCTGTTCAAGCGGGTCTTCGACGTGGCCGCCGTGTCGCTGGCCCTGCCGGTCGTGGCCCCGCTGATCCTGGGCCTGGCCCTGGCCGTGCGGCGCGACGGGGGGCCTGCCTTCTACACCCAGCAGCGCGTGGGCAAGGACGGGCGGCATTTCCGCATGTGGAAACTGCGCAGCATGGTGTCGGATGCCGACGGCTGCATGTCGGCCTACCTGGCCGCGAACCCTGCGGCACGGCACGAGTGGGATGCCACGCAAAAGCTCAAGTGCGACCCCCGCGTCACCACCTTCGGTGCCTTGCTGCGCCGGTCGTCGCTGGACGAGCTGCCGCAGCTGTTCAACGTGCTGACCGGCGACATGAGCCTGGTCGGACCGCGCCCGATGATGCTGAACCAGCAGGCCATGTATCCGGGAGAGGCATATTTCGCGCTGCGTCCGGGCATCACCGGCCACTGGCAGACCGCAGGCCGCAACGCCACGGCGTTCGAGGCCCGCGCCGGTTATGACACGGCCTATGATGCCGACCTGTCGCTGGTGACCGACCTGCGCATCCTGGGGCGCACGGTGGGCGTCGTCCTGCGCGGCACGGGGTATTGATCCGGCACCTTCGGTGATGCCCCCCGCAGGGCATCACCGGACGTCCGGTCTCAGGTGACGGCCAGTCCCATCAGAACGATGACCAGGGCGGCGACCCCGCCCAGCAGGGCCTGCCGCGACACGCCCGGCCACGGCGCGCCTGCGCCTCCGGCAGTGGCCTGGGCAAACCGCTGCGTCGCCGCCGACCAGGCGCGGCGCGCCAGCGGCGCAACGGTCGGCCCGGCGCTGCGCCGCGCACCGCGCGACAGCGGCAGGTCCGGAATGACGACCACCGGGCGCAGGCCAAGCGCCCGCTCGAACTGCGTCCGGGTGCGCAGGACGGGGTTCATCACGTCCAGCACGAAGGCCGCGATGATCCCCGCCATCAGGCTGGCCACCGCCCCCGCCATCGCCAGCTTGCGGCGGCCGCCGGTCACCGGATACTCCGGCGACACCGCCCGTTCCAGCAGGGCAAAGCGTTCCGACTGCTGGCGTTCCTCCAGCTTCTGCGCCGTCTCGGCCTCGGTCAGCCGCTGCGACGCCTGGGCATATTGCTCCTGCAACTGCTCCAGCCGCCGCGCTATCGTGGCCAGGGTCTGTTCCACGCCCGGTCCGCGCGTCAGGGCGCTGACCAGTGCCGCACGGCGCTCTTCCTGCGCCACCTTCTGCGATTGCAGCAGTCCCTCCTGCGCCTCCAGCGCCGCGATCTGCTGCAGGTCGGCGTCGCGCAGGGTGCGGCCCTGCCCGATCCGGGCCTTTTCGCTTTGCAGCGTGACCAGGGCCTGTTCGATCTCGCGCAGGTCGGCCTCGATATCGCGGATCTCGTCGCGCCGCGCCTCGCGCACCTCGGGCAGGCCGTCGGCGTTGGCGTTGCGATAGGCCGCGATCTCGGCCTCGGTCGCCTCGATCTGGGTTTCCAGGCGCTTGTTCTCTTCGACGAAGAAGGTCAGCGCCTCGCGCGTGCGGCTGTTCTGGCCCTGGGCGCTGGCATCCAGCACCCCTTGCGCGAAATCGTTGGCGACGCGGGCGGCCTTGTCGGCGGTATCGCCCTGGGCAAAGATGATCAGCGCCGACACCTGCTGCGGCGCGCCATAGCCCTGCGAGGCGACCGAAGCGACCGGCTGGAACCGCACGGCCAGGCGCAAGAGATGCACCTTTTCGTCGTTGGTGATCGGCAGCCCTTCGTACAGCCCGTGCCGGTCGATCATCGCCAGCAGCGATTCGCGCGTGGTCAGGCGCTGCTGGATGGTCTGCAACCGCTGCGCCGAGGCCCCGGCCGCGGGCGTAGCGCTGCCGTCGGCGATCGTCGGCGTCTCGACCTGGATGACCGAGGCCGCCTCGTAGATCACCGGCCGCGTCGCCGCGTACAGCAGCACCAGCACCGACAGCGCCACCGTGACGGCCGCGATCAGCAGGCGGCGGCGCAGCAGCAGCCCGAGGAATTCGTCGATGGTCTGGATCGGTCCCATCAGCGCCGCTTCCGGCCATAGCGGTAGCGCGCCGTGCGCACGTCCTGCGCCCGGTTCAGGACCACGCCCAGCAACAGCACCCGCCCCTCGAACAGGCGCTCGCAGGCCTTGACCTCGTCCGCCGTGGTCTGGGTGCCGTCGGCCACCAGCAGCACCGCGTCCACCTGCGGGGCAAAGCCGATCACATCGTCCGACACCAGCACCGGCGGCAGGTCATAGACCACCACCTCGGGGTCAAGCTGTTCCATCATGGCAACCAGCGCGCCCGTGGTATCGGGGGCCTGCAGCAGTTCCGCCGCATCGGGCACCGGCGTGCCGTTCAGCGCCAGGGCCAGCGTCCGGCCCACGCGCTGGAAATGCGTCTCGAGCGGTTGCGTGCCGGTCAGGAAGTCGCGCAGCAGGCCCGGCTCGGGCACACCCAGCAGGGCGGCCAGGCCCGGACGGCGCAGTTCCAGGTCCATCAGCACCGTCCGGCTGCCCGGCCGGCGCGCCAGGCTGAGCGCGAGGTTGGCCGCGACCGTGCTCTTGCCGCAGCCGTGCGTGGGCGAGGTGACGGCAATCCGCCGCCAGCCGTTTTCCTGGAACGCGAGCATGATGCGCGTGCGCAGGATGTCGAAGGCACCCGGCGCGGGGTCGGTGGACGAATTTGGAAACAGTCCGTTTCCGGTCAGCCAGCCTGCGTCCAGCGACACCGGCGGCAGCGATTCCCACACCCGCGCGGGCGTCAGGCTGTTGTGGCGGAACGACAGGACGGGCAGGTTGGCCACGGGGTCCGCATCGCCGCCCTGCGCCGGGGCATCGCCCGTGCCATGCCGGAACAGGCCGGCACCGGCCCTGACAGGACGGTCCTTTTCCTGCGACAGCTTGCGGAACTGATCCTCGTCCATGTCCGGTTGCCCCAGATGCGTGGCCGGGCGCGCGTCCGCCAACAAGATGGTGTGACTGGTCATGAAAGACCTTGCTCCTGCTGCCGCGCGGGGTGACCCCACGCGCCCTGGGTACGACATCCAACCCGCCTTGCAGCAGGCACGACCCCAGATCAAGCCCGGACGGCCCCGTGGTTGGCCGGTCGGAATCGCCTGGGCCCCCGCCCATCCCCTTGGTGAATACCAGATAAACCCGATCCTTGAAAGGCCAAGGTACCCGGTGGCAAAGGACAGCCGAGGCTCCTATTGTCCGCGCGGGCAGGGCAGAACCGGGGCGGGACGGTGGCACAAACGGGCAGCATCGTCGATGCCGTGGTGATCGGCCGGAACGAGGGCGCGCGTCTGGTGGCCTGCCTGGCGTCATTGCACGGGGCCATGCGCCGGGTGGTCTATGTGGATTCGGGATCGACGGATGGCAGCCTTGACGCCGCGCGTGCGGCGGGGGCCATCGTCGTGGCGCTGGACCTTGCGCAGCCCTTCACCGCCGCCCGTGCCCGCAATGCGGGACTGGCGCGCCTGGCCGACGATCCGCCCGACCTGGTGCAGTTCGTGGACGGCGACTGCACCCTGGACCCTGCATGGATCGCCACGGCGGTGGCGTTTCTCGACCGCCATCCGCAGGCCGTCGTCGTCTGCGGCAGACGGCGCGAGCGGTTCCCCGAGGCCTCTGTCTGGAACCGGCTGGCCGACCGCGAATGGAACACGCCCGTCGGCCCGGCGCGGGCCTGCGGCGGCGATGCGCTGATGCGACATGCGGCGGTGCAGGCGGCGGGCGGCTATCGCGACAACCTGATCGCGGGCGAGGAGCCGGAACTGTGCCTGCGCCTGATCCGCGCAGGGGGCCAAGTCTGGCGCATCGACGCCGACATGACCCTGCACGACGCCGCGATGACGCGGATGGGCCAGTGGTGGCAACGCAGCCGCCGCGCGGGCCATGCCTTTGTCGAAGGGGCCGCGCTGCATGGCCGGGGGCCGGAACGGCACTGGGTGGCCGAGACGCGCCGCGCCCTCGTCTGGGGGGCAGGCGTGCCGCTGGTGGCCCTTGCGGCCGGACTGGTCCACCCGGCGGGGCTGGCGGTTCTGGCCTTGTGGCCCTTGCAGGTGCTGCGCCTGGGGTGGCGGTGGCGGCACGAGGGCCGCACGGGGTGGGAGGCCGCGCTGTTCTCGGTCATCGGCAAAATCGCCGAGGCGCAGGGGATCATCGGCTGCTGGCTCTACCGCCTGCGCGGCAGGCATCGCGGGCTGATCGAATACAAGTAGCTAGTCGCCAGCGAACACCCGCGTCGGATGCAGCACACCCGCCTGCCAGACCCCCACCGCAAGCGCCCGGTTGCCAAAGGCCGCCCAGGCCTCGGTCCCCCATGCGTGGACCGGCCCCCGCACCATCCCCGGCGTGCCGTTGCGCAACCGCGCGGCCCCTTCCGCCGTCGCCTCGACGCGCGGCAGACCCTCCAGCGCCAGTTCCAGCGGCAAGAGATGCGCGTCCAGCCCGTCGGTCCGCGCCAGCCGCTCCACCGTGTCCATGTCGATGCCCTCGGACGCCCGGAACGGCCCCGACCATTCCCGCCGCAGCCACCGGACATGCCCGAACGTGCCCAAGGCCTGCCCCAGATCACGGGCGATGCTGCGCACATAGCCGCCCTTGCCGCAGACCATCTCGAATTCCGCATGGTCCGCGTCGGGCTGGCCGGTCATCACCAGCCGCTCCACCCACAGGGGGCGGGCGGCCAGGTCCATCACCTGCCCCTCGCGGGCCAGGTCATAGGCGCGGGCACCATCGACCTTGACCGCCGACACCTGCGGCGGCACCTGCAGGATGTCGCCCCGGAACGCGGACAGGGCAGCTTCGATGGCGGCACGGTCGGGCCGCACGTCCGACCTGGCGGTCACCGCCCCTTCGGCATCGTCGGTCGACGTCGCCGCCCCCCAGCGCACCGCAAAGCGATAGCATTTCAGCGCGTCGGTGATGTAGGGCACGGTCTTGGTCGCCTCGCCCAGGGCCACCGCCAGCACGCCCGTCGCGGCGGGGTCGAGCGTGCCCGCATGGCCCGCCTTCTGCGCCTGAAACGCCCATTTCACCTTGTTCACCACGGCGGTCGAGGTGATCCCGGCCGGCTTATCCACCACCAGCCAGCCCGACACCGCCCGCCCCTTGCGCGCGCGTGCCATCGCTAGTTCCCCTCGGGGCCGACCAGCCCCACCACCGGCCCCATCGACAGGCCCCAGTCGTTGCGGTCCATCCCCGGCGCGTACAGCCGCGAAATCTGTCCGTCGAAATACAGCGCCTGCGGAAGCCCCAGCCCGTCGCGGAACAGCCGCCCGAATTCGTGGAACGTCACCGCCCGGTCCGAGATGGCAAAGACCGCGCGCATCCCGTCCGCGCTGACACCGACGCCGTTGCGCACATAGCGGCTGTCGCTGTCGGGCAGGAAACGCGGATGCAGCGCCCCGTCGATGACCAGCATCGGCCCCGACTGCGTGGCATCGGTGCAGTCCGGCGGATCGGCGGCAAAGGCCCGCGATTCGACCACCGCAAACCGCCCGTTGCCCAGGCGGCAGAACACCCCGTTCGGCAGAAGGCCGAAGTTGCCCGGCCCCGCGGCGGTCACCAGGGGCGCGCGCGGCACGCTGCCCTCGATCAGCAGGCCCACGGGCGCAAGATCCTCGTGGTACATGCCTGCGTTCATCGCAAAGACCAGCGCCTGCCCGGCACCGGCCAAGCTCTCGTCGATGCGCGCGAAGGAACCATAGACCGCCCCATCCGGTGCGGTGTGGAACAGCCGCAGGTCGGCCCCCGCCGCAACCTCGCAGATCGCATATCCCTGTCCGTCGTGCACCAGGTCGCGGCACGGCTCGGCCAGAACCGGAGCGGCGGCCAGCAGGGCCAGCACCCTAAGCGCCGTCCGGATCATCGCCCTCTCCGGCGGCAAGGTCGCGCTGCACGACCGGGTCCGCGAACATCCGGCGCGTCGCGTCCAGCGCATCGAAGGTCTCGTCGGGGCGGAACCGCAGGTCGGGCGCGTATTTCAGCGTCATCGCCCCCGCCACGCGCCGCCGCAGTTCGTACTTGTTGCGCGCAAGGGCCGCAATCGCCGCCTCCACGTCGCCGCCGCCCAGGGGCATCACATGCACCGTGGCGACCTTGAGGTCGGGCGACACCCGCACCTCGCCCACCGTGATCGACATCGTGTTCAGCACCGGATCGTGCACCTCGGCCCGGTTCAGCACGTCCGACAGCGTGCGGCGGATCAGTTCGCCCACGCGCAACTGCCGCTGCGACGGGCCCTGAGAGGATTGGTGACGGGGTTTCGACATGGCCCGCCCCATAGTCCCTTTCGCGCCCCGCCGCAACGTGGGCGCTGCCGCTTTCCTCCGTTCCCGCCATGCACTAGGGAAGGTCCATCACCACCGGGGACCACCGACATGACCACCCTTCCGCGTATCGTGATCACCGGGGCCTCGGGCCGCATGGGGCGGATGCTGTTCCAGACCGTGACGGCCCAGCCCGACCGCGCCACCCTGTCGGCCTGTCTGGAACGTCCGGGGCATCCCTGGATCGGGCAGGACATCGGCACTGCCATGGGCGGCCCCGCGCTTGGCGTCACCGTCACCGACGACCCGCTCGAGGCCTTTGCCACCGCCCAGGCCGTGATCGACTTCACCGCCCCCGCCGCATCGGTCGCCTTCGCCGACCTGGCGGCGCAGGCCCGCGTTGTGCATGTGCTGGGCACCACGGGGCTGGAGCCTGCCCATCTGGCGCGCCTCCGACTGGCCGCGCGCCATGCCGTCATCCTGCGCGCAGGCAACATGAGCCTGGGCGTCAACCTGCTGGTCGGGCTGACCCGGCGGGTGGCGGCGGCGCTGGATGCCGACTGGGACATCGAGGTGGTCGAGGCGCATCACCGCATGAAGGTCGATGCGCCCTCGGGCACGGCGCTGATGCTGGGGCAGGCGGCGGCCGAGGGGCGGGGCGTCGGTCTTGACGCGGTGTCCGACCGGGGCCGCGACGGCCAGACCGGCGCGCGCGAACGCGGGGCCATCGGGTTCAGCGCGATCCGGGGCGGCGACATCGTGGGCGAGCATGACGTGATCTTTGCCGCCGAGGGCGAGCGCATCGTGCTGCGCCACATCGCCACTGACCGCGCGATCTTTGCCCGCGGTGCATTCCGCGCCGCCCTCTGGGGGCAGGACCGCGAACCGGGGGAATACGACATGCTGGACGTCCTGGGCCTGGCCATGTGATCCGGACCGGATATTGCCGCGTATCTCTGCCTCCCCACCCGGAGGACGCCATGACCCGCATCCTGATCGCCATCCTTGCCACCCTTGCCGCGCCCGCGTTGGCCGACGGCTATGCCCGCGTGACCGACCGGGCGGCCTTTGTGGGTCTCGTGGGCGGCAAGAGCCTGACCAGTCTGGGCGTCAGCCTGACCGTCACGCCGTCGGGCAGCATCGGCGGGCGCGCCTTCGGGCGGGACGTCAGCGGAGCATGGACCTGGGACGACGGGTTTTTCTGCCGCACCATGCAGGCGGGCGACCGGGTGTTCGCGCGCAACTGCCAGGTGGTGGAACGGCAGGGCGACCGCCTGCGCTTCATCGCCGACCAGGGCCAGGGCGACACCGCCGATCTGCGCATCCGCTGATCATCTGCAGCGCGGCATGACAATCACCCCCCGGTGCTGTCCCCGCCGGAAGACCCAGAACACCGCCGCCGCCACGATGGCCACCTTGATCAGCGCATTCCACAGCGCGTGCGGGCATGCCGCCAGGAACGGCCAGGAAGACGGCAAGGGTCAGACCGGTCGGGCAGACACGTCGGAAAACACGTGTTTTCCGGATCCGGTTTCCACGTGGAAACCGGCTTTGGCGGGACCGTCGGACGTTCAGATCAGCAGCCCAGCCGCCCCTTCGTGCCGCAGCAGCGCCACCTTGGTCTCGATCCCGCCGGGGGCCGAGAATCCGCCCAGCGTCTTTTGACCCAGCACCCGGTGGCAGGGGATCAGGATCGGGATCGGGTTGGCCCCGCAGGCCTGCCCGACCGCCTGCGCCGGTGCCCCCACCTCGCGCGCGATGTCGCCATAGGTCCGCGTCTGCCCCAACGGTATCGCCGCCATCGCCCGGCGCACCTGCGCCTGCAGGCCCGTGCCCCAGTCCAGCGGCAGGTCGAACGCCGCCAGCCGCCGGTCGAAGTAGGCGGCCAACTGCCGCACCGCCTCGTCCAGCAGCGCCGACCCTTCGCCCGCCTCGCGCCGCCAGTGCAGCGCCACGATCCGGCCCCCCTCCTCGACCAGCGTCAGCGGCCCGAACGGGCTGTCCGCCGCAGCCCGCCTCATGCCGCCTGCGCCAGCGGGCGGAACGCTTGGCGCAGCATCTCGGCCAGCCCCTCGATGGCGGGGGACGTGCCGCGCGGGTTGCGCAGCAGCACCACGCGCGACGAATCCACGATGGGAAAGCCGTCGGCGGCGGTCAGTTCGCGGCACCCGGCGGGGATCGTGCTGCGCGACAGGGCGGCGATGGCCAGGCCGGTCCGTACCGCCACCCGCATGCCGCTGGCCTCTTCGCACTCGAACGCGGTACGCCACGGCAGGCCCTGCTGGTCGAGCGAGCGGATGGCATAGTCGCGGCACCAGTCCGACCGGGAATAGACCGCAATCGGCAAGGGCCTGCGCGCGTGCTGGCCGTGCAGCACCGATGTCACCCAGACCGTCGGGTCGATGCACAGCACCTCGGCCGTCGTCAGGTGGTTCCAGTCGTAGATCACGGCAAGGTCCAGTTCGTCAGCCTCGACGGCGGCATCCTGCGCCAGCGAATGGTCGCAGCGCACCAGCACCTCGACGGCTGGGTGGCGTTCGGCAAAGGCGGCCAGCGCGCGCGGCAGCACCGATTCGGTGTACTCGTCCGGGATGCCGATGCGCACCGGGCCGTGCAGGGGGGCCACGCGCAGGGCCACCGCCGCCTCGTCCAGCAGGCTGATCACCCGCCGCGCATAGGGCAGCAACTGCTCGCCCCTCGGCGTCAGCGCCACGCCGCGCGGCAGGCGGCGGAACAGCTGCTGCCCCAGGCTGTCCTCCAGCCGCCGGACCTGCATCGACACCGCCGACTGCGTCCGCCCCACATGGCCAGCCGCCGCCGTCACGCTGCCGGTCTCGGCCACCGCAAGGAAGGCGCGCATCAGGTCGCTGTCGAGGGGGATCATCGCCGTGCCATCAGGGAAATCGATGCCACTCATCATTCCTATTCGATTGTCTTATGTCAACGCCGCCCGCATACGGACGGGACGGCAACAAAGGAGCCCGCCATGTTCACCCGCATCCTGCATCTGATCCGCCTGCACCTGCGGCAGCATCAGGTCCGCCAATCGCTGGGGCAGGTGCTGGCGCGCGCCGACGATCACCTTCTGGACGACATCGGCCTGACCCGGCACGACGCCGAACGGCTGTTGTCCCGCGCGCCCGCAACGGACCCCTTCCACAACCAGGTGCGTTTCACCCCTGCCGCAACAAGCGGCGCAGGATCTTTCCACTGGGCGACTTCGGGATCGTCTCGACCCATGTGACCTGGCGGGGCAGCTTGTAGGTGGCAAGCTGCCCCGCCAGATGGGCGATGATCGCCTCTTCCGTCACGTCGGGATTGCGGCGCACGACAAAGGCCACCGGCACCTCGCCCGCATGCTCGTCGGGCCGCGCCGTCACCGCACAGTCGGCCACCGCCGGGTTGGACAACAGCGCCGCCTCGACCTCGGCCGGGGCGACCTGGAAGCCCGATACCTTGATCAGTTCCTTCAGCCGGTCGCGGATGACGAAGTATCCGTCGTCGTCCACCGTGGCCAGATCGCCGGTGCGCAGCCAGCCGTCGGGTGTCAGGGTGGATGCGGTGGCGGCGGGGTTCGCATGATACCCCTTCATCACCTGCGGACCGCGCACCCACAGCTCACCCTCTTCGCCCGGGGCCACGTCGTTGCCGCTGACCGGATCGACCAGCCGCGCCTCGGTGTTCGGCACCAGCGGCCCGACCGACCCTGACTTGCCCCCGCCCGTCGGTGTTGCGTGGCTGATCGGGCTCATCTCGGTCATGCCGTAACCCTGCACCGCCTGCACGCCCATCCGCCGCCCCACGGCATCGGCCAGATCGCCCGACAGCGGGGCCGCGCCGCTGAACAGCCGCTTGACCGCCGACAGGTCGAACTGGTCGACCATCGGATGCTTGGCCAGCGCCACCACCACGGGGGGCGCGCAATAGATCATGCGGGTCCGGTATTCGGCACACAGCCGCAGGAACAATTCCAGGTCAAAGCGCGGCATGGTGACCACCCCGGCCCCCGCCGCGAGGTACAGGTTCATCAGCACCGTCTGGCCGTAGATGTGGAAGAAGGGCAGGAATCCGACCGTCCACTCCCCCTGCGCGATGTCCGAGATCGCCAGCTTCTGGTCGACGTTCACCACCAGATTTCGGTGCGTCAGCATCACCCCCTTGGGCAGCCCCGTTGTGCCGCTGGAATAGGGCAGCACTGCCGTGTCGTGTTCCACATCCACCGGCACCTGCGCGGGCAGCGCGTCGCCCATCAGGTCGTCCAGCGACCGCACCCCCTCGGCCACCCCGATGACCACGATCTCGCGCACCGCCGTCCCCGCCGTCCCCTCGCGCGCCGCCGCCAGGAACTGCGGGATGGTCACCAGCAGGACGGCCCCGCTGTTGGCCAACTGGTGATGGATCTCGGTCGCGGTGTAGGACGGGTTCAGCGTGGTCACCGTGCCCCCGGCCCAGAGCGGGCCGTGGAAGGCAATCGCGTACTCCGGGCAGTTGGGGGCCAGGATCGCCACCACCTGACCGGGACCGAACCCCGCCGCAGCCAGCCCCCCCGCCAGCCGCCGGATGCCGTCCATCACCTGCCCCGCCGTCAGCGCCCGACCCGTCGGGCCATCCACCAGCACCGCCGCGTCGGGCCGATGCGCCAGCCCCTGGAACAGGCGTTCGGTGATCGTCAGGCCGGTCAGGGCGACGGCTGCGTGACGGCTGTGGATGATGGACATGGAACCCCTCCCAAGGTTTTGCGGCAGACTAGATCAGGACGGATCGCGGGGATACCGTCTTGTCCATCAAGGGCGACCATCGAAGGGGGAACGCATGGCGGTACCCGGTAGGGTGGGCAATCTGCCCGCCACCGCGCTGCCCACCACCGCGCAACGGCGGGCAATCAGCCCACACACCCCCTCACCCCAGCACCCCGTCGCACCGGGCACAAGTCCCGGCATGTTTATGCGTCCCCACATCCGGCAGCACCTTCCAGCAGCGCTGGCACTTGGCACCCGTCGCAGGCCGGAACACGACCGCCACGTCGGACACATCCGGCAGCCGGAAGGCATCCTCGGGGGCCGCCCCGGTGTCCAGCCGCAGGTCCGAGGTGATGCAGACGTCCTCGAACGCCACCGTCCCCAGCAGTGCCGCCATTGCGGGCGTCACGAACACCTCGGGCGCGGCCTCCAGGCTGGCCCCGATGACCTTGGCCGTCCGCTGCACCTCCAGCGCGCCCGTCACCACGCGCCGCACCTCGCGCACCTGGTCCCATTTCGCGGCAAGGGTCGGGTCCAGCCATTCCACCGGCGTTTCGGGGAAGTCGTGCAGATGCACGCTTTCGTCTTCACCGGGATAGCGCGACAGCCAGACCTCTTCCGCCGTGAACACCAGGATCGGGGCCAGCCAGGCGGTCAGGCGGTGGAACAGGTGGTCCATCACCGTCCGGCAGGCGCGACGGCGCAACGACCCCGGCGCATCGCAATACAGCGCATCCTTGCGGATGTCGAAATACAGCGCCGACAGATCTGTCGTGCTGAAGGCGAACAGGCGGCTGAACACGCCCTGGAAATCATAGGCCGCATAGCCCCGCCGCACCTCGACATCCAGTTCCGCCAGCCGGTGCAACATCCAGCGTTCCAGATCGGGCATATCCGCAGTGGCCACGGTTTCCGCTGCCGAATACCCCTTCAGCGCCCCCAGCATGTATTTCAGCGTATTGCGCAGGCGGCGGTAACTGTCGGCGGCCCCTTTCAGGATTTCCTTCCCGATCCGCTGGTCGCCGGTGTAATCCGTCTGCGCCACCCACAGCCGCAGGATATCCGCGCCGTATTCGTCGATCACCGCCTGCGGGGCCACGGTGTTGCCCAGCGACTTGGACATCTTCATGCCCTTCTCGTCCAGCGTGAACCCATGTGTCAGCACCCCCCGGAACGGTGCCCGCCCCTTGGTGCCGCAGGCCTGCAAGAGCGACGACTGGAACCACCCGCGATGCTGGTCGGTGCCCTCCAGGTACAGGTCGGCGATGCCATCCTCGGTCCCGTCGTCCCGGTCGCGCAGGACGAAGGCATGGGTGCTGCCGCTGTCGAACCAGACGTCCAGAATGTCGAACACCTGCTCGAACGCGTCCGGGTCGTGCAGCCCGCCCAGAACCTGCTCCTTGAACCCTTGCACATACCAGACATCCGCGCCCTTTTCCTCGAACGCGGCCACGATCCGGGCATTCACCTGCGGGTCGCGCAAAAGGTAATCGGGATGGGTCGGTTGCACGCCCTTCCTCACAAAGCACGTCAACGGCACGCCCCAAGCGCGTTGTCTGGACAGAACCCAGTCCGGCCTCTGCTCGACCATCGCATGCAACCGGTTCCGCCCCATCGGCGGCGTCCAGGTGACCAGATGGTCGATGGAGGCCAGCGCCCGTTCCCGCACCGTGCTGCCGTGGTCGCCCATCCCGTCGTCCAGCCTGCGGTCGATGGCGACAAACCACTGCGGGGTGTTGCGATAGATGACAGGTGCCTTCGACCGCCACGAATGCGGATACTGGTGCTTCAGCTTCCCCTTGCCAAACAGCGCCCCGGCATAGGCAAGCTGCTTGATGACGCTGACGTTGGCGGGCCCCTCCTTGCCATCCGGCAGGATGATGTGCTGGCCACCGAAGAGGGGGAGGCTTGCGCGATATGAACCGTCGGGTTCGACGTTGTAGGTCATAGGCAATTGGAACTTGAGGCCCAATTGATAGTCGTCGTCGCCATGGCTGGGCGCGGTATGGACAAAGCCGGTGCCCGCATCGTCGGTGACGTGATCGCCGGGGAGCATGGGGACGTCATAGTCCCACT
>JBQTJI010000078.1:0-8617 GCA_052387255.1 Gemmobacter sp. | reverse complement strand
CCCGGCCTTCGCCGGGACGACCGGGTCGGATAGCGCGGGTCACATCGGTCGCAACCTGCTGTGGCCCTCACCCGCCCCGTCAGCCCTCGGCCTCCAGCCCCGCCTGCGGCAGCAGCGTCTCGACCTTGGCCAGAAGGCTGCGCGCGGCCCGTGCGCGCGGATGCCCCGCAACCGCGATCACCATCCCCAGCCCCTCGACCAGCGCGTCGTGCTCGTCCTGCGTCAGCATCGTCGGCGGCAGGACCAGCGGCGCGCGCAGGATATAGCCCAGACCCCGCTCGCCCGCGACCGGCACGCCTGATGCCGCGAGGTCAGCCATGTCGCGCCAGATGGTGCGCACCGACACGCCCAGGTCGGCCGCCACGTCGGCGGCCCTGTGCAGCCGCCCGTCGCGCAGGCGGCGCAGGATGTCGTACAGCCGCTCGTCCCGCCGCATGGTTCCCAACTGACAGAATACTGTCAGCAGAGCCTGCCACGCCGCCGCCCGCCCCTCAACCCCCGCTGGTCAAGCGCCACGCCACGGGACTATGCACAAGGGGCAAAGACACACGGACCGCGCAAGGGGCGCGTCCGCCGAGATGGAGAGACAACGATGCAGATCGGACCCTGGCAGATACTGATCGTCGCCATCGTCGTGCTGGTGCTGTTCGGGCGCGGAAAGATTTCCAACCTGATGGGCGAGGTTGGCAAGGGCATCACCGCCTTCAAGAAGGGCGTCAAGGAAAACACCGAAGAGATCGCCGCCGACACCGCCGTCAAGGACGTGACCCCCGAGAAGGACAAGGTCTGATCCCTCTCCCGCCCGCACGCCCGCACGGCCGGAGGCCCGCATGTTCGACATTGGTTGGTCCGAGCTTCTGATCATCGGCGTCGTCGCCCTGATCGTCATCGGCCCGCGCGACCTGCCCGAGATGTTCCGCACCCTGGGCCGGGTCACGGGCAAGCTGCGCTCGATGGCACGCGATTTCCAGCGCGCGATGGAAAGTGCGGCCGACCAGGCAGGCGTCAAGGACGTGGCCAAGGATCTGAAATCGATGACCTCGGCCAAGAACCTGGGGCTGGACGCCGTCAAGGACGCCGCCGCCAAGTTCGAGAAATGGGATCCGCTGAAACCCGCCTCCGGCAAGCCCGCCCCGATGCGCCCCACGGCGGCCTCGGGCATGGCTGCTGCCGCGACACCTGCGGCGGCGGCCCCGGCAGCCGCCGCGCCGGTCACGGCGCTTGGCCCGAACACGCGGGCCCCTGCCGACAAGGTCGCCGAAACCGCCGAGGCGATCCGCAAGGCCCGCACCCCCGCCGCCGATGCGGTCGCTGACCCCCCGCCCGGATCCGACGCATGAAGACCGACGAGATCGACGACAGCTCTGCCCCCCTGATCGAGCATCTGGCCGAACTGCGCACCCGCATCCTCTATGCGATGACGGCCTTTGTCGTCTGCTTCATCCTGGGCTACCTGGTGTGGAAGCCCGTCTTCAACTTCCTGTCCGATCCGATGTGCGCGGCCCTGACCGCGCGCGGCCAGGAATGCCGGCTGATCCTCGTCAAGATGCAGGAAGGCTTCTTCGTCGCCATCCGTATCTCGATGCTGGCCGGGTTTGCCATGGCCTTCCCGATCATCGCCTACCAGATGTGGCGCTTCGTGGCCCCAGGCCTCTACCGGTCCGAAAAGGGGGCCTTCCTGCCCTTCCTGATTGCCTCGCCGGTGATGTTCTTCATCGGCTTCGCCTTTGCCTACTACATCATCCTGCCCTTCGCCTTTACCTTCTTTCTCAGCTTTCAGGACGGGATCATCGGGTCGGGTGCTGCGGGCGACACGGCGGGGGTCGAATTCCAGGGCTCGATCGAGGCCTATCTCTCGCTGACCATGTCCTTCGTCTTTGCCTTCGGCCTGTGCTTCCAGCTGCCCGTGCTGCTCACGCTGATGGGGCGGGCGGGGCTGATCTCGGCACGCGGGCTGAAATCGACGCGCAAGTATGCCATCGTCCTGATCCTGGTCATGGCGGCCATCGTGACGCCGCCCGACGCGGTCAGCCAGATGATCCTGTTCAGCGCGATCTATCCGCTGTACGAGATATCGATCCTGATCATCTCGCGGTTCGAACGTGACCGCGAGGCGCAGGCGCGCGCCGACGGCACCTGGGTCGAGGACGAAGAAGAGGCATGAGCGGCGACAGCCTGTCCCGCATCGCGGCGGCGCTGGAACGGCTGTCGCCCGCGCCCCTGCCGCCGCCCGACTTTGCCGCCGCCGAGGCGTTCGTCTGGCATGTGGCCCCCGACCGGCTGGATCCGGTGGCCGAAGTGTCGCGGGTCGACCTGTCGCTGCTTCTGGGGGTGAACCGGGCGCGCGACACGCTGATCGCCAACACCCGGGCCTTTGCGCGCGGGCTGCCCGCGAACAACGCGCTTTTGTGGGGCGCGCGGGGCATGGGCAAATCCTCGCTGGTCAAGGCGGTGCATGCGGCGGTCCGGGCCGAAGGGCTGCCCCTTCTGCTGGTCGAACTCAGCCGAGAGGATCTGCCCTCGGTGCCGCGCCTTCTGGCGCATCTGCGGGCGGCCCCGGCGCAGCGCTTTGTCCTGTTCTGCGACGACCTGTCGTTCAGCCACGACGACACGCATTACAAGTCGCTCAAGGCCGTGCTCGATGGCGGGATCGAGGGGCGGCCCGCCAACGTGATCTTCTATGCCACCTCGAACCGCCGCCACCTGATGCCCCGCGACATGATCGAGAACGAACGGTCCACCGCGATCAGCCCCTCCGAGGCAGTTGAAGAGAAGGTGTCGCTCAGCGACCGCTTCGGGCTGTGGCTGGGGTTTCACCCCTGTTCGCAGGACGATTACCTGGCGATGATCCGGGGCTACTGCGATGCCCACGGGGTCGAGATCGACGACGACACCCTGCGCGCCGAGGCCATCGAATGGCAGGCCACGCGCGGCGCGCGGTCGGGCCGGGTGGCCTGGCAGTACTTCACCGACCTGGCGGCGCGGCGGGGCGTGCGGGTCTAGGCACCCTCTAAACGACAAGGGTCCGGCGAAGGTCATCCACCGTCACCATCAGTGTCATCGCGTCCATGGGCGAGGGGCCGAACCCCGTCGCCAGATAGAACGACCGCGCGTCGTCGGTCAGGGCGTGCACCAGCAGGCCGCGCACCCCCACAACCTCTGCCGCCTGCAGCACACGCAGCCCGGCGTCGCGCACCAGCGCCCGCCCCAAGCCGCGCCCCTGCCAGGCCCGGTCGATGGCAAGACGACCCAGGACGATGACGGGGATCGGGTCGGGCATGTTGCGGCGGAACTTGCCCGCAGCAGCGGCCACCGACACCGATCCGGCAGCAAGGGCATAGAAGGCGACCACCCTGTCCCCGGCGCAGGCGACATAGCATCGCGACGCGCCCGCCGCCTGGTTCGCCCGTGCCCGGCGGCGAAGCCAGTCGTCCAGGGCCGGGCTCTCGCTTGCTAAGGACGCAAGGTCGTGCCCGTCGGTCAGGGGCGCCGGTGCCAGGAGGGTCAGTCGGTCTGCCAGGGCGCGCGCGTCTGCATCGTCTTGCGCAACCTGTCGTTGGCCTCGGGCGGTGCATCCAGCCTGGAAAGGAACGCCTGCCACACCTCGACGGACACGGCGAACCCCGTCTGGTCCAGCAACGCCTCCTCCGCCGCGCGGCGCGACGCCTCGAGCACGAAGTCGGTCCGGGTCTTGCCCTGCACCCCTGCGGCGCGGTCGATCAGGTTCCGAAGGTCCGGCCTGATGCGGATGTTCAGCGTTTCGCGCGGGGCCTGTGCGGACATGAGTCACCTCCGCCTATGACGCTAGCACGATGTACCGACAATGTCATTACGGCACTCTGGCGATCTCGCTGGACCTGGCGACGGAGGCGACTGTTAATTATGAGTGAATCGCCGACATCCAACCCCTTGTTTTTCCTTGTGCCAGCTGATGTCGCACGTGTGGACAGCTACTGCAGATACCCCATCGGATCGACCGCATCGACGCCCTTGCGCACCTCGAAGTGCAGGAATGCCGGGTCGGCGCGGCGGATCACCGCGATCTGCTGGCCGCGCGACACCTTCGCCCCCTTGGCCACCGTCACGCCATCGATCCCGGCATAGACGGTCAGCGTGTTGTCGGCATGGCGCAGCACCAGGATCGGCACCTGGTCGGTGTCCTTGGTGATGGCCGCGACGGTCCCGCCATCGGCAGCGCGCACGCCTGTGCCTGGGGCGGCGGCGATGTCGATGCCTTCGTTCCTGCCCTTGGCAAAGCTGCGGATGATCTTGCCGTCGACCGGCATCGCGAACCGCGCCGCAGAGGCGGCGGTGCGCTGTGACCCGAGGTCGGGCGAGGCGGGGGTGCCCGGCGCAGGCTGGGTGGCGGCCACCGGGTTTTCGGCGGGCAGCGGTTTGGCCGCCGAGGGCGGCACCGGCGTGGGCGACCCCGCGCCGGGGCCGGTCACCGGCTCGGGCGGGGCGGCCCGGTCGGCGGCGGTCGGGATCAGCAGGGTCTGCCCCTCGCGCAGCGCCATGTCGGCGCCGAGGCCGTTCCAGTCGGCAAGGGCGCGCGTGCTGACGCCATAGGTGCGCGCCACGGTCGAGGCCGTCTCGCCGCGCTGCACCCGGTGGCGCACGGGCTGCGAACCGGCGGCGGGGGCCGTGCCCTCGGCCCGGTCGATGGCGGCACCGGCCAGCGTCGTCACCTCGATCGGCCCCGAGGTGACCGGACTGCCGACCAAGGCCCCGCTGGTCCCGCCAGCCCCCGCCGGGGCCGCCGCCACCCGCGTCGGAAGCGCCAGGATCTCGCCGTCGCGCAGCGGATCCTCGGGGCGCAGCGCGTTGGCCCGCGCCAGTGCGGCGGCATCGATCCCCAGGCGCGCCGCGACGCTGCCCACCGTGTCGCCCCGCCGCGCCAGGGCCACCTGATAGCCGGGATAGCTCAGCACACCGCGCGCATCGGGCCGGGGCCGCGCCTCGGTCGCCCGCAGCGCCGCCGCCGAGGTGTCGCCGCGTCCCGGTCCGCGCAGGTCCCAGTCGAATTCGGAGGTCGCCGCGCAGCCCGACAGGAACCCGGCCAGACCCAGCACCAGAAGTCGCCCGTTCGCGGAACGTGTCATGCCTGCCTCTGCCTCGTTGCGGCCCAGGGTTCGCCCCCGGTGCGTTTTCCCGTGTCAGTCCGCCGCCATCCCCTCGACCAGCGGCACGAAGCGCACCGGTCGCAGTTCCTGATAGTCGAACCCGTCCTCGGCCCGCGTCACCTTGATCAGGCTCTGCACGGCATCGGACTGTCCCACCGGCACCACCATGATACCGCCGATCTTCAGTTGCGCCAAGAGGGGGCCCGGCGGGTCCTCGGCCGCCGCCGTGACGATGATGCGGTCGAAGGGCCCCTGATCGGGCAGGCCCCGGCTGCCGTCGGCGGCAAACACGGTGATGTTGGCGAAATCCAGCCGACGGAACAGCTCCGCCGCCTCGCGCACCAGCCGCCGGTGGCGGTCCACCGTATAGACCCGGCGCGCCAGCAGACCCAGGATCGCCGCCTGATACCCCGACCCGGTGCCGACCTCGAGCACGGTATCGCGCGGCTGCACCGACAGCGCCTGCGTCATCAGGCCCACCACCGAGGGCTGGCTGATCGTCTGGCCGCAGGGGATGGGCAGGGGCATGTCCTCATAGGCGCGGTCGGCGAACAGGCCCCGCACAAAGTCGCCCCGGTCCACCCGCTCCATCGCCGTCAGCACGCGCGGATCGGTGACGCCCCGCGACCGCAGGGCAAAGAGGAAGCGCATCTTGCGCTCCGCCTCCTCGCCCGCGGGTTCTGTCGTCATGCCAGCCGTCCCGCCAGGTCGTCCAGCACGTCATGCGCCGTCAGGTCGGCGCGCATCGGCGTGACGGCGATGTACCCTTCCAGGTTCACCGCCACATCGGTGCCGGGCAGGGTGGGGGCCTGCTGCGGGCCGCCCTTGATCCACAGGAACTTGCGCCCTGAGGGCGAGATGTGGGGCTCGACGCCAAAGGCCGACCCGCGCCGGAACCCTTGTGCTGCCACCTTCGTGCCCTTCACCGCCGCCGCCGCGCAGGGCGGAAAATTCACGTTGTAGAACAGCCGGTAATCGCCGCCACCCCACAGCCCCTTGTCCAGAAGTGCGCTCACCACCGCCGTCCCATGCGTCCGCGCCGCCTCGAACGGATCGGCCAGGCCCTCGGTGTCCGGCCCCAGGAACTGCGACAGGGCGATGGCGGGCAGGCCCTGCAGCGCCGCCTCCATCGCGCCCCCGATGGTGCCCGAATACAACACGTTCTCGCCCGCGTTGTTCCCCCGGTTCACGCCCGACAGCACCAGGTCGGGCCGCGCCCCCTGCAGCACATCGTACAGCGCCGCCAGCACGCAATCCGCCGGGCTGCCCTCGGCCGCATAGCGGCGGGTGTCCAGCTTGGCAATCATCATCGGATGGGTATAGCTGATGCAGTGCCCGACGCCCGACTGCTCGAAGGCCGGCGCGACGGTCCAGACCTCGCCCTGCGGCCCGGCGATGGCGGTGGCGATCTCGGTCAGCACCTCGAGGCCGGGGGCGTTGATGCCGTCGTCGTTGGTGATCAGGATGCGCATGAAAGTCCCCCTGTCACCTGCTTAGACGAGGGGGCAAGGGGCAGCAAGCGGGGCAGCCGTAGGGTGGGCAAACTGCCCACCATTCGCGGCGATAGGTGGGCAGATTGCCCACCCTGCTTCACCCCAGTTCCGCCAGCCTCGCCAGGGCCGCGCGCAGCTTGGCCGCCTCGTCCTCGCCCGTTTCCAGCCGTGCGCGGGCCTCGTCCACGACCTCTTCCTTGGCACTTGCCAGGAACTGCGGGTTGGCCAGACGGGCGCGCAGGGCGGTCATGTCCTTTTCCAGCTTTTCCAGAGCCTTGGTCAACCGTGCTGCCTCGGCGGTCACATCGATCACCCCCGCCAGCGGCAGCGCGAACAGGCCGCCCTCGACCGGCAGGGTGATGGCCCCCTTCGGCACGGCGGGGGCGTCGGTGACACTGTCGATCCGCGCCAGCCGCCGGATCAGCGCCTCGTTCCGGGCAAAGGCCGCGCGGCCCGCGTCGTCCAGCCCGATGGCCAGCAGGTCCAGCTTCAACCCCGCCGCGATGTGCATCTGGGCGCGGGCCGACCGGATGTCGTCGATCAGGCCGGTGACCCAGGCCATCTCGCGCTGCGCGTCCGCGTCCTGCGGGATCGTCGCGGTGTCGGGCCAGGCGGTCAGCGCAAGGGGCTTTGCGCGGGTGCCGGTGGTGGCCCACAGCTCTTCGGTGACAAAGGGCATCATCGGATGCAGCAGGATCATGCAGCGGTCCAGCACCCAGGCCATGGTCTGACGGGTCTCTTGCGCTTCGGGTCCGTCCAGCAGGGGTTTCGCGAACTCCACATACCAGTCGCAGACCTGACCCCAGACGAAGCGATACAGCGCGTCCGCGGCCTGGTCGAAGCGGTATTCGGTGAGGGCGGCATCCACCTCGGCCAGCGTGCGCGCCACCTCGCCGATAATCCAGCGGTTCGCGGTGGCCTGCGCCACGGGCGGGGCGGGTTGGGTCGCATGGCCCTCCCACACCCCGTTCATCTCGGCGAACCGGCAGGCGTTCCACAGCTTGGTGCCGAAGTTGCGATAGCCCGCGATGCGGTCCTTCGACAGCTTCAGGTCGCGCCCCATGGCGGCCATCGCGGTCAGGGTAAAGCGCACGGCGTCGGCCCCGTATTCGTCGATCAGGTCCAGCGGGTCGAGCACGTTGCCGAGCGATTTCGACATCTTCTTGCCCTTCTCGTCGCGGACGAGGGCGTGGACATAGACGGTCCTGAACGGCACCTGATCCACCACGGCAAGCTGCATCATCATCATCCGGGCGACCCAGAAGAAGATGATGTCGAACCCGGTGATCAGGGTGGAGGTGGGGAAATAGCGTTGCAGTTCGGGGGTCTGCTCGGGCCAGCCGAGAGTGCCGATGGGCCAGAGGCCGGAGGAGAACCAGGTGTCGAGGACGTCGGGGTCGCGGTAGAGATACAACGTGACAGCGCAACCGGCGGAATTTTGGAAGACTGAAACGAAGTTTTGGTTGGGGCGACCCGCCGCGTCACTAGGCAGACTGGCGCTGCTACTATTTGAAATTGACACCGATACGGAATCAATATGCTCGCCGTTGTCGGCGAAACGCTCATCAAGTTCTCCGGTGCTTAGCAAAGCCTCGTAGAAAGCTTCTGCGTCGGCAACGGCATCTTCTTCTGAGTTGGCACAAAATGGCTCGCCGTCCGGCCCATACCAAACTGGTATCTGATGCCCCCACCACAACTGGCGGCTGATACACCATGGCTCGATGTTCTCCAGCCAGTGGAAATACACCTTCGCATCCCGCTCCGGCAGGATCACCGTGTCGCCGCCCCGCACCGCGTCGATGGCGGGTTGCACGATCCGGGCCGTATCGACGAACCACTGGTCGGTCAGCATCGGCTCGATGACCACCTTGGACCGGTCGCCGAAGGGTTGCATGATCTTCTTGGCCTCGACTAAGGGAACAAGGGCAGGAGTCCGGGGGGGGCGGCCCCCGCCCCAAACCGCCCCGGATCGGGGGTCCGGCCGGCCCGGACCCGAGGGAC
>JBQTJI010000077.1:0-9602 GCA_052387255.1 Gemmobacter sp. | reverse complement strand
GGGCGCCCGCCGGCCCCCCCCCCCCCCCGGGGGCGGGGGGTGAACCCGGATGAACGCGACAGGGTCTAGAGATACCCTTCCGCCCGGAAACTGATCTCGCGCCCCTTTCCGACGATCAGGTGATCATGCAGCGTGATGCCCAGGACCTTTGCCGCATCCTGCACCTGCCCGGTCATCGAGATGTCGGACTGGCTGGGCGTGGGGTCGCCGGAGGGATGGTTGTGCACCAGGATCAGGGCGCTTGCGTTCAGTTCCAGCGCACGCTTCACCACCTCGCGCGGATAGACGGGAACGTGGTCGACCGTGCCGCGCGCCTGTTCCTCGTCCGCGATCAGCACGTTCTTGCGGTCAAGGTACAGCACGCGGAACTGTTCCGTCTCGCGGTGCGCCATGGCGGTGTGGCAATAGTCGACCAGCGCATCCCAGGACGACAGGACCGGGCGGTTCATCACCCGCGCGCGCATCATCCGCTGCGACACGGCCTCGAGGATCTTCAGGTCCTGCACCACCGCCTCGCCCACGCCGTCCACCGCCATCAGGCGCAGGGCCGGGGCGGTGACCACGCGGTTGAGGTCGCCGAAGGTGTCCAGCAGGCGGCGCGCCAAGGGTTTCACATCCTGCCGGGGGATGGTGCGGAACAGGACAAGTTCCAGCAATTCATATTCGGGCATCGCCGAAGCGCCGCCCTGGGTAAACCGTTCCCGCAGACGCCTGCGGTGGTCGGCGATGTAGGACGGAAGGCGTTCGGGCAGGGGGCGCGTGCCCACAGCCTCGTCCCCGTCGCCGGGGGCGAACAGCGGCAGGGCCGATTCGGCAAAGGCAGGGGACCGGGACATGCCCGAAAGCTGCCACGGCACGGTGAATGGAAGGTTAACGCGCTACTCCGCCGCCAGCGGCACGCGGGCCGGGCGCGCGCCGGTGATCTCGGCCACGACCGATCCGATCAGGTCGCGGAACACCCCGAAATCGGGGCGGCGGGTGATGTGGACTTCGTCCATGTACAACGCGCGGTCGATCTCGATCTGCACGGCATGGGCATTGCGCGAGGGGCGGCCATAGGCTTGGGTGATGTAGGCCCCGGCGAAGGGCGCGTTGCGGGCCACGCGGAACCCGGCGGACAGGAAGGCCGCCTCGATCCGGTCGATCACGTCGCGCCGCGCCGCCGCGCCGAAGCGGTCGCCCAGCACCACCTCTGGGCGGGGCTGGCCGGGGCGGGCGTGGGCCTCGATCGCCTCGTGCGGCATCGAGTGGCAGTCGATCAGCACGGCCTGCCCGAACCGGGTCAGGGCCTCGTCGGTCAGGCTGCGCAGGGTCGCGTGATAGGGCCGCCAGGCCCGCTCGATGCGGCGGTCGGCCTCGATCCGCGCGATGCGCCCGGCATAGATCGCCCGCCCGTTCGCCACCACGCGCGGAATGACGCCCAGGCCCGACGAGATGCGCGGGTTGTGCCCGCCGCGCTGGACGCCCTCGATCAGCGCGGGGTCCAGTTCGTCGCAGGCGCGGTTCAGGTCGATCCAGGCGCGGGGCACGCGGGCGGCCAGCAGGGGCGCGCCGCAGGCCGGGGCCGCGGCGAACAGCTCATCGACGAAGGCATCCTCGGACGACCGCAGGGTATGGGGGTCGAGCATGCTTTGGGCGATGAAGACGGGGGCATAGTCGCGCCCGGAATGGGGCGACGAGAACACGACGGGCGTCGTGACCACCGAAGGGCGTCGCAGCGTGAAGGCGGGATCGGACATGCATTCCCCTGCTCTTCCCTTCGATATAGAGGGGTTTTCGCGGTTTCCGAAACCCCTTGCACGCGCAGGGCCAACCTTTTATAGCCAGCCCGACCGACGCGGATCGCCCCCGCGTCCTTTTCTTTGGTGGGGGCGGGGTGTCGGGCATGTGGGCGGTTAGCTCAGCGGTAGAGCACTACGTTGACATCGTAGTGGTCACAGGTTCGATCCCTGTACCGCCCACCATTCGCCGCTTTCCCCATGGGAAGGCATGTGTGGTTTCAAGGCGCACGCGCGCCGCGAAGGAGAAGTGAGATGAAGGTTGCGAACTCGCTCCGCTCGCTCAAGACGCGTCATCGCGATTGCCAGGTCGTGCGCCGCAAGGGCCGCGTCTATGTGATCAACAAGACGCAGAAGCGCTACAAGGCCCGCCAGGGCTGAACGCTTCCGAACAGCGATCACCGAAGATGCGGCCGTCCGGGACACTCCTGGCGGTCGTTTCCATTGGAGGATCAAGGCGATGCACCCGAACCCCGCCTTTCGCGGCATGGCCGCCGCGCAGAACCTGGCCTTCGCCCGGAGCCGCGGGTTTGGCGTGCTGTGTGTCAACGGGCCCGACGGGCCGCTGGCCGCGCATGTGCCCTTTCTGCTGTCGGACCAAGGGGGTGTGGCCGACCTGCATCTGGCCCGGTCGAACCCCATCGCGCGGGCGGGGCTGCCGGTACCCGCCGTGCTGATCGTGTCGGGGCCGGACGCCTATGTCTCGCCCGACTGGTACGGGGCCGAGGATCAGGTGCCGACCTGGAACTATGTGGCGGTGCATCTGCGCGGCGTGCTGGAGGCGCTGCCGACGGACGACCTGCGGCCCCATGTCGATGCCCTGTCGGCGGAGCATGAGGGGCGGCTGTTGCCGAAAAGGCCCTGGGTGTCGGACAAGATGTCGGACGGGGCAATGCCCCGGATGATGCGGATGATCCTGCCGTTCCGGCTGGTGATCGCAGGTGTCGAGGGGACGTGGAAGCTGAACCAGAACAAGCCGGCCGAGGTCCGGGCACGGTCGGCGGATCATCTGGAACAGGGTGACGCGGGGGCGCGGGCGATTGCGGCGCTGATGCGGGGGGTAGAGGGGTAAGCCCTTCCGTGCGCTGGATTAATTTGGATGTTCCTGGTGAACTCTACCATGCACACCTTATGCACATCGCATGCACGGTCCATGCATATGCCCGGCGCGGGTCGCCTGCGTTAACCTTGCAGTGCGAATCGGTTGCCTGGGGTCGAGCGGCGATGTGGAAGGCGACCATGGCGGGCGATCTGCTGATCGTTCCGGGGCTGGCCCTGCTGGCCTGGGGCGGCATGCAGATCCTGCGGGAACGGGCCGCGGTGGCGCGGGCATTGGACTGGCCCATGGTGGCCGGGGTCGTGGCCGGAACGCGCATCGACACCGGGAACGTGCGGTCGAAGTACGGTGCGGGCTGGGTCTATCGGCCCGTCCTGCGCTATCGCTATGTGGTGGATGGAACCGACCATGCCGGTGACGACGCCTGGCTGGGGTTCGAGCCGCGCGTGCAGACGACCGAAGAGGCGGAGGCTTTTCTGCAGGGCTATGCCAAGGGCGGCGCAGTGCTGGTGCGCCATGACCCGGACGATCCGGCGCGGTCGGCCGTGTTCGTCGGAGCCGATCCGCTGCGGGGGCTGGAGTTCGTGCTGCCCGGTCTGGTGATGCTGGTCTTCGGCGTGCTGCTGCACATCGGCCTGCGCCAGCCCGTGCGCCCCGGTCAGGGCGTATCGCGACCAATGTGATTCACGGCATCGCCATCCGGCCCGGTCGTCCCGGCGAAGGCCGGGACCTCGATCCCCTGCGCGCAAAACCTCGGGGCCCCGGCCTTCGCCGGGGCGACCGGTCATGGGATGAACCTGAAAGAAAGCGACAGGCCATCGGCGCGTCCTACCGCGCCATCCCGTGATACTCCGGGTTCGGCACCATCTCGACCGCCGCCGCCAGGCGGTTCGACATGTTGTAGAAGGCGGCGACGGCGGCGATGTCCCAGATGTCGCGGTCGGTGAAGCCCGCCTGCCGCAGGGTCTCGCGGTCGGGTTCACCCATTTCGGCGGGGTGGTTGGTCAGTTTCACGGCAAAGCCCAGCATCGCGCGCTGCCGGTCGGTCAGGGAGGCGACGCGCCAGTTCTGGGCGATGGTCTCGGCCAGGGCAGGGTCGCCGGTCAACTGGCGCAGCGCGGCACCGTGGGCGGTCAGACAGTAGACGCATTCGTTCTGGGCCGAGACGGCGACCGCGATCATCTCGCGTTCCGCCTTGGTCAGGCCCGAGGGGGCCAGCATCAGGTCGTTGTAGACCGCCATGAAGGCGCGCAGCTTGTCCTGGTCGAAGCCATGGGCCAGCAGCACGTTGGGGATCAGGCCCAGCTTTTCGGTGCATTTCGCGAAATAGGCGGTGATGTCGGGGTCGAGGGGATCGGCCGGCGGCAGGTTCAGGGCGGTGGGGGTGGGCATGGTGTTTCCCTTGACTGGGTGCAGGGCAAGGATGCGCCCGATGGACCCCCCGTACCAGAGGGTTGCGGCATTTACAGCCCGCATGGCTGGCCCTACTGTTTCATCTGGAACGGGGTCGGAGGATGTCGCGATGATCGGAGCCGAGATCGATGCCGTCCGGGCGGTCGTGGTCGACTATCTGGAAGGGATGATCTGGGGCCAGACCGACCGGATCGAGCGCGCCTTCCACCCCAGGGCGATCCAGGTCGGCCATTTCGCCGGGGACTACGAATTCCTGTCGCGGCAGGAGTTCGTGGACTGGCTGAAGGCCGAGCCGTCGGAACCCGTGGGGTCGCCCTATGTTGCCGAGGTGCTGTCCATCGAGGTGACGGGTGACGTGGCGGTGGTCAGGATCAGCGATACCTGTTTCGGGACCGAGTTTACCGACTATCTGGTCATGGTCAGGCATGACGGGCAGTGGCAGATCGTGACCAAGGCCTATTTTGCCCATTCCGGCAGAGGCGCGTCCTAGCGGCGCGCCGTCCCCTTTTTTATCCCGAGCGAAGGAGCCACGTCGATGCCCCTGCCCCTAGCCCCCGTCGCCGTGTTCGCCCTGCGGGCCGGTCTGGTCACCGCTGCCGTCTGGGCCGTTCGAAGAACCGTCGCGCGGGCCACGCAGGTCGGGCGCACCGACCAGCGGGCCGAGGCGGCGCTGGATGCGATGGACGAGGGGCTGGCCACCCATGCCCCCGCCGACCGCGAGGGGCAGCGCAACGCGGGCCTGCGCCTGCGGCGGGTGATCCGCTGGCCGGGCGGCGGGGTCGAGGTGGATCTGGCGGCGGTGGGGCGGCTGCGTCTGCGGCGGCTGCCACCGGCGGCGGACGGCGACATCTGAGGCGGGGAACGCGATGCGGCTGTATCACTCGGCGAACTCGCCCTATGTGCGCAAGGTCATGATCCTGCTGCTGGAGTCAGGGCGCGCGGGCGAGGTGACGCTGGTGCCCGCGACCGGCACGCCGGTCGATCCGCAGACCATGCCGGTGGCGCAGAACCCCCTGGGCAAGGTGCCCGCGCTGGAACGCGACGACGGCCCGGCGCTGTACGACAGCCGGGTGATCTGCCGCTATCTGGATGACCGGTTCGGCGCGGGCCTGTACCCGGCGGCACCGCGCCTGTGGGACACGCTGGTGCTGGAGGCGACGGGCGACGGCATCCTGGATGCGGCGCTGCTGATGGTCTACGAGGCGCGCGTCCGCCCCGAAGAGCGGCGGCATTCCCCCTGGGTCGAGGCGCAGTGGGACAAGGTCGCCCGCGCGCTGGATGCGCTGGAAGACCGCTGGCAGTCGCATCTGGCGGGGCCCTTGTGCATGGGGCAAGTCGCGGTGGCCTGCGCGCTGGGGTATCTGGATCTGCGGCACGATGCGCGGGGCTGGCGCGAGGGGCGGCCGGGGCTGGCGGAGTTTGCCGCGCGCATGACCGCGCGGGACAGCCTGAAGGCCACGGTGCCGCCAGGCTGAGTCGGGCCGCCAAGGCCCTGCGGAACTGCGACATTTCGGCCCAAGTCCTGTGCGGGGCGCACGATTCCGGCGGCATTTGGGGAGTTGCGCCGGTTTGCCCGCTGGACGCGCGCGGGCGGTCCGGCTAAACCCGGCGCGAGAAGGGGGGGCGGGCGACTGCTGCCCCCCGACACCATGGGTTGCCAGCCGCGCGACGAAGCCAAGGAGATTGCCCCCGTGTCCCACGCCGAAGAACCCTCAGGCACCCGCCGCGATTTCCTGTACTACGCAACGGCGGGTGCCGGTGCCGTGACCGTCGGGGCCGCCGTCTGGCCCCTGGTCAACCAGATGAACCCGTCGGCCGACGTGCAGGCCCTGTCGTCGATCTTTGTCGATGTATCGGGGGTCGAGGTCGGCACGCAGCTGACGGTGAAGTGGCTGGGCAAGCCCGTGTTCATCCGCCGCCGCACCGAGGAAGAGATTTCGGCGGCGCGCGACACGGCGCTGACCGACCTGCCCGACCAGGGGGCCGAGAACGCGAACAAGCCCGCCGCCGACGCCGCCGACGTGAACCGCGCGATGGACGAGGCGGGCGAGTGGCTGGTGATGATGGGGGTCTGCACGCACCTGGGCTGCGTGCCCCTGGGCGACGGCGCAGGCGATTTCGGCGGCTGGTTCTGCCCCTGCCACGGGTCGCATTATGACACTTCGGGGCGCATCCGCCGGGGGCCTGCGCCCAAGAACCTGCCGGTGCCGGTGGCGACGTTCACCGACGAATCCACGCTGAAGCTCGGGTAAGGGGGACC
This sequence comes from Gemmobacter sp., assembly GCA_052387255.1. GTDB lineage: Bacteria > Pseudomonadota > Alphaproteobacteria > Rhodobacterales > Rhodobacteraceae > JBBQXK01. Next base: position 3,094 of record JBQTJI010000077.1, on the reverse strand, counting down.
ATCATGGCCGGTATTCCGCACGACCACTATGAGCCGAAGTCCGGGGGCGAGAAGTGGCTGCACAGCCGACTGCCCATCCTCGGGCTGCTCTATGACACGATCATGATCCCGACGCCCAAGAACCTGAACTGGATGTGGATCTGGGGCATCGTGCTGACCTTCTGCCTGGTGCTGCAGATCGTCACCGGCATCGTGCTGGTGATGCACTACACGCCCAACGTGGACATGGCCTTCGCGAGCGTCGAGCACATCATGCGCAACGTCAACGGCGGGTACATGCTGCGCTACCTGCATGCCAACGGGGCGTCGCTGTTCTTTGTCGCGGTGTACCTGCACATCTTCCGCGGCCTCTACTACGGCTCGTACAAGGCCCCGCGCGAGGTGACCTGGATCATCGGGATGCTGATCTACCTGCTGATGATGGCGACGGCGTTCATGGGCTATGTGCTGCCCTGGGGGCAGATGTCGTTCTGGGGGGCCACGGTGATCACCGGGCTGTTCGGGGCGATCCCCGGTGTGGGGCCGACGATCCAGGAATGGCTTCTGGGCGGGCCTGCGGTGGACAATGCCACGCTGAACCGGTTCTTCAGCCTGCACTACCTGCTGCCGTTCATCATCGCGGCACTGGTCGCGGTGCACATCTGGGCCTTCCACACCACCGGCAACAACAACCCCACCGGGGTCGAGGTGCGGCGCACGTCCAAGGCCGATGCGGCGAAGGATACCCTGCCGTTCTGGCCCTATTTCGTGATGAAGGACCTGTTCGCCCTGGCGGTGATCCTGACGGTGTTCTTCGCCATCGTCGGCTTCATGCCCAACTACCTGGGCCACCCCGACAACTATCTCGAGGCGAACCCGCTGGTGACGCCGGCCGAAATCGTGCCGGAATGGTACTTCCTGCCGTTCTACGCGATCCTGCGGGCGTTTACCGCCGATGTCTGGGTGGTGCAGATCGCGCAGGTCGTGTCGTTCGGGATCATCGATGCCAAGTTCTTCGGCGTGCTGGCGATGTTCGGGGCCATCGCGGTGATGGCGGTGGTGCCCTGGCTGGACACGTCGTCGGTGCGCTCGGGCCGCTATCGCCCGATGTTCAAGTGGTGGTTCGCCCTGCTGTGCATCGACTTTGTCGTGCTGACCTGGTGCGGATCCCGGCCGGCAGCCGAACCCTATGCCACGATCAGCCTGATCGCCTCGGCCTACTGGTTCGCGTATTTCCTGATCATCCTGCCGCTGCTGGGCGTGATCGAGAGACCGCTGCCGCAGCCCGCGACCATCGAGGACGACTTCAAGGCGCATTACGACCGCGACGCAGGCCAGGGTGCCGCGTCGGCGCAGCCGGCCGAGTGAGAAAGGACCAGCACATCATGATCCGCACCATCGCACTCGGCCTGGTGGCCAGCCTTGGCCTGACCACCGGCGCCGCCCTGGCAGCGGGGGTAGAGCTGAAGATCCCCGACGTCGATTTCGCCCACGAAGGCCCCTTCGGCAAGTTCGACCAGCTGCAGCTGCAGCGTGGCCTGCAGGTGTTCACCGAGGTCTGCTCAGCCTGCCACGGCATGAAATTCGTGCCCATCCGGTCGCTGTCCGACGAGGGCGGCCCGGCGATGCCCGAGGACCAGATCCGCGAATATGCCAAGCAGTTCACCGTCACCGACAAGGATACGGGCGAGGACCGCGAAGGCGTGCCGACCGACCATTTCCCGAAATCCGCTCTGGAGAACGCCCCCGACCTGTCGCTGATGGCCAAGGCACGGGCCGGGTTCAGCGGGCCTTACGGGCTGGGCATCAACCAGATGTTCAAGGGCATCGGCGGCGCGGAATACATGCATGCCATCCTGACCGGATACGAAGAGCCGCCGGCCTGTGCCGCCGATTTCGAATCCGACGGGTACTACAACAAGTATTTCGCCAAGGGCGCGGTCCCGGACGCCTGCAAGGACGAAAAGGGCGCCTCGATGATCGAAGGCAGCTGGATCGCGATGCCCCCGCCCCTGTCCGACGACATCGTGACCTATGCGGACGAGACGCCCGCGACCGTCGATCGGATGGCGATGGACGTGTCGGCGTTCCTGATGTGGGCGGCGGAACCCAAGATGATGGCGCGCAAGGAGACGGGGTTCGTGGCCGTTCTGTTCCTGGGGCTTTTGTCGGTGCTTCTGTACCTGACCAACAAGCGGATATGGGCCGGCATCAAGGGCAAGCAGACCGCCTGATCTCTGGTCGGCACGCGTGACAGAAGGCCCCGCAGTCCCTGCGGGGCCTTCGTCCTTTCACACCGACACCGTTGCCCGCAGTGCGTCATGCCCAAGTTCGGCCTTGGTGCCCGACATCGCCACCTGCCCGCGTTTCAGCACATAGAACCGGTCGCCGAGGCCGTAGGCGAAGTCGAAGTACTGTTCGACCAGCACGATGGCCATGCCGCCCTTGCCCTTGAGGTATTCGATCACCCGGCCGATCTGCTGGATGATGTTGGGCTGGATGCCCTCGGTCGGTTCGTCCAGAAGCAGGACGCGGGGCTTCATGATCATCGCGCGGGCGATGGACAATTGCTGCTGTTGGCCGCCCGACAGATCGCCCCCCCGGCGGTGCAGGAAGGATTTCAGGATGGGGAACAGCTCGAAAATCTCGTCGGGGATGTGGTGTTCGGCCTTGGGCAACAGGGCATAGGCGGTTTCCATGTTCTCGCGCACGGTCAGCAGCGGAAAGATCATGCGCCCCTGCGGCACCACGGCCAGCCCCTTGCGCGCCATCGCCTGCGGCGGCACGCGGCCCACCTCTTCGCCCCCCAGCACGACGCGGCCCGCGGTGCGCAGGTGGGTGCCGGCGAGGGCCTTCAGGAGGCTGGTCTTGCCGACGCCGTTGGTGCCCATGACGCAGGTCACCTCGCCCGCGTTGGCCTGCATGGTGATGCCGTGCAGGATCTGCGCGCCGCCGTAGTGCAGGGTGAGGTCGTGGGTAGCGATCATCTGCGCCTCTTGTCACTGTCGGCATGCATGGCCGTCGTTGCCTTCTTCTGGCCGCCGGTGGGGGGTGGCCGAACCGTTCCGGGGGCCCCCCCCCCCCCCCCCACCCCCCCGGGGGGGGGGGGGGCGCC
>JBQTJI010000076.1:0-23969 GCA_052387255.1 Gemmobacter sp. | reverse complement strand
TCCACAAAAAAATGGGCCTTCCCGTTGGCCGGGCGGGGTTAAACTGTGATCCGACTGGGGGTTCGACCAGGCGCGCGGGGCACGGCCCCCCGGCGCGCCAAGAGCTAGACGACGCCGCAACCGCAATCAGGTCCACCAAGGCCAAATCAGGACTGCAACATGCAACGAACCTCGCAACAGGCCGATCACATGCAATGTAATATCATTCCTCTTGTGCCCCGGCAAGGCAATCTGCAAGCCGCCCTCGCCATGGCGAGCATCGGGATTCCCGTCTTTCCCTGCGATCAGAACAAGCGCCCTCTGGTGAAGTGGAAGGCCGGGGCCACGACCGATCTTCGCCAGATTGAACGCTACTGGCGCAAGTGGCCCGCCGCCTTGCCCGCCTTCCCCACGGGTGCGGCCTCTGGATTCGACGTGCTGGACCTTGACCGGAAGGACGGGAAGGACGGCTTCGCCGCACTGGCGGCACGGGGGATCGACCCCGCCACCCTTTCGCCCTTTATCGTGGAAACGGCCTCCGGCGGCTGGCACGTTTACTTTGCCCACGTCCCCGGCCTGCGCTGTTCCGTAGGGCAGGAAAAGGACGGTCTGGCGGGGGTGGACGTGCGGGCTGAAGGCGGCTTTGCCGTCGCCCCCGGCGCGATCCGCCCGACGGGCGGCTATCGGTTCGTCAGTGGCGATCTGCGCACCATGTCCCTTGTCGATCTGCCCCCTTGGCCCGCCACGCTGCCCGTGCAACCCCGCCCCGAGCAACAGGGCGCGACGGGGGCAGCGCAACCGTCTGGCCTGCCCTTGGCCGTCCTGCGCGACGCCGTGATGGCCCTGCCTCTGGACGTGCGGCAAGCCGAATTCGGAACCGATATGGCGTGGTTCAAGGTGGCCCGGATCATCTTTGATGAAACAGGCGGGTCGGAAGAGGGCAACGACCTCTGGCACGAATGGTCGGAAGGCTGGGGCGGCTACGATCACCACGTTGCACAGTCCAAGTGGAACCGTTCCGACGACTACACCGGCCAGCGGGCGACCGTCTGGACGATCCTGAATCCCGCGCTGGCGGCGGGCTGGAGTCATCCTGACTTCGATGCGTGGCGGGCAGCGCAGGCGGCGGAAGAGGCAGCGGGGGACTTCCCCGATGATGCGCTGGCCCTCGCCTTGACTGGTGATCTGGGCACCCCGCTGATGCAAGGTGATCGGCCTATCATCAACCTCACCAACACCGTCTTCTATCTGGGGCGGAACCTCGACTCCATCCTGCCCGGCTTGCACCACGACCTGATGACCGGGCGTGACGAATGGCGCGACGGCCCCCTGACCGACGCGGCCTTGGCGCTGGCCCGCACGGCGCTGGAACGCAAGGGGCTGGCGACCGTGGGCAAGGAACTGGTGGCCGACGCTGCGAAGCTGGTTGCCCGGCATCGCCAGTGCCATCCGATCAGGGACGCGCTGGCCCTGCTGCGGCACGACGGGAAGCCCCGGCTCAATACCTGGCTCATTGACCATGCCGGGGCGGAAGACACTCCCTACACGCGGGCCGTGTCGCGGGCGTTCCTTTTGCAGATGGTCGCGCGGGTCATGCAGCCCGGCTGCAAGGCGGACCATACGCTTGTCCTGTCCGGGCCGCAGGGCCAGAGCAAGAGCACGGCCTGCCGCGTGCTGGCCGGGGCGGAATACTTCAGCGACACGCTGCCCTCGATCACCGGGGACAAGACCGACGCCATTCGCCACCTTCAGGGGAAATGGCTGATCGAGCTTGCCGAGCTTGCCCCGTCGCGGCGCAGTGAGGCCGAAGACCTGAAGTCCTTCCTGTCCGGGATGGTGGACAGGGTGCGGCTGCCCTACGCCCGCCTTGACGAGTCCTTCCCCCGTCAGTGCGTGTTTGTCGGCACCACGAACGAGGATCAATTCCTTCGGGATGCGACGGGCGGGCGGCGCTTCTGGCCCGTGGCCGTGCGGAAGGCGATCGACATAGAGGCGCTGGCCGAAGAGCGCGACCAACTCTTTGCCGAGGCCGTGGCAGCCTTCCATGCCGGGGAACGCTGGTGGCTTGACCGGGACTTTGAAGCGAAACACGCCCGGCCCGTGCAGGCGGCGGCCTATGTGTCCGATAGCTGGAAAGACACCATCGGGGCTTGGCTGGACGCCCCCGACTTAGACGGCAGGGCGCGGGATAGCTTCTCCATTTCCGAGGTGCTGCTAGAGGCGCTGCACATTGTCGCGGCGCAGCAATCACAACCGGTGCAGAAGCGGGCGGCGACCGCACTTAGGCTGTTAGGCTGGAAGGACGTGAAGAGTCATGGCCGGATGGTCTGGCGGAGGGTCGAAGGATGATCCGGGGGACCGTATGGGGACCGTCGGTGGAGCCTACGGTCCCCACGCAATCCATTGCTTTCGTTTCTGAATATCGGATTGGGGACCGTGGGGACCGTATGAACCCAAAAGACCCTTCAGAGGCAATAACAGGGCAGGACAGGGGCACAGGAGCGCATGGCCTCTGGGGTATATATAGGGAAACACGGTCCCCACGGTCCCCACGGTCCCCCGATCTGGCGGAGTGCCCCCCGCCCCGCGTTACCGCTTGGTCAAATGCCCTTCGGATCGAAAGTCGCGGCTCCCTACTGAGGGGTGGCCGTCGCGGGGAACGCAGAGCCTCGAGTCATCGGTCTTCACAGATGAATCGAAAATCGGGAATCCAACTTCTGAGGAAATGACCGAATGAAAATGTCCCCCCTTGATGCCAAGATCGCACGGAACATCGCCCTTCTGGTGGACGGCCCGCCCCCCTCTGGCGATGATGGCAGCGTCACCGCCGCCGACCTTGCCGGATGGCTTGGGCTGTCCGCCCCGCGCATCCATGCCCTTGCCCGCGAAGGCCGCATCCCCCGCCGGGGCGATGGCAGGTTCGACCTGAAGCCCGCCGTTGCCGCCTACATCGCCAGCCTGCGCCTGAAGGCCGGGTCTTCCGCCTTGGCGCAGAACCCGGAACTGAATGCCGAGAAGATCAGGATGGCCCGCGAGTCCGCCGACAAGGTTGCCCTGCAAAACGCCCGTGCCCGTGGCGAGATGATCGCCACCACCGACGTGGCACGGGCATGGGGGGAGATCATCACCGATCTGCGCGCGGCACTTCTGGCCCTGCCGTCGCGGGTGGCCGCCAGCGTGGGCCTAGACCGGGCCGCCATGGCCGCCCTTGACCGAGAGATGCGCGACGCTTTGGAGTCCATTTCCTATGACGCTTGACGATCACGACCGCGCCCCCCATGTGCCTTCCCGTCAGCCGGGCGGTGCTAGATCGTTCGCGTTACCCACTATGCCGCCGCCCCGTCCGGTTGACCCCCGCCTTGCCGCCCTGCGGCGTGACGCCTTTGCCGCCCTTCGCCCGCCGCCCCGGCTGTCCCTGTCCGACTGGACCGAGGCCAACTTGCGCCTTCCGGCGGGAGTGTCGGCGACGCCCGGTCCTGTCCGGTTGTGGCCGTTCCAGCGTGGGCTGGCCGACGCTATCAGCGACCCGACCATGCCCCGCGTTTCGGTCCTGAAGGCGGTTCGGTGCGGCTATTCCACGTTGCTGGTGGCCGCCGTGGCCGCCTACGCGGCAAACGACCCTTCCCCGATCATCGTGCTTGTCCCCACGACCGACGATGCGCGGACGTTCATGGTGCATCACCTTGAGCCTGTCGCCGAAGTGACCCCGGCCCTGTCGGGCCTCTTCGCAGACGATGCCACGGCGGCCCGGAATACCCTCTTGGCGAAGCGGTATCCCGGCGGTTCCCTGAAGGTGATTGCTGCCCGTGCCCCTCGCAACCTGCGCGCCCATACTGCCCGCGTCCTGCTAGCCGATGAAATCGACGCCATGGAAATCACGGCGGAAGGCAACCCGCTTCTGTTGGGGGAAAAGCGCACCCTGTCCTACCCTGATCGGAAGATCGTCACCGGATCGACGCCGACCGACGACGCCACGTCCCTGATCTTGGCCGAATACGCGAAGTCCGATCAGCGGGTGTATGAATGCCCTTGCCCCCATTGCGGGGACTTCGCCGAAGTCGTGTGGAAAGACATCCGCTGGACAGAGGGCGACCCGGATTCCGCCTCTTGGGCCTGCCCGTCCTGCGGCTGTCTGACCTCGCACGACGGCAAGCCTGCCATGGTGGCCGGGGGGCGTTGGCGGGCGACGCGGCCCGCCGTGAAGGAACATGCCGGGTCCAAGCTGTCGGCGCTGGTGTCCCTCATGCCGAATGCCGGGTGGCCGAACCTTGTCCGCGAGTTTCTGGCCGCCAAGCGCAACCCCGATGATCTGCGCGTGTTCGTCAACACGGTCTTGGCCGAGGGGTGGCGGGATCAGTCTGGCGAAGAGATTGACGAGTCCGACCTCATGGCCCGCCGGGAACCTGTCGGCCTTGATCGGCTGCCCCCCGAATGCCTCTACCTGACTGCCGGGGCCGACGTGCAGAAGGACCGGATCGAAGTGACCTCTCTGGGCTGGCAGGCCGACGGGACGGCGCTGGTGCTTGCCCATGAAATCGTCTGGGGGAACCCGCTGGAGTCGGATACCTGGGCTGAGCTTGACGACCTGCTGAAGCGTGACTTCCGTCACCCGCGCGGGGGCGTGCTGCGCTATGACGCGGCGCTGATCGACTCCGGCGACGGGGGCACGTCCGACGCGGTGTATGGCTTCTGCCGCCCCCGCACGGCCCGCCGGGTCTTCGCCATGAAAGGGGTTCCGGGCCTGAAGCGTCCGCTTGTCGAAAGGGCCAAGACCAAAGGCATCGCCCTGCAACTGGTGGCCGTGGACGTGGCGAAGACCCGCCTTTTGAACTCCCTGCGCGCGGGCACCGGCTGGCGGTTTTCCGACAGTCTGACGGCCACCTTTTTCGAGCAACTCGCCAGCGAAAGGCGCGTCGTCAGATACGCCCGAGGGCAGCCTGTGGCGCGTTTCGAGAGGCATCCGGGCAGGCGGGCGGAAGCCTTGGATTGCGTCGTCTATGGGCTGGCCGCGCGGGCGCTGGTGGGGGTGGCAGCGGACAGGCGGGAAGAGGAAGTCGCGTCCGCCGGGGCAGTGGCGAAGGCAGCCCCGGCTGTGATTAGATCGAAGTGGTTGAATCGAGACTGAGGGGGATAGAATGAGATATTTGCCAACCGCCTTCGCAAACGTCGAATTTGCATGGAAACTTCTTTTCTATGGCGAAGGCGGCGGAATCGACCTTGAGAAACTCGACATCCCGATTGTGTTTCAAGATGACAATGGCCGTCCGTTTTTCGTGCCGCCCGCCAAGATTTTCCCTGATCCTAACGACCTAATACTTGCCCTACAGAACAACCTCACGATTGCGTTCGGTGCGGCGGCCATAACCCTTCACCGTTCCATAGAGGAAGCTGGTCACAGAGTGCCAAGAGGGGAGTTTGCCTCTGAGGAAGATCAGTGTATCGCACTTGTCTATCAGGTCAGGAATGCCTTCGCGCACGACATCGCCGAACCGAAATGGGAAATGCGGAATCCTGTTTTCGATAGGGAATACTTGATTGGAGGAAAGACGTTTGATCTTCGGGGGCTGAATGGCCGCCATTTTCGCTATGAGGATTTTGGCGTGGAATCCCTGTTCTTCTTACGTGACTTCGCGGCGCAAAGACTGTTCGCCAGACCGCAGGGCTAGACCCCGCACCATTTCATCCGGGCCGCCAGAATGGCCGCTGTCAGGTCGGCCAGCACGTCGGGCGGCAGGTCTTCCGGGGTCGGCGCATTGTGCTTCCGCGCGGCGGCGGCAACGAGCGCGTGCATCTCTTTCTCGAAGGCCAGCCGACGTTGCCGGGCGGACCTGAGGAAGGTGTTGGCCCCGCGCTTCCGGCTGTCCGGTGCGGTAGCGATGTGGGCAAGGTTGCGCTGGTAAGGGGCGTGCATCGTCGGCTGATCCTTGGTTTTCCGGGGAGCGGGGGCGGCGGGTCCCTCGATCCGCCGCCCCCCTGAGGCCCGCCGCCCTTACCCCCGTAACTTTGGCGGACCATGCGCGGGAGACTCACCGCGACTCACCTTTACCATTGACTCTTGGCATTTCCTAGACTATGGAATTAGGCAGCAACCCTAGCGAGGCCCCCGCCATGACCGACGACGACACGCCCCTTCAGCCGCTCTTCACCGACCCCGAACCGGGAACCGGCTTCACCGTGGCCGCCGCCGCGCGACGCATCGCCGAGCCGGGGGAAGAGGAATTCCCCGTGGCGACGCAGCTTCGCGGCTTTGTGCAGCGCCGCCTTGTCCATGTTCGCGGCGTGAAGGGGTCCGGGCGCACGGCGCACAACCTCTTCGCGTGGACCGACCTTGCCGCCGCCACCGTCCTGCGCACGCTCACGCATCTGGGCATCGCCGACAACAAGGTGTTGGAGGCTGCATCGACGGCCTGCTACGCCTACCATGCGCCCGATCAGACGCCCGTGCCGGGAACCGGCTGCCCGATCCGGGCGGCCCTGCATGGCTACACCAAGGGCGAGTGGTGGACGTTCCGGCTTGACGTGAACGTCGGGCAGGACGGCAAGCGCACGATCACCGCCCGCGTCTTCAACGCCGACGATGACCTCTACCTGTTCCCCATGCCCCCGGCGGGGTCGGTTCCCATGGTCACGGTCATCCTGCCGATTCCCCGGTTCGCCGACCGTATCCTTCAGGGCCTCACGGTCGGCTGATCCGTCATGGCCTTGCTGTCGCGCGCCCTATCGGCTTTCCTGCCCAGCCCGGCCCCCAAGGCCGTGCCCTACCAAGGGCAGCGGATGGTTGAGGGGGCCAGCAACAAGCGGTTCCCCCAGACCCCGCCTTTCGGCGGGCTTGGTCAGGAAGTCTTGGCAAGTGGGCCGCTGGTGCGGGGGCGGGCACGTCACCTTCGGGTCAATGACCCCCACGCCGCGAACGCCGCGAACATCTACCGGACAGGGCTTGTGGGATACGGCGCGACCCCGGCCAGCCCGGATTCCGAGGCCGTCGCCGCCTTCATGCAATGGTCAGCCGATACCGGGTTCGCGGGCCTGCAAGGGGAAGTCGCCGACGCTCTGGTGACTGACGGCGACTCGTTCATCATCATGCGCACCGACGATCAGGGCCGCCTGCGCCTTCAGCATGTGCCGTCGGAACAACTGGACGAGTCCCTCACGGTCGATCTTCCGGGCGGCGGCTACATCGCAGGCGGAATCGAGAATGACGCGGACGATCAAGGGACGGCTTTTCACTTCCGACCCGCCCGTCCGACCGACACTTTCCATACGTATGCGCCCCCGGTTCGCGCGCCCGCCGCCGACGTGCTGCATGTCTATCGCCGCCTTGGCGCGGGCCAGACGCGGGGGCCTTTCTTGGTTCACGCCCGTCATCCTTGCCATGAACGAGCATAGCCAACTGGCCGACGCAAACCTTGTGACCGCGAAAATCCAAGCGATGCTGACCGCGTTTCTGGTGGACCAGAACGGAACCGCGCAGGGCGGGCCTTTCTCGGACGGCACGCGGGTCGGCGACCTGTCCGAGGTCAGCCTTGAACCGGGCACCGTCCGCGTCCTGCCGCCGGGGTGGGACATTCGTTTCAGCACCCCCATGCAGATGGCAGAGTCCGTCAACCTCATGGGCGTGTCCCTGCGCGCCATTGCGGCGGGCGTGCAAATCCCGGAATTCCTGCTGTCCGGCGACATGCGCGGCGTGAACTATTCCAGCGCCAGAGCCGCCCTTGTCCAGTTTCGCCAGCATCTGGAAGCGATCCAGCATACCCTACTAGGGCCCGCGTTCTTCGCCCCGATCTGGCGGCGCTGGCACCTTCTGGAGTCCCTGCGCGGCACGTTCCCCATGGGCGACGCCCCGCCTGTCGAATGGCACTTCCCGGCGATGCCATGGGTTGACCCCCTGAAGGACGCGGAAGCGACGGCGCTTCTGATCGACCGGGGCCTTATGTCCCGCCGCATGGCCGTGGCCAGCTTGGGCTACAGCGTGGAGGCGCTGGACGCCGAGATTGCCGCCGACAGGGCCCGCGAGAAAGCCCTTGGGCTGGTGTTTCCTGCACAGCCTGATGCCCCCCGTCCGCCCGAAAAGCAGGGGGCCGATGATGCTGACTGAGGAAGAACGCCGCGCCCGAAAACTGGAACGGAATCGCGAGTATGCCCGCCGCCGCCGCGCTGCACTGGCGGGGCAGGCCGTGGCCTCTTCCGGCACGCCGCGCCTGACGATCAACCCTGACCGCGCCGCGACTGTCTTCGACCCGGACACCGGCCAGACCTTCCCCGCGAATTCTGAAAGGGGGCGCGCATGGCTGACTCGCATGAAAGCCTGACCCGTCAGGCTGAATTCCGGGCCACGTCCTATGACGCGGAACGCCGCACCTTTACCGCTGTCATTGCGACCGCGACTCCGGTGCTGCGCCACGACGCGCAGGGGCCTTTCCTTGAAGTCCTGCCCGCCGATGCCTTCGATCTGTCGGCCCAAAGCCTGCCCGTGCTGGACTCTCACAACACCGCGACCGTGCGGGCCGTTCTGGGGCGAACCTTTTCTATCCGGCGTGAGGGCGACGTGATCGTTGCCGAGGTGCAGCTTTCGTCTGCTGACGATGTGGGGCCAGTCGGCCAGCGGATCGCAGACGGGACGCTGCGCGGCGTGAGCCTTGGCTACGTCGTGGCCGGATGGAAGGCCGGGCAGGAAGGCGGCAAGCGGATCAAGACCTCAACCCGCGTCATGCCCCGCGAAGTCACTCTTACCAGCAACCCCGCCGATCCGAATTCGGGCGTGCGGCAAAAGGAGGCCGCAATGGCAGACGACAACGACGAACTGACCCGCGAAGACCTGATCGCAACCTTGGGCCGCGCCTGCGGCCTGCCGGATACCTGGGGCGACGATCTGGCCGAGGATGCGACGCCGGAACAGGTGCGGGCCGCCGCCCGTGAGGCCATGCAGGCCCGGCAAGCGCCCCGCGTCCGCGTCATCCGCTCGCACGATGACCCGGCCACCATCACCCGCCGCAAGGCCGACGCGCTGGCCTTCAGGATGGCAGGGGGCACCTTGCCCGAAGATGCGCGGGAATTCGCCCCCATGGGATTCCGCGACCTTGCAGCCGACGCCCTGACCCGCGCAGGCGAGTCCGTTCGCGGCCTGTCTGCCGACGACATCCTGACCCGCGCGGGCCAGCACACCACGTCGGACTTCCCCCTTGTCGTGTCGAATGCCGCGAACAAGGTGGCCCTCACGGCCTATCAGGCCGCCGAGTCCCCCCTGAAGCAACTGGCCCGGCAACGGACCCTTCCGAACTTCAAGGACTCCACGTCGATCCGTCTGGGGGAACTGGGCAAGCTGGAAGAACTCACCGAAACCGGCGAGATCACGGCCACGTCGCGCGCAGAGTCCGGCGAGGTGATGCGCCTTTCGACCTTCGCCCGGCGTCTGGACGTGTCGCGCAAGCTGCAAATCGACGATGACCTGAACCTCTTCGGCGACATGACCGCCGCCCTTGGGCAGGCGGCTGCACAAACCGAGGCCGACATCATGGTCGATCTGATCGTGGGCAACCCCGATCTGCGCGACGGCGACCCCGTGTTTGACGCGGGCCGGGGGAACGTCTCCACGGCGGCGGCCCTGTCTGTCACGTCCCTTGGGCTGACCCGCCGCGCCCTGCGCGAACGCAAGGGACTGGACGGGGTGACGCCGATCAGCGCGCACCCGGCCTTCCTTCTGGTGGGGCCTGAGTTGGAGACTCTGGCGGAACAGGTCCTGTCCAGCATCTATGCCGCCGACGTGTCCGACGTGAACCCGTTCGCGGGCAAGCTGCGCTTGCTGGTGGAACCCCGCCTGTCGGGGAACGACTGGTATGTCTTCGCCGACCCGGCCCGTCTGGCGACCCTGCAATGCGCCTATCTGTCGTCTGCGCAGGGCGTCCAGATTCAGCGGCAAGAGGCGTGGAACACCCTTGGCCTGTCCTTCCGGGCCTTCCTCGACTTCGGGGCCGGGTGGGTTGACTGGCGCGGCGCGCAATACAACGCGGGCGCGTGATCCATGGCCCTGACCCTCTTGGAACTGACGACGGCCCGCGATGGCCTCTTGCGCGCCCGTGCGCAGGGGGTCCGCCGGTTCCGTGACCAAAACGGCGAAGAGGTTGAATACCGCAGCGACTCCGAGATGGCCCGCGCCCTTGCGGCCCTCGACTCCGAGATAGCGGCGGCCTCTTCCGGGCCGCCGTCCACCATCATCTTCAGAACCTCGAAAGGACTGTAACCCATGGCTACGAACTTTGTGCAACCGGGTGAAACGCTCATCCTTGCCGCCCCTGCCGACGTGCTGTCGGGGGCGGGCGTCCTGATCGGTTCCATCTTCGGAATCGCGCAGGGCGACGCCCTGTCCGGCGCACTGGTGGACATCACGACCGAAGGCGTCTGGACGATGCCGAAAGTGTCGGCGCTGGCGATTGCCGTCGGCGACGTGCTGTATTGGGACAACATGGCCAAGCTGGTGAACAAGACGGCCAGCGGCAACACCCGCATCGGCCTTGCCGTGAGTGCCGCCGCGAACCCGTCGGCCTCCGTCCGCGTCCGTCTGGGCATCATCTAGGATCATGTCAGCCGCCGCCACCCGTGCCGATCTGGACCGCTTGCGCAGGGCGCACGCGAAGGTCGCGCGGCTGGTGGTGGCCGATCCTGTCTATGCCCCGATCTTCACCCGCCTAGAGGCGGAAATCGTCGACGCGGAAGCGGCCCTGTCCGGCGACGTGATAGCCCGTGCGAGGGCGGTAGCCCGTCAGAGGGCAACCGACCGCACCACGGCCTGAAGGTGTTCTAGGGTCGCGCCCTGCCCATACCGTTCCCTTGTCAGGCGGTGGCCGAACAGGTCGCGCCTGATCCGATCATCAACGCCTGCGGCCAGCATCCGGTCCTCGAATGCGTGGCGCAGGGAGTAGAGCGTATGCCCTGTCGACTCCATCAGCCCGCGTTCCCACAGGAACTTGTTCACCGTGGCCGACAGGGCCGGGTTGTCTGCATAGCGCGGGAATCCCTTGGGGCATTCCTTGAAGGCGTCCAGCGATACGCCCGCCAAGGGGATGATGCGCCGGGCATAGGCCGACTTCAGTTGCCGCCCCACGGGTTCAATGGCGATGTGCGGCACGGCATGGTCAAGCCTGATCTGGGCAGACGTGAGCGAGGCCCCCTCGCTGGGCCTGTAGCCTGTGTTCACCATGCCCAGAACGATGCACCGGGCCTCTGTGTTGAGGCCGTCCAGCGCCCCCTTGGCAAGCAGCTTGGTCTTGATCCATTCGACGCTGAAGGGGGGCCGGGTGCGCTTGTCGTCTTCCTTCAGGGCAAGGTCGGACAGGGGCAGGACAAGCCCCAGACGCTTCAGCTTGTTGACCGTGCGCCAGACGACCCCCAGATGCGTGAAGTCCTTGTTGGCAGAGTTGGGAGTCAGGTCTTCCGCCTCGATCTTTTCCATCCACCATTGCCGGAAATCCAGCATGTCATCGCCGGATATGTCGGCCAGAGCCTTGTCACCGACGACGGCAACAAAGTTGGCGATGGCTTTCTTCAGAGGGTTCTTCCACCGCCGCAACTGATCTTCGGACTTGCCCCGCACCTTGTCGGCGGCCAGCGTCCAGTAAAGTTCAAGCGCCCGGCTCACCGTGATCTGCGGTTCCTGCGCGCCCCCCAGCAGGGCGGCGGCCTCTGCCTTGTCGGCGCGACCCGCACGTTCAGGAACAGCCTCAATCCGCGCCAGAAGGTCTTCACGCGGCAAGGCGGCCACCTGACCGGCGTTCATGTAGCGATAGCCTCGCACCGCCGCCAATTCACGCGCGGCCCCGAACCGGCGTTCCGCGTCGGACGTGTCGCCTGCCATGCGGGCTTCCCAGCCCTCGACCATCTGTTGCCATGCCACCGGGGCCTTGGCCGTGGCGACGGTTTCCGAGTCGGTATGCAGGCTTATCCAGACGGTTTCGCGCGGTTCAACCCGCCGGTAGCGCAGGGGAACCCGCTTGCGCAGATGGAACGTGGACGCCCGCCGCACGATGGTCATTGCCGTTCCCTCAAAAGCGCCCCCGGTTGCAGATTGTGCAGCAAGATGTGCAGCAAAGCAAACGGTCTCTTTCCGCCGTTCAGCGCGGAAGCGCCAAATTTCCCTTTGTTTTCAAGTCTCTATGGGATTTTCGGAGGGACGGAAATTGGCGGAGACGAAGGGATTCGAACCCTCGAGACGGTTCCCCGTCTGCACCCTTAGCAGGGGTGTGCCTTCGACCACTCGGCCACGTCTCCGCCGACCCGTTTAAGGGGGAACCCCTAGGGGGGCAAGGGGGATGGTGGGGTCAACGAAGACTGCCGAGACCCATCGCCTTGATGATCCGGCTTGTCATGTTCCGGCCGGGTCGGTGATCGCCCGAGGATGCGGGGACGGTTGCGAGGCCGACCATGTCGGCGCGCGGCCGGTGCTGCGGGTGGCCGGTGCATGTTTGGCACCCAGGCGGCAACTCGCCTGCGCCCCCCTACCCCGAGAACAGGAAATGCAGCACGTCGCCGTCCTGCACCTCATACGTCTTGCCCTCGACCCGGAACTTGCCCGCCTCGCGCGCGCCCGCCTCGCCGTTTCCGGCGACATAGTCGGCATAGGCCACCGTCTCGGCGCGGATGAAGCCCTTCTCGAAATCGTCATGGATCACGCCCGCCGCCTGGGGGGCCAGCGTGCCCACCGGAATCGTCCAGGCCCGTGTCTCTTTCGGCCCGGCGGTGAAATAGGTATGCAATCCCAATAGCTTGTAGCCTTCGCGGATCAGCCGGTCCAGCCCCGCCTCGTGCAGGCCCATCTCTTCCAGGAACAGCGCGGCCTCTTCGGCGGGCAGTTGCGCCAGCTCCTCCTCGATGCGGGCGCTGATCACCACCATCCCGGCCCCCTGCGCCGCCGCCATCGCCGCCACCCGCGCCGTCTGCGCATTGCCCGTGGCGGCCGACGCCTCTTCCACATTGCAGACGTAGAGCACCGGTTTCGCGGTCAAGAGCTGCAGCAGACGCCAGGCCCGCTGGTCATCCTCGGCCACTGTCAGGGTCCGCGCGGGCTTGCCGTCCTCCAAGAGCTTCACGGCCATGCGCAACAGGCGGTCCTGGTCCAGGCTGTCCTTGTCGCCCCCCTTGATCTTGCGCGCGAGGCCAGCCAGCCGCCGCTCGACCGACTCGAGATCCGCCAGCATCAGCTCGGTCTCGATGGTCTCGGCGTCGGCCACCGGATCGATGCGGCCCTCGACATGGGTGATGTCGCCATCCTCGAAGCAGCGCAGCACATGGGCCACCGCGTCGCATTCGCGGATGTTGGCCAGGAACTGGTTGCCCAGCCCCTCGCCCTTGGACGCGCCGCGCACCAGCCCCGCGATGTCGACAAAGGTCATCCGCGCCGGGATCACCTGCTTTGACTGCGCAATCCGCGCCAGGGTGTCCAGCCGGGCATCGGGCACCGCCACCTCGCCCACGTTCGGCTCGATCGTGCAAAACGGAAAGTTTGCCGCCTGGGCCGCCGCCGTCCGCGTCAGAGCGTTGAAAAGGGTGGACTTTCCAACGTTCGGCAAGCCCACGATGCCCATCTTGATGCCCATGTCGTACTCCGTTGGCGGTCGCGCCCGTGTCTAGGTCAGCCGCCCCGCCCACGCAAGCGGTCACCGGACCCGTTGCCCGCAGACGGGGCGGCGTCGTTCTATCTTTCGGGAAGGAACAGGCGTACCCTTGGCCTTGCGCAGCTTGATGGAGCGGACGATGCCCGAGTTCATCCTGACGACGGGTTCCGACATCTTTCCCGGCCCCGCTGACAACTCCGGCGACGATACCATTTTCGCGCTTGCGGGCGATGACATCGTCTATGCCGGCAACGGCAATGACATTCTGTTCGGCGGCGACGGCATCGACACCCTGTACGGCGGCGCCGGGGACGACAGCATCGACCTCGGCCTGGTGCCGACCAGCGAAGCAGCTTTCGGCGGCACCGGTGTGGATACCCTGGTGCTGGACTACGGCCTTACGACCACGAAGATCACGGCGCAGTTCTCGACCGGTGCCTGGTCCGTCCTGCTCGATGGCCTGGCGGGGCCGACACTGGACGGGTTCGACCGGATGGAAGTCAACGGCAGTGTCAGGCGCGATGTGCTGATCGGCGGGAACCTGGGCGACGTCCTCATCGGCAACGGCGGCAACGACCGGCTGCGCGGCAGCGGCGGCGATGACGACATCTCGGACAGCTGGGGCGTCTACGATGCCGACGGCGGCACGGGCAACGACATCCTGCGTGTCGCGGGCACCAATGCCAAGGACCGCACGGCGGGCCTGACCTTCGACGCGCTTGCCGGAACCATCAGCGCCGGTACCTCGGCCAGCGGCATCTTTGTCAATTTCGAGCGTTATGAGGTCGAGGGCACCGGCAGGGGCGATACCATCGTCACCGGCGACCTTGACGATGGCGCTGCCGGCCTTACCGGGAACGACAACATCACGCTCGGCGGCGGCAACGATGTCGGCGATGGCGGTGCCGGGGCCGACCGGCTCTACGGCGGCACCGGCAATGACACGCTCTATGCCGGTGCCCCGGCCGCGACGGCGGCGCAGCAGAAGGACCGGCTCTACGGCGGCGACGGTGACGACCTCCTGTCGGTCGAGACGCATTCTCCCGGCGCGCTCTTCACCTATCTGGGCGCGGTCTGGGACGGCGGCACAGGCACCGACCGGCTGGAGTTCGAATCCACCAACGCAGTGCTCGACCTGACCGGGGCGACACTGGCCGGGATCGAGACCATCGCCTTTTCCACCGCCCTGACTTTCGGGCTGCGGGTGAACCTCGGGCAGGTCACCTCGTCGATGAACTTCGACGTCGGCTTCGGCACGCTGGAATTCGCAAGCGGCGGCATCCTGCAGATGTTCGGCAATCTGAACATGGCGGCGATCCGGTTGTTCGATGGCGGCCAGAACCTCAACATCGCGTTCTCGACCCGCACCGCGCCGGGCACCAGCGCGTCGCTGATCGGTGGCAGCGGCAACGACACCATCGGCGGGTCGGCGCGGGACGAGGCGATCTTCGGCAATGGTGGCGATGACCTGTTGGTGGGCAACGAGGGCATCGACACCATCGACGGCGGCGCGGGCAACGACACCATCTATGGCAGCAACGGCAACGACCGCATCATCGGCGGCGGCGGCGGCGATCTGCTCTATGGGGCCTCGGGCGGACCGATCAACAAGGACATCTTCGACTACAACGCCGCCACCGACTCCGGGGTCGCCGTCGGCACCTTCGACACCATCGGTGATTTCCTCGTCGCCGGTGGCGGCGGCGTCGATTTCATCGACCGCTTCGACCTCTCCACCATCGACGCCATGGCGGGCGGATTCTTTAACGATACCTTCAGCTTCATCGGTACCGTCGGCTTCACCGCCGAGGGACAGGTCCGCGCCACCCAGTCCGGCCTGGATACGCTGGTCGAACTGAACATCGCCGGGACGTCCGGCGCGGAAATGTCGATCCTGCTGATCGACTTCGTCGCCACCAACTTGACCCAGTACGACTTTTTCCTCTAGGCGGGGCCACGCGCGCCCGGCATTGCCCGCTGGAAATGCCGCCGGGGCGGGGCTAGGCTTCCTTCGCCAGCCCTGTCCCCCGGAGACCGCTCGATGCGCCTTGCCCTTGTCCTGTCCCTGCTCTTTGCCACCCCCGCCCTGGCCGCCCCCTGCGGCGGCGACTTCGGCGGTTTCATCGCCGCGATGAAGTCCGAGGTCCGGGCCAAGGGCCTGTCGGCGGACGAAGCCGACCGTTTCTTCGCCAGTGCGCGGGCCGACAGCAGGGTGATCAAGGCCGACCGGTCGCAAGGCGTCTTCCGCAAGAGTTTCAGCGAGTTCTCGGGATCGCTGATCTCGAAAAGCCGCATCCAGAACGGTGCCGCCAACCGCAAGAAATACGCCAGGACCTTCGCCCGCGCGCAGTCCGAATTCGGCGTGTCGCCGGGCATCCTTCTGGCCTTCTGGGCCTTCGAGACCGACTTCGGCGCGGTGCAGGGCGATTTCAACACGCTGAACGCGCTGGTGACCTTGGGCCACGACTGCCGCCGCCCCGACCTGTTCCAGCCCCAGATCCTCGCCGCCGCCCAGTTGTGGCAGCGCGGCATGTTCGACCCGGCCAGAACCACCGGGGCCTGGGCGGGCGAGATCGGCATGGTACAGATGCTGCCCGGCGACATCCTGGAACGCGGCGTCGACGGCGACGGCGACGGCAAGGTCAGCCTGAAGACCAGCGCCCCCGATGCCCTCTTGTCGGGTGCCCGGATGCTGCAGTTTCACGGCTGGCGCGCGGGCGAACCCTGGCTGACCGAGGTGGTGATGCCCGAGGGATTCGATTGGTCGCAGACCGGGGTGGACAAGACGAAATCGGGTGCGGAATGGGCGCGCCTCGGGGTCCAGCCGCGCGACGGCTCGCTCCCCGGCGGGCTCAAGGGCTCGATCCTTCTGCCCGAGGGGCGCAAGGGACCGGCCTTTGTCGCCTGGCCGAACTTCAAGGTGCTGTTCGACTGGAACAAGAGCTTTGTCTACGTCACCACGGCGGCCTATTTCGCCACGCGGCTGGATGGTGCTGCGGTCTACCTCAAGGGCAGTCCGGACCCCCAACTTTCGGGCGACCAGATGAAATCGTTGCAGAAAAAACTGGCCGCGCGGGGCCATGATGTCGGCAAGATCGACGGCATCCTCGGGGCCGCCACCCGCACCGCCGTGCAAAAGGAACAGGCCCGCCTGGGCCTTCCCGCCGATGCCTGGCCCACGCGCGAGTTGCTGAACGCGCTATGACGGGAACCGCAGCAGCCGACTGGGGCCTCTGCACCACGCTGAAAGCGCCCCCGGATCAGGTGCTGGCCTTCGTCGCCCATCACCTGTCGCTGGGCTGCGCGCGGATGTGGCTGTTCTTCGACGACCCGGACGACCCGGCGGCGGATGTGGTGGCGCACCAGCCCCGCGTCACCGTCACCCGCTGCGACGACGCGCACTGGCGGCGGATCAAGGGCAAGCGACCCGAGAAACACCAGAACCGCCAGGGCCGCAACATGCAGTCGGTCTATGCCGGCAGCCCCCTGCCCTGGATCGCCCATGTCGACGTGGACGAATTCCTGCTGCCCGCGCGCGACATCGGCACCCTGCTGGCGGGCCTGCACCCCGACCTCGCCATGCTGCCGATGGGCCCGTGGGAGGCGCTGCACGACCCCGCCCTGCCCGACGACATCTTCACCGCGAACCGGTTCCGCAAGGCCCTGTCGGGCGACGCCCTGACGGCCCTGCGCGCCCGTGTCTTCGGCCCCTATGCTGCCCTGCTGCCCAAGGGCGTGCTCAGCCATTCCGCCGGAAAGTGTTTCTTCCGCACCGGCATCCCCGGTCTCGAACCCCGCCTGCACGGGGCCTTCTTCGAGGGTCGGCGACTGCCCGGCGGGTCCTTCTCGCCCGATGTGGCGCTGCTCCATTTCCACGCGCAGGACCCCGCCGCCTGGCTCGACCGGCTGCAGTTCCGCCTGACGCGGGGGGCCTACCAGTTCAACCCCGCGCTCGCCGAGTGGCTGGCGGCGGCGGACGACGGCGCGATCCGCGCGTTCTATGCGCAGGTCCAGACCGTCAGCCCCGCCACCCTGGCCACCCTGCGCGGGGCCGGGGCGCTGATCGAGGCCGATCTGGGCCTGCGCGCCCTTGTGCGCGACCGCTTTCCCGACCAGACAGGCCACACTGCCAAGGGGTAGCCCGATGACCGACACGATCACCCGAACCGTCACGACCAAAGGCCTGATGGCCGCGCTGCCCCACGTGCTGGCGGCCCCCCGCGATGCCGGCCCGGTGTCGATGCTGTGCCTGCGCCCCGCCCCGAACCGGCGCAGCTTTCCCGCCCGCATCACGATGACCCGCGACCAGGGCATCCCCGGCGAACGCTGGCTGACCGCGCCCTGGCTGCGCCTGCCCGACGGTGCGCCCGACCCCGCGATCCAGGTGTCGATCCTGCCCGCCCGCGTGATGGACCTGGTCTGGCATCCCGGCGACGCCGCCCCCCACCCCGGCGACCCCATCGTGGCCGACCTCGACATGACCGAGGCGAACTTGCCGACCGGCACGCTCTTGCAGGCGGGCACAGCGGTGCTGCGCGTGTCCTCGGTCTGGAACGACGCCTGTGTCAAGTGGAAGGTGCGCTACGGCGTGGCCGCCAAGGACTGGATCACCGCACCAGGGCACCGGGAACTGCGGCTGCGCGGGGTGCTGTGCTCGGTCGAAACCGATGGCGAGGTGGCCCTGGGCGATGTGATCCGGGTGATCCGTTAACCACGCCAGCGCTTTACTTTTTGGCAAGCAATGCGTAGGATTATGACTTGCGGTACTCATGATCGTTCAGTTTCATCTCTGAACAAGGGCCCGGCGGTGCGCTAACACCGCCGGGTTTTCTCATTCACAGGGTCAGCCCCCGATCCAGAGACGGATGAATGCCACCGCAAGCATCGCTGCCGCGATGATCACCATCCATTTGCGGTATTCATTGTCACCCAGTTTCATCACCTCCAATCGTGGCAAATGTTCACCACAAACCAGAGGTTATCCGCAAAGTCTTATAGAAATCCTTAATCTGACGGTCGTGATTGTTAACCCAACGCACGGCCCGCAACACTTCTCACGCCACCAGCGCCTCGGCCCTGCTCAGGTCCACCGACACCAGCTGTGACACCCCCTGTTCGGCCATCGTCACCCCGAACAGCCGGTCCATCCGCGCCATCGTCACCGCGTGGTGCGTGATGATCAGGAACCGCGTCTCGGTCCGCCGCGTCATCTCGTCCAGAAGGTCGCAGAACCGCGTCACGTTGGCGTCGTCCAGCGGCGCATCCACCTCGTCCAGCACGCAGATCGGCGCCGGGTTGGCCAGGAACACCGCGAAGATCAGCGCCATCGCCGTCAGCGTCTGCTCGCCCCCCGACAGAAGCGACAGCACCGACAGCTTCTTGCCCGGTGGCTGGCACATGATCTCGAGGCCCGCCTCCAGCGGATCGTCGCTTTCCACCAGCACCAGCCGCGCCTCGCCCCCCCCGAACAGCGTGGTGAACAGCGCGCCGAAGTTCGCGTTCACCTGCTCGAACGCCGTCAGCAACCGCTCGCGCCCTTCCCGGTTCAGGCCCGCGATCCCTGCCCGCAGCTTGGCGATCGCCTCTTCCAGGTCGGTCTTTTCGGTCGCCAGCCGGTCATGCTCGCCGCCCACTTCCACCAGATCCTCTTCGGCGCGCAGGTTGACCGACCCCAAGGCCTCACGCTGCCGCTTCAGCCGTGCCACCTCGGCCTCCAGCGCCCCGGCATCCGGCATCGCATCGGCATCGGCCTTCAGCGACGACAGCAACTGGTCCGGCGTCAGGTCCATCTCTTCCCGGATCCGCACCCCCGCAGCCGCCCGCCCCTCGCGCGCGGCGTCGACCCGTGCTTCGGCCCGCGCGCGCCCCTCGCGCGCCTCGCCCGCCAGCCGCTCGGCCTCGCGCTCGGTCCCCGCTGCCGCCCGTGCCGCGCCTTCGCCCGCCACCAGCGCATCGACCGCCCGCGCCCGCCGCCCTTCGGCCAACGTCCCCGCCTCGGCCAGCACCTCGTGCCGCAGCGCGATGTCCTCGGGGGCGGCCAGCGCCTCGGCCAGGTCATCCTCGGTGGCCCCGCGCCGTCCCGCCAGTTCCTCGGCCCGCCGTTCGGCGGTGTCCAGCCGCAGCCGCCAGCCCGACAGCTCCTTCATCACCTCCTGCCTGCGCCGCACCCGCGCCTCGGCCTCGCGCCGCACCTCGTCATGCGCGCCACGGTGCGTCAGCATGGTGATCCGCGCGCCCTCGACCGCGATCTTGGCGCGCTCGACATCCGCCCGCGCGCCCGCGACGTCCGGCAGATCGTCCAGCGTCACCCGCGCTTCCTCCAGCGCATCCGTCGCGGCCACAACTTCGTCGCGGAACCGCGCCACCGCCAGCCCCGCCGCCTCGACCCGGCCCCCGGCGATGGACCGGTCCGCCTCGGCCCGCGCCGCCGCGCGGTTGGCTTCGGTCACCCGCGCATCCGCCGCCCGCCGCGCGTCGCGCGCCATGGCATCGGCGCGCGACAGATCGGCCAGCCGCGTCTGCAGCGCCTCGTGCGCCAGCCGCGCCCCGTCCGCCCTTGCCGCCACATCCTCAAGGTCGCGCTTCAACTGCACCAGCCGGTTCAACTGCCGCAGCCGCAGGGCGCTCGCCTGCGGCGCATCCTCGGCCGCCGCGCGGAACCCGTCCCACCGCCACAGGTCGCCCTCAAGACTGACCAGCCGCTGCCCCGGCTTGAGCGCCCCTTGCAGCGCCGCCCCCCGGTCGCGCGCCACCACCCCGATCATCCCCATCCGCCGCGCCAGCACCGCAGGCCCGGCCACATCCGCCGCCAGGGGCACCGCCCCTTCGGGCAGCGCAGGAACCGCGTCATAGGGCGGTAGCGCGAACCACCCCGACCGCCCCGTCGCGGCAGGTGCCCGCAGGTCATCGGCCAACGCCGCCCCCAGCGCCGCCTCGTGCCCCGGCGTGACCACCATCAGGTCCAGCACCTGCGACCCCGCCTGCGCCTCGCGCTCGACCAGCCGCGCAAGGCCCGCCACTTCGGCCCGCAGGGCCTGCGCCTCACCCTCGGCGGACGACCGCGCTGCCCGCGCCTGCGCCTCGCGCCCTTGCGTCTCGGCCCGCGCCGCCTCGGCCTCGGCCAGGGCCGCCTCGGCATCCTCGGCCAGGGCCAGCGCCGCACCTTGCGCCTCTTCCGCCGCCGCGAATGCCTCGCCCGCCGCCACCTCGGCCGCGACCGCCGCCACTTCTGCCGCCGTGCAGCGCGCCACCTCGGCCACTGCCCGCGCCAGCAACCCTTGCGTATCGGCCAGCAGACGCTCGGCCGACTGGTGCCGCGCCGCCAGCCGCGCGGTATCTTCGGTCAGCGCCGACAGTTCCGCCTCGCGGTCGGCCAGCATGGCCGACGCCGCCCGCGCCGCCTCGGCTGCCGCCGCCAGCCGGTCGCCCTCGCCTTCGGACGCGCGCAGAAGCTGCGCCTCCTCCCATTCCAGCCGGGCTATCGTCTCGGCGGCATCGCGGTTCAGCACGCCCTCGCGCTCGGCATCCCGGTCGATCTGCGCCAGCCGTGCCCGCAAGGTTTCAATGGCCACCCGTGCCCGCGCCTCGGCCTCGGCCAGTTGCGCCGCCTCCACGCCCAGACGCTGCACCACCGCGCCCACGATGGCCTCTTCCTCGCGCAAGGCTGGCAGCACCGCCTCCGCCGCCTCGCGCGCCGCCCCTGCCGCGCGCGCCGCAGCCTCGGCCTGGCCCTGCGCGATCAGCCGCTCGCGCATGCCGCGCTCTGCCTCGGCCACGCCCGCGTCGGCCTCGCGGAACCGGCGGTACAGCAGCATCCCCTCGGCCCGCCGCAAATCCTCGCCGATCTCGCGGTACCGCGCCGCCGACCGCGCCTGTCGGGTCAGCGTGGCAATCTGGACGCCCAGGCCCTCCAGCACGTCGTCCACGCGCAAAAGGTTGGCCTCGGCCCCCGTCAGGCGCAGTTCCGCCTCGTGCCGCCGCGCATACAGCCCCGAGATTCCCGCCGCCTCTTCCAGAACCCGCCTGCGCGCTTTCGGCTTGGCACTGATCAGTTCCGCAATCTGCCCCTGCCGCACCAGCGCGGGCGAATGCGCCCCGGTCGAGGCATCGGCGAACAGAATCTGCACGTCGCGCGCCCGCGCCTCGCGCATGTTGACGCGATAGGCCGATCCCGCATCCCGCGTGATCCGGCGCACGATCTCCAGCTGGTCCTGGTCGTTGAACCCCGCCGGGGCCAGCCGGTCGGCATTGTCGATGGTCAGCGCCACCTCGGCATAGTGCCGCGCGCCCCGCGTGGCGGCCCCGGCAAAGATCACGTCCTCCATGCCGCCGCCGCGCATCGCCGTGGGGCGGTTCTCGCCCATCACCCAGCGCAGCGCCTCCAAGAGGTTCGACTTGCCGCAGCCGTTGGGGCCGACGACACCCGTCAGCCCCTCGTGGATCACCAGATCGGTGGGGTCCACAAAGCTTTTGAAGCCGTTCAGGCGAAGGCGGGTCAGGCGCAAGGGCAGGCACTCCGGTACTGCGGCCCATCGTCCCGCCCCCGGCCCCCAGAGTCAACCACCCCACCCCGCATCTGGCGTGGACAAGGCGGTTATCCCCAACATCTTGATGTCTTGCGACCGCACCTCAGGGGCCGATTCGCCGCATGGTTAAGGCGTGCAGCGGAAAATCGCCGTGAAGACGCAAGGAAGACGTGGAGAAGACGCAGGGAAGACGCCGAAATCTTCGTCAATTCAGATGGTTAACGTACAGTGCGCCGCCGCCCCTTGCACCCCCGCCCCCCAGCACGTCCGATGCCGCCAAAGGAAGGTGCCGATGACCCCGTACCAGACCTACGGCCCCTATCCCTGGGGCGCGCTCCTGTCGCTCATCCGCCGCGCCTTCGCGGGGAAGGAGGGGCGCATCGACCCGCCTTCCTCGATGCACGCGCTGACCGCCGATGTGATCGCCGAACAGGCGCAAACCGGGGAGATCTGGGCCATCGGCGGCCCGCCCGTGGCCTGCGTGTTCCTGACGCCGCAGCCGGGGTCGCTCTACCTGCACAAGCTGGCCGTCGACCCCGCCCATCACCGCCAGGGCCATGCCCGCGCCCTGGTCGCCACCGCGGCGGTTCGCGCCCGCGCCTGGGGCCTGCCCGCGCTGACCCTGTCCACCCGTGTGGAACTGGTTGAAAACCATGCCGTTTTCCGTGCGATTGGGTTCACCGAGACGGCCCGTTCGGCGCATGCGGGCTTTGACCGCCCGACCACGATCCACTTCACCCTGCCCATACAGGTGCGCGCATGATCCCCGCCATCCTTGCCCTTCTCACCTGCCAGCTGGCCGGTGAGGCCACGTCGCGCGCCCTCGGCCTGCCGCTGCCCGGTCCGGTTCTGGGCATGCTGCTGATGGGCCTGGGGTTCGCGCTGATCCCCGGCCTCTTGGACCTGGTCCGCCCGGTGGCGCAGTCGCTGCTGGCCAACCTGTCGCTGCTGTTCGTGCCCGCCGGCGTCGGCATCGTCGGCCACCTCGACCGCCTGGGCGCGCAACTGCTGCCCATCCTTGCCGCCATCATCCTGTCCACCATCCTGGCCATCGCCGTCGGCGCCCTGACCTTCGCCGCCGTCGCCCGCCTGACGGGCACTCCCGAATGACCGAGTTCGCCGACATCTGGACCTACCTCGCGCAGGGCCCGCTCTTGTGGCTGGCGGCCACCCTTGCCGCCTATGCGATCGGCGACGCGGCTTGGCGCGCCAGCGGAAAATCCCCGCTTGTCAATGCGGTACCCGTCGCCGTCGTGATCCTTGCGGTGATCCTCTGGTCCACTGCGACGCCCTATGCCACCTATTTCGAGGGTGCGCAGTTCGTCCATTTCCTGCTCGGCCCCGCCACCGTCGCCCTGGCCCTGCCGCTGTACGAGGCGCGCCATCACGTCCGCCGCGCCGCCCTTCCGATCATCGCGGCCCTGCTGGCCGGGTCGCTGACCGCCATGGTGTCCACCCTCGCCATCGCCCATGCCTTCGGCGTGACGGGCGAGGTCTTCGCCTCGCTCGCCGCCAAGTCCACCACCGCCCCGGTCGCCATCGGCATCGCCCAGGCGGTCGGCGGATCGCCCACGCTGACCGCCGTTCTGGTGATCCTGACGGGCATCACCGGGGCGGTCGTGGCGACGCCCCTGCTGAACCTGCTGGGCCTGACCGACTGGCGCGCGCGGGGGTTCGCCGTGGGGGTGGCGGCGCATGGGCTGGGGACTGCAAGGGCGATGCAGGTGCATCCGGTGGCAGGGGCCTTCGCAGGATTGGGCATGGGCATGAACGCGGTGCTGACGGCCCTGCTGGCCCCGGCAATCCTGAACCTTTTCCGCTGATTAGACGGCGTCCCGGAACACTGCCGCCAGGATCGCCG
>JBQTJI010000075.1:0-30759 GCA_052387255.1 Gemmobacter sp. | reverse complement strand
ACGCGCCCTTCGACAAGATCTGCTACATCGGCTGTGGTGTGACCACCGGCATCGGCGCGGTCCTGAACACGGCGAATGTCGAGGCCGGGGCCAAGGCGGTGGTGTTCGGGCTGGGCGGCATCGGGCTCAATGTGCTGCAGGGGCTGCGGATGGCGGGGGCCGACATGATCATCGGCGTCGACATCAACAACGACCGGCGGGCCTGGGGGACGCGCTTCGGGATGACCCATTTCGTCAACCCGAAGGACATCGAGGGGTCGGTCGTCGCCCATATCGTCGAGATGACCAAGACCCCCTTCGACCGCATCGGCGGGGCCGACTACAGCTTCGACTGCACCGGCAGCGTCAAGGTGATGCGCGATGCCCTCGAATGCACGCACCGCGGCTGGGGCCAGTCGATCATCATCGGCGTGGCCCCGGCGGGTGCCGTGATCGAGACGCGGCCGTTCCAGCTGGTGACGGGCCGGGTGTGGAAGGGCACGGCCTTTGGTGGTGCCAGGGGGCGCACGGACGTGCCCAGGATCGTCGACTGGTACATGGACGGCAAGATCCAGATCGACCCGATGATCACCCATATCCTGAAGCTCGAGGACATCAACAAGGGGTTCGACCTGATGCATGCGGGGGAAAGCATCCGCAGCGTCGTGGTGTTCTGAACCCCGGCTGCCCTGCCGCCTTTCGCACCTGATCCCGGAGTGTCCATGAAAACCGTAGCCGAGACCGGATCGTTCGGCGGGGTGCAGGGCGTCTATGCGCATGACTCGGACGTCTGCGGCTGCGAGATGACCTTTGCCGTCTACCTGCCGCCGCAGGCCCGCACCGCCAAGGTGCCGGTGCTGTGGTACCTGTCGGGCCTGACCTGCACGCACGAGAACGCGATGGCCAAGGCGGGGGCACAGGGCTGGGCCGCGCGCGAGGGGATCGCCCTGGTCTTCCCCGACACCGGCCCGCGCGGCGAAGGCATCCCCAACGATGCGGCCTTCGACCTCGGCCAGGGTGCCGGGTTTTACGTCAACGCGACCGAGGCCCCCTGGGCGCAGCATTTCCGCATGTGGGACTATGTGGTGCACGAACTGCCCGCCCTGGTGTTCGACCGGTTCGCGCTGGACGCCAAGCCGCAGGGCATCACCGGGCACTCGATGGGCGGGCACGGCGCGCTGACCATCGCCATGACGCATCCCGAGACCTATCGCGGCCTGTCGGCCATCTCGCCGATTGCCAACCCGACGGCAAGCGACTGGGGCCGCAAGCAGTTCGCGGCCTATCTTGGCGCGGATCGGACGGCGTGGGCGGCGCATGACGCGACGCTCTTGATGGCCAGCCGGGGCTATCCCGGCCCGGTCATGGTGGATCAGGGCGCGGCGGACCCGTTCCTTGGCCTGCTGATGCCCGGCGCGCGGCCAGACGATGCACGATCGCCTGATCGACGGCTACGACCACAGTTACTTCTATGTGGCCAGCGTCATGGAGGATCACGTCCGGTTCCATGCCGCCCGGCTGGCCAACCCCTGAATGCCCCGGGAGAACCCCTTGTCCCACATCCTGCGCGCCGCCCTGTGCGTCACACTTGCCGCCCCCGCCCTTGCCCAAGGCAACGTGGCGAAAGGCGAAAAGGTGTTCAGGAAATGCGCCGCCTGCCACGCCGTCGCGGTGGACGCACCGGCGCGTCCCGGCCCTGCCCTGCACGATGTCGTGGGCCGAAAAAGCGGCAGCGTGGAGGGGTTCACGTATTCAGAGGCGATGCTTGCCCTGGGTGCAGGCGGTCATGTCTGGTCGGCGGAAGAGATCGACCGGTTCGTCGAAAACCCCTGGAAGGCCCTGCCCGGCACCAAGATGAGCTTCGCCGGCCTGAAGAAGCCGGATGAACGGGCCGACCTGATTGCCTATCTGGCCAGCCTTGCTCCGGCCGCTGCCGACCCCGCTGCGGCGACCGACCCGGCCACCGGCGCAGAGCCCGCGACCAAGGTCGCGCCCGCACCGCCCTGAGCCTGGACACCCTGTGTACGGCCTCAACGCAACATATTGTTAAACATAGTTTTTATGCAATTCTTGGCGCGCCGGTTGCCCGGCTCATACTTTGGTTGCCCCCCCCCGTGTTCGCGTTGACAGATGGCCCTGCCTGCCGTTTCATAAGACCTGATTAAGAGGCTGCCCACGGCCTTCGGCCCTGGGAGGACGGATCAGGGCCTTCGGTCAACTGCACAAAATCAATCGCACATCAGGGAGGATGACGATGAAAAAGGGAATGTTCGGGCTTGCCGCTGGCCTGCTCATGTCGGCGGCACTGCCGGTTCTGGCGAACGACACCGTCACGGCCGCGGTGGCCGACACCAAGCAGTGGGCCATGCAGCTTGGCAACTACGCGGGCACCCGCTTTTCCGAGCTGTCGCAGATCAACAAGGACAACGTCGGCGACCTGCAGGTGGCCTGGACGTTCTCGACCGGCGTGCTGCGCGGCCACGAAGGCTCGCCGCTGGTGATCGGCGACATCATGTATGTCCACACCCCGTTCCCCAACATGGTCTACGCGCTCGACCTGGCGAACGAGGGCAAGATCCTGTGGAAATACGTGCCGTCCCAGAACCCCGACGTGATCGGGGTGATGTGCTGCGACACGGTGTATCGCGGCCTGGCCTATGCCGAGGACACCATCTTCCTGCACCAGGCCGACACCACGCTGCTGGCGCTGGATGCCAAGTCGGGTGCGGTGAAGTGGTCGGTGGTGAACGGTGACCCCGCAAAGGGCGAAACCAACACCGCCACCGTCACCATCGTCAAGGACAAGGTCATCGTCGGCATCTCGGGCGGTGAATACGGCGTGCGCGGCCACATGACCGCCTACAACATCGCCGACGGCAAGCAGGTCTGGCGCGCCTATTCGACCGGCCCGGATGCCGAGATGCTGGTCGATCCCGAACAGACCATGGTGCTGGGCAAGCCGATCGGCAAGGACAGCTCGCTGAACTCGTGGGAAGGCGACCAGTGGCAGATCGGTGGCGGCACCACCTGGGGCTGGACGACCTATGACCCGGAACTGAACCTGATCTACTACGGCACCGGCAACCCCTCGACCTGGAACCCCAGCCAGCGGCCCGGCGACAACAAGTGGTCGATGACGATCATGGCGCGCGATGCCGACACCGGCATGGCCAAGTGGTTCTACCAGAAGACCCCGCATGACGAGTGGGACTTTGACGGGATCAACGAGAACATCCTGGCCGACATCGAAATCGGCGGCCAGACGCGCAAGGTCTTGGTCAACTTCGACCGCAACGGGTTCGGCTACACGATGGACCGCGAGACGGGCGAGTTGCTGGTGGCGGAAAAATATGATCCCGCCGTCAACTGGGCAACGAAGGTGGAAATGGACCCGAATTCGGAACAGTACGGCCGCCCGCAGGTGGTGGCGCAGTATTCGACCGAGCAGAACGGCGAGGACGTGAACAGCACCGGCATCTGCCCGGCGGCGCTGGGGTCCAAGGACCAGCAGCCGGCGGCCTTCTCGCCCAAGACCGGGCTGTTCTACGTGCCGACGAACCACGTCTGCATGGACTATGAGCCGTTCCGCGTCAGCTATGCCGCCGGGCAGCCCTATGTCGGCGCCACGCTGGCGATGTTCCCCGCGCCCAACAGCCACGGCGGCATGGGCAACTTCATCGCCTGGGACGCCACCACCGGCAAGATCAAGTGGTCGCTGCCCGAGCAGTTCTCGGTCTGGTCGGGGGCCATGGCCACGGCCGGCGACGTGGTGTTCTACGGCACGCTGGAAGGCTACCTGAAGGCGGTCGATGCCGAGACGGGCGCGGAGTTGTACAAGTTCAAGACCCCCTCGGGCATCATCGGCAACGTGTTCACCTACGAGAACGCGGGCAAGCAGTATGTCGGCGTCCTGTCGGGCATCGGCGGCTGGGCGGGGATCGGCCTGGCGGCGGG
The DNA here is from genome assembly GCA_052387255.1 of Gemmobacter sp. Lineage (GTDB taxonomy): Bacteria > Pseudomonadota > Alphaproteobacteria > Rhodobacterales > Rhodobacteraceae > JBBQXK01. Next base: position 26,826 of record JBQTJI010000075.1, on the reverse strand, counting down.
TCTGACCAACGCGACCGACGGCCTGGGTGCCGTGGGCGGCTATGCGGCGCTGTCCGACTATACCGCGCTTGGCGGGCAACTGACGGTCTTCGCCATTCCCGACTGAGGCCTGACCTTTGCCACGAAACCGGACGCCGCCCCACGGGGCGGCGTCCCCCATTTCAGGCGTCGGCCCCGGCAAACTAAAGTTGCAATTGCGGCGCGCAGGCTTGGGCTTAGGTTCAAGGCGAACTCTTTGGGAGGAGAGACCCCATGAAACTCGCCCCGCCAGTTCTGGTGCTTTCCCTGGCCGTTGCCGGTGCCGCCCTGGCCGAAGATCCGCCCAACGTCGAGCCGGTGACGAATGACGGCATCCGCTGGTTCAACTCGGACGAGATCCCCACCTACAAGATCGCCGAGGACGGGACGATGGACTGGCCGACCTTTTCGGGTTTCCGCCGCTACAATGCCGAGTGTCATGTCTGCCACGGCCCGGATGGCGAGGGGTCCACCTATGCCCCGGCGCTGAAGACCTCGGCGGTCAGGATGGACTACTATGACTTTGTCGGGGTCGTCGCCGGTGGGCGGCAGAAGGTGGGGGCCGCCGAAAACCAGGTGATGCCCGCCTTCGGCACGAACCCGAACGTGATGTGCTATATCGACGACATCTACAGCTATCTGCGGGCGCGCGGCACCGAGGCGGTCCCGCGCGGCCGCCCGGCCAAGAAGGAAGCCAAGTCGGACGCCTTTGCCGAGAACGAACAATCCTGCATGGGGGGCTGAGATGCGCCTTGTCCTTGCCGTCCTGCTGGGACTGGCGGTGCCGGTGCAGGGGTTCGCGCAGGTGGCCGACCTGGTCGACCGCGCGGCCTTCCGGGTCTGTGCCGACCCGGCCAACCTGCCGCTGACCGCGCAGGACGGCACGGGGTTCGAGAACCGCATCGCCGCGCTGTTCGCGGCGAAGCTGGGCGTGCCGGTCCAGTACACCTGGTTTCCGCAGGTCATCGGTTTCGTCCGCCAGACCCTGGGCGCGGCCAAGTGCGACGTGGTGATCGGGTTTGCGCAAGGGGACGAACTGGTTCTGAACACGAACCACTACTACACCTCGACCCACGTTCTGGTGGTGCGCTTGGACGGCGGTCTGGCGGGCGTGGATCATCTGGCCGATCCCCTGCTGAAGGGCCGAAAGATCGGCGTGGTGGCGGGCGCGCCGCCGGCCACGCATGTGGCGCGGCTGGGGCTGATGAAGGATGCGAAACCCTACAACCTGATGACCGACCGGCGGGTCGAGGATCCGGCGGGCGACATGCTGCGCGACGTGGACAGCGGGGTGATCGACGGGGCGCTGATGTGGGGGCCGATCGGCGGACCGCTGGCCAAGGCGTATCCGGCGCTGAAGGTGATCCCGCTGTTGAAGGAAAACGACACGCCGCGCCTGTTCTTTCGCATCACGATGGGGGTCCGGGCGGGCGAGGATGTCTGGAAGCGCGAGTTGAACAGCATGATCCGGCGCGAACAGGCCGGGATCGACGCGATCCTGCGCGAGGCCGGGGTGCCGCTGGTGGACGATTATGGCAAGGCGCTGAAAGTCGCGGGTCCCTGAGCGGGTGTCGCACAGTGCGACACGATCCAGGTCCAGCAAAATCAATCGGTTGCGCGCGCCCGTTACGGATTCGTCAACGATTGTCCTGCACCGCCGCGATGAAGTTGCCGAAGGCGCGCGGCCCTGCGGGCATGTGGAGCGTTTCCACCACCGCCAGCTTGCCCGCGTCGATCACCTGCACGTTGTCGGAAAACCAGTTGGCGACAAGGATGCGGCGGCCGTCGGCGGTGGCGGCAATACCCTCGGGGTAGTCGCCGGTGGCGATTTCGCCGACGATCCCATACGTCACCGCGTCGAAAACGGTGATGCTGGCACCATACTGGTTCGTCACGAAACCGCGCCCCGCCGCGAAGGCCACGGCATAGGGGCGCTCACCCACAGGGATCGTCGCCGTCACCGTATCGGTGTCCAGGTCGATCACGCTGACGCTGTTGCCGAGCACGTTGGTCACAAAGGCATGGCCGCCGTGCAGCGTGACGCCGAAGGGATGCCGACCGACCGCCACCCGCGCGACGGCGACGCCCGAGGGTGTGGCCCCGACGGGCCAGCGGCGCACCTCGGCCCCCGTGGCGGGGTCGATCTCGCGCAGGAACCCTGTCCAGTCGGTCACCAGCGCCATGCCCGTTTCGGGCCGGATCGCCAGACCCAGGGGCGCGCCGCCCAGCGGAAAGGTGGCCAGGGCGCGCCCGGACAGGTCGAACACATGCAGCGTCGCGGTATCGACCGACACCGCCAGCACCCGCCCGCGCGGGCCGTCCACGGCGACGGCGGCGGGTTTGCCCGGCAGGGGCACGCTGGCCAGCGTTTCCAGCGTGTCGGTATCGACCAGCGTCAGCCTGTCGGCATTCTGCGAGGTGATCGCGGCGATGTCGGCATGGGCGCACATGCAAAGGGCCGCCCAGAACAGGGCGGCCCCGGCAAGGGTGGGCCGCTGTCCCCGGATCACTCTGCCGTGCCGAACCGCGCGACCAGCGCGTCGATCCCGCGCTGGTGCAGCGCCAGCACCGCTGCGGTCGAGGCGTCGTCGTTCTGGTCGGCGGGCGGATCGTTCTGCGGGAAGGCGCGGTAGAAGGCTCCTTTCCAGTCGACCACCGCCTTGCCGCCCACGTCCTTGATGGTGATGTGCGAGGCATAGGTGGTGGCCTTGACCAGGTCCAGGTTGTCCTCGGTCAGCCGGACCGAGATGGCGAATTTCGCCGGGTCGTGTTTCAGCAGTTCTTCCGTCACCACGGTGCCGTCGTCCAGCGTGCGGGTGCGCAGCGCGCCCTTGTCGGCTCCGTCGGCCTGCACCGACACGGTGCCGGGAAACCAGGCCATGTCATCGAAGCGACCGATCACCGCCCAGACCTCGGCCGGGGTGGCGTCCAGGGTGACGGTCTGTTCGGTCTTGAGCCGCGACGGCCCGTGCGCCTGTGCCGCACCGGACAGCAGGGCCAGGCAGGCGGCGATGGCGCCAATTATCTTCCGCATGGGGTCCTCCGTCCGCGATCCCGCTGACGTTGCCGTCCGGCCCCGGCGGCGGGCAATCAGCAGAAAGTATGATGCCGCCTGAAATCATTGCCTTATGAGTTTCTTATTAGTCAAAACCGCTTTGTCCGCCGCCCGCGCCGTGCGTGACTTGGACGCGATGGAGGACGGTATGCCCAAGGGTTCGCCGATCACGCTGGCCGCACTTCTGGCCGCTGCCGCACTGGCGGCCATGCCTGCGCGGGCCGAGGTCGAATATGTCGCGGCGGTGATCCGGGTCGATGCGCCGGGGCCGATGCCGATTTCGCGGATGGACCTGAAGCCCGATGATCTGGGTTTTGCCGGGGCGGTGCTGGGCACCGCCGACAATGCCACGACCGGCAGTTTCATGGGGCAGACGTTCACCACCGAAACCGTGGTGGCGACGCCCGAGACGGTGGAGGCCGAGATGACGCGGCTGCTGGAGGCGGGCGTGACCTACATCGTCACGCTGGCAGATGCGGCGACGACGGTGCGGCTGGCGGACATGGCCGGCGACCGGGCGCTGGTGTTCAACGCGATGGCGACCGACGATGTGCTGCGGGGCCGCGACTGCCGGGCGAACCTGCTGCACCTGGCCCCGTCGGACGCGATGCTGACCGATGCCGTCGCGCAGTATCTGGTGTGGAAGCGCTGGACCAACTGGTTCCTGATCGAGGGCAGCCACCCCGAGGATCAGGCGCTGGCGGCGGCCTATCGCCGGGCGGCGACCAAGTTCGGCGCGTCCATCGCCGAGACGCGGGTCTATGAGGATACCGGCGGCGCGCGGCGTACCGATTCTGGCCATGTGCAGGTGCAGGCGCAGATGCCGGTGTTCACCCAGCGCGCCGAAGAACATGACGTGATCGTGGCCGCCGATAGGGCGGGGGTGTTCGCCGCCTGGCTGCCCTATCACACCTGGGACGCGCGGCCCGTGGCCGGGTCGGCGGGGCTGGTGCCGGAAACCTGGACCCCGGCGCACGAGGCCTGGGGTGCCACGCAGTGGCAGACCCGGTTCGAGAGGCAGGCCCGGCGCACGGCCTGGGACGAGGATTACCAGGTGTGGATGGCGCTGCGCGTCGTGGGCGAGGCCGCGACCCGCACCAAGGGCGGCGATTTTGCGGCGGTCAGGGCCCACGTCCTGTCGGACGGGTTCGACCTGGCGGGATTCAAGGGCCAGAAGCTGACCTTCCGCGACTGGGACGGGCAGTTGCGCCAGCCGATCCTGCTGACCGCCGGGAACGTGGTGGCTTCGGTCAGCCCGCAGGACGAGTTCCTGCATCAGGTCAGCCAGCTTGACACCCTGGGCATCGACCGGGGCGAGACGGAATGCGTGCGATGAGGGGGAAGACCATGAAACCGGCCGTTCTGGCCTGCTGTGCTGCGGTCCTTGCCGGGCCTGCGCTGGCCGACAAGATCTTTGTCTCGAACGAGAAGGGCAACACCATCACGGTGCTGGACAGCGCCACGCTGGAGGTCATCCACACCATCGAGGGGATGCAGCGCCCGCGCGGCATCACCGCGTCACCCGACGGCAAGGTGATCTATGTCTGCGCGTCGGACGACAATCTGGTGCGGGTGTATGATGCGGCGACCTATGCGGAACTGCCGTCGCTGCCCTCCGGCCCGGACCCCGAACTGTTCGTGCTGCACCCGTCGGGCAACCCGTTGTTCATCGCCAACGAGGATGACAACATCGTCACCGTGGTGGATGTGAACACGCGGCAGGTTCTGGCCGAGGTGCCGGTGGGGGTGGAGCCCGAGGGGATGGGCGTGTCGCCGGACGGCAAGTATGTGGTGAACACGTCCGAGACGACGAACATGGCCCATGTCATCGATTCGACCACCTTCGAGATCGTGCAGAACGTGCTGGTCGATAGCCGCCCGCGCTTTGCCGAATACACGCCGGAGGGCAGCCTGCTGCTGGTCAGCGCGGAAATCGGCGGCACCGTCAGCGTGATCGACCCGGCGAAGGCCGAGGTGATCCGGCGCATCACCTTCGACGTGCAGGGCGTGCTGCCCGAGGCGCTGCAGCCGGTGGGGGTGCGGGTGACGGCGGACGGCAGGAAGGCCTATGTGGCGCTTGGCCCGGCCAACCGTGTGGCGGTGATCGACCTGACCACGTTCGAGGTGACGGGGTACCTGCTGGTCGGGCAGCGGGTCTGGCAACTGGCGTTCTCGCCGGACGGCAGGTTCCTGTACACGACCAACGGCAACTCCAACGACATCTCGGTGATCGACACCGAAACCGACACGGTGACGGTGTCGGTGCAGGTGGGCGAACAGCCCTGGGGCGTGGTCGCGGTGAAATCGGAATGAAAGGGGATGCGATGAAGGCGATCATTCTGGCGGTCGCACTGGCGACGGCGGGCACGGCGGGGGCGCAGCAATTCGACTACGGCTTTGCCGGGCTGATGGGCAAGGCCAACCGCGCGGACCTTGCGCCCCTGACGCTGGCGTCGGGGCAGCCGGTGCAGGCGGCACCCTATGACCTGAAATCGGGCGGCTACTACAAGCTGAAGATCGTCGCCGACGGATCGGCCGAACTGGCGCTGTCGGGGGGGGATTTCTTCCGCGCGGTGTGGATCAACGAGATCGTCATCAACAACATCGAGATCCGCCCGACGGGCGTGCATTCGCTGGAATTCGACGCGGCGGGCGAGGCCGAGATCAGCTTCATCGCCGTGACGCCGGGCAGCTATGTGCTGTCGATCCCCGGCTCGCAGGGCGACAGCCAGAAGGCCGTGTTCAACATCCGCTGACCAAAGGGAGGACGCCAAGGAATGACGGCAGAACCGGCCCCCCCAGCGCTGGTGATCGAGGGGGTCAGCCACCGCTTCGGTGCCGTGCAGGCGCTGCAGGACGTGTCGTTCCGGGTGGAGCGGGGCGCGTTCTGCGCCCTTCTGGGCGTGAACGGAGCGGGCAAGACGACGCTGTTTTCGCTGATTACCCGGCTCTACGACAGCACCTCGGGGCGCATCGGCGTGGCGGGGTTCGATGCGCGGCGGCAGCCCGGTCAGGCGCTGGCGCGTCTGGGCGTGGTGTTCCAGAGCCGCGCGCTGGACGGTGACCTGTCGCTGCGGCAGAACCTTGCCTATCACGCGGCGCTGCACGGCATCGGCGGGCGCGCGGCCAAGGCAAGGATCGCCGAGGTGCTGGCGCTGGTCGGCCTGTCGGACCGCGAGGGGGTGCGCGCCTCGGCGCTGTCGGGCGGGCAGCAGCGGCGGGCCGAGATTGCCCGCGCCCTGCTCCACCGCCCGCAACTGCTGCTCTTGGACGAGGCGACGGCGGGGCTGGACGTGCGGGCGCGGGCCGAGGTGCTGGCGCTGGTGCGCCGCCTGATCGCCGACGAGGGCGTGTCGACGCTGTGGGCGACCCATATCTTCGAGGAGATGCAGACCGATGACCGGCTGGTGGTGCTGCACCGGGGCCGCGTTCTGGCCGACACGACAGCCGGAGGGCTGGCCGGCAAGGGTACCCTTGCGGATGCCTTCCTGACGATGACCGGCGCGGTTGCGGCATGACCGGCTGGGCCATCGCCTTTGGCGGCATCGCGCGGCGCGAGTTCCTGCGCTTCGTGCGCCAGCGCGAGCGGTTCCTGGCGGCGCTGGTGCGTCCGCTGGTCTGGCTGTTCATCTTTGCCGCCGGGTTCCGGTCGGTGCTGGGCCTGTCGATCACCCCGCCCTACAAGACCTATGTGCTGTACGAGGTCTATGTGACGCCGGGCCTGTGCGGCATGATCCTGCTGTTCTCCGGCATGCAGTCGTCGCTGTCGATGGTCTACGACCGCGAGACGGGGGCGATGCGCAGCCTGCTGGTCAGCCCCTATCCGCGCTGGTTCCTGCTGGGGTCGAAACTGCTGGCCTCGGTGCTGGTGGCTGTGGTGCAGGTCTATGCCTTCCTGCTGATCGCCTGGGCCTGGGGCATCCGTCCGCCTTGGACCGGCTATGTCACCGTCCTGCCCGCGCTGGTGCTGGCGGGGGTGATGCTGGGGTCGCTGGGCCTGCTGATCTCTTCCGCCATCCGGCAGCTTGAGAATTTCGCGGGGGTGATGAACTTTGTCATCTTCCCGATGTTCTTTGCCTCGTCCGCGCTTTACCCGCTGTGGCGGATGAAGGAATCGAGCACGCTTCTGCACGACATCTGCGCGCTGAACCCGTTCACCCATGCGGTCGAACTGATCCGGTTCGCGCTGTACGGGCAGGTGGACCCGCTGGCCCTTGGGGTGACGCTGGGCTGCACCGTCCTGTTCTTCGGCGGCACCGTTTTCATGTATGATCCGGCCAAGGGCCTGTGGCGCGGCCGGAAAGGAGGCACGCAATGATCCGCATCGCGCTTTTGGCCGCGCTGATTGCGGCCCCCGCATGGGCCGCCGGACCGGTGGACCCGGACTGGCCCTGCATCCAGCGCCGCCAGCCGCAACTGTCCATCGGCCAGGTCTGGAGCGGCCCGCCCCCCGATGCCGCCATCACCGAACTGGCGCGCACGCCTGCGGTGCAGGAGGTCGCGCGGATCATCGCGCTGCGCCGCACCGGGATGGACCAGGCCGAGGCGATGGTCGGTGCGTTTGCCGAAACGCAGGACAGCGCCGCGCTGGTGGCCCTGTTCGTGGCAACCTTCGATCATGTCCAGTCGCAACGGGACCGGGTGATGTCGGGGATCACCCGCTATGCCCACAAGCAAGAGGCGCTGGACCGCCACATCAAGGCCAAGCGCCAGGAATTCGCGGCCCTGTCCGCCGCCGAAGCGCCGGATTTCGACGCCATCGACAAGGCCGAGGAGGATATCGACTGGTCCACCCGCATCTTCCAGGACCGCCAGCAGTCGCTGACCTATGTCTGCGAGGCGCCGGTGATCCTGGAACAGCGCATTTTTGCGATTGGCCGAACCATCGCCGGACATCTGCCTTAGCGGGATCGGTCGGGTCCTTCGGCGGGAATGGGCCGACTTTGGTGGTAAAAACCCCGGAAGCGGCGGGAAATCCCTCGCAATCGACGGGCGACGGCCTAAGGTTGAATGGCCACCGGCAAGACGGAGGAAACGTCCGGCAGCCACAGGGAGGATACCGCCATGGAACAGCGCCCGATACGGGATCTGGTCGGTTGCATGAGCGCCGACAGGGTTCGTGACGTGATGATCGTCGATGACCACCCGCTGATGTGCGAGGCGCTTTCGGTCACGCTGCAGCATGCCTTCGGGCTGCAGCGGGTGCGCCAGGCCGCCAGCCTGGCCGCCGCCGAGGCCAGCATCAAGACGGCGGGTGCGCCCGACGCGGTGGTGCTGGACCTGAACCTGCCCGACGTGAAGGGGATCGAGGGGGTCATGAGCCTCAAGTCGCGCGCGCCTGCCGTGCCGCTGACGGTGATCTCGTCCGATGTCGATCCGGCGATGATCACGGCGGTGATGGCCGCCGGGGCCTGCGGTTACCTGTGCAAGTCGCAGCCCCGCGCCGAAATGGTCGAGGCGTTCCGGCGCATGTGGGCGGGCGAGACCGTGGTGCCCGAGGGGTACGAACATCGCGGGTCGGCGGCGGATGACGCGGCTGCGCTGGCCTACAACTTCACCACGCTGACGCCGCAGCAGATGAACATCATGCGGCTGATCTGCCAGGGCAGGCCGAACAAGATCATCTCATACGAACTGTCGATTGCAGAGGCGACGGTGAAGACGCACATTGCGGCGATCATGTCCAAGATCAACGTCCGCAACCGCACGCAGGCAGCACTTCTGGCCAACAAGGCCCGGCTGTTCAGCCGCTGAGCCATGGACCAGCGTTCCGGCCTGCCGCAGTCCCGCCCTATCGTGACCTCGGCCAAGGGGGATCGCGCGACCGTGGCGGCGGCGCTGGTCGATGCCTTCGCCGGGACCGGCCCGGCGCTGGTGCTGCTGTTTTCGGCGGACGGGCTGCTGGTGGCCCCGCTGTCGGCGACGCTGGCCGACAGGTTCGGGCCGGGCTGTCCGGTCCTGGGCTGTTCGTCGGCAGGCGGCTTTGCCTTCGACGGCTATGACGACGACAGCGTGATCGCCATCGCCTTTCCTGCAAAGGCCTTCCGCGCCGAGGCGGTCTGGCTGTCGCGCCTGCGCCAGCATCTGGCGCTGGACTGGATGATGGCCCTGCGCGACGTGGCCGACAGGTTCCGCGCGGTGCCCGAGGAGGCCCGCTTTGGCCTGTTGCTGATCGACGGGATGAGCGGGCGCGAGGAACTGGTCACCGCCACCGTCGAGGCCACCCTGCCCGAGATTCTGGTGCTGGGCGGATCGGCGGGCGACGGGTTGCGCTTTGGCCGGACGCACCTTGCGCTGAACGGCGAAAGCCGCCCCGAAAGTGCCCTGTTCTGCATGATCGCCACCGATTTCGCGGTCGAGGAGGTGATCTTCGACCACTTCGTGACGGTCGGTCACCGCATGGTCGTGACCGATGCCGACCCCGACAACCGCGTGATCCGCGAGATCAACGCCGAACCCGCCGCCGCCGAATATGCCCGCATGATCGGCATCGACGAGGCGGCGCTCGGCCCGCGCGCCTTTGCCGAGAATCCGCTGCTGGAAAGTTCGGGCGGGCGGCATTCGGTGCGCGCGATCAGCGGCGTCACGGCGACGGGCGGGCTGACGCTGATGTCGTCGATCGACACCGGCACGATGCTGACCATCGGGCGTGCCGAAAGCCTGACGGAGGGGCTGCGCCACCGGATGGAACAGCTTGGTCCGGCGGAGCTGGTGCTGGGCTTCGACTGCGTCCTGCGCCGCATCGCCGTGGAACAGGCGGGCGAGGAGGAAGTGGTCCGGCAACTGTGCCGCGACTACCGTATCGCCGGGTTCAGCACCTATGGCGAACAGCACGGCGGCATCCATGTGAACCAGACCTTTGTCGGCCTGGCCATCCTGGACAAGGATGTCGGCAAGGGGACGGGCCGTGCTGCGCGACGGTGACGGGCCCGACCGCCGGATCGAGAAGCTGCAGAAGATCAACGCGGCCCTCATGCAGCGCATGGAGCGGATCGAGGAAGGGCGCGGCCCGTCCTATGCCCTGACCCGCACCGCCGCCGTGCTGGAGCGCGAGGTCGTGGCGCGCAACCGCGACCTGGAGATGGCGCTGGCCGATCTCGCCGCGATCAACACCGAACTGACCGCCGCCCGCCAGATCGCCGACGAGGCGAACCGTGCCAAGTCGCGGTTCCTGCGCGCCGCCAGCCACGACCTGTTGCAACCCCTCAGCGCGGCCAAGCTGTTCCTGTCGCACCTGGGCGAGTTGTCCACCCGGCCCGAGCAGTTCGCGCTGGTGTCGCACCTGACCGCCACCATCGATTCCGCCGAGGAACTGATCCGCGCGCTGTCGAACATCGCCAAGCTGGACAGCCAGAGTTTCGAGATGAACCGCGCGCCGGTGGCGATCGGGCGGCTGTTCCGGCGTCTGCTGATCGACATGCTGCCGCTGGCCACGTCGAAGGGCATCGACCTGCGCTTCGTCGCGTCGGGGGCCATTGTCGACAGCGATCCGGTCTTCCTCCGCCAGATTGCGCAGAACCTGATTGCCAATGCGCTGAAATACACGACGGGGCGCAAGGTGCTGGTCGGCGTCCGCCGGGCCGGGGTTGCCGTGTGGCTGGAGGTGCTGGACCAGGGGCCGGGGATCGCGCCCAAGGACCAGGACCGCATCTTCAAGGAATTCGAGCGGCTGTCGCAGTCGGATCAGCCCGGCACCGGCCTGGGCCTGTCGATCGTGCGCCGCGCCTGCCAGCAACTGGGCCACGCGCTGGAACTGCATTCTGTCGCGGGCCAGGGGTCGCGGTTCCGCGTCTGCCTGCCCGTGGTGCCGATGGACCGCCTGCCTGCCGAAACCGACACCGGCGGCGGGGCGTGGCGCGGACCCAGCGACGACCTTGGCGGGCGCCGCGTGCTGGTGGTCGAGAATGACCCGGCGATGCGGCGCGCCTTCACCTTCCTGCTGGGCAACTGGGGCCTTCTGGTGCGCGCGGTCGGCGGCGTGGCCGATGCCCGGCTTGCCGCCGCGCAGGAGCCGCCCGATCTGGTGCTGACCGACTATCGCCTGGACGGTGACGAAACCGGGGTGCAGACGCTGCACGCGCTGGCCGGTGATTTCGGGCACCCCCTGCCCGCCCTGATCATCAGCGCCGAAGCCGTCGATGCGATCCGGGACGAGGCTGCTGGGCTGGAGGTCGAGGTGCTGGAAAAGCCGGTGGCGGCGGTCGACCTGCGCCGCGCGATGCTGGCCGCGCTGAAACGCCCGCGATGACCCGACGCCCCGGCCTGCGGATGCGTCCCAGCCTTCGCATGCGGCTGTGGCTGGGCGCTGCGGTGCTGGCGGCGCTGGCCGTCGCGGCGGCGGGGATCGCGGCCTACGGATTGACGCAGACGCAAGGGCTGACGCGCGAGGCGATGACCGCGCAGCGCCGGATCGAGGCCTATGGCAGCCTGTCCACCCGGGTGAACGAATGGATGCTGGGCTGGCTGATCGCCGCCCGTTTCCAGACGCCCCCCGACCCTGCGGCGGTTCTGGCGGAACTGGACCGGCTGGACCGGCTGGTGGCCGAGGATGTGGCCGCCGCCCCGTCGGCCACCGAGGCGACCTTGCGCGCCCGGCAGAGCGTGACGCCGGCGCGGCTGCGCGGGCTGTTCGGCCAACTGCAGGACACGCTGGCCGTCACCCCGCCTGGCACGCCGCGCGGCGAGGCGGCGGTCAGTTTCTATGCCGCACAGGCCCCCCTGGCCGTGGCCTCGCAGATCGAGCAGGAAACCCGCCGCCGGGACGAGGCGATGGCCGCGATGGAGGCGCTGCGCGGGCCGCTACTGTGGTCCGCCGCCGCCGTGGGGCTGGCAGCGCCGCTGGTGCTGGCGGCCCTGTATCTGATGGTGCTGCAGCCGTTGTTCGGTCGGCTGTCGCGCGCCACCGCATCGGCCGAGGCGCTGGCCATGGGCGGGTTGCGCGGCGATGCGGGGGGCCATGACGAGCTGGGCCTGATGTTCGCCCGCCTGCGCCAGATGGTGGCGCGCATCGACCGCCGCCGGGCGCGGCTTGCCACCGACTATGGCCGGCTCGAGGCCATCGTGGCCGACCGCACCGGCGCGCTGGCGGTGGCCAACGACCGGCTAGCGCTGATCGACAGCACGCGGCGGCGGTTCTTTGCCGACGTGGGCCACGAATTGCGCACCCCCCTGACCGTGATCATGGGCGAGGCGGAACTGGGTGCGCGCCAGACCGACCCCGCGATCCGCGCGTCCTTCGAGACGATCCGTGCGCGGTCGCTGCGGCTGTTCCGGCGGATCGAGGACATCCTGCGCATCGCCCGGTCGGAAAGCGGGCAACTGGAGCTGCAGCGGGTGCGCGTCGTGCTGCCCGAGGTGGCCGGGGCCGCCCTGTCCGATCTGGCCCCGGTGCTGCGGCGGGCGGGGGTGACGGTTGGCGTGGACCTGCCGCCACTCGCGGTGGCGGGCGATGCGGAATGGCTGCGGCAGGTGTTCGCGGGCCTGTTCGACAACGCGGCAAAGTATGCCGGGCGCGGGACGGCGGTCACGGTGACCGGACGGGCAGAGGGGTCCATGGCGCTGGTCGAGGTGGCCGATACCGGGCCGGGCCTGCCGCCGGGCAGCGAGACGGCAGTGTTCCAGCGCTTTGGCCGGGGCGCGCCGGGGGTGGCCCCCGGCTTTGGCGTGGGGCTTGCGCTGGCGGCTTGGGTGGTCGAGGCTTCGGGCGGGACATTGGCGGCTTTGCCGGGCAATCCGGGGCTGGTGCTGCGGCTGACCCTGCCGCTGTGGAGGGAGGACTGATGGCCCGTATCCTGGTGGTCGAGGATGATCCCGACATCGCGTCATTGCTGGCGCGGGGGCTGGGGGCGGCGGGGCACCGGGTGGACTGGGCCGACACCGCCGAGGCGGCGGCGGGCCTGGTGGCCGGGACCGGCTGCGACGCCGCGATCATCGACATGATGCTGGGCGACGACAGCGGCGCGGCCCTGCTGGCCGACCTGCGCGCCAAGGGCCACCGGATGCCCGCGATCATGCTGTCGGCGCTGGCCCGCGTCGAGGACCGCTCCGAGGGGCTGGAAGCGGGGGCGCAGGACTATGTGGTCAAGCCGTTCCAGCTGTCCGAACTGCTGGCGCGGCTGGAGGTGCAGTTGCACCGCGCCGCCCCCCGCAGCGCCCCTGTCGTGCTGGGCGGCTTGTCCTATGACCCCGCCACCCGCACCGTCCGTGGCGCGGACAGGGCGGTTGTGCTGACCGCGCGCGAGGGCGAATTGCTGGCCTATCTGGCGGCGCGGCCCGGCCAGGTGCTGACGCGCGGCACGTTGTTCGATGCGCTGTGGGCACCACATGGCGGGTCGACCGAGAACGTGGTCGATGTGTACCTTGGCTATCTGCGGCGCAAGCTGGGCAACTTCGCGCCCTATGGCCTGGCGCTGCGCACGCTGCGGGCGCGGGGGTTCGTGTTGTCGGTGGAGGGGATGGAATGAGGGCACTTGTTCTGATGCTGGCGGGGGCGCTGGCTGCCGGTCCGGCGGCGGCGGGGCCGCTGTCGGACCTGCTGATGGCACCGGGCCTTCTGGCCGCGGCACCAGACGGCGAAGTCGTTCGCTATGCCCACACCCGGCGGCTGCCGGCGCAGGGCGGCGCGGCGGGGACCGACAAGGGCATTGCCGTGCCCGAGGCGGTCGGCGACGGGCAGGCGGTGCTGACCGCCGAAGGTGCCACGCTGGTGCTGACGCTGGGCGAGGGCGGCACGATGCAGGAGGTGGCCCGGTTCCCAGGCGCCGGCCCCAACCCCATGCTGCTGTTCTTTCTGGAGAATGTGGTGCGCAGCATGGTGATCCAGACCGGCGGCAGCCCCTATTACATCCGCAACCGGATCAAGGATGCGATTGTCACCTCGGACAGGGGCGCGGACCGGGACGGCAGGCGGATCGTCGTGCTGCACCCGTTCGAGGCCGACCCGCACCGCGCCCGGATGGGCGAATTCGGCGCGCTGACCCTGACCCTGGCCTATGATCCCGCCGATCCCGGCAGGCTGGTCGAACTTTTGGCCGATACCGGAACGCCTGCGTCGGGCTATAGTGAACGCCTGACGCTGATCCCGGAGGAGTGATGCCGAGAGCCCCGCTGTTCGCGATCATGGCGATGGCCGCGCTGCCGGTTGCGGCGCAGGGCATTCCCAACGACTATCCGACCGAGGCGCGGGCCGAATATGTGTTCGCCTGCATGGCGACCAACGGCCAGACCCAGGACGCGCTGCGCCGCTGTTCCTGCTCGATCGACGCGGTCTCGACGATCCTGGCCTATGACGACTATGTTTCGGCGGAAACCGTGCTGCGGATGCGGCTGGGGCCGGGGGAACGGGCGGCGCTGTTCCGGGGCACGCCCGCCAGCACCGCGATGCTGGCCGAACTGCGCCGCGCCCAGGCCGAGGCCGAGATGCTGTGCTTCTGACCGGCGCGGGCGGACGGCGAATTGACCCGGTCGCGGGCCGGACGGCATGGTGCGACGGACGAGGGGCGGCGGCGAGGGGCGATGACCGATGTTGCGGCCCGGATGACGATGGCGGTCATGCGCTCGCCGCTGGCACCGGGGTTGTGGCTGGCGTTCGGCAAGTGGCGCGGGGCCGCGCGTCCGGTGTCCGACCTGGCCACGGGCACCGGCGACACGCCGGTCGCTGCCGAGGCGCGCTGTGTCGGCGAGATGGTCGAGAACCTGTCCATTGGCCGCGCGGCGCACCCGTCTGCGGTGTTCGTGCCGGGGGCTGCGGGTCGGCTGGGCACGCTTGACGCGCGGCTGATCGGGCCGGGCGACCCGGCCTGCCTGGGCAGCGAGGGCTGCGCCGCACATCCCGATCCGGCACAGGCGCGGCTGTCTGCGGTCTGCGAGCGGATCGAACGCGCTGCGCTTGCCCTGTGGCTGCAGGGCAGGTTGGGGGCCCGGCACTGGCCGGTGCCCGGCGCTGCCCTGCACCGGTACCGCCAGGGCGAGGCCGGGCGGCGGACGCGGGCCTGGCGGCTGGATCTGGTGCCGGGGGTCAGCGTCGCGATGGTGGTGACGGATGATGGCGCGGATGGCGCGATTGCCCTGGGATCGGCGGCGGCAGCGGTGGCCGAGGACAGTCTGGACGCAGCCCTGCGCGAGGCGATGCAGGCCGAGATCATCTACCTGGTACCGCCCGACCACCCCGACCGCGCAGACGCGCTGCGCACCGCGCGCGCCCTGCGGGCGCGGATGGCAGCGCTGGACGCCGCGCCACCGGGGCCGGACTCGCCCGATGGTCCGGCGACCTCGGCGGCGGTCGAGGCGCAACTCACCGCATCGGGCATTCCGTTCGGGATTGCGGACCTGACGGTTGCGGACATCGGCATTCCGGTGATGCGCTGCATCTGCCCCGACTGGCCGCTTGCGCGCCGGGCCTGGGCCTGGGCAATGACGGAGGACTGACGCGGCCCTGCCAGACTGCCCAAAAGCGGGGGGGACGATGCCGAATCAGGAAGACGACACCGAACTGACCGAACACGAGACATGGCAGCGCGAGGACGACCCCGAACTGCCGCCGCCCGTGCCGCCGAAGGCACGGGGCAACCTGTTCCATGCGGCCGCGAACCCGGATCCCCAGGCCATCTTCGCCGGCACGGGCAAGGTGCGGTCCACGCTGGGGGACTATCTGTCGGCAAGCAACCAGATGGCACGGGGCGATAGCGACGCCGGGGCCATTCCGGCGGGCTATACCTATCTGGCCCAGTTGCTGGCGCATGACCTGTGCGCGCCGACGCGGGGCAAGCTGATCGTCAAGATGGCCGATATCCTGTTCGCCAAGAAGAGCGCTGTCGGCGCTTCGAGCGAAATGCGGTCTTCAGGCCTGATGCTGGATTCGATCTTCGGGGCGGTCACGTCGGACGACCTGCGCGCCGTCTACCCGTTCCTGCGCCCGCCGGGCGACGCGGCCCACCCGGCGGCCTATGACCTGCGGCGCGACATCGGCCAGGGGCCGTCGGGCGAAGCCATCGAGATTGCCGATGTGGCCGATGGCCGCAATGACGACACGCCGATGCTGGCACAGCTGTCGGCGCTGTTCATCCGCTTTGCCGGGTTGGCGGCGCAGCGGCACCTTGCGCAGGGCAGAGGTTCGCGCCTGGCCCGCAATCTGGCGCGGATCGAGACGGCGCGCCTGTTCCACCGCATCCTCCGGCAAGACCTGCTGCCCCGGCTGCTGCACCGCGACGTGGTGGCGGCCTATGGCACCATGGCGGGGCCGCTGGTGACCGGCGGGGGGCTTTTCCCGGTCGAACTCAGCAACGCGGTCCTGCGCTTCGGGCATGCGATGGTGCGGCCGGCCTACCGGCTGTCGGCGCACGGGGTCGTGTCGTCGACCGACCTGATGACCGGCATTCCGGGGATCGAGCACCAGCGCAAGGCGACGCCAGGCCTGTGGCGCATCGACTGGCGGCTGTTCTTTCCCGGCCTCGGCGGGGCCGGGGTGCAGATGGCGCGCCCGCTGCGCCCACTGTTGTCGGCAGGCTTTGCCACGCACGAGGCGCTGCCCGAAAAGCACCGCATCCCCGACCACCAGGGCGCATTCCGCAACGAGATGGCGGTGCGGGACATCGCCCGCTCGGTCGACGGTGGGTTGCAGCGCGTGGCGGTGCTGGTCGAGGCGCTGCGACCGGTCTTCGAGGCGCGCTTTCCGGGCTGGAGCCTGTGGAACCCGGCGGCGCGCGAAGCGATGATGCGGTCGTGGCTGCCGCAGGGGGTCGCGGGCCACCTGGCAACCGATCCGGCGCTGTACCTGCACGTGCTGGTCGAGGCCGGGGCAGCGGGACCGGACCTCGGCCACGGCCAGACCGCCACGCTGGGGGCCCTGGGGTCAATCCTGCTGGCCGAGGTTGTGCTGCAGCAGATCGGCCTTGCCGAAGCGACGATCAACAACGATCCCGACGTGGCCCTTGCCGCGTCGGACGGCCCGGCGACGATGCCCGATCTGATCGCCCGGCTGAGCCCCTGACAACCCCCCAACCCGAAGGAGACACACAATGCCCGACGTCAGGATCGAGATTATCGCCCATCGCCCGCTGGGTGCCTACATGACCGCGCTGGTCCGCACGCCGCAAGGCCACCCGAAAACGGTGGAAGCCTTCATGACCGGACTGGCCAACTACCTCAATGCCCATATGCCGCTCAAGGGCGAAGAGGCGAAGCATCCGTCGCCCGGTCTTCCGACGGGCCTGGCCGCGAACCAGGTGTTCCAGGCCGTGTTCCGGGCGGGTTCCGACGGCACCGGGGTGTGGGATGTTGCGGGTCAGATGGCGATCCACAATGTCCGCCGGGATGCCGCGCTGGAATGCGTGACCAACGCGGCGGACCGGATCGTCCTGCGGCTGCCCGAGCCGGGCAACCTGGCGGAAAGCGAACGCGAGGCCGAGGCCATTTCGATGGCGGGCGACAACGATCCCTGGCCTGCGGTCGGCTACTACTACAACTATCACCTGCTGCCGCGGTCGCTGACCACGATGGAATACCTGTGGTGCAACATCGGGGACTACACGATGCGGTCCTGCCGGGGATAGGAAGGCCCCCACCCTGCGTCGCGGCGGGGCCGGGATCACATCGGCGCGACGCTGATCCTGGCCCGCGTCGTGCGCCGGGCCGTCGATGCGGGTGGCAGGCCCGTGTCGGCCAGCGCCCCGGACAGCCGGGCCAGGGCCGCCGCGTCGCGCAAGGGCGTGGCCGCAAGGAACCAGTCGCGCGCGGCGGGCGGTCGGGGGTGTTGCCAGCGGGCTGCCAGATCCTGCTCGAAGCGGTGCCAATAGGCGCGGGCACGGTCGGGCTGTCCCGCCAGCCGGGCGGCGGCGGCGGCATAGCCGAACCCCAGGATGATCGCGCCGTTCGCACGCTCTGCCAGGTCCATGCAGTCGTCGGCATCGCCCGACAACAGCGCGACCGAGACGCGAAAGCCCAGCGTAAAGCGGTTGATGCCGGGATCCATCGTCGCGATCCGGCGCGACATCGCCGCTGCATCGTCGACCCGGCCCGCCAGTGCCAGAACCTCGGTCGCCGAGGCCAGCCGGCGCGGGTTGCCGGGGCTGGCCTCGATGACCGCCTCGGCGGCATCGGCGGCCCGCGCGGCCCGCCCCAGTTGCACGCAGCCCCAGGCCAGCGCAAGCCAGGCATCGGCGCGGTCGGGGGCCTCGGCGATGCAGGCTTCGGCAAGGGTGACGGCCTCGGGGACACCCGCGCGCATCGCCCCCAGGCCCGGGAAGATCAGGTCGCGGCTGTTCAGCAGGTCGGCCAGCCCGACGCGCGCGCGCAGGCCAAGCTCACCCGCCGACTGCACGCTGCGCAACAGCACTTCGGCACGACGGTCGGCCTCGGCGGTCCAGTCGTTCATCAGCCACCGCGCCCGGATCAGGCGGTCATAGTCGACCAGCGCCTCGTCCGGCAGGGACCCGATCCGGCCGAGGTAATGCTGTTCGATGCGCCCCGTCAGCCGCATTGCCAGACGCTGCACCACCAGTTCGGAATTGCGGATCCAGTCGGGCCGGTTCATCGGCAGGGGCCGCGACCAGATCACCTGATGCGTCGCCAGATCCTTCAGCGTCAGCAGGATGCGCACCTCGCCCAGTCCCGGCGTGAACGCCCCGCGCAGCTCGTACCCGCCCGGATGCGGCGGCAGGTCAAGCCCGCCGGGCGCTTCGATCACGATCCAGTCCTCGACCGCCAGCAGGGCCGCCAGAATCTCGGCCTGCAGGCCGTCGATGACCATGCGTGTCTCGTCCGGCAGGCCGGCCCCGGCAAACGGGCGCAGATAGACCGTCAGACGGGCCTGCCCCGCGATGGGTTCGGCCGGCAGCGTGCCGGGCCCGGGCGTCAACCCGGACTGCATCTTGATCGCGACGACCAGGGCCTGCGTCTCGGTCGAAGGTTCCACGTCGAAATCGCGGTCGAGCACCGCCCAGAGCGCGTCGTACCGCGCCAGGGCCGCCGCCGGATTGCCGGCGGCAAGATCAAGCCGCATCAGGTGGCGCGCGGCGGTTTCGTCCTGCGGCACCAGTTCGGACAGGCGTTCGGCCACGGGCCGCGACCGCTCGTCCTGGCTGCCGGTCAGGCGGGCCCGCAGGTCGGCAGCCAGGCCGGTCAGAAACCGCTCCCGCGACTGGCGCAGGAAGGTGTCGAACTCGGGGTCAAGCCCGGTCAGGCTGGCCGCAAAGCGCAGGTCGGCCGACACCAGCGACACCGACCGGAGGGCGGCATCCTCGCCCCGGTCCCAGGCGGACAGCGCCCGTGCGACGTCGCTGACCGGCGGGGCAAAGCCGGCCTCGACCAGGGTCCGGTCGGTCAGCAGCAGCGCGCCGCCGCCGGGCAGGTCGGGCATGTTGTACAGCACGTTGCGCAGCGACCCGCGCGCGTGTTCCTCGTCCGACCCCGACCACAAGAGGTCGGCCAGACGCTGGCGGCTGATGCGGCGCTCGCCGGTCAGGCAGAACCAGGCCAGGATCGCCTGCTGCTTGGCGGATCGCAGATGCAAGGGCTGGTCCGGACAGGTCAGGGTGAAATCGTCAAGAATGCGAAAGCCGATAGGGTGCTGCATCCCGCAATCTGCCTGACCCTGGCTGTTTCCCTGCACGCCCGACGATAGGCGGAAACCCGCCGTGAGTCCACAAGGTTGCAGGGCGGCAGTGTCAGACCGAGGTGTGCGCCTGGTCGCCGGGCGTCGCGCCCACATGGAATTTGCGGTAGATGTCGTGCCACACCTGCCGCAGACGCCAGACGTGCAGATCGTCCAGCATCACCCGCGCCAGCGCCTCGAGTGCGGCATCGGTCGCCAGCACCGGCATTGCCGCGGGCGTGATGCCCAGGGCCTGGCGCGCCGTGGCGTCCCGCGCGCAGCCGCGCTGCAGCAATTCCCCGACCATGGCGCGCAGTTCCCCGTCGGGTTGCTGCAAGACCGCTTCACGCTTGACCGGCAGCATGGCGCGTTCAAGGTCGAAAACCGTACGGATCTGGACGGACTTGAGCAGCAGGAACCGCTCGGGTCCCACGATGGTGCACAACTGGGCCTGCGCGATCCAGTCCATGCTCTGATAGATGCCGAACGGGCTTTCGACGTGCAGCATGATCGGGTTGAACGTGGCCAGGTTCTGGACATCATGGATGCCCGCCTCGTCCAGGCGGTAGGCGGTCATCGGGTCGATCCCGTCCAGCAGTGTCAGGGGGATGGTCTTGGTGTGGGCGTCCAGTTCGGAATAGGTCGCCTTGTGGCTGATGCGCGACAGGCGCTGCACCATCTGCGCCGCCGTGTCGGGCAGGAAGCCCAGGGCAAAGGCCACCAGCAGCCAGAGAGAATTGACCTCATCCGCCGAAGTGCCCCCGGCCGCCGGCGTGAACAATCGTTCGGCATCGGGGAAGGTGCGGTACAGCACGATGGCCGAGGCGACGGATAGGGTGGAATGCGCAAAGGACCGCAGGAAGGTCAGGGGCGACAGGTCGAAGACGGCGACAGCCCGCAGCAGCATCCGCAGGGTAAAGCAGTAGGACCCGGCAAAGGCAAAGGCAGCCACCGTCAGCACGCCCGAATGATGCAGGGCCAGCTTCTCGGCATCGGCCAGCGTTTCCGTCGACAGTCCGCCCGATGACAGCAATCCGGGGTGCAGCCAGCCAAGCCGGTTCTGCGCGGGGTCTTCCATGAACAGCGGCTGCAACCGGGCCAGCGGGCCAGGCCACTCCACGACACCCATCACCGGCAGCAGCATCAGGAAAGCCCCGAAACCGATCAGCACCATGTAGGGGACCGCGCAGAACAGCAGCATCCAGTCCGACCGCATCGACATCGCGAAGGGCGGGATGCGATCCAGCGAGCGCGGTTCCTGCGGCTGCAGGAACAGATCGGCAAAGTACTTGTCGCGCACGAACTCGAACGACACGTTGTCGGTATCGGCGGCCGCCCGGCTGTCCGGTTTCCCGGCGGCTCCGACGGGCGCAGGCCGGCTGACCAGTCCGAACGTCTTGGCGAAAAGTTCGATCAGCGCGACCCGCGTCAGCCGGATCTGGTGGCGGATCACCAGGATGACGACCGGCGTCAGCACGGCCAGGAACGCCGCCGCGATCATCGGAAAGACCAGCCGCTCGTGCACCATGCCGAAATGGAACGGCAGCCAGAGCAGAAGGCCGACGATCAACAGGGGAAGTTGCAGCGCCACGACGCCGCCGATCCGGGACCATGTCATGTCGTATCCTCCGCGTCCGGCGTGCCGGACGGTTGCGATCAGGGTGCCAGACCCAAGGCCTGCAGCACGGTCTTGCCCGCGATGCCCGTGACACCCAGGCCGCGCTGGCGTTGCAGCTCCATCACCGCGCCGCGCGTGTCGGGGCCGAAGATGCCGTCCTCGTCGATCTGCAACGGCAGATGCGCGTTCAGCGCCTGTTGCAGCGCCAGCACCGCCGCCCCCCGGTCGCCCATCGTCAGGCCCGCCGTCAGCGGCTTGACCGGGCCGGGGCCGAACTGGCCGTCCGCCGCCCATTTCCGCACCAGCTGTTCCGATGCCTCGAAGTGCATCGCGTCTTCCGTCGGAAACGACGCGCCCCAGAAGAACCCGTGCCGGTTGAAGATCGGATGGATGTCGAGCAGGCCCTGCTGAGCCTTGTTGTCGTTGCGGATATCGATGCTGTCGACACCGATGTCGATGGCGATCCCGAAGGCGTGGTTCGAGATGGCCGTCTTCGACCCGCGCACCAGTCGGCAGCACAGCATGCCCGCCGTGACCAGTCGGCTGTGGACCGCTGGGTGATCGGCCTTCACCTCGGCAAAGATCGTGCTCAGCGCTTCGACCGCCGGGCGCAGGCCGGTCACCGCGAACGGTCCGACGTCGACGCTACGCTGCACCAGCGCCTCGAAGGCGGGCGATGTCACCGGGCGGCAGTTGTCGTCGAAGGTGCCGCGCGGCAGCCCGATCAGCGTGCGGCAGGTGTTGTTGCGCGCGCCCCGCAGCGGGCCGTTCAGGGTCATCCGGTTGACACCGGTCAGCGAGGAAAATGCGATGTTCTTTGCAGGATCGGTCATGACGCTCTCCGTTGGGGCGGGGCAGGCACGGCGCCGGCCACATCCCCCCTTGCCACGGGCAGCGTCAGGCCAGCGTCATCGGCGCGTGATCGCCGCCACGCGGGCCGGACCGTGGTCGCCCGGACAAGGCCCGGCAGCATGACCCCCGCCACCCGCGACGATAACGCTCAGCCTCCATCCTCGACATGCTTGCGACCGCCCGCGTCCAGGAACCAGTCGTCGGGATAGGGATACCACCAGCCCTGCCGAACAGGCCTGTGGTCGACGATCACCATCTTGGACCGCCGGAACGCATCCAGGCCCTGCCGCCCCAGTTCCCGCCCCAGGCCGCTGGCCTTCCAGCCGCCGAAGGGCAGCGCGTCGTTGTCGATCAGCGGGTTGTTGACCCAGACCATGCCCGCCTCCAGCCGCTCGACCGCCTCCATCGCCTCGTCCAGCGCGGTGGTGAAGACCGAGGCCCCGAGGCCAAAGGCGCTGTCGTTGGCCGCCCTGATGGCGGCGTCGAAATCGGGCACGCGGACGATGGCTGCGACCGGGCCGAAACATTCCTCGTGCAGGATGTCCATCGCGGGCGTGCAGCCGGTCAGGATGGTGGGCAGATAGTACCAGCCGGGCCCCTGCCCCGTGGCCCGCGCCCCGCCGCAGACGACCGTGGCCCCCTTGGCCACCGCATCGGCCACCAGCCGCTCGACCTTGTCGCGCGCGGCTTCGCTGACCAGCGGGCCGATCTCGGACCGGCCAAGGCCGTGGCCCACCCGCAAGGCCCGCGCCTCGGTCGCAAAGGCCGCGACGAAGGCGTCATGCACCGCGTCCACCACATAGATGCGCTCGGCCGAGGTGCAGACCTGCCCCGACAGGTGGAACGCCGCCGTGCAGGCCCCGGCGGCGGCCACGTCCAAGGGGGCATGCGCGGTCACGATCATCGGGTCACTGCCCCCCGCCTCGATCACCGCCGGTTTCAGCCGCGCCCCCGCCGCCGCCGCCACCGCCCGCGCCGCCTTGACGGATCCGGTAAAGGCCACGGCATGCGTCTGCGCGCTGTCGACCAGCGCAGCACCCAGATCGGCCCCGCCCGGCAGGCAGGCGACCAGACCCGCAGGCAGGCGATCGAACACCCGCATGAAATCCAGCGTGCAGAGCGTGGTCGCCTCGGCCGGCTTGACGATGCAGGCGTTGCCCGCAGCCAGCGAGGCCGCGACCGTCCAGCACATCAGCAGCACCGGAAAGTTGAAGGGCATGATGTGGACGCTGATGCCCAGCGGCTCATAGCGGGCGTACTGGAACGATCCGGCCTGGGTGCTGCCCGCGACCTTGCCCGCCTCGTCACGCGCCATTTCGGCATAGTAGCGGAACACCGGCGCGCAATTGGCGATCTCGCCGATGGCCTCAGGATAGGGCTTGCCCATCTCGCGGACCATCAGCTTGGCCGTTCCGGTGAAATCCACCGCCTCGATCCGCGCCGCCAGCCGGTGCAGGTGCCCGGCCCGCGTCTTGGCGTCCAGCGCCCGCCAGCCGCGCTGCGCGGCAGTGGCGGCGTCCAGGGCAGCAGCCACCTCGGCCCCGGTCGTCTCGGCCCACTGGCCCACCGGGGTCAGCAGGCCGGGGTCGCGCGCGTCGCGCGGCGCCCCGGTTGAGGGGCGGTAGCCGGGGCAAACGTAGTGACAGGGGCGCCGTGGATCGAACATGGTATTTTCCTCCGGTCCGGCCGAGCCCGCTCATCCTTCCCTTTCGGTCAGTCTTCGCTGACCGCGCGCGAAGACTGACCGAAAGGGAAGGATGAGCGGGGGGTTCAAGGCAAGCGCAAACGGGTTCAGCGGATCATGTAGACCTTGCGGATCGTCTCGTGGACCGTACAGACCCCCTTCCAGTCCTGCGGAAAGAAGGCGGCGGTGTCGGGCGTCACTTCGATCACCTCGCCACCTTCGTGGACATAGGTGCAGCGCCCGTCCAGAAAGTGGCACAACTCGTCGCGGGTGACGTGGCAGGCCCAGGTCCCCGGCGTGCAGATCCACACTCCGCATTCCGACTGCCCCTGGGGACCCTTGTGGATCAGCTTGCCGCTGACATGCGACGTGCCCTCGATCATCGTCGGGATCACGCCCCAGTCCACCAGATCGGTGACCTCCAGCGGCTTTCGCATCACTTTCGCGCCCATCGGGTTCTCCTTACGCCAGCATGTAGATGTTGCGGATCGTTTCGTGCACCGCGCAGGTGCCGGTCCAGCCCGCCTCGAAAAGCACGCAGGTGCCGGGATCGACCGCGATTTCCGTGCCGTCGTCGGCCCGGTAGGTGGCGCGACCGGCTACGAAGTGGCAGAACTCGTCGCGCGGGATCGCCAGCCGCCAGGTTCCCGGCGTGCAGACCCAGATGCCGGTCTCCGGGCTGTTGCCCGGCCCCTTGTGCAGCAGCCGCCCGGTGTTGTGCGATCCGGGCACCAGGGCATCGGGCTGCAGCCCCCAGTCGGCCAGATCGTCGAACGTGCAGGCCGCGTGGATATGCGGGGCCGACGCGGCAAGGTTGGTCATGTCAGCAACCCCTCCAGCAGACGCGCCGCCTTTTCCGGGCCGTTCTGCCCCTGCATGTGGGCCGATGTCGCGGCCAGCCGTGCCGCCATCGCGGGGTCGGTCAGGCAGGTCTCGATCATCGCCAGCAGGTCGGCATCGGTCCAGCCATAGCGGTCGGCGCGCAGGCCGTGGCCGGTTTCCTGCACCCGCATCGCGTTGTCGTGCCCGTCCCAGACGTAGGCCATGATGATCGCGGGCTTGCCGAAATACAGGCATTCGGTGAACGAGTTGTTGCCGCCGTGGTGGATCACCGCATCGACCAGCGGAATGACCGAAGGCTGCGGATACCAGCCCGCCAGATGCACGTTGGGCGGCACATCGGTGTATTCGGCCCCGTAGTCGCCGACGTTCACCAGCGCGCGGAAGCGCGATTTTCCCAGCGCCGCGATGATCCGTTTCAGCAGGTCGGTATCCCCGGCCCCTAGGCTGCCGAACGACACATAGATCAGCGGCCCGCCTTCGTTGGCGGCAAATCTCGGCACCTCATAGGGGGCCTCCTTGCGCACGCAGCCCTCGAGATACTGGAACCGCGCGGGGTCGAGCCTGTTGGTCCGGTCATACAGAACCGGCTCGGGGTAGAGCAGCAGGTTGAGATGGGGCGAAGCCTCGAAGAACTGGCCGAGCGGATAGGCGTCCTCGCCGTTCGCGGCGAGGAAGCCGTTGAAATCGTCGTGGATCGGTTGGATCACCTCTTCGAACCGCGCGCGGAACGCCTTGTGGCCCGCATGGTCCGTCACACTCATCCCCGAAAGGTGCGGCGGAATGCCCTCGTCCTCGATCTCGTTCTCGGAGCAGGAAATGATCCGCACCCAGGGCCTGCCGAACTGCTTGATCGCCGGGAACAGGATCACGTTGTCGACGCAGATCACATCGGGCTGCACGCGGGCCAGGATGCCCGGCAGATCCTTCTGCGCCCATTTCGCGCTGTCGACGATCGCCTCCCAGCAGTCGCGCACATAGTTGTCCAACTGGTCGATGGGGGCCTTGCGGAAGTTCGGGATGTGGCCGTTGATGAAGTTCTCCCAGAACTTGGCAAGTTCATCCGGCGGCATCGGAGCCGACAGCGCCACGGGATGCGCCTCGAACCCGTAGCCCTGGTAGACCGGCACGAAACCGGGGTCCGACAGGAACACCGCCCTGTGCCCGCGCGCCTGCACCGCCTGCGCGATGCCGACCGAGTTGAGCGCGGGGCCGTAAGCCGCCTCGGGGAAGAATGCGATGGTTTTCATGGGGCGTGTCCTTTCAGCAGATCGGTCAGGCGGGAAACAGCCGGGTGTCGCGGGCGGCCCAGCCAATGGTGACGGGCGTGCCGGGGGCCAGGGCCTGCGCCTCGGCTTGCGCCGCGGTCAGGCGCACCACCACCGGCTTGGCGGCGGCGGGGGTGGCGACGTGCAGGTGCAGGTCCAGCCCGTGATAGGCGATGGCGGCGACGGTGCCCGATGCGCCATTCTCACCCGGCGTCAGGCCCACGCGCTCGGGCCGGACGGCGGCGACGGCGGGCCCGGTGACAGTCCCATCGGCGCGGATCATCCCGCCATCGGGCAGGCGCAGGCCGCCTGGCACCGCCTGCCCCTCGAAGATGTTCATCACCCCGATGAACTCGGCGGCATAGCGGTTGACCGGATGTTCATAGACCTCGCGCGGGGGGCCGCATTGCAACAGCCGCCCGTCGCGCAGGATCGCGATGCGGTCGGCCATCACCAGCGCCTCGTCCTGGTCATGCGTGACAACGACGAACGTGATCCCCACCTCGTGCTGCAGCCGCTTCAGTTCCAGTTGCATCGCCGCGCGCAACTGCTTGTCTAGCGCGCCCAGCGGTTCGTCCAGCAGCAGCACACGCGGGCGTTTCACCAGCGCGCGGGCCAGCGCCACCCGCTGCCGCTGCCCGCCCGACAATTGGTCGGGTTTTCGCGCGGCGAGCGGGGCCAGCCGGATCACGTCCAGCATCGCGTCCACCCGTGCGGCGATCTCGGCCCTCGGCAGACGCTCCATCTCCAGCCCGTAGGCGATGTTGCCGCGCACCGTCATGTGCGGGAACAGGGCATAGGACTGGAACATCAGGTTCACCGGGCGGCGGTTCGGCGGCACCGCCGTCACGTCCTGCCCGTCGATCAGGATGCGCCCCGCACCTGGCACCTCGAACCCCGCCA
>JBQTJI010000074.1:0-10201 GCA_052387255.1 Gemmobacter sp. | reverse complement strand
CGCAGTATTCTTCCCACGCCACATGAAGAAATTCGGGCTGATAGTACATGGGCTTGGGGGCGCGGTCGAAGCGGCGGACGAGTTCCGCCGTGTGGTCTTCGGACCCCTTGATCCAGATCAGCAGCATCGCCTCGGACAGCGCCTGCATGACCGGGTCCTGCGCGTTGTCGGGGTCCACCACCTCGCAGATCGAACCGCCCGAATCGCAGATGAAGTTGGGATAGCCGTACAGATCCTCGGCCCGGCGGATGAAGCGCGGCGTGTCGAGCAGCGTGGCGACCTCGGCCTCGCGGTGCTGGGCCTGGCGGGCCATGTACGCGGCAAAGGGCAGCCCCCCCATTGCCGGATTGCCGGGCTTGCCCAGATAGGTGGACAAGGGGGCCAGATTGTCGAAGGTGATGTTCGAGGTGATGTAGACGCTGTCGGTCATCAGCAACTCGCGCAACAGCGGAACCTTCATCGCCTCGCGCTTGAAGTTGTCGGCGATGAGTTCGCCCATGTAGCGGGTGCCGATGCGGTAGTCGACCGAGTAGTGGAACCACCCCCCCGCCGCCCGCAACAGGTTGGCCAGGTGCGTCTTGCCCAGGCCCGACATGCCGAACACCAGCACGCGCCGCGAGGTCGCCGCCCGCCATTCCGCCGCCGATCCGTAGATCATCTTGCACCCTGTCGCTGGACCCCGCCACTTAGCCCGGCCACCGCCCCGCCATCAAGCGCGAAAGGCCCCGGCATCTGCTGGGGCCTTTCATCATCAGGATCGGACCGGATCAGAAGGTGAAAGCCACGCGGACGCCGATGCCGACCGACGTGTTGTCGCGGAAATCGGCGCGCGCGACATCAGGGTTGGTTCCGGTTTCCGGCATCGCGTCACCCACTTCGGTATAGTTGATGCCGGTGGTGATCTTCATGTTGTCCTTGGTGTAGACTGCGGCAAGCGTGACCCCGTTGCGCCCGTTGGTGGGGGCGAGCGGCGAGACCAGATCGTCGCCCGTTGCCGGTTCATGCGTGAACGAAATCGAACCGGACCAGTTCTCGTTGAAGCGGCGGCCGACGCCGATGGTGTAGGTCGTGGTGTCATCCAGATCGACCAGACCGTCACTGGGGAAGCCGGGCGGGTCGATCTTGAATGCCGACCAGTCGACCCAGCGGATCTGCCCGAAAATCAGCGTGTCCTTGGCGATGCCCGACTGGAAATCCAGGTTCACCGACTGGGGCGTCTCGACTTCGGTCACGGTGGGCGAAATCGGGATGATGTTCTGGACGGTGTCGAACTCGTGCTTGACCTTGGAGTTGTAGGTCAGCGCCACACGCAAGGCGATCTCGGGACGCTCGTAGGCCACCCCGACCGAATAGCCGAAGCCGATGTCGTTGTCGAGCTGCACCGAATAGCCGTTGAGCAGCCCATAGGCCAGGCCGCGCAGGTCGATCTCTCCGCTGGCGCGCTGTGCACGGATACCGCCGTGAACCGAGAAATTCTCGGTGAACTTGTAGCGCAGCAGGGCCGTCGTCGCGATCGTCTCGGCATAGGCCCGCGTCCCGCCCAGGGCCACCGAACCCGGCCCGTACAGAATGTCCGCCCCGAACGGCTGGTCCATGATCAGCGCGAGCGAAAGCTTGTCGTTCAGGTCCTGCTTGTAGCTGAGCGAGAACTGCACGTAATTGTCCGCAACCTGACCCGACGGTCCGCCACCGAAAGCGGCAACGTCATTCCCGGAGACCGACGGGCTGACCGACCCGAACGAAAGCTCGACCACGCGCCCCTTTTCGAACAGGATGCCGATGCCCTGCCCCGACCGGTCGATTCCGCCCGCCGAGGCCGCACCTGCCGACAGCGCCACAAGGCCCGCAGCGGTTGCCAGATGTTTCATGTCGATTCCTCCCCGAACGCGACTGCGACATTTTATGTCTTGCTGAAAAAAGCGTCGGCCAAATCGCGGGTTCGGTCAATCAGTGACGCGGCGTCACAATCCTGTGACGTCCTTCCTGTTGCGCTGCCGCCCGATTCCCCGCGCGCAGGTTGATCAGGATGCCCGCGATGATCAGTCCCGCGCCAAGCGCCAGGGCGGGGGAGACCGGCTCGTCATACCAGGTCCAGCCGATGGCGGCGATCACCGGCAGGCGGGCGAAATCCATCGGTGCGACGATGCCTGCCGGGGCGAGCGACAGCGCGGTCGTCAGGCAGAAATGGGCGCAAAGGCCGCACAAGCCGATCAGCGCCAGCCAGGGCAGCGTCTCTGCCGTCGGCAGGGCCAGGTCGCCGTCCCATCCGGCGGTGGCCAGGCCGAGGCCAAGCTGCATCAGCGTCAGCCAGAACAGGATCGACACGATGCTTTCGTTGCGCGTCAGGGCCTTGGTCAGCACCGAGGTGGTGGCAAAGCACACCGCCGACAACAGCGCCGTGACGACGCCGATGTCCAGCGCCCCGAAGTCGGGGCGTGCCACCAGCAGGATGCCCGCGAACCCCAGGACCCCGGCGATCACCTTGGCCCGCGTGATCCGCTCGCCCAGGAACAGCGCCGCCATGAGGATCACCCAGAGCGGCGAGGTGAACTCCAGCGCGAACACCTGCGCCAGGGGGATCACCGTCAGGGCGTAGAACCACAGGTTCTGTCCGGTGAAGTGCACGATGTTGCGGGCAACGTGGCTGGGCAGCCGGTCGGTCCTGACCTCGCGCAGGCGGCGCAGGGCCAGGGCCACGCCGGCCACGACGACAAAGCCCATCAGCGACCGCCAGGTCATGATCTCGAACGTGTCGTGCACGTCCTTGATCGCACGGGCGGCAATGGCCATCGCGGTGAAGGACGCGATCGACCCCGTCATCCACAGGGCCGCCGCGAGGGGGCGATAGACGGGGCTTTCCGCTGTCATCCTGGTTCCGCCATCCTCTGCCGCATCTGCCCGGAGAGGTGCCCCTACAGCACATTGCCCGTTCCCGAGCAATCGTCCCGGCGCAGGGACGGTCCGGATCGGTCGCGTGCAGGTCATCGAGGCCCCGGCCAGCGCCGGGGCGACCGGCCACCTTCAGCGGAACAGCACCAGCGCGCCCGGCGACCACGCCACCCGCGCCCGCGCGCCCACGTCCAGCACGGGCCTGCCGAACACGTTCCGCATCGAGATGCGGGTTTCCAGTTTCGTGCCGTCCAGGATCACGTCGTAATAGGTCATGTCGCCGTAATAGATGACCTCGTCCACCGTCGCCATGCTTTCGCGGTCGACCGCCGTCTGCCCTTCGAACAGGATGGTCAGCGTCTCGGGGCGGAAGCCGACCGTCGTCTCAGACCCGCCGCCCTGCCCCATGCACTGGTCGGCGTCCAGCGTGACGCGGCCGAAACCTTCGGCCTCGACCTCCACCTTGCCGCCCGCCTCGGACAGGATGCGCGCCGGCAGGAAGTTCATCGTGCCGATGAAGTCGGCCACCTTGCGGCTGTTCGGGCGGCGGTACAGCGTTTCGGGGTCGGCCAGTTGCGCGATCTCGCCCTCGAACATCACGGCGATGCGGTCGGACATGACCAGCGCCTCTTCCTGGTCGTGGGTGACCAGGATGAAGGTGATGCCGACCTGGCGCTGCAGGCGGATCAGTTCGACCTGCATCTGTTCGCGCATCTTCTTGTCCAGCGCCGACAGCGGCTCGTCCAGGAGCAGGACCTGCGGCTTGAGGATCAGCGCGCGGGCCAGCGCCACGCGCTGCCGCTGGCCGCCCGACAGAGCATGCGCCGCGCGCTTGCCGTATCCCTTGAGCCCGACCATTTCGAGCGCCTCTTCCACTGCGCGGGCCTTTTCGTCCTTGGTCATCGGATCGCGGCGCAGGCCGAAGCCCACGTTCTGCTCGACCGTCAGGTGCGGGAAGATGGCATAGGACTGGAACACCATGTTGGTGGGCCGGACGTTCGCGGGCACCCCCGCCATGTCCTTGCCGTCGATCATGACGACGCCGGAGGAGATATCCTCGAATCCCGCGATGGTGCGCAGAAGGGTGGTCTTGCCGCAGCCCGACGGCCCGAGCAGCGAAAAGAACTCGCCCGCCTTGATCGTCGCGGTGATGCCGCGCAGGGCGTGGTAGTCGCCGTAGTATTTCTGCACGTCCTGGAACGCGATCATCACGGGTTTGTCGGTCACAGGACGCCTCCAGAAGATTTGCCGCCGACCCGCGCGATGCCGCGGCGGCGATAGTATTCGGCGATGGCCAGCAGACAGATCGACAGCAGGACCAGGATCGTGCCAAGCGCCATCACCTTGGGCACGTTGGCCGGAAACCGGAACTGGCCGTAGATGTAGGCCGACAGCATCGGTTCGGTCCCCGACAGGAAGTAGCTGATGATGAATTCGTCCAGCGACACCGTGAAACAGATCAGGAAGGACGACACGATGCCGGGCATGACCAGGGGCAGGATGATCAGCCGGAACGTCGACGCAGGCGTCTCTCCCAGGTCATAGGCGGCCTCTTCAAGCGAGCGGTCCAGCGACTGGAAGGCACTGGTCAGGATCGCCACGGCCAGCGGCGTGGTGAACAGGACATGGCCGATGATCACGGTGAAGGTCGATAGGTTGAACCCGATGGCCAAGAGCGCCACCAGCAGCGACATGGCCAGGATCATCTCGGGCAGCACCAGCGGCAGCATGATCAGGCCCAGGACCGGCCCCTTGCCGGGAAAGCGGAACCGCGTGCTGGCGCGGGCGGCGAACAACCCCAGAAAGGTGGCGACGGAGGCTGTCGCAAGGGCCACGACCAGCGAATTGCGCAGCGCGTTGAACAGCTGCGCATCCTCCCACATCTCGCCGAACCACTTGGTGGTGAAGCCTTCCAGCGGGAACGCCAGGATCACGCTGTCGTTGAAGGCGAAGATCGGCAAGAGCAGGATCGGGGCGTAGAGGAAGATCAGATACACGACCGCATAGGTGCGGTGGAACCAGGGCTTGCGCTGAACCCTCTTCATCGCGAGGTCCCCCGCAGGAAGCGTCGGTTCAGGACCAGGAACAGGATCGTCACCAGCGCCACGATGGCCATCGCGCTGACCGCCATGGCCGACCCGAGCGCGCGGTTCTGCAATTTGAGCATCTGCGTCTCGATGGCATTGGCGATCAGGGGCAGCTTGCCGCCGCCCATCAGGTCGGGCGTCACGTAGTCGCCCACCGTCGGGATGAACACGATCATCACGGCGGCGATCAAGCCCGGCATCGACAGGGGCAGCGTGACGCGGACGAAGGTGGTGAACTTGGATTCACCCAGATCCTGCCCGGCCTCGAGGAACGAGCGGTCGATCTTTTCCAGGGCCACAAAGATCGGCAGGATCGCGAAGGGCGCATAGGCATGGGCCAGGGTGATCGTCACCGCAACCGCGCCGTTGGTCAGAAAGCTCATCGGTTCGGACAGCACGCACACGTCGGTGAAGGGCACGCAGGTGCGTTCCAGCACCGACGAGAACACACCGTTGTAGCCGAGGACCACCTTCCACAGGAACACGCGGATGATGTAGCTGGTCCAGAACGGGATCGTGATCAGGAACAGCCACAGCGATTTCTTCGAAGGTGCCACGTGAAAGCTGACGAAATAGGCGATGGGGTACGCCAGCAGCACCGTGATGAACGTGACCGACAGCGAGATCATCAGCGACCGCAGCATCAGCACGCGGTAGATCGGCTTGGTCCAGACCTCGGCGTAGTTCTCGAAGGTCAGGATCGGCAGCGCGGTCTTGGCCCCGGTCTCGGTGACGCCGTCGGTATAGAACGACACAAAAAGCACGGTGAACAGCGGCACGGCCAGAAGCAGGATGACATACAGGCCCGGAGGCGCGATCATCGACAGGCCGCTTGCCGCCTCGGACCGGCGGAACCGTGCCCACCCCGATGTGCCTTCCATCCCCGTCCCTGCCGTTTTCATTGCTTTGAAGGTTTTGTGGCACAGGAATGCGGGCCTGAAAAGCCCTGACGGCCCTTGCCGACCTCGGCCGGGCAACGTCACTGCCCGGAAAGGCGGCAATGGCCCGCAAAACCGGCAGAACCCTATTCGACGACCCGCTCCACCTGGATCGCGCGCTTTTTCAGTTCGGTCATCAGTGCCGGCACGATGCGCAGCGCCCCCACCGCCTCGGACAGGGCGTCGGACAGGCGCGCCTCGTCCGACCCGTCGACCTGCCAGACCATGCGGCGGCTGACGCCGTCGTCATAGACCACTTCGGTCGCGCCCTGCCGGGTGCGGCGAAAGCCAAGGAACTGCGCGCCGTTCGGCGCGTGAAAGCCTGTGGGGTGTCCCATTTTCGGGCCTGTGTTTTTGTCTGCTCTGCCGCCAGTCTGGGCAGGAAGCCGCCGATCCGTCAACTGCCCGCAAGATTGTTGCGCGGGGGTTGAGTCCGCCGTGCCACATCAGACCGTCAGCTCGCCCGGCGGGCGGGCCAGCAGCGCGGCCAGCTGACCGCAGACCTCGGCCGTCTGGTCCAGCGACAGCCCTCCGTTCAGCGCCATGCGCACGGCATGGGGCGCGCGGCCGTGGATCAGTGCAAACTCGTCGGCCGACCGCAGCAGGATGCCCTCGGCCTCGGCCATCCGCAGGAAGGTCGAGGCGCGCCAGCCCGACGGCAGATGCAGCCAGACGAAGGGCAGGCCGGGCTGCCAGGTCAGGTTCTGGCCGCGCAGGGTGTCGACGATCACTTCCAGGCGCTCGGCAAAGGCGGCGGCCACCTTTTGGCGCAGGTCGGCAGCGGTGCCCCCGGACATCAGGTGCAGGCACAGGTCGGCCACGGGGCGGGACAGCGCAAAGAACGAATGTTGCGAGGTCAGCCGACCCGTGTGCCCCATGCCCGAGGGGCACACCACCCAGCCAAAGCGCAGGGCCGCCGACAGCGTCTTGGACAGGCTGCCGACAAACCAGGTCCGTTCGGGTGCCATTGACCGCAGCGATGCGATGCCGCTGGGCGCGGGGGTATAGCAGTCGTCCTCGATCACCTGCAGGTCGAAGGCGCGGGCGATTGCCGCCACCTCGGCCCGGCGCGATGCCGGCATCCGCGCCGCCGTCGGATTCTGCGCCTCGGTCGTGACGCACAGCACCTGCGCGGCGTGGTGGCGACAGGCGGCCT
Organism: Gemmobacter sp.; assembly: GCA_052387255.1. GTDB lineage: Bacteria > Pseudomonadota > Alphaproteobacteria > Rhodobacterales > Rhodobacteraceae > JBBQXK01. The sequence continues at coordinate 3,131 of JBQTJI010000074.1, read as the reverse complement.
CGAGCGCGTCGGGGCGCAGGCCGTGCTGGTCGATCTCGACGCCGTGCACCTCGGCGCGGCTCAGGCGGGCGGCGTGCTTGAAGCCGGGATAGGCCAGTTCCTCGATCAGCACGCCCGGCCGGTCGCCGCGCAGGCAGCAGGCCAGGATCAGCGCGATGGCATTCTGCCCGCCGTGCGTCAGGGCGATGTCGTCCGCACCGAACGGCCCCAGGTCGCGCCCGGCGATCCAGCGGACCACCTCGTGCCGCAGGGGGGCCTCGGTCGCCGCCGTCGGATAGTCCAGCCAGTCGCCCCCCATCCCCGCCGCCATCGCGCCATAGGCCTGGGCGAACGCGACCCCCTGCCCGACCTCGGGCAGGCGGGGCGAGCGCAGGTCGATCCGCCCCGTCACCCGCGCCGGATCGCGGTCCACGCTCAGGGCCTGCGTCGGACCGAACCGCGGGGCAGCCGCAGCGACGAAGGTGCCCCGGCCCACGGTGGCGGCCAGAAGCCCCTCTTGCGTGGCCACCTGATAGGCGCGGGCCACGGTGCCCGGCGTGACCTTCAGCGCCCAGGCCAGATCGCGCACCGGGGGCAGTTGCGCACCGGGGGCAAGGTGCCCGGCCCGGATCGCCTCGCGCAGCGCGTGCGACAAGGCCAGGTACTTGGGTCCCTGCGCCGTCGTCAGGTCGGGCGTCCAGCTTGTATCCAGCACAATGTTCCTCTGGCGTTCCCACCTGCGCGATTGTATTGTATCAATGATACGCGAACCTGCGTATTGTATCAACACAAAAGATGAAGGCCATGACCCGCATTTCCGACCGCACCCTGACCGACACGACCAAAGGCACCCCGCTGCCGCCGGTATCGGCAGCCTTCGCTGCGCTCGCGAAACGTGTGCGGTCGTGGCAGGATCGCCGCCAGACGCGCGCAGCGCTGCGGCGGCTGGACACCCACATGATCCGCGACATCGGCCTGGACGCCCGCGAGGCGCAGGCCGAGGCGGCCAAGCCGTTCTGGCAGGACTGATCCCATCTCACCCCGGCCAAATGACGAAGGGCGCGGCCATCGCCGCGCCCTTCCGCATTTCTGTACTGATGTCTCAGCGCTTGGAGAACTGGAAGCTGCGGCGGGCCTTGGCCTTGCCGTACTTCTTGCGTTCCACCACGCGGCTGTCGCGGGTCAGGAAGCCTGCGGCCTTGAGCGCGCCGCGCAGCGTGGGCTCATAGCGTTGCAGCGCCACCGAGATGCCGTGCTTGACCGCGCCCGCCTGGCCCGACAGGCCACCACCGGCGACCGTGGCCATCACGTCGAACTGGCCTTCCACACCGGCGATGGTGAAGGGCTGGCGCAGGATCATCTGCAGCACGGGGCGGGCGAAGTATTCGGCCATGGTCTTGCCGTTCACGGTGACGGTGCCCTTGCCGGGCTTGATCCAGACGCGGGCGACCGCGTCCTTGCGCTTGCCGGTGGCATAGGCGCGGCCCAGCTTGTCGCGGATCGCCAGGCGCACCGGGGCGGCGGCAACCTCGGGCGCGGCGGCGGCGGTGCCGGCCACGGCCGATTTCAGGTCGTCGAGGGATTTGATGTCGGCCATGGTTTACGCGCTCCGCGTGTTCTTCGGGTTCATCGACCGCAGGTCGACGACTTCGGGCTGCTGTGCCTCGTGCGGGTGTTCGGTCCCGGCATAGACGCGCAGGTTGGTCATCTGCACGCGGCCCAGGCGGTTGCGGGTGATCATGCGCTCGACCGCCTTGGTCACCACACGCTCGGGGTGGTTGCCTTCCAGCACCTGGCGGGCAGTGCGGAACTTGATCCCGCCCGGATAGCCGGTGTGCCAGTAGTAGCGCTTGTCCTCGCGCTTGTTGCCGGTCATCTGCACCTTGTCGGCGTTGATGACGATGACGTTGTCGCCCATGTCCATGTGCGGCGTGAAGGTGGGCTTGTTCTTGCCGCGCAGGATGTTGGCCACGATGGTGGCCAGGCGCCCCAGAACGATGCCCTCGGCGTCGATCAGCACCCACTTCTTGTGGATGTCCGCCGGCGTTGCGGTGAAGGTTTTCATATGCGGTCCATGTCGTTTCGCGGGAATTGTCCCCCGCTGGAATTCGGATGGCGGTGTATCCATGAACGCCCGCACCACGTCAAGGCCCGGAGGTCTCAATTTACCATGCCAAATCAGGTACTTGAAAAATAGGTATCATGTTACCCCAAAGTTCGCCCGGTTCAGCGCAGTCGCGGCGGGCGGGGTGGGGCGGGGTTTTGGGGCACGGCGGGCGGGGGCAGGCCCGGGTCCAGCCGCAGCGCCACCCGCGCCATTGCAAGGGCTGCCGGGTCCGCCGCCGACAGGAAGGCCACGTCGATCTCGCCCGCCTCGATCCCCGAGAAGGTCAGCGCCTCGGCCACCGCCCGCGCCAGTGCCGGTTGCGCCACAGGGCTGGCCCCGAGGAAGGCCAGCATGTGCCCGCGCCGCCCCCCGGCATAGGTGACCGCCGCCAGCAGCGCGCCGGTGGCAAGCCCTGCCGTGTCGGCCAGCTTGGCCTGCAGCCCCGCCAGCAGACCGGGCGGCAATGCCAAGGGCGGCGCAAAGGTTTCGGGCCGGGCCTCGGCCGCGACCGGCGCATGCCCCAGCGTCGCGGCCAGCCAGTCGAGCGCCTGCGGCGGCACCAGATAGGCGCTGTCCGCGACGCCCAGGTTGATCCCCAGGGCCACGCCCTGCCCCGCCAGCGCCTGCGCCACGATGCGCCCCGGCAGCGCTGCATAGGGCACGGGCCCCGTTGTCAGGTCGGCCAGCCGCTCTTCGCTGTCGCAGGCCAGCACGACCGGTCCGTCCTCGAGGTCGAAGACGCGGGGCGACAGGCTGTCGCCGTCGGGCTCGGCCTCCAGCCACAGGAACAGCACCGCATCCGACAGCACGCGGTAATAGCCCAGCCGCGCCGCGTCGTCGTCAGGCGCGTCGCTCATCGCGCTGTGGGCCGTATCCAGAACCGTCGCCGCCATCCGTATCGCGCCATCCCCGCCGCACGCCCGATGCCCCAGCCAGAGCCTGTCGCGTTCATCCGGGTTCACCCCCCGGACCGGGGGGGGCCGCGGCCGGCGGGGCGCCCCGGGGCGGGGGGGGGGGGGGGGCTGCCAAATGTGGGAACCCCCCC
>JBQTJI010000073.1:0-1692 GCA_052387255.1 Gemmobacter sp. | reverse complement strand
GGTTTGTCGGCGCCCGGGCGCCGGCCGGGGCCCCTACCCGCGGCCCCCAACCACGGGGGCCCCCGGCCGGCCCCGGGGCGATTGCGGAAACCCGTGACCCGGAAGACAACCCGCATCTGGCTTTCCCCTGTTCTGTGGCGCAACTGCCGCAGTGCCTGTCCTAGCCGGGCCACCCCGGCGAATTCCTTTGCCCCGACTCAGGCTTCCGCCCTATGCGCCCGCTCCCGTCCACCGCCGGACGGACCCTCGCGGCCAGGGTTCTTCTCCCCCTGCCGGTGCGGCTGGCCCTGCCAGGCCGTATGCCAGGGCCGGACGGCAGGGCGGGATGGTCATGTAGCTCAGGGGTAGAGCGCCGGGTTCGGGCCCGGATGTCGGGGGTTCGAGTCCCTTCATGTCCTCGAACGACGATGGAGCTCGTTGGGTAGAGCATCAGACTGATAATCTGAGTGTAGCAGGTTCGAGTCCTGCCATCACTGGCCTGAACAGCCAAGACGACCGAAACGGGTGTCCGGGGCCGGCCTGCGAAGGGCCGCGCCCATTCCCGAAAGGGGGCAAGCCCGGCCTGACGCGACCCGGCCCTTGCCGGTCGTGCGGATGACGGGGCCACGGCCCCGGTTCCCCAAGGGGGTGACCCCAAGGGTGCCGGTGCCCTGGTCCCCCTCTCTCTGCCGATCCGCGGGGGGGCGGGCAGGGCCGGTCCCGGCATCTTCACGGCCCCGAGGGGGGCCTCAACCCGGCCCGGAAGGGCATGACAGGAACGCGTACCAAAGGAGACGACCATGGCAAGCCTGCTCGAGACGCTGACCGGATGGCGGCGCATCACCCTGACCGAAACCGACCGGGCCATCCTTCTGGCCGACGGGCGGTTCCGCGCGATCCTGGGACCGGGGAAGACCTGGGTCCGGCGCGGGCAGACGGTCGAAATGCACACTCTGGGCAAGCCTGCCTTCACCTCGGCCCTTGACGCGGCGCTGTTCCGCGAACGGCCCGACCTTGCGCGCGATCACCTGACCGAGTTTCGCACCGCCGAGGGCGAGGTCGCGGTCGTGTCGCGCGACGGGCGTCCGTTCGACGTGCTGCGTCCCGAGGGGCGGCTGGTCGTGTGGACCGACGCCGGGCCCTGGACGGTCGAGCGTATCGCCCTGTCCGAGGGGGCCGAGGTCGCGCCCGCACTCGGGCGGCGGCTGGCGCAGGCCGGGATCACGGCGGCGATGGCCACGGTCGAGGTGCCCGAGGGGCATGTCGGGCTGCTGACGCTGGACGGGGTGCAGGACCGCGCGTTGCGGCCCGGCGCGCACCGGTTCTGGGCGACGGGGCGCAAGTTGGCCGTGCGGCTGGTCGATACCCGCTGGCGCACGCGCGATGTCACGGGGCAGGAGATCCTGACCAAGGATCGGGTGACCCTGCGCGTCAACCTGTCCGCCGACTATCGCGTGACCGACCCGTTGCGCGCCGTGTCGCAGGTCAAGGATTTCGACGAGGCGCTGCTGCGGGAGCTGCAACTGGAGTTCAGCAAGACGCTGTGTTCAGTGAAGGTGGTGGCGCTCTTGGCCGACAAGGTCAGGGTCGATGCCGAGGCGGCGGCATCGGTGCGGGCCGAGATGGCGGCGGTGGGGGTGGAGGTCGCGCAGATCGCGCTGAAGGACGTGATCCTTCCGGGCGAGATGCGCGACATCCTGAACCGCGTGGTCA
>JBQTJI010000072.1:0-9111 GCA_052387255.1 Gemmobacter sp. | reverse complement strand
CCCGGCGGAGGCCGGGACCCCGATCAAAGCGCCCCGTCAATCGGGGTCCCGGCCTGCGCCGGGACGACCGGGTCGGGGGACGCGGGGTGACGCGCATCGGTCGCAACCTGCTCTAGACGCGACCGGGGTCCTGCGGGCCGGGATGGTCCCCGACCGTGTCGGTCAGGTCGGGCAGCATCACGCCGCGCCGCGCCGCCGCCCGGACCGAGGGGTGGAAATGTTCCGACCGGTCCTGTCCGACGACCCGGCGGCGGCGCAGCAGGAACAGCGCGCCAAAGCCGCGCCAGGTGCCGATCGAGGGCGCATCGGGGTGGCAGGGAAAGCGCGCCTGCCAGCCCTCGGGCAGGGCCAGGCCGCTGGCCGAGGCGCGGTCCAGCATCCAGACCAGGGGGATATTCGACAGGGGCCGCGCCCGCGCCATGCGCCCGACGTGGCCGCCGACATCGCCATGCGCGCCCCGGAACCACATCTGCTCGACATTGCCGTGCCAGTCGGGCGGACAGTCCCACAGCACCGGGGCGAACACCGCCCGCGTCTCGTCCAGCGCCAGGGCATGGAAGCCGTGCCTGACCGTCCGCCCCAGCTGGTGGTTGTGAAAGGAATTCCGCCCCTCGGTCAGCAGCCACAGCAGCGGCAGGCGCAGGCCAAGCGCCTTGACCGTGTCCCAGACGCCGACCATCTCGATCTCGACCGCCGGATGGCAGAACCGCCGGACAAAGGCACGGGCGGCGTCGCGTTCGGGGTCGCGGGCATAGTGGCGATAGGCCAGCCGCACGTTGCGCTCGGTCGCGTGTTCCTGTGTCAGCAGGCCCAGCCGGTCGATCACCCCCGCCAGCGAGCGCACGGCGTAAGCCCCGCGCGAAAACCCGAACAGCCAGATACGGTCGCCGGGGCGATAGTGGCTGGCGAGCCAGCCATAGGCGCGGCGGATCTGGCGGTTCAGCCCGCGCCCGAGCGCCACGTCGCGGGTGTGCCACCAGTCTTCCCATTGCAGGCCGGGCTCGTAGTACAGGGTCCGCCGTGCCTTGGGGCCGCCCTCGGCCAAGAGCTTGAAGGTCAGGCCCGCGTTCGTCTCGAGGCCCGCCTCGAGCGAGGACATGGTGCCGTCCAGGATGATGATGTGATCGACCCGGCCCCGCTTTGGCACGGGCGTCGCGGGCACCACGATCTCGGTGGCGGCCAGCGGGGGATGGTCGCGACGGAAGAAGTTGCGCAGGCGATCAAAGAGCGCCACGCCCCTGACCCCGTGCATCCTGCAGCCAGCCCCAGACGCGCGACGGCGTGAACGGCATGTCCACCACCGCCACCCCGGCCGGGGCGAGGGCATCGGCCACCGCGTTCGAGATGGCGGCCAGCGCCCCCACCGTGCCCGCCTCGCCGCAGCCCTTCATCCCTAAGGGGTTGGTCGCGGTCGGCACCGCTTCGGTGGTGAACCGCGGGCGGGGCATGTCGGCGGCGCGCGGCATGGCATAGTCCATGAAGCTGCCGGTCAGAAGCTGGCCCTGGTCGTCATGGACCACATTCTCGCACACCGCCTGACCGTAGCCCTGCGCGATGCCGCCCTGCACCTGGCCCTCGACCAGTTCCGGTGCGATCAGCGTGCCGAAATCGTCGGTGACGGTATAGCGGTCGACCGTGACCTGCCCCGTTTCGGGATCGACCTCGACCTCGCACAGGTGCGCGCCGTTGGGAAAGCTGCGCGATTCCAGGCGGATCGTCTGTGCATGCGACAAAAGGTCGGCGCGCCCGGCCGTGCGTGCACGGTCCGCCGCCTCGATCAGCGTCAGGCGCAGGTTCGATCCGGGCGCACCGAAGGTGCCGTTGTCGAAGGTGACGCCCTCGCCCATCTCGCCTTCAAGGTATTCGGCAAAGGCGGGGATCATGGCCCCCACGGTCTGGTGGATCGCGCCGCCCTGCAGCGTGACCGACCGCGACCCGCCGGTGCCGCCACCGCGCGGGATGATGTCGCTGTCGCCCTGCACGATGACGATGCGGTCCACTGGCAGCCCGGTGCGCATCGCCAGAAGGCGGGCATAGACCGTCTCGTGCCCCTGCCCGTTCGACTGCGTGCCGACGTGCAGCTCGACCAGGCCGTCATCCCGGAACACCACCCTGGCGGTTTCGGTCGAATCGCCCAGGATCGCCTCGAGATAGCTGGCCAGCCCCATCCCCCGCAGCAACCCCTTCGCGGCACTTGCGGCCTGCCGGGCGGCATAGCCCGCCACCTCGGCCTCGGCCTGCAACCGGTTCAGGATGCGGGGGAAATCGCCGTCGTGGATGATCTCTCCGTTGACCATGCCATGGGGGTAGTGGCGGATCGCGTTGATCCGGCGCAATTCGAACGGATCGACGGCCAGCTGGCGCGCGGCGGCGTCCATCGCGCGTTCGATGGTCAGGATCGCCTCGGGGCGGCCTGCGCCGCGATAGGCGTCGATGGGGGTGGTGTGGGTGTAGAACCCCTGCGCCGACAGGTACGCCCTTGGGATGTCATAGATGCCGGTGAAGACCTTCGAGAACAGGGCCGACTGAATCTCTTGCGCATATTGCGAGTTGTAGGCCCCGAGGTTCGACCGCACCGTGCAGCGATAGGCGGTGATGCGGTGGCCTTCGTCAAAGCCCAGTTCCGCAAGCGCGACCAGATCGCGCGCGCCGTTGTCCGACAGCATCGCCTCGCCCCGGTCACAGGTCCAGCGCACGGGCCGCCCCAGCATCCGCGCGGCCTGCGCCAGGGGCACATATTCGGGATAGGTCATCGCCTTCATCCCGAAGCCGCCGCCGACATCGGGGTTGGTCACGCGCACATCCTCGGGTGACAGGTTCAGCATGCGGGCCAGTTCCGCCTTTTGCTGCCACACCCCCTGCGCGCCGACGCAGAAATGCAGCCGTCCCCCGTCCCATTCGGCAAAGGCCGCGCGGGGTTCCATCGAGGCAGGGAAGACGCGGTTGTGGATGACCTCGACCGTCACGCGATGGCGCGCGGTGTCCAGCGCACGGGCGACGCCGGCCGGATCGCCCAGGGCATAGTCATAGGCGCGGTTGCCGGGGGCCTCGGGGTGGACCTGCGGCCCCTGACCCAGGGCCATGGCAGGATCAAGATCGGTATGGTCGAGCCCGATCGCCTCGACGGCGTCACGAGCCTGCGCCACGGTATCGGCCACGACCATCGCCACGGCCTCGCCTGCGTATCGCATCACGCCCTGCGCCAGGACGGGCCGCTGCGGCGCGGCCCCCCGCGTGCCGTCGGCGTTGTGTGCCACCGTCGCCCGCATCGCCAGCGTGACGCCGGCCGCCGCCAGGGCATCCGCGTCCAGCACCAGATGTACGCCCGGCATGGCGCGGGCCGTGTCCAGGTCCAGCGCCCGGATCACGCCATGGGCGACGGGCGACCGCAGGAAGACGGCATGCAGGGCACCGGCCGGGGCCAGATCATCGACATAGCGCCCATGGCCGGTCAGGAACCTGTGGTCCTCGACCCGCCGGGTGCCTTGCGCCGTTCCGAATTGCAGCATGCGGCGTGCCTCCCCTGAGAGGAGGACAGTAACCCCCCGGCCGGGTTTGTCCAGCCGGGGGGCACGCGGGTCAGAGCCGCTGCGACAGCACCGTTGCCATCACCAGATCACCGAACCCGTTGAAGCGGGTATTGGTGACCGTGGAATAGGCCCCCATCCCTTGGAAGATCACGAAATCCCCCTCGGCGATGTCGGCGGCCAGCGGCACCTCGCCCGGCAGGCGGTCGACCGAATCGCAGGTCGGACCGAACACGATCCGGGGCACCGGCGCCCCCTTGCGCAAGCGTCCGTCGGGCGACAGCACCGATGTGCGGTCAATCACCCCGATCAGCGGCAGTTCGGTCAGCGTGCCGTAGACCCCGTCGTTCAGGAACACATGGGCGTCGTCGCGCACTGCCTTGACCCGCGCCGCCACCGAGAACGCATCGCCCACCAGCGCGCGGCCCGGCTCGCACACCAGCAGGGGGCGGTTGTCGCCGAAGGCTTCGGTCGCGGCCCGGTCGATCATGGCGAACGTCGCCTCAAGCTGCGGCACCACCGCGTTCAGCCGGTGCGAGGGGAATCCGCCGCCGACGTTCAGCCGCGCGATGGTGACGCCCGCCTGTTCGGCGATCCAGGCGGCCTTGCGGATGTAGGCGTCCCAGGTCATCGGATCGGTGCATTGCGTGCCGGGGTGGAAGGTGATCGAGGGGATGAACCCCGCCTCGGCCACGGTGCGCAACAGATCCACCGCGAGCTCTGCGGTCGCCCCGAACTTGGCGCCGAAGTTGTAGGCGGCCCCGCCCACCGGCAGCTTGAAGCGCACGGTGATCTCGGTGCCCTCGGCCGGCACCAGTTCGACCAGCTTGGCCAGTTCCGAGGTCGAATCGACGCTGTAGGACCTGACGCCCAGGTCAACCGCGACCGCGATTTCGGCGCGGCTCCGCACCGGGTTGTTGTAATGCATGGCGGCATCGGGGGCGAGGCGGCGGATCAGGTGCATCTCGAACGGCGAGGCCACGTCGAACCCGCGCAGGCCGGCCGCGATCAGGTTGTCGATCACCGCCTCTTCGGGGTTGGATTTCACGGCATAGGTGACCATCCCCGGAAAGCCGTCGATGAACCGCCGCGCCATCGCCTGCAGCGCCTGGGGTGCCAGGAAAAGCACGGGGTTCTGCGGGTTTACGCTGCGGAGGTATTCGGTCGGGTTGGACCAGATCGTTTTCGAGAGTCCCATCGGCGCTGCCCTTTCGTGTGCCAACAGAACGCAAGCCCCCTGCCCGCCAGTCAGCGAGGGTCCGGCACCTGCGCGGTTTCAAGAACCAGGCAAGGTGCGTATGAGCCGCCCTTTTTCCTGAAAGAAGGATGTCGCATATGGGGCACATTTTCACCGGGCAAAACTATAGAAATGTGGTGAAGTGGCGTTATAATGACGAAAAGGGCGGGCAGATTGCATGGACGAACTGGATCGCAACATTCTGGGGCTTCTGGGGGCCGATGCGCGGATGTCGGTGGCCACGCTGGCCCGCCGGCTCAAGGTCGCGCGGTCCACCATCCAGGCCCGGCTCGAGCGGCTGGAAACCAGCGGCATCATCGCGGGCTACACGGTGAAACTGGGCGAGGCCGCCCGCCAGGGCCGCCTGCGGGCCAGCGTGCTCTTGTCCATCGAACCCCGCACCCAGGCCGCCGTGCTGACGCGGCTGAAGTCGATCGCCGAGGTCGAACGCTGCCATACCTGTTCGGGCCGCTTCGACCTGCTCTTGCAGATCGCGGCCCCGGACACGCAGGTGCTGGACCAGGTGCTGGACCAGATCGGCGCGATGACGGGGGTGAAATCGTCCGAAAGCCTGATCCTTCTGTCGACCAAGATCGACCGGGCGGTGTGATCGGCTGCGGATGGCCGGAACTTCGCAGGGAGTCTTGGCGTTGAGCCGCAGTGCCTGCATGCTGAAGGCACGATTGGTCGCACGACAAAGGAGAATCGCGAAATGGCCTATGTCGATGGTTTCCTGATCCCCGTCCCCAACGCACGGAAAGACGACTACCGCGCGCATGAGGAAACGTGGTGGCCCTTCTTCCGCGACAAGGGGGCGACCTCGCTGATGGTGTGCTGGGGCGACGAGGTGCCGCCCGGCAAGCAGACCGATTTCCTGCGCGCCGTGCAGGCCACGCCGGACGAGACCGTGGTCTTCGCCTGGATGACCTGGCCCGACAAGGAAACCCGGAACAAGGCCTTTGCCGGCATGATGGAAAACGACATGGAGATGGGCGACATGCCCTTCGACGGCAAGCGGATGGTCTATGGCGGGTTCGTGCCCATCGTGGACCTGCGGGTCTAGAGACCATCGCGCGCGGGCGGCAGAGCCCGCGCCACCACCGCCGCAACCGCCGCGTCGCGCGCGGGCGCGTCCAGCAGGTCCATCCCCTTCAGCCGTCCCGCCGCCATCAGATCGGCCAGTCCGTGCGCGACCGCCCAGGCGGCGGCGACATCCGCCATGCCCAGCCCCCCCGCCGCCTGCACCTGCTGCGTCAGATGGCCATAGGCCGCCTCCGCCGCCGCCCGCAGGTCGGGGTCGGAATAGTCGGGCCGCTTCGACCCGAACAGCAGCCGGAACAGCGCCGGGCGCTCCATCGCGAAGGCGACATAGCCCACCCCCGCCGCCACCAGTTGCGACCGGGGCGCGGGGTCGGCCTGCGCCTCGTGCGCGGCCTGCACGGCCAGGAACCGCCGGTAGCCTTCGGCGGCGAGCGCGGTCAGCACCCCCTGCACGTCGCCGAAGTGATGCGCCGGGGCGGCATGGCTGACGCCCGCCCGCCGCGCGACCTGGCGCAGCGAAAAGGCCTCGATCCCCGACGCGGCCAGTTCCGCCTCGGCCGCCGCCAGCAGGGCCGCGCGCAGGTCGCCGTGGTGGTAGGGGGTCTTGCGGTCATCCTCCGTCATGGCCCCGAGGGATACCGCTGCGGGGCGGGGCTGTCAAAACATTCTTGACAGTGACTAGATGGCTGCTAGGCTCCATCCTGACACTGCCAAGATAGGCCGCACGATGCCCCCCACCCCCGACACGCTGTTCCAGATCGCCAACACGACGACGCTGGCCGGGTGGCTGGCACTGGCGCTGTTCCCCCTGGCCCCGCGCCCTGCGACGCTGGTGGCGGTCGTCCTTCCGATCCTGTTCTCCACCCTCTATGCCGCGTTGATCCTGGCCCACTGGGCCGGGGCCGAAGGCGGCTATGGCAGCCTGGCAGAGGTGATGCGGCTGTTCGACTTTCCCGGCATGGCACTGGCGGGCTGGGTCCACTACCTGGCCTTCGACATGTTGATGGGCCTGTGGATCGCCCGCAACGCCCGCGCGCAGGGCATGTCCCACCTGCTGGTCCTGCCGATCCTGGCGCTGACCTTCCTGTTCGGCCCGTCGGGCCTGCTGGCCTACCTCATCCTCGCCACCGCCCTGCGCAAGAGGTCCTTCGCATGACCGCCACCCTGACCCACCCCGCCCCGTCCATGTTTGCCCGGCTGTGGCAGGACGCGCCCCTGCTGACGGGCCTGACCCTGCTCATGGCCCTGGCGGCCATCCCCCTGGTGCTGGCCATGGCGTTGGACGCGCGCCAGTTCCAGGGCAGTTCGGTCTGGCTCAAGCCGCTGAAGTTCCATGCGGCGCTGGTGATCTACACCGCCACGCTTGCGGTTTACGCCCGCTGGCTGCCCGAGGGGCTGGCGGGCCAAGCCCTGTGGCGGGCCTATCTGGGGCTGGTCGCGGTCGCGATCCTGGCCGAACTGGTCTGGATCGGCGGGGCGGCGGCCCTGGCCACGGCCTCGCATTTCAACGTCTCGTCGCCCTTCTGGGGCGCGGTCTATGGCCTGATGGGGGCGGCGGCGGTGACGCTGACCTCGCTGTCGCTGGCCTTCGGTCTGGCCATCGCCCGCAATCCGGCCACCGGCCTGCCCCCGGCCCTGCAGGCGGCACTCGCCCTGGGCCTGATCCTGACCTTCGTGCTGACCGTGGTCACGGCGGGCACCATGTCGTCGACCTCCGGCCACCACGTCGGTACCCCCGTCAGCGGCCTGCGCGTGCCCCTGATGGGCTGGTCGCGCGAGGTGGGGGACCTGCGCGTCGCGCATTTCTTCGCCACCCACGCGCTGCACGCCATCCCGCTGGCGGGCCTCGTCGCCATAGCGCTGCTGTCGGCGCGGATGGCCATGGTGGCCGTCATAGTTGCCAGCCTCGGCTATGCCGCCTTCGTGCTGGCCACCTTCGCGCAGGGGCTGGCCGGACGGCCCTTCATCTGACGCTTCCCCTCGGGCCGGGGCCGGGCTAGAACCCGCCCCGCACGCCAGGGGAACCGCCATGCCGCTCGACAAGACCTTCAACGCCGCCGAGGCCGAGGCCCGCATTTCCGCGATGTGGCAGGCCGCGCAGTGTTTCCGCGCAGGTGCGGGCGCGTCACCGGGGGCACCGGCATTCTCGGTGATGATCCCGCCGCCGAACGTGACCGGATCGCTGCACATGGGCCATGCGTTCAACAACACGCTGCAGGACGTGCTGGTCCGCTGGCACCGGATGCGGGGGTTCGACACGCTGTGGCAGCCGGGGACGGACCACGCAGGGATTGCCACGCAGATGGTGACCGAGCGCGAGATGGCGAAGGAAGGCAACCTGTCCCGCCGCGAGATGGGGCGCGAGGCGTTCATCGCCAAGGTCTGGGAACAGAAGAAGAAATCGCGCGGAACCATCATCGGGCAACTGAAACGGTTGGGGGCAAGCTGCGACTGGTCGCGCGAGGCCTTCACCATGTCGGGCGCACCGGGGGCTCCGGCGGGCGAAGAGGGCAACTTCCACGACGCCGTGATCAAGGTGTTCGTGGACCTGTACCACAAGGGCCTGATCTATCGCGGCAAGCGGCTGGTCAACTGGGACCCGCATTTCGAGACGGCCATCTCGGACCTGGAGGTCGAGAATATCGAGGTGCCGGGGTTCATGTGGCACTTCAAGTACCCCCTCGCCGGGGGGCAGACCTATGACTATGTCGAGAAGGACGCCGAGGGGAACGTGATCTCGCGCGAGGTACGGGACTATATCGCCATCGCCACCACCCGGCCCGAGACGATGCTGGGCGACGGCGCGGTCGCGGTTCATCCATCGGATGAACGTTACGCGCCAATCATCGGGAAACTCTGCGAAATCCCGGTGGGTCCCAAGGAGCACCGCCGCCTGATCCCGATCATCACCGATGAATACCCCGATCCGGCGTTCGGGTCGGGTGCTGTCAAGATCACCGGCGCGCATGACTTCAACGACTATGCGGTGGCCAAGCGCGCGGGCATCCCGTGCTACCGGCTGATGGACACGAAGGCGTCGATGCGCAGCGACGGCGCAACCTATGCCGAGGCGGCGGAGGTCGCGGGACGGCATTCGCGGGCCTGGCTGGTGCGCAAGGGCTATGTGCCTGCGGGGATCGCGGAACAGCCGGTGGAGCCGACCGAGGCCGAGGTGGATGCGCTGAACCTGGTGCCCGACGATCTGCGCGGGCTGGATCGGCTGGAGGCGCGCAAGCGCGTGGTCGAGGCGATCACCGCCGAGGGGCTCGCGGTGATGGTGCCCGAAGAGTCGGGGCAAGCCCCGAC
>JBQTJI010000071.1:0-19237 GCA_052387255.1 Gemmobacter sp. | reverse complement strand
GCCCGCCCCCGCGCCGCCCGCCCTGCTGCGACCGCCCCCGCCCTGCTGCGACCGCCTTGCCACCCGCGCCAGCCTTGCCGTAAGACGGCCCCGCAGGAAGCGTGGCCGAGCGGCTTAAGGCTCTGGTCTTGAAAACCAGCGTGCGGGCAACCGCACCGTGGGTTCGAATCCCACCGCTTCCGCCAACTACTCTTGCGCAGAAATCCGCGAATGTCCGTTAACAACTAGAAAAAGTTCACAAAAGCTGGCCGAGCTGCCGCTCGGAGCGCACCGAGAACAGGATCTGGATCAGGCTCGCCCGGATCAGCCGTTCCTGCGGGATCGAGGGACGACCGAAGTCGGTGTCAAGCGCCTCGAACTCCGCATCCAGGCTGGCCAGCGCCTCGTTGACCACCTGCCCGATCTTGCGCAGCGGATGCCCCGCCGGGATGCGCGCCTCCAGACCGACAAAGCTGAACAGCGACCCGCTTGTCTCCTCCGCCCCGCGCATCATCACCCCCGCCAAAGCCTGCAGAAGGTGAATCATGTTCCTCGGACCCGGTCGAGGGCAGACGTCTTCAGCAGCCTGCCAAGGATCGCAGCGCCGCGCGCAGGTCCAGCGCCCCCTCGTACAGCGCGCGGCCCGAGATGGCCCCGGCGATGACGCCGGTGTCGCGGAGCGCGATGAGGTCGGCCAGCGACGACACGCCCCCGCTCGCGATGACGGGGATGGCGACGGCCCGCGCCAGTGCCTCGGTCGCGGCGAGGTTCGGGCCGCCCATGGCCCCGTCGCGGTCGATGTCGGTGTAGATCACCGCCGCCACCCCTGCGTCCTGGAACGACCGGGCGAGGTCGGTGGCCATCACATCCGTCTCGGTGGCCCAGCCCTTGGTGGCCACACGACCGCCGCGCGCGTCGATCCCCACGGCGATGCGGCCGGGATGGGCACGGGCGGCCTCGCGCACCAGCGCGGGGTTCTCGACCGCAACGGTGCCCAGGATGACCCGCGCCACGCCGCGCGCCAGCCACATCTCGATCGTGGCCATGTCGCGGATGCCGCCGCCCAGCTGGCAGGGCACGGTCACGGCGGCCAGGATCGCCTCGACCGCAGCACCGTTGACCGGCGCGCCTGCGAAAGCCCCGTTCAGATCGACCAGGTGCAGCCAGCCGCAGCCCGCCTGCTGGAACGCCAGGGCCTGCGCGGCGGGGTCCGGCCCGAATACGGTCGCAGCCTCCATCGCGCCGCGCAACAGGCGCACGCACTGGCCGTCCTTGAGGTCGATGGCGGGGTACAGGATCATGGGCCGGGCTTCTGGCACGGGCGTTGCGCGATGCCAAGGGGGCCAAGCGACCCCACGTCACGCTTGATCCGGTCGCGGCCTGTGGCAAAGGATATGCCCAAAGGGTCAGGGAGGGCCATCCGATGAAGACGCTTCTACTTTCCGCCGCACTGGCAGTGTTTGCCGGGGCAGTTTCCGCCGAGCCGCTGCTCGGCTCCTGGCGCACTGCCAAGGACGACAACGGCAATTCCGGGCTGATCGAGGTCAAGGCCTGCGGGGCCGCCCTGTGCGGCACGCTGGTCAAGGCGTTCGACGCGGCGGGCAATCCGAGGGAATCAGAAAACATCGGGCGCAAGATCATCTGGGACACCAAGCCTGTCGGCGACGGCCAGTACAACGGCAGGCTCTATGCCCCCGACCGCGACAAGGAATACAAGTCGAAGCTGGTGCTGACCGGCGACAAGCTGTCGGTGTCGGGCTGCGTCATCGGCATCTGCCGCGAGGGCGGCGTCTGGACGCGGCAGTAGCAAGCCGCAGGTTCCGGGTCGCGGGGGCACGCGCGGCCCGCTAGGACAGGGACATGAGCAATGTCCCCTTCCCCCGCACCGCCACCATGCGCCCCGCCGACTGGCTGCGGCTGGTGATCCTGTCGCTGTTGTGGGGCGGGTCGTTCTTTTTCATCGAGATCGCGGTGCCGCACCTGCCCGCGCTGACCATCGTGGCCTTGCGCGTGGCGATGGCCGCCGGGGTGCTGGCACTGGTGCTGGCGGCGACCGGCACGCCCTTTCCGCCACGGGCGATGTGGCCTGCGCTCTTGGTGATGGGGGTTCTGAACAACGCGCTGCCCTT
This sequence comes from Gemmobacter sp., assembly GCA_052387255.1. Classification (GTDB taxonomy): domain Bacteria; phylum Pseudomonadota; class Alphaproteobacteria; order Rhodobacterales; family Rhodobacteraceae; genus JBBQXK01. The sequence goes on along the minus strand of JBQTJI010000071.1, from coordinate 17,129 downwards.
CACCGCCTTCGTGCTGGCGCAGGGGCAGATCACCGGGGCACTGGCGTCGATCCTGAATGCGACGACGCCCTTGTTCACGCTGGTGGTGGCCGCCGCCCTCTTGCGCGAGGAACGCATGACGGCGGCGCGGTTGGGCGGGCTGGTGCTGGGGTTGGGCGGTGTGGCCGTCATGGTCGGCGGGGCGGCATGGTCGGGCGGGGCGGCGACGGCGATGCCCTATCTGCTGTGCCTGGGTGCTGCGCTGTCCTATGCCTTTGCCAGCGTCTGGGGGCGGCGGTTCCACAAGGGGGGCCTTGCCCCCATGACGACCGCCTTCGGCATGCTGGCCGCCTCGGCCCTGATCATGGCGCCGCTGGCGGCCCTGATCGACCAGCCCTGGACCTTGCCTGCCCCGCCCGCCGTTGCCTGGGCGGCAATCGCGGGGATGGCGGTGCTGTCGACCGCTTTCGCCTATCTTCTGTTCTTCCGCATTCTGGCGGATGCCGGTTCGGTCAACGTGGCGCTGGTCACGTTTCTTGTGCCGGCCAGTGCCATCGTCCTGGGCATCCTGATCCTGGGCGAGGACGTGCTGCCCCGGCATCTGGCCGGGCTGGCGCTGATCCTGGGCGGGCTTGCGGTGATCGACGGGCGGCTGATGCGGCGCTGACGCCTCAGGGCCGCCACGCCAGGAAGTTCGCGATCAGGCGCAGGCCGGTGGCCTGGCTTTTCTCGGGGTGGAACTGGGTGCCGACCATGGTGTCGCGGCCCACGATGGCGGTGACCGGCCCGCCATAGTCGGCATGGGCCAGCCGTTCGCCGGGCCGCGTCACCGCAAGGTGGTAGGAGTGCACGAAATAGGCGTGGTCGCCCGTGGCGATCCCCGCCAGCACGGGATGCGCGCCGGTCACCACCAGGTCGTTCCAGCCCATGTGCGGCACCTTGCGGCCCGGTGCCGCGATCCGCACGACATCGCCGCCGATCCAGCCGAACCCTTGCGTTTCCGCGAACTCCAGCCCCCGCGTCGCCATCATCTGCATGCCGACGCAGATGCCCAGGAACGGGCGGCCCCGCTGTTCCACCGCCTCGACAATCGCCTCGGCCAGCCCGCCGATGTCGCCCAGGGCGCGGCGGCAGGCCGGGAACGCCCCGTCGCCCGGCAGCACGATGCGGTCGGCGCGGGCCACATCCTCGGGGCGGGCGCTGACGATCACCCGGCCCCCGGTCTCGGCCGCCATGCGCTCGAACGCCTTCTGCGCCGAGTGCAGGTTGCCCGAATCGTAATCGACCAGAACCGTCAGCGTCACAGCATGCCCTTGGTCGAGGGGATCGTGCCTGCGCGCCGGGGGTCGGGTTCCACCGCCTCGCGCAAGCTGCGCGCCACGGCCTTGAATGCGGCCTCGGCGATGTGGTGGCTGTTCAGGCCATGGATCAGGTCCACATGCAGGGTGATGCCGCCATGGGTGGACAGCGCCTGGAAGAACTCGCGCACCAGTTCGGTGTCGAAGCTGCCGATCTTCGGCGCGGGAAAGGCCAGGTTCCACACCAGGTAGGGCCGCCCCGACAGGTCCAGCGCGCAGGCCACCTGCGCGTCGTCCATCGCCAGGCGGAAATGCCCATAGCGGCGGATGCCGCGCTTGTCGCCCAAAGCGGCGGTCAGCGCCTGGCCCAGGGCGATGCCCACATCCTCGACCGTGTGGTGGTCGTCGATGTGCAGATCCCCCGTTGCCGCGACGCGGATGTCGATCAGGGCATGCCGCGCCAGCTGGTCCAGCATGTGGTCGAAGAAACCCACGCCCGTGGCGACCTCGGCCATGCCGGTCCCGTCCAGATTGACGGCGACCGTCACCTCGGTTTCGGTGGTCTTGCGGGTGATCCGGGCCTCGCGCATCGGGCGGCTCCTGTTGGGACTGCGCGGCTTATAGGGACAAGGGCAGGCCTTGGGAAGTCAGTGCACCAGCACCGGCCACAGCGACAGCACCAGCAGCACCGCCATGGTGACGTTGAAGGCGCGCAGCCGTCCGGGCGTGTCCAGCCAGCGGCGCAGGGCCTGCCCCGCCGCCGCCCAGACCGTGACCGAGGGCAAGTTGACCATGGCAAAGACCACGGCGACCAGCGCGGTCGGCCACACCTCGCCGCCCGGCGCATAGACCGTGACGGCAGTCAGCGCCATGGCCCAGGCCTTGGGGTTGACCCACTGGAACGCCGCCGCCTGCACGAAGGTGAAGGGGCGGCCCCCGGCCTGCCCCTCGCGCGGGGGGGCGGCGGTCGCGATCTTCCATGCCAGCCACAGCATGTAGGCGACCGACACGACCTTGAGTGCGGTGAACAGGCGCGGTTCGGCCAGGAACAGCTCGGCCAGGCCCAGGCCGACCAGGAACACCATGACCGAATGGCCGACGCTGATGCCCAGCATGTGCGGCACGGTGCGGCGCAGGCCGAAGTTCGCGCCCGAGGCCAGCAGCATCATGTTGTTCGGCCCCGGCGTGACCGAGGTGGCAAAGGCAAAGCCCATGAGGGCGAGGAGAAGGTCCTGTGTCATGGCCGCAATCCTGCACCGTCAGGGGCGGCGAAGGATTGCAATCTGCCGCGCCCGTCGGCTATTCCTGCAATCCATGACGAAGATCGACGCCATGAACGACAGGATATTGCGCGAACTGTCGCGCGACGGTCGCCTGTCGAACCTCGACCTTGCCGCCCGTGTGGGCCTGTCGCCCTCGGCCTGCCTGCGCCGCGTGCAGGAGCTGGAGCGGTCGGGCGTGATCAGGGGCTACCGCGCCGTCCTCGACCCCGTGCAGATGGGCGTGGGCTTCACCGCCTATGTCGCCGTGGGGTTGTCGAACCACACCAAGGCCGGGCAAGAGGGGTTCGAGCGTGCCATCGCCCGGTCGCCCCAGGTGCGCGAATGCCACAACGTGACCGGCAGCGTCGAGTACCTCTTGCGGGTCGAGGCCGCCGACCTGGCGGCCTACAAGCACTTTCACACCGAGATTCTGGGCGTGCTGCCGGGGGTCGCGGCGATCACCACCTATGTCGTGATGGGCAGCCCCAAGGACGACCGCGCCTGACATCCCGCCACCATGGTGGCGGTTGCCGCGCCGCCCCGCCATGGTAACCTGTCGGCAGCAAAGGACCTGACGATGCCCGATCCTGCCGTTTCCGATCCGGTTCCGCTGGCCTCGGCGCTGATCATCGACGACCATCCCCTGTTCTGCGATGCCCTGTCGATGACGCTGAAGGCCGCCGCCGGCATCCCCGAGATCCGCACGCGCCACCGGCTGGACGAGGCGATTGCCCTGATCGAGGGCGGCTGGCAGCCCGACGTGATCGTGCTGGACCTGCACCTGCCCGATGTCAGCGGGCTGGACGGGCTGATCCGGCTCAAGCGGGCGGCGGGGCGCACGCCGGTGGTGGTGGTGTCCTCGCTGGCCGACCGCCGCATCGTCGCCGGCGCGATCCGCGCAGGCGCGGCAGGGTTCGTGCCCAAGCACAGCCAGCGGGACGTGTTCCGCGCGGCCTTCGACGCCGTGGCGCGGGGCCTGGTCTTCACGCCCGAAGGCACCGACGCGGGCGAGGCCGCCGCCCCGGTGACGGGGCGCGAACAGGCCATCGGCCGGCTGTCGCAGCTGACCCGGCAGCAGGGCGCGATCCTGGACCTGATCTGCGCGGGCAAGCTGAACAAGCAGATCGCGCACGAGCTGTCGATCGCCGAAACGACGGTCAAGGCGCATGTCACCGCCATCATGCGCAAGCTGGGCGTTCAAAGCCGCACGCAGGCCGTGCTGATCGCGCAGGAGGCGCGGTTTTCCAGCGTGTTGCACGAAACCTTCTGAACCGGCTACACTCGGCCCCAAGGCAGCACGACAGCGACCGGGAGGGGGCGATGGACGGGCATCTGCGGCCCGCCGCGGACGGCGGCGCACGTCCCGCAGCGGTGCGGTCGGGGCAGGTCCGCCACGGCAGCCCCGACGCGCTGCGACGTCTGGCAGCGGCGCTTGGCCCGGAAGGTCTGTCCCTTGCCGCCCTGTTCGTGACCCCCGAGGCCGATTTCGCCGCCGTGATGGCCGAGGCGCGGTTGCGCTTTCCGGGGGTGACCCTGGTCGGCTGCACCACGGCCGGCGAAATCGGGCAGAGCGGATACCTGGACGGCGAGATCGCGGCCTTCGGCCTGACCGCCACGCATTTCGATGTCGAGACGGTGTTCGTGGACGACCTTGGCCACATCGACACCGACGGGCTGGCGGGCCAGGTCATCCGCGCCCGCCACCGTCTGGCGGCGCGACACCCGCAGTGGAGCCACGAGTTTGCCTTTCTGCTGGTCGACGGCCTGTCGATCCGCGAGGATGAACTGGTGGCGGCGCTGACCAGGGGCCTGGGTCCGGTGCCGCTGTTCGGCGGATCGGCCGGAGACGGCACCCGGTTCAAGAGCACGCGCGTGGCGCTTGGCGCGCGCACCGCCACCAATGCCGCCGTGCTGTCGCTGGTGCGCACCGGCTGCCCGGTCAAGGTGTTCAGCCTGGACCACCTGACCCCCACCGACCGCCGCATGGTGGTGACCGAGGCCGACCCCGCCCGCCGCATCGTGCGCCAGATCAACGCGGAACCGGCGGCACGAGAATACGCGCGCCTCTTGGGCAAGGACCCCGAACAATTGTCGACCTTCATCTTCGCCGCCCATCCCGTCGTGGTGCGCTTGGGGGGGACGCACCACGTCCGCGCCATCCGGCAGGTGCTGGACAACGGCGATCTGGTGTTCTTCTCGGCCATCGGCGAGGGGCTGGTGCTGCGGCTGGCGGAACCCAAGGACATGGCCGCGCATCTTGACCATGCCCTGGACGACCTGGCCCGCGACCGCCGTCCCGAGGCGATCCTGGCCTGCGACTGCATCCTGCGGCGGGTCGAGGCGGGGCAGTTGCAAAAGACCCGCGCCGTGTCCGACATCCTGGCGCGGCACCGCGTGATCGGGTTTTCCACCTATGGCGAGCAGTTCAACGGCATCCACGTCAACCACACGATGACCGGTGTCGCCATCTATGCCCCCGGCGACGAAGGGCCGGCATGATCCCGCACGGTCTGGTCAACCCCGCCGACAGCGTCGAGCGCCAGAACCAGAAACTGGGCCAGATCATCGACGTGCTGATGCGGCGGGTCGAGCAGATCAACGACGACGGCGGCCAGGCCTATGCCCTGTTCCAGCGCGCCGTGACGCTGGAGGACCAGGTGCGCGAACGCACCCGCGACCTGGAACGCGCGCTGGACCTGCTGAACACCTCGAACGCGCGGCTCGAGGCCGCCAACCGCGAAACCGAGAACGCCCGACAGGACCTGTCCTCGGCGATCGAGACGATCCAGGAAGGCTTTGCGCTGTTCGATGCCGAGGACCGGCTGGTGCTGTGCAACTCGCGCTTCGGGATGCACATGCCCGACATCCTGCAGCGGATCGCGCCCGGCCTGGCCTTTGCCGACTATGTCGAGATCGTCAGCGGCAGCCGGTCGCTGCACCTGCCCGACGCGCAGAGCGCCGCCGACTGGGCCGCCCGCCGCATGGCGCGGCACCGCGAGGCGCATGTCATGTTCAACGTGGCCCTGACCGGCGACCGCTGGGTGCAGGTCAGCGAACACCGCATGCCGGGCGGGCAGACCGTGGTGATGCAGACCGACGTGTCCGACATCATGCGCCGCGAGCGGATCGAGCGGGGCCGCATCCTGGACGACCAGGCGCGGCTGGTGCGCGCCACGCTGGACCACCTGAACCAGGGCATCTGCATCTTCGACCGCGACCGCCTGCTGGTCGGCTTCAACGAACGGCTGGCCAGCCTTCTGTCGCTGCCCCGCCTGCGCAGCGGGCTGGATTTCGACCTGATCCTGCGGTGGGTGCAGGGCCGCCTCGTGTTCCCGCAGGACATCACGCCGCAGGTGCTGCTGGACTGGGTCGACGCCCCAGGGCTGCGCCCGCCCCTGCGGTTCGAGCTGCGGCGCGGCGACGGACAGACGCTGGACGTCTTTGCCCAGGAGATGCCCGACCGGGGCTTCGTCATCAGCTTTACCGATGTCAGCACCGAGCGGAACGCGGCCCGGTCACTGCACGAGGCGAACGAACAGCTGGAAATGCGCGTGGCCGAACGCACGCTGGAGCTTGAGGATGCCCTGGCCACCGCCAAACGCGCCAATGCCGCGCGCACCCGGTTCGTCGCCGCCGCCAGCCACGACCTGCTGCAGCCCCTGTCGGCGGCCAAGCTGTTCCTGTCCTCGGTCCGCACCGAGATTCCCGACCCCGCACAGCGCGAGGCCGTGACCAAGGCCGAGGGCGCGCTGTCCAGCGTGGAAGAGATCATCGAGGCGCTGCTCGACATCTCGAAGCTTGAATCGGGCCAGGCGGCGGTGTCGGTGGCCGAGGTGGACCTTGATCCGCTCCTGGCCAAGCTGTGCGACGAATTCCTGCCGATGGCCGCGCGCAAGGGGCTGACCCTGCGCCTGCGCCCCTCGGGCTGGCGCGTCGTGACCGATGCACGCCTGATCCGGCGCGTGCTGCAGAACCTGATCGCCAATGCTGTCCGCTATACCGACCGGGGGGGCATCCTGGTGGGCGCGCGGCGGGTCCGCCGCAATGTCCGCATCGAGGTCTGGGACACCGGGCGCGGCATCCCCGAATCCGAGTTCGAGAACGTGTTCCGCGAGTTTCACCGGCTGGACCCAGGCGCGGGGGGCGAGGGGCTGGGCCTCGGCCTCGCCATCGTCGACCGCGCCTGCGCCCTGCTGGACCACCCCGTGCAAATCCGCTCGCGCCTCGGGCGGGGCAGCGTGTTCCGCCTGTCGGTGCCCTGGGCGCGGGCGGCGACCGGTGCCGGGCCAACGGCGTCGCGTGCGGCCGGCGGAGGCACCTGGTCGTTTCCCGGCCTGGTCGTCCTCTTGATCGAGAACGACCGCGAGATGCGCCAGGCGCTGTGCCTGCTTCTGGAAAAGTGGGACGTGCAGGTGATCGACGTCGGCTCGGGCCCCGAAGCGATGGCCCTTCTGCACGAGACCGGCCTGATGCCCGATGCCCTGCTGGTCGATTTCCAGCTGGACGAGGGCGCGCGCGGCACCGATTTGATCGCCGATATCCTGGCCATGACCGGCCCCTTGCCCGCCCGCATCGTGACCGCGAACCGCACCCCAGCCGTGCTGGACCTGTGCCGCGTCCTGTCGCTGGAGGTGCTGCACAAGCCCATCGACCCGGTCGGCCTGCGCAGCTTTCTGGCAGCGGTCGGCACGGGGGGGGACGCGCAGGGCCCTGGCGAACACGTCGGCTGATGGCCGAACCTGGCCGACACGTCACCCGCGAAGCTTTCGCACCCCGGCCACACCGACCCATGACAGCTTGGCTGACCCATACACCAAACTGTGAAAAGCGGGGGGGCGATGACCTCCGGGCGACCGTACCGCCTCTTCGCTGACTTCAGAAAACCCTGCGCTGCCTTGCGATCATGTGTCTTCGTGACGAACCATTCCAGCACCTCGCCCTCGTGGTCATCGGCGCGTCAGAGGTACTGGATCACGCCGTAGATCTTCACGCTGACCTCGCCGAAGTGCCAGTGTCAGCGGCGGTGCGCCCGCATGCGGTCCACCCGACTGCACCTGATCTCCGCCGCGAACATCGGCCCGAACCGGTTCCACCAGAACCGCACGGTCTCGTGGCTGATCACGATGCCGCGCTCGTGCAGCAAGTCCTCATCGTTCCGCATCGACAGCGGACGGCGGATGCAGGGCATCACTGCCATGCGGATGATCTCGGGGCTGTTCCTGCCGGAGCGGAATGAATCGTTCTGTCTCTGACGTCCCTACCGTGCAGATGCATTCGTATGGGGTGAGGCCGCCGAGGGTCTTGGGTCTGCGGGCGAGGTTGTGGGCGGCGAGGCAGTCCGCGAGGGTGAGGCATGCCGCGCCATTGGTTCGAGCGACATGCCGAACGCGCAGTTGGGCGTGGTCGTCGTCGTGGTATCGCTTGACGGTCGCCTCTTTGATCGTGCGGTCCATGCGTTCGACCTGGCCGTTGGTCCAGGGGGGGGTGGGCCTGGTCAGCCGGTGCTCGATCCCGTCGGCCTCGCAGATCATGTCGAAGCGCATGGGCCGGGAAGGGATGGTGTTGCGGTTGCGGGGGTGCTCGGAGAACGGGATGCCATTGTCGGTCAAGATCGTGTGGATTTTGGAGGGGAGGGCCTCCAGTACACGCTCCAGAACCTCCCAGGCGGTGCGCCTGTCCGCCGTTTCAACGCGTTGGGCGACGGCAAACTTGCTGGTCCGGTCGATGGCCACGAACAGGCAAAGCTTGCCTCAAGCCGTCTGCACCTCCGCGATATCGATGTGGCGGAAGCCGATGGGGTAGCGCTTGAACGTCTGGCGCTTCGGCTTGTCGCCCTCGATCTCCGGCAGGCGCGAGATGCCATGGCCCCGAAGGCACCGGTGCAGCGCCGAGCGCGTCAGGTGCGGCACCGAGGGCTGCACGGCATGGCGACAGTCGTCCAGCGGCAAGAGCGTGTGCCGCCGGAATGCGACAACCATCGCCTCCTCGGCCTCGGTCAGCACCGTGGATCGGGGCTCCGTCGGCCCGGGCTTCATGTCCTCGGCCGCCGCGCGCTTGCGCCACTTCGCCACCGTCTTGGGGTTGATGCCAAGTTCCCGGCTCAACTGCGCGCGCGAAGCCTGCGATCGCCGTATTGCTGCCTGGACAGCGTGCGGGGTCGTGGCGCTCCCGTGACGAACCTGTCCCATGGTGCTTCCTTCCATTCCTGCGAAAGGATCGCACCATCAAACCGTGGGATCAAACACCTAGCGGCGCAGCTCGGCTGCCACCGCACGCCCGCGCCGCACCCCTTCGCGCGCGGCCATCGTGGCCAGCCAGCGGGCCATGTGCGGCTTGTCGGCCAGTGTCTGGCCCTGCATGTCCCACAGCGACGCCCAGGGCCAGATGGCGAAATCGGCGACCGACAGGTCATCGCCGGCGACGAACGCCCCTTTCGCCAGTTGCCGGTCGAGCACGCCATACAGACGTTCGACCTCGCGCCGGTAGCGGTCCTTGGCATAGGGGATGTCCTGCGGCGGCGACTGCAACAGCGCCCATTTCAGGAAATGGTGCGCCTGCCCCGCCATCGGCCCCAGCCCGCCCATCTGCCACATCAGCCATTGCTCGACCAGGGTCCGGTCGCGCTCGGTCGCCCCCAGAAAACGCCCGGTCTTGCGCGCCAGATACAGCAGGATCGCCCCTGACTCGAAGATCGACACCGGCGCGCCCCCGGGGCCGTCCGGGTCGGTGATCGCGGGCATGCGGCCATTCGGCGACACCGCCAGGAATTCCGGCGCGAACTGCGCGCCCTTGCCGATGTCGATCAGCGTGACGCGGTAGGGCAGGCCCATCTCTTCCAGCGCGATCGAGATTTTCCAGCCGTTCGGCGTGGGCCAGTAGTACAGGTCGATCTCTCTGGCCATGCCGCCCCCCGGTCCGGGGGTCATTCTGCCGCGAAACGCGGGCCAGGCAAGGGAAAAGCCACCAGGCGCGACCAGCGCGGCGCGGTCTCGGCGGGCAGGGCGGCCCGCAGGGCGGACAGGGTCAGCGTCTCGGGCCGGTGCAGGAAGGCGCGGTACAGCGGGAACAGGCCGGGCCGCATGTAGGCCGACCAGTGGCAGATGCGGCGCATGGGTGCCGCGGTGGGAAAGCCCAAGGCGCGCAGGCCCGCGCGGTGCTGCGCGCCGTCGATCTGCAGCGTCACGGCGTTGCGCGCCGACAGGCCCGCGCCAAGGGTGCGGCCTTCGGGGCCCGGCGCGCTGCCGATCAACAACTCGAACGCCTTGTCGAACAGGTCGTTCTCGCGGCTGGTGACGTTCAGCACTTCGGCGGTGCGGCCTGCGGGCGTGGACAGCGCCGCCTCGGCGGCCCCCCGGAACTCGGCCGCCGACAGAAGCACGATCCGCCCGACGTCGCCCGCCGCCAGGTGCGGCAGGGCCTGCAACGCCACCCGGCCCCCCAGCGAATGGCCGATCAGCCCGACCGGCCCCGCCCCCGCATCGCGCAAGCCCTTGATCAGGATGGACAGTGCCTGACCCGCGCGCGCCGCTTCGGCATGGGCGGCCCAGAGGTGTCCGTCGGCCTGCCAGCCGAACCCGATGCCGATCCGCGCGCCCGTCAGGCCCAGGCGGCGCGACCACGACAGGGTGCGCCCGTCGCGGCGGGCGGGTGCGGCGGCGAAGATCGAGCGGTGGGGGTCTTTGGTGGCATTGGCAGGATTGTAACGGTACCCGTGCAGCAGGATCGTGATCGGGGCACCGGGGGGCAGGGTGGCGATCAGGCGATCCAGCGGTGCCGAGACGGTCGGCAGCGATCCTGCGGCATTCACGGCGATGACGGTCATCGCTTGTCCCCCGATTCACGGGCGCCCCAAGGCCCCAGTTGCCGCGCAAATTCGGGCAAACTTGCGTAAATGGCGTGAAACTGCCGTGAACGGTGCGTGACGGTGCTTGACGGCCACGCGCAGGGGGCGGGATTCTGCCCTTTTCGAACATCGTGCGACCGGCCCTTGACCTTGGGGGCTTGCGGGCGTAACCCAAAGATCCGTGGCAATTTGTGACCGGATTGCGGGCCACGTTAAACATACCGCTAAAGAGGTGACGGGTATTTGGCCCCGGAACCCCTTGGTTTTCCGGGGCTTTTCTTTGGCCAAGGGGGCCGTGATGACCGACTGGAAGACCCGCACCAAACTCGTCCACCAGGGCAGCCGCCGCAGCCAGTACGGCGAGATGGCCGAGGCGATCTTCCTCACGCAGGGCTTCGTCTATCCCGATGCCGAGTCCGCCGAGGCGCGGTTCCAGAAGGCGGGCGAGGACGAGTTCATCTATGCCCGCTACGGCAACCCCACGGTGCGGATGTTCGAGGAGCGGATTGCCGCCATCGAGGGCACCGAGGATGCCTTTGCGACCGCCAGCGGCATGGCGGCGGTGTCGGGGGCGCTGATGTCCTGCCTGCGGGCCGGGGACCATGTGGTTTCGGCAAAAGCGCTATTCGGATCATGCCTTTACGTGCTGGAAGAGGTGCTGACGCGGTACGGGGTCCGTGTGACCTTTGTGGATGGTGCGGATCTGGCGCAGTGGGAAAAGGCCGTGGTTCCGGGCACTAGGGCGGTGTTCTTCGAGTCGATGGCGAACCCCACGCTGGAACTTGTTGATATCACGGGTGTATCGGAGATTGCGCATCGGGTCGGTGCCATCGTGATCTGCGACAACGTCTTTGCCACGCCGATCTTTTCGAAGGCCGTCGAACAGGGGGCGGATGTGGTGGTCTATTCGACCACCAAGCACATCGACGGGCAGGGGCGGGCGCTGGGGGGTGTGGTCTGCGCCACAAGGGAATGGGTGCGGAAAGTGTTCGAACCCTACATGAAGCATACCGGGGGGGCGATGTCGCCGTTCACGGCCTGGATCATGCTGAACGGAATGGCGACGCTGGACCTGCGCTGCCGGGCGATGGCCGACAGTGCGCTGACGGTAGCCAAGTGGCTGGAAACGCAAGACAATCTGGTGAAGGTGATCTATCCGGGGCTGCCTGCGCATCCGCAGCATGCGCTGGCGATGGCGCAGATGGGGTCGGGGGGGACCATCGTGACCTTCGATGCGGGGTCCAAGGAATCTGCGTTCCGGCTGCTCAACGCACTGGAAATCATCAGGATTTCCAACAACCTGGGCGACGCCAAGTCGATCGCGACCCACCCCGCCACCACCACCCACCAGCGCCTGCCGCAGGATCAGAAAGATGCCCTGGGCATCACGCCGGGGCTGATCCGGCTGTCGGTGGGGCTGGAGGATGCCGACGACCTGATCGCCGATCTGGCACAGGCGATGGGGCGGTAGGGGGATGCACGAGGTGTGCACATCGCATGCACACGCCGTCTGCATCGCCGATGCGCCCCAAGGGGTTGCAACCGACACGCGAGGCGACCAGATCAGATTGATCCGGGGCGCGGTGCCCTGCGTAGACCTGATGACATTGACGGTGCCGGGACATGCTCCATGTCCCAGGATGCCCGAACCGGAAGGACCCCCGACCATGACCATCCGTACCCCCGCAATCGACAGCCTGCCGTCGCGCGCCGAGGCCGAGGCGGCGCTGGCCACCCTGCGGCAATGGGCGGGCACGTCGTCGGACGCCGAGATCGCGGCGCTGGCCCCCGAGGCGGTGGTGCTGGCGGGGGTGCCGGCCTATCCCGACCTGAACCGCAGCTATCCGGCCGAGTTCCGGGCCGACGACGCCTACAAGGCGGGCCTGCCCGATTTGCAGAACGGACCCGCAAGCCTGATCGTGGGGGCGCATGTGCCGATCCAGCATGTCGGCATCTCGAATTTCCGGCTGCCGGTCCGGTACCGCACGCGCGATGCGGGCGACATGGTGCTGGAGACGTCGGTGACCGGTACGGTCAGCCTGGAGGCCGAGGCCAAGGGCATCAACATGAGCCGGATCATGCGGTCGTTCTATGCCCATGCCGAGGCCGCGTTCAGTTTCGAGCTGATCGGGCAGGTGCTGGACGACTACAAGCGCGACCTCGGCGCGTTCGACGCCCGCATCCAGATGCGGCTGTCGTTCCCGATGCAGGTGCCGAGCCTGCGGTCGGGGCTGGTGGGCTGGCAATACTACGACATCGCGCTGGAGGTGGTGGACCGGGCGGGGGTGCGCAAGAAGATCCTGCACCTCGACTTCGTCTATTCCAGCACCTGCCCCTGTTCGCTGGAACTGTCCGAACACGCCCGCCGCACGCGCGGACAACTGGCCACGCCGCACAGCCAGCGGTCTGTCGCGCGGATCAGTGTCGAGGTGGTGCCGGGGCGCACGCTGTGGTTCGAGGACCTGGTGGACCTGGCCCGCGCGGGTGTGCCGACCGAGACGCAGGTGATGGTCAAGCGCGAGGACGAGCAGGCCTTTGCCGAACTGAACGCGGCCAACCCGATCTTTGTCGAGGATGCCGCGCGGGCGTTTTGCGATGTGCTGGCGCGCGACGGGCGGATCGGCGATTTCCGGGTGGTGGCGAGCCACCAGGAATCGCTGCATTCGCATGATGCGGTCAGCCTGCTGACCAAGGGCGCGACCTTTGCGGCCGATAGTCTGGACCCGCGGCTGTTTGCCAGCCTGATCCACGCCGGGTAGGTCCGCGGGCGGCAAGGGGTGATCCCCCCTCACCCCGGCCCTCTCCCCCAAGGGGAGAGGGGGCGCGGGCTGAATCGGCTGTACCCGACTTGCAGCGATCGGCGGCACGGCACGACAGGGGCCGCGCCCGCCCGGATTGACAGGGCGCACGGGCGCGGACAAGGCTGGCCCGGCCATGGCCATCGACCTTCGCCCCGTGATCCACATTGTCGGCCTGATGCTGATGGCCTTCGGCACCGTCATGCTGTTTCCGGCGGCCCTCGACCTGGCCGGGGGCCTGCCCGACTGGGCGGCGTTCGTCACGTCGGGGATTGCGGCGCTGTTCGTCGGCGGCTGCATGGCGCTGGCCACAGCGAACGTGCCGGTGCGGGGCCTGGATGCGCGTCAGGCCTTCGTGCTGACGGTGGCGATCTGGGTGTCGCTGTCGGGGTTCGGCGCGCTGCCGTTCATGCTGGGGCCGCCCGAACTGTCGCTGACGGACGCGGTGTTCGAGGCGGTGTCGGGCATCACCACGACGGGATCGACGGTGATCGTGGGGCTGGACGCGCTGCCGCCGGGGATCAACCTGTGGCGCGGCATGCTGAACTGGATCGGGGGGCTGGGGATCGCGTTCGTGGCGATGATCTTCCTGCCGGTGATGCGGGTCGGCGGCATGCAGTTCTTCAAGACCGAAGGCTTCGACACGATGGGCAAGGTGCTGCCGCGCGCCGCCGACATCGCGCGGGCGCTGGTCAACGTCTATGCCGGACTGACGTTCGTCTGCATCGGGGTCTATGCGGCCTTGGGGATGGCGCCGCTGGATGCGGTGGTGAACGGTGCCGCGACCATCGCGACGGGGGGATTTTCGCCGTCCGACGTCAGTTTCGGCAAGTATCCGGGGGCGGCGGAGTACGCGGGCGCGCTGTTCATGGTCCTGGGCAGCCTGCCCTACATCCGCTATGTCCAGATGGTGACGGGGCAGCCGGCGGCGCTGTGGCGCGACCTGCAGGTGCGGGCCCTGGTCAAGGTGCTGGTGGTGGCGGTGGCGGTCACGGTGGTGTGGCGGCTGGCGACCAGCGATCAGGCGGTCGAGCCGGTGTTCCGCGAGGCGCTGTTCAACCTGTCGTCGGTGCTGACCGGAACGGGGTTCTTTTCGGGGTCGTTCGGGGGCTGGGGGCCGTTCGCCATGGTGGTGGCGCTGGTCTGCGGGCTGATCGGGGGGTGTTCGGGGTCGTCGTCGGGGGCGCTGAGCATTTTCCGGGTGCAGGTGATGATGCGCGCCATCGGCCAGGGCATCCAGCGCATCGCGGCCCCCAGCCGGGTGTATCCCCTGCGCTATGACGGGCGTGCCGTGTCGCCCGACACGCTGTCGGGCGTGATGATGTTCGTCAACGGCTATATCCTGACCCTGGGTGCGCTGAGCGTGGCGCTGACCCTGTGCGGGGTGGACGTGACCTCGGCGATCTTCGCGATCTGGACCTCGATGGGGAACATCGGCTACGGCTATGGGCCGCTGGTGGCGGCGACGGGGACGTTCCGCGATTTCAACGACGCTTCGGTCTGGATCATGACGCTGGCCATGCTGATGGGGCGGCTGGGGTTGCTCGCGATCTTCGTGCTGGCCCTGCCGCGGTTCTGGGCGGCCTGAGGGGGCGGGGGCGATGCTGGACCTGCGCCCCGTCGGATACGTGATCGGCCTCTTGGTGGCGGCCTTGGGCGCGCTGATGGTGTTCCCGCTGATCCTGGAACTGGCGGCGGGGAATGCGAACTGGCGCGCCTTCGTGGTGTCGGGGCTGATCAGCCTGGGCGTCGGCACCGGCGTGGCGCTGGCCTGTGCCAGCGGGGCGGGGCGGGGGCTGACGCTGCAGCAGTCGTTCCTCTTGACCACGGGCGTGTGGGTCGCGCTGCCCGCCTTCGGCGCGCTGCCCTTCGTGCTGGGCGCGCCGGGGGTTTCCTTCGTCGATGCGATGTTCGAGGCGATGTCCGGGATGACGACGACCGGCACCACCGCATTCCCGTCGCTGGACACGCTGCCGCCGGGGGCCAACATGTGGCGCGCCATCGTGCAGTGGGTCGGGGGCCTTGGCATCGTCATCGTGGCGATGATCTTTCTGCCGGTGATGAAGGTCGGCGGCATGCAGTTCTTCCGGTCCGAGGGGTTCGACACGCTGGGCAAGATCCTGCCCCGCGCAATGGACATCTCGGCGGCTCTGATCCAGATCTACATCGTGCTGACCCTGGCCTGCGCGCTGACCTTTGTGGGTCTGGGCATGTCGGGCTATGACGCGGTGTTCCATGCGATGTCGACCATCTCGACGGGGGGATTTTCCAGCTATGACCGCAGCTTTGGCGCGTTCATCGGCATCCAGGAATACGCCGCCGCGGTGTTCATGATCCTGGCCTCGCTGCCCTTCATCCGGTTCGTGCAGGTGGCGCAGGGAGACCTTGGCCCGCTGTTCCGCGACGTGCAGGTGCGGGCGTACCTGCGCTGGATCGCCTATGCGGTGATGGCGGTGGTGGCCTATGAGGTGATCCTGCGCGGGGAAGAGTTCTGGCCGATGCTGCGCGAGGCCACGTTCAACGTGGTCTCGACCTTCTCGGGCACCGGATTTGCCAGCGTCGACCTGACGACCTGGGGCCCCTTTCCCTTTGCCGTCCTGATCATCGTGGGGCTGATCGGGGGCTGCACGTCGTCGACCGGGTGTTCGATCAAGGTGTTCAGGTACCTGATCCTGTTCGAGGCGATCAAGGTACAGCTGCGGCGGCTGCAAAGCCCGTCCACCGTGATCTTCCTGCGCTATCAGGGGCGGCGGGTGGACGAGGATGTCATCACCTCGGTCTGCGTGTTCTTCACGCTGTTCATCCTGACCTTCGGCGTGCTGTCGGTCCTGCTGTCGCTGTCGGGGCTGCAGTTCAAGACGGCGGTGACGGCGGCCTGGACGGCGATTGCCAACGTGGGGCCAGTGTTCGGCCCCGAGGTGGGGCCGACCGGGTCGATCGATGCCTTTCCGACCTCGGCCAAATGGCTGATGATCGCGGGCATGATGATCGGGCGGCTGGAACTCTTGGCCGTCTATGTGCTGTTCATGGCGCGGTTCTGGCGGGGTTGAGGGGCGGCCCGGCCCCCGCGACAGGCCCCGCGTTTCCGGCGGGCGCAGGGCGGGCAGATTGCCCGCCCGTCGCCCGGATCAGCGGTTGCTGACCTCGACATAGTCGCGGTGCACCGGCCCGATGTACAACTGCCGGGGGCGGCCGATCTTCTGCGTCGGGTCGGCGATCATCTCTTTCCACTGGCTGATCCAGCCGACGGTGCGCGACAGCGCAAAGATCGGCGTGAACATCGCCGTCGGGAACCCCATCGCCTCGAGGATGATGCCCGAATAGAAATCGACGTTCGGGTACAGCTTTTTCGAGATGAAATAGTCGTCCTCCAGCGCGATCCGCTCCAGCTCCTTGGCGACCTGCAGCAGCGGATTGTTGTGGATGCCCATGAGGTCAAGCACCTCGTCGCAGCTTTCCTTCATCACCTTGGCGCGGGGATCGAAGTTCTTGTAGACGCGGTGGCCGAAGCCCATCAGCCGGACTCCGCTGGTCTTGTCCTTGGCCAGCTTGATGAATTCGGGGATCTTGTCGACCGTGCCGATCTCGCGCAGCTGTTCCAGCGCGGCCTGGTTCGCCCCGCCATGCGCGGGCCCCCACAGGCAGGCGATGCCGGCCGCGATGCAGGCGAAGGGATTGGCACCCGAGGAGCCGGCGAGCCTGACCGTCGAGGTTGAGGCATTCTGCTCATGATCGGCATGGAGGATGAAGATGCGGTCCATGGCGCGCGCCAGGACGGGGTTCACCTTGTACTCCTCGCAGGGAACGGCGAAGCACATGCGCAGGAAGTTGGCGGCGTAGCCCAGATCGTTGCGCGGATAGATGAAGGGCTGGCCGACCGAAAACTTGTAGGCCATGGCCACCAGGGTGGGCATCTTGCCGATCAGCCGCACGGCTGCGGTGGCGCGGT
>JBQTJI010000070.1:0-18786 GCA_052387255.1 Gemmobacter sp. | reverse complement strand
GGGCGGCGCGTTTCGTGCCCCGATTGCGGTGCGGCGCTGCGCACAGGCCTGTCGCACTACCCCCGACCGAATGCCCGGTCGATCAGGGGGGTTGGCGGTTGTCCTGTCGCCACAGCACACGCAGAGGCCTGCGCTGATGCTGGCCTACGCGATCCGGCGGATGGGGCTGTCGCTTCTGATCCTGGTCGTGGTGATGCTGGCGATGTACGCGATGGTGTTCCTGGTGCCCGGCGATCCGGCGTCGCTGGCCCTTGGTCCCCGCGCCACGCCGGAACTGAAGGCCGAACTGCGGATGCGGATGGGGCTGGACCAGCCGTTCCTGACCCAGGTCGCGTATTTCTTCGGCCGGGTCCTGCAGGGCGATCTCGGCACCGATGTCTGGTCGAAACGCCCGGTGCTGGACCAGATCGTCGAGGTCTTTCCCCATACCCTGATCCTGGGCGTCGCCGCCCTGGGCTGGGCCTTTGTCAGCGGGGTCGCTCTGGGGTGCGTGGCGGTGGTGTGGCGCGGGACCTGGGTCGACCGGCTGCTGGCCGTCCTGTCGGTCAGCGTCATCTCGGTGCCGTCGTTCGTGGTCGCGATCTATGCGCTGATCGTCTTTGCCGTCTGGCTGAACTGGCTGCCCGCCGTCGGGGCGGGACAGGCGGGCGACTGGGGCAGCCAGGCGAGGGCGCTGGTCCTGCCCGCCTTCGCCCTGGGGCTGGGCTGGGTCGGGTATCTGGCGCGGCTGATCCGGGCGGCGCTCTTGGAGGTCATGGATGCCCCCCACATCCGCACCGCCCGCGCCTTTGGCCTGTCCGAGGGGCGGATCGTCTTTGGCCACGCGCTGCGCATCGCCATCGTGCCGACCCTGTCGGTGCTGGCGGTGGGGTTCGGCGCGGTGCTGTCGAGCGCGGTCTTCGTCGAGATCGTGTTCTCGCGCCCCGGCATCGGCACGCTGGTCACGGCGGCGGTGGAAAAGCGCAACTATCCGGTGGTGATGGGGACGGTGCTGTTCATGACGGCCTTCTATCTGGCCGTGGTGACCGCCGCCGACCTGGTGATCGCACGGCTTGACCCGAGGGTGCGCGATGTCCTTCGCGGCTGAACCGGCCCCCGCTGAACCAGCCCCGGCGCGGCGCGGCGCGATGCGCACCCTGCGGCGCGATCCGATGGGGCTGGCCGGGCTGGTGCTGGTCGGCGTGTTCCTGGCCATGGCGCTGTTCGCCCCGTGGCTGGCCCCCTACGATCCCGTCGCGCTGGACGTGAAGGCCAGGTTCCTGACCCCGTCAGCCGCGCATTGGGCGGGCACCGACCACCTGGGCCGCGACCTGTTGTCCCGCATCATCTGGGGGGCCCGGACGGCGCTTGGCATCGCGGTCACGTCGGTCGGCATCGCCGGGACGCTGGGGCTGATGCTGGGCCTTGTGGCGGGCTACGGGCCGAGGTGGTTGGACGCGATCCTGGTCCTGGTGTTCGATGCGATGTCGTCGCTGCCGATGATCTTCTTTGCCCTGGCGGTGATCACCGTGCTGGGCCCCGGCACGCAGACGCTGATCCTGGTCATCGTCGCCGTGTCGATCCCCGGCTATGCCCGGCTGATCCGCACCCAGACGCTGACACTGGCGGGGGCCGATTTCATCCTGGCCGGGCGGGCCATGGGGGCGGGGCCGGGGCGGATCATCCTGCGCCACCTTCTGCCCAACGTGGTCGGGCCGCTGGTGATCCTGATCTGCATGGACGTGCCCGTGGTCATCATGCTGGAGGCGGGCCTCAGCTATCTCAACCTCGGTGTCCGCCCGCCCGCGCCGTCCTGGGGCAACATCCTGGCCGAAGGGTACACGGCGCTGCGCCAGTCGCCCCATGTGGTGATCGTGGCGGGGCTGCCCCTGGTGCTGGCGACGCTGGGCTTCACCTTTCTGGGCGAGGGGTTGCGCGATGCGCTGGACCCGCGCGGCGCGGCAAGGCGGTGGACATGACGCCCGTCCGATCTGCTGCGGTCCTGTCGGTCGAGCATCTGAGCGTCGGCTATCCCGGCCCCGGCGGCACGGTGCAGGCGCTGCGCGACGTGTCGCTGTCGGTCGGGCGGGGCGAGGTGCTGGGCATCATGGGCGAATCGGGCTGCGGCAAGTCCACGCTGGCCGCCGCGATGATGCACCTGCTGCCGGCTGCCGCGCGCATTGCGTCGGGCCGGGTCCTGCTGGACGGGACCGACATGCTGGCCCTGCCGCCTGCGCAGATGCGCCGCCTGAGGGGACGCGCCATCGCCATGATCTTTCAGGACCCGATGACCGCCTTCAACCCGGTGCTGACGCTGGGGCGGCAGTTGCGCGACTTTACGGGCAAGCCTGACGCGGCCATCGCCGCCATGCTGGACCGCGTCGGCATCCCCGATTCCGGCCGCTGCATGGCGCGCTATCCGCACGAGCTGTCGGGCGGCATGCGGCAGCGCGTCGCCATCGCCGCGGCGCTGCTGGTCCAGCCGCAGGTCCTGATCGCGGACGAGCCCACCACCGCGCTGGACGTGACGATGGAGGCGCAGATCATCCACCTCATGCGCGACCTGCGCACCACGTTCGACGGCGCCATCGTCGTCGTCACCCACCATCTGGGCGTGATCGCCGAACTGTGCGACCGCGTGGCGGTGATGTACGCGGGCGAGGTGGTGGAAGAGGCCCCGGTCGATGCCCTGTTCCACGACCCCCGCCACCCCTATACCCGGGCGCTGCTGGCCTGCGACCCGGCGGTCGTCGATCCCGGCACAGGGCGGCTGCCCGCCATCGGCGGCCGCATTCCCGACCTTGCCCACCTGCCCCCCGGCTGCGCCTTTGCGCTCCGTTGCCCCATGGCGCTGCCCGTGTGCGCCACCCCGGTCCCCCGCGTCTCCACCGATCGCCGCACCGTCCTGTGCCACCGGGGAACCGCATGACCCCGGTGCTGGACATCGAACATCTGGCGGTGGACCTGCCCGCAGCGGGGTTCCTGTCGCGGCGGCAGCTGTCGATCCTGCACGACGTGTCGCTGTCGGTCGGGCGCGGGGAAAGCGTGGCGCTGGTGGGCGAAAGCGGGTCGGGCAAGACCACCCTTGCCCGCGCCGTGATGGGGTTGCAGCAGGTGTCGGGCGGCACCATCGCGTTTGAAGGCCAGCCGGTGCAGGGCCGCAGCGGCCTGGCCCGCCTGCGCCGCCAGACCGCGATGATGTTCCAGGATGCGACGGCCTCGCTGTCGCCCCGCCTGACCGTGGGCTATCTTGTCACCGAGCCTTTGCGCATCCACGGCCTGCCCGTGATCCCCGGCGCGGCGGGCGACCTTCTGGCCGCCGTCGGCCTGCCCCCTGCCATGGCGCAGCGCTATCCGCACGAGCTGTCGGGCGGCCAGGCCCGCCGTGTGGGCGTGGCCCGGGCACTGGCGCTGAAGCCCCGGCTGGTGATCGCCGACGAACCCACCGCCGGCCTTGACGTGTCGGTGCAGGCCGAGGTGCTGAACCTGATGGCCGACCTGCGTGCCGGGATGGGGCTGGCCTATCTGATCATCACCCACAACCTGGCCCTGGTCCGTCATGTCGCCGACCGCGTGGTCGTGCTGTATCTGGGCCGCATCGTCGAAGAAGGGTCCACGGCCCGCGTCTTTGCCGCGCCGGCGCACCCCTACACCGCCAGCCTGATCGCCGCCGAGCCGAAGCCCGACCCCCGCCGCCGCCGCACCGACCTGGCGATCCGGGGCGAGGTGCCCTCGATCCTGCGCCGACCAGCGGGGTGCGAGTTCCACACCCGTTGCCCGCAGGTCGCGGACCTCTGCCGCCACACCGCCCCCGCCCTTGTGACCCTTGCCGGGGACCGCAAGGCGCGCTGCCATTTCGCCGCCAACCAACAACAGGGAGACCACCATGCACTGGAACACTGACCGCCGCAGCTTTCTTCGCGTCGCGGGGGCGGGCCTTGCCGCCGCCGCCACCGCCCCGCGTTTCGCCTGGGCCGCCGAGGGCGACACCCTGCGCCTGCGCATGAGCGCGGATTTCCAGGTGCTTGACCCCTACGGCATCATCGGCGAGCTGGACGACATCATCCCGCGCTGCACGCAGGTGACGCTGGTGCGGCTGGGCGACATGCGCGACGGCAACAAATTGCGGCCATGGGCGGCGGAAAAGGTCGAATGGCTCGATCCCGTGCGCTATGCCTTCACCCTGCGCGAGGGGCTGGTCTGGTCCGACGGCTTCGGGCCCGTCACCACGGCGGATGTCAAGTTCAGCTATGAACGCATCGCCGGCTCCGACAGCGCCTGGGCCTACCAGTTCGAGAAACTGCGCGAGGTCGAGATCATCGACGACCGGTCCGGCGTGCTGCACCTGAGCGAACCCTATGCCGCCTTCGACATCGTCGCCCTGCCCTATTACGCAGGCCACATCGTCTGCAGGGCGGCGGTCGAGGCGGCGGGTGGCAGCTACACCACGCAGATCCCCGCGCAATGCGGCCCCTACCTGTTCGACACCTGGCAGCAGAACCAACTGGTCACGCTCAGGGCCAATCCCGACTGGACCGGCGAGAAACCCGCCTTTGCCCGCATCGAGTTCTACATCGTCGGCGACGACCAGGCCGCGCAACTGGCCTACGAGGCCGATGCCTTCGACTATACCCGTGTCGCCGTCAGCGCCGCGACCGCGCTCAAGGCGGCGATGCCGCAGGGTGCGGCGCTGATCGAGGCACCGGGCACCCGCTATGCCTGGCTGACCATCAACATGAACGCGGAACCCCTGAAGGACATCCGCGTGCGCCAGGCGATCCAGTACGCCTATGACGGCGACGCGGTGCTGGCCGGGGCCTATGACGGCCTGGTCGCGCGCGGCACGGGCGTGGTGCCGCCGACCTCGGGCTATGCCCGGCCCGCGAACCTGATCGCCACCCGCGATGTGGACAAGGCAAAGGCGCTGCTGGCCGATGCGGGGGCCGAGGGGCTGACCCTGAACCTCTATGCCACGACCGACGGCACCACCCAGACCATCGCGCAGATCATCCAGGCCAGCCTGGCCGAGGCCGGGATCACCATCGAGATCCAGCCGACCGACGATGCCAGCTACTGGGCGCTTGGCGACAAGACCGCCGGTGAGGGGTACAAGTCCATCGAACTGGTGCTGATGAACTTTGCGGGCGGGATCGACCCGACCGAAAACCTCGTCTGGTTCCGCCCCGACCAGATCGGCGTCTACAACTGGTCGTTCTTCGACAGCCCGGAGTACGAGGCGCTGTACCAGGCGTCGCTGACCGAAGCCGACCCCGCGAAGCGCCGCACGATGTTCAACCGGATGGAGGACCTGATGGAACAGTCGGGCGGGTTCGTCTTTCTCTGCTTCGAACCGTTCCTGGCGCTGCACGACGCCAACCTCAGGCCCGTGGTCCTGGCCGACGGCCACCCTGACCCCGTGGCCTTCGGCAGGGCCTGATCCCCGTGCCCCGCAGCGCAGACACGGCCGGTTGCGCGCCTCCCTCTCCCCCTGGGGGAGAGGGATGGGGTGAGGGGGCGGCAAGCGTGCCGCTAGGGGGAACTGCGGCATGACCCCCCCCCGCAAGCAGCGCCTGTCGCCCGCCGACCGGCGCGCCCACATCGAGGATGCCGCCTGCGCCTGCATGGCGCAGGGCGGCATCCGCGCCTTCACCGTCGACCGGGTGGTGGCACGGGCCGGCGTGTCGCGCGGACTGATCGCGCATCATTTCGGGTCAATGGACGGGCTACTGGTGGCGGTCTATGCCCGGATGTACCGCGACTGGATCGCCGCCGTCGCGGCCCCCCGCCCCGGCCTGTCGCGGCTCGAGGCCACCATCGAGGCGCTGGTGTCGCCCGACCTGTTCGACCGCGACGTCCAGAACATCTGGCTCACCCTGTGGGGCGAGGTCGCCAACAATCCCGCCCTGCGCGACGCACACCGCAGGCTTTACGGCGATTACCGCGCCACCATCGCCGCCGCCCTGCGCGAGACTGCCGCCGCCAACGGGCGCATGATCGACGCCGACACGGTCGCCGCCGCCTTCATCTGCCTGATCGACGGCGTCGGCGTGCAACGCTGCGTGGACCCTGCCCTCTTGACCGAGGACCAGGCAAGGGCCGCAGCCTGGGCCTTCCTGACCCCGCATGTGGGGGGCGGGCCGTCAGAAAGGTGAGTGGTGCCGCTGAAGAGACTCGAACTCCCGACCCCATCATTACGAATGACGTGCTCTACCAGCTGAGCTACAGCGGCACTGACTGGTGGCGCATCTCCTAGGACCCTGCCCCGCTGCCGTCAACCCCCGCAGGCAACGGGCAGGCATCGCGCAACGGCAGGCCTGGCACCGCGCGGGGGTGGCGGGTGCGTCGGCCTTGGCATAGACCTTGGGGCCAAGGGGCAAGGCGGGGTCGGCGATGGCGGTACTTCTGGGCGTCGACACGGGCGGGACCTATACCGATGCGGTGATTCTGGATGCCGGGGCCGAAACGGTGCTGGGCAAGGCCAAGTCCCTGACCACGCGGGCCGACCTGTCGCTGGGCATCGGCCGGGCGGTCGATGCGGCGCTGGCCGCCGCCGGCATCGCGCCGGGCGAGGTGGCGATGGTGTCGCTGTCCACGACGCTGGCCACCAATGCCCTGGTCGAGGGGCAGGGCGAGCGTGTCGCGCTGGTCTTCCTGGGTTTCGACGAGGGCGACGCGCGCCGGGCCGGGCTGGCCGAGGCGCTGGGGGGCGACCCGCTGATCGCGCTGCCCGGCGGGCACAGCCATGCCGGAACCGAAACCGCCCCGCTGGACCTGGGGGCGCTCGAGGCGGCCGTGCGGGCCGCAGGCCCGGGCATTGCGGGCTATGCCGTGGCGGCCCGGTTCGCCACGCGCAATCCGGGGCACGAACAGGCCGCGCGCGACCTGATCCGCCGCATCACGGGCCGCCCCGTGACCTGTTCGCACGAACTGTCGGCCAACCTGAACGGACCCAAGCGGGCGCTGACGGCGGTGCTGAACGCCCGCCTGATCGGCATGATCGACCGGCTGGTGACGGCCTGCGAGACCCATCTGGCGCGGGCCGGGATCGGTGCGCCGCTGATGGTGGTGCGCGGCGACGGCGCGCTGATCAGCGCCGCGATGGTGCGCGAACGGCCGATCGAGACCATCCTGTCCGGCCCCGCCGCCAGCATCGTCGGCGCGCGCTGGCTGACCGGGGCGCAGGATGCGCTGGTGTCCGACATCGGCGGGACCACGACCGACGTGGCCCTGCTGCGCGGCGGCCTGCCCGACATCGACCCAGAGGGCGCGCGCGTCGGGACCTTCCGCACCATGGTCGAGGCCGTGGCGATGCGCACCACGGGCCTTGGCGGCGACAGCGAGGTGCATCTGACGGGCGGGCTGGACGGCGGGTTGCGCCTGGGTCCGCGTCGGCTGGTGCCGGTGTCGCTTCTGGCGGTGGACGAGGGCGCGATGGTGCATGCAGCACTCGACCGGGCGCTGACGGCCCTGGCACCGGGCGAACACGACGGGCGCTTTGCCGTGCCGATGGGCCACGCCGACGGCCTGCCCCCGCGCGAGGCGGCGCTGCTGGCGCGGCTGGTCCAGCCGATGCCGGTGGCGGCGCTGCTGCAGTCGCGGCTCGAGACGGCGGCGCTCGACCGGCTGGTGGCGCGGGGGCTTGTCATGCTGGCGGGGGTCACGCCGACCGACGCCTCCCACGTGCTGGGACGGCTGGCCGAATGGGACGGCAGTGCCGCCGCCAAGGCGCTGGAGATCATGGCGCGCCGCCGCACCGGGCGAGGCGACCGCATCGCCCCCGATGCCGGAACGCTGGCCGGGCAGATCATCGACCAGGTGACGGCGCAGACCGTGGACTGCCTGCTCGAGGCTGCCCTGGCCGAAGACGACGTGATGGCGGCGTCGGGCATCGCCCCGGCCACCCTGGCCGCCCATCCCCTGCTGCGGGCGGGCCTGGCGAGGCACCGGGGCGTGGTGCAGTTCTCGGCGCGCCTCGGGGTGCCGGTGATCGGCCTCGGGGCCTCGGCCCCGTCGTACTATGGCGCGGTGGGGACGCGCCTCGGCTGCGCGATGATCCTGCCCGAGCATGCCGGTGTCGCCAATGCCATCGGGGCCGTGGTCGGGCAGGTGGTGCAGAAGGTGACGGGCCTGGTGACCAGCCCCGCCGAAGGGCGCTATGTCGTCCACCTGGCGCAGGGCGTGACGGTGTTCGGCGATCTGGACCAGGCGCTTGCCGAACTGGCGCAGGCCCTGACCGCCACGGCCCGCGCCCGCGCTCTGCAGGCCGGGGCCGCCGAGGCCGTGGTCACGATTTCCCGCGACATCGACGAGGCCAGCGTCGAGGGCCAGCGCATGTTCGTCGAGGCCCGCCTGACCGCCACCGCCTCGGGTCGCCCCCGCGTGGCCCACCCTGCCGCCACCCAGGCCTGACGCCCATCCGGGCCCCACGCCGCCTTTGACCCTTGACGCCCCCGCTCGGCATGCCTAATGACCGCGCCAGTGGCTAGGTAGCTCAGCTGGTTAGAGCACGCGACTCATAATCGCGGGGTCGGGGGTTCGAGTCCCCCCCTCGCCACCACAAAACCCCGAGAAAACAAGCACTTAGCAACACCCTTCGGGGCAGTTTCTGCGCGCTGAAAAAGACCTGTAAGGGCATAGTATGCACGGCAGACCGCTCGTAAGCCTGTTGCAGAATCGCCGCAAAGCAAAACGCCCTGCACCGAGGGGTGCAGGGCGTTCCGGCAGCGTCAAGACCTGGAGAGGCCCCCGCTGTTGGTTCCGATCAGCTTAACGTCCCCTCGGTTTCCTGTAGGACGGCGGGGGCACTGAATCCCCGCAACGCTGGGGCCCGGCGTCACGGAGACTCGCCAGCGCATTTTCTTGGATCACCACGGGACTTGCAGGCGCTGCACAGGCGCAGTCTGACCACATCGTCCGAGAAGAACGGGACGCGGCACTTGAGACATTTGCGCCACCCGACCATGCGGACCACGCGCGGGGGGTGAGGTTCACCGGAACCAGAACCAGCTGATGGCCTACTACAACGAGACTGCCGCCGAGATGGCGAAGCGCCTGGGCTAGTGTTTGTCACCAGACAAATGGTTCCCGTACCCTTGGAAATGACGTCGCGACCGGCAGCTATGCGGACCAAGCGGACGTTCGCTGCTGATAGGTGTTTGTCGTCCGCAGTGGGGCAGTACCGTTCTCTAGGGCGGAAAGCGGCCCGATGGTATGTGCCGTCCTTTCTGGGATCCATCGCTTGCGAGCGCTGAAGTACTCGCCTGACCGCGACCCGGCCCAAGACTTTACGAAAACACGTCACCATATCCGTCTGTCGGTCTGAAAAGCATTACGGTCTGAAAAGTCTGAAGTTCGCTCACGAGCCAATCCGACCACATTCTGTCGTAGTGGCGATATGGTGATCGCCGAACACCAGATTGGCGAGGAAACGCTTGAACGGCGCGCGCGATCACAGGATCATGGCACCAAACGGCACCCAACTTGGGGACTGTCGGCAGATATACTTCCACGTGTCCAATCGCCGACCGGAGACTCGCGCATGCGCACCGACGCCTACGGAAATGCCCTGTCTACCATGTCAGACACAGCCGCCGCCGCGTACCGCGACGGTTGTGATCGTGTCCTCAGGGCCTGGCCCGGCGCGGTAGACGCCTTCGACAGCGCACTGCTTGCTGATCAGGGCTTCGCTCTCGCCCACGTCGGGCGGGCGCGGGTCTTGCAGTTGGCGGGTGACATGGCGGGTGCCCGTGCCGCCATCGCTGCGGCCAAGGCAAGCCCGGTCGCCGACCGCGAGGCAAGCCATATCGAGGTTTTCCACCGGATGGCGAACGTGTCGCCGGCCGCCGCACTCGACCAGGTGCGCCGCCATATGCAGGACTGGCCGCGCGATGCCTTCGTGGCGACCACGGCGGCCAACCAGACCGGGCTGATCGGCACGTCCGGCCGCGTCGGGCGAGAAGAGGAGCAGGTCGAGTTTCTTGAACGCCTCGCCCCACACTATGGCCCGGACTGGTGGCTCGACGGCCACTACGGCATGGCGCTGTCCGAGCTCGGCCACCACGCCGCGGCGCAGCCGATCCTCGACCGATCGCTCGCAGCGTGTGCAGAAAATGCCTTCGTCGCCCACGCGATGGCGCACCTGCTTTATGAGACGGACGCCGCAGAGACCGCCACCCACTTTCTCGGCGGCTGGCTCTCCCATTACCCACGCGAGGGCGGCCTTTACGGACACCTCAGCTGGCACCTCGCCCTGGTCCACCTGGCCGAGGGACGGATCGAGGAGGGCTTCCGCCTGTTCGACGACGCTTTTGCCGCCGAACCCTATTCCGGCCCGCCGATCGTCAAGATGCTCGACGCCCCCTCGTTCCTTTGGCGCGCCGAGCTTGCCGGATACCCGCGCGACGTCGCACGGTGGCAGAAGGTCGGGACCTTCGCCCACCGCACTTTCCCATCCCCCGGCATTGCTTTCGCAGACTGGCACATGGCGCTGGCCGAGGCCGCGACCGGTGCCGATGTCGAGCCGCGCGCTCGCGAGATTGAAACGCTGGCCGAGGCCGGCCGCTACTCCGCAGGCCTGACCGTGCCCCGCGCCGCCCGCGGCTTTGGGGCTTTCGAACGCGGCGACTACGCGACCGCCATTGCCGAGTTCCAGGCGATGATCGACGAGCGCGCACGCATGTCGGGCAGCCGCGCCCAGCTCGACCTGGTCGAATTCACGCTGCTAAAGGCCTACCTTGCCGCCGGTCGCCACGCCGAGGCGCGCCAGCTGCTGGCCGCCCGCCGCTCCGGCCCGCAGACCATCCCCGTCGCGGGGATCGAGGTCATCACCTGACGCGATGGACCGCTTCTCTTTGTTTCCACCGAGCTATTGCAGGCGTTGTCTTGGCCTTTCCAGCATTTCAGCTTTGAAACTAATATTGTCAGGATCGGGTGGCCGAATATTGCTCCGCCGCTTAGACGCGGTCGAGGAACGATGGCTTCCGAAGGAAAGCAGAACGAGAATGCAGTAGAACGAATGGCAGAAATGGGCCGGGTGTTTCGCCATAACGCCGAGCAACTTGGTGGTGTTTTGCCTTTTGTGACCGTCAGCTGTGGGGTCAAAGCGACGCGCTATGCAAAGACGAGGCAAGCACTGACAGCATCGCGCAGTGCTGCATGAAGTATCCTCCATTTGGCATCAAGCATCAGGTGGCAAACACTAGACCCGGATCATTCGGACGCCGCCGAAGTGCTTCACCTCGACACGGCCCTCGGCGATCATCCGGTTCTCGGTGCGGACGGTCTTGCCGATGTAGGCGGCGTAGTCCGGGACGTTAGGCCACTCGGGACGTGGTGTGATAACCGCCTTCTGGAGCAAGGCTTTCACCTCTTCCAGGTCTTGCCGAAGTCTCTGGATATCCGCGGAATAGTCCGGGATCACGAAGGTCTGGCGAAGCGACATGGCAGTCATCCGGCCTGGCGTTCGCGTTCGAAGGCCGCCCATGCGGCTTCCTTGTCATTGACCGGATCAGGCAGCTGGTCCGGGGCGAGCTGGGCCGCGACCTGTTGGCGGATGCGGATCACCTCCTCCTTGCAGCGGTCGGTGATGGCATAGATCTCGGCCATGTCCTCTTCCCTGACCCAGAGACGCGGCAGGGGCACGAAACCGGCCTCACGCATGGCCGAGGCGACGGGAAAGTCGCGGCGGTGCCTGGAGTCCGGGCTGAAGGCGGTGACGCGCTTGTGTCCGGGGTTCTTCATGAAGAGCGGGGTCATGGGGATCAGGCCGTGGCAAGGAGGGGAGGAAGCACGACCAGGTGCTGGGTGGCGCGGTCGATGCGGTAGAGGACCTCGATGTCGAGATCGCTCCAGTGGGTCTTTTCGAGCGACGTGCCGCCGTTGCCCTTGAGGCGGATGAAGCTGGCACCGTCCTTGGCGTAGAGCTCGTCCTTCAGGGCGTGCACGGACGTTGCCTTGAACCGGCCCCGGGTCCTGAGGACAACAGAACCTTCGATCTGCGCAAAGGCAGCCATGGCGGATCTCCTGATTGCAGGGGGGTGAAACCTTCCGGCGATATTCCCGCGAGGACTGGGTCTGGGCCTTCGGCAATCCAGGCGCGGGGCGGCACTGTTCCTTGGATACCGCCCTTGCCAGGCTGGCATGCCCCGGTTGCTCACTCTTTTTACGCCAAAGCGGTTCACGTGCTTGCCCTGAATTACGCTTTGCCGTATACCTGTGGTGCCGCCCCCGGTAAGCACAATGCCAGTCACGTTTACAGCCAAGGCCGTCAAGGACCTGAAATCGGTCCCAGTGCACGATGCAAAGGCCCTTGCTGCCAAGCTGGAGGTATTCGCAACGACGGGTGCTGGTGACGTGAAGAAGCTTCAGGGGCGGGACGAATACCGTCTCAGGCACGGCGATTGGCGGGCACTGTTCGAGATGAGGGGTGATCTCATTGTCGTCCGTGTCCTGCATCGTCGCGAAGCATATGACTAGGGTGGCATCTGGCGTCCAAGGAGGGACCGAAGAATGCAAACGGCGACAAACCTTCACGGCGAAGCCCTGGTCGTCCTGACCCGCGCCGAATATGACGCGCTGATTGAGGATGCAGGTGACGCCGCGCTGATCGCGGAAGTCCGGCAGGATGACGGGCCGTCCATGTCGGCCGAGCTGGTGTTGCAGGTTCTGGACGGTCTGCATCCGTTGACCGCCTGGAGAAAGGCCCTGGGTCTGACCCAAGGCGAACTGGCCGAGAAGGCGGGGGTCCGCGTGGCGACGGTCAGCGACATCGAAAGCGGCAAGATCGACCCCCGGCTGAGCACCTTGGTGTCGCTGGCTGCGGCGCTTGGCGTCGGGGTTGGTGATCTCGTGAAGTAAGGCCGTCCCCATCAGGACCTGACCACTCCGGTCGATGTTACCGAGTGCCAACTGATTTGTGCGGGATTCAGTGGACATCGGCCAGCATCGCGGGAACGGGACGAGATGCCTGGTCCTGATACTTGCCGACGTAGCACACGGGGTTCAGGACGCGCTCGAAGATCACCTGGGCGATGCCCATGCCCTTGCGGAGGTTGATCGGTGCCCAGCCCGAGTAGCGCAACTCGATGGTCAGAAAGCCGCGCCAGCCGGGTTCGATGTTGGTGGTCATCGAGGCGTCGATGCCGCGACGGGCCCAGGTGGACTTGTTCAGCACCCGCCCCATCAGATCCCGGGGCAGGTGGAAATACTCGATCGAGCTGGCCAGGACGAAGCGCTTGCCCACGAACATGGTCACGTCCTGGGCGATGCGGATGTCATAGCCGCACTCGGTCAGTCCGTAGCTTATACCAACAGACCGCTGATGTGACTCTGGGGATTCCCAAGCGCAGCAATTTCTGAATCTATGGCCTTCCATGATGGGAGGTCGCGATGTCGGGGGTCGAGATCACGCGACGGGAGTTGACGGCGGCGGAGTTGCGCGCGGCGGCGGGGAGGTGCCGGGATGCCAAGGCGGCGCGGCGGATGCTGGCTCTGGCTCTGGTGCTCGATGGTGTGGATCGAACCCGCGCGGCCGAGACCTGCGGGATGGACCGGCAGACCCTGCGCGACTGGGTGCATCGCTACAACGCGGAAGGGCTGCCGGGGCTGTCCGATCGCTGCAAAGGGGTCCGGGTTCCGCACCTGGCACCTGCCCAGATGGCCGAGCTTGGGGCCGGGGTCGAGGCCGGGCCGGACCCCGGGCGGGACGGGGTGGTACGCTGGCGCAGGCGGGATCTGCAACGCCGGATCGGCACTGATGCAGTGGACGATCTCGGTGAACATCTGGGACGGCTTGAGGGTCGGCCAGCCATGCCGCGCCGGTTGTCGCCAGCAGGACCGGCGCGGCATCTCGGCCCGCAGCAGGCGCAACCAGCAGCGGCTGCACGTTGTCGGCGGCGGCCATCCTGTCGCGGTCCCCGGCAAAGGCGGCGGCGATGCCGTCGGTCAGCATGGTCTGCGCCCCGACCGGAGCCAGCGTCGCCCGCGCCGCATCGCCAAAGGCATCGCGGGGCCGTCGATCATCACCACAACGCCGGGGTTGGTGCAGAACTGCCCTGCCCCCAGGGTCAGCGACCCGGCCCAGCCGGCGGCAATCGCCGCGCCCCGTTCGGCCAGGGCCCCCGGCAGCAGGAACATCGGGTTCACCGATCCCAGCTCGCCAAAGAACGGGATCGGTTCGGGGCGGCGGGCGCAGAGGTCGAACAGCGCGCGTCCCCCGGCCAGCGACCCGGTAAAGCCCACGGCGCGGATCAGCGGGTGCTGCACCAGTGCCGCCCCGATGTCATGTCCGCCACCCAGCAACAGCGCAAACACGCCGGGGTCGATGCCCTGCGACCGGATGGCGGCGGCGATGGCCCCCGCCACGATCTCGCCCGTGCCGGGATGGGCAGGGTGGCCGCGCACCACCACCGGGCAGCCGACGGCAAGGGCGGCAGCGGTGTCACCGCCCGCCGTGGAAAAGGCGAGCGGAAAGTTCGACGCGCCGAACACCGCCACCGGCCCCACCGGGCGCTGCATCATGCGGATTTCGGGGCGCGGGGCGGGGCTGCGGTCGGGCAGGGCGGCATCGGTGCGGCGGTCAAGGCAGCCGCCCTCCAGGACATGGCCGGCGAACAGCCGCAGCTGGCCGGTGGTGCGCCCGCGTTCGCCGTTCAGGCGGGCGGCGGGCAGGCCGGTTTCCGGCATGCCGATCTGGGTGATCGCCCCGGCACGCGCCTCGATCTCGTCGGCGATGGCGTGCCGAAGGGCGGCGCGGGTGGCGGCCGGGGTCCAGCCCCAGGACAGAAAGGCGGCCTCTGCCGCCCGCGCGGCGCGGTCCACCAGGTCCGGCGTCGCGTCGGAAAACAGATGCGCCGGGCCTTGCGCCGGCGATGAGGCGAACCGCGTCGGCCCGGCCACCCAATCGCCCGCGATCAGATGGTGGCCCGTGGGCGTGAAGGTCACCGTCACGCCCCGCCCAGCAATCCGCGCGCGGCCAGGTTGCGCATCAGGGACCGGATGCCGAAGGTCCATTCCGGGCAGGTGGTGGACAGGCCGACCCGGTTCACCAGCGCGCCAAGCTCGGGGCAGGAAATCGTCACCTCGTCGCCCAGCACATGGGTAAAGCCGCCGCCCTTCGCGCCCCGGTCCTGCGTGGGGGCAAACAGCGTGCCGAGGAACAGCATGAACCCGTCGGGATACTGGTGATGCCGCCCGCAGGTCTGCGCCACCAGATCGGCAGGGTCGCGGCTGATCCGTGCCATGCTGGACGCGCCGTCCAGCACGAACCCGTCCGGCCCGGTGACCCGCAGCGACAGGTCCAGCCCGCGCACCGTGTCCAGCGTGAACCGGCCATCGAACAGGCGGATCATCGGGCCGATGCTGCACGCGGCGTTGTTGTCCTTGGCCTTGCCCAGAAGCAGCGCCGAGCGCCCCTCGACATCGCGCAGGTTGACGTCGTTGCCCAGCGTCGCCCCCCGAATGTCGCCACGCCCGTTGACCGCCAGCACCACCTCGGGTTCGGGGTTGTTCCAGGTGGACACCGGATGCAGCCCCACCTCTGCGCCAAAGCCGACCGACGACAGGACCGGGGCCTTGGTGAACACCTCGGCATCCGGGCCGATGCCGACCTCCAGGTATTGCGACCACAGCCCCTCGGCGATCAGCGCGGCCTTGACGCGCGCCGCAGCCTCGCTGCCCGGCACGATGTTTGTCAGGCTGTCGCCGATCAGCGCGCCGATGCTGGCGCGGATGCTGGCGGCGCGGGCGGGGTCGCCTGCCGCCTTTTCCTCGATCACCCGCTCGACCATCGAACCGGCAAAGGTCACGCCGCAGGCCTTGATCGCCTGCAGGTCGCAGGGTGCCAGCAGCGCCAGGCCGTGGCCAAGTTCCGCCACCGTGCCGATGGCCGGGCCGGGGGCGCTGCGGACATGGGCGGCGGGGTCGGGCAGATCCAGCACGTCCGCCACGGTGGGGGCGGCGGTCGAGGTGATGTCGGTCACCGCATCGCCGCGCAGCGTCACCACGGCGGGGCCGACCCCGGGCAGATCGACGCGGCCGATCCACAGGCCGTCGGGGTCAAGGCCGGGGCCGGCGAAGGTGGGGGTCATGTCAGAGGCTCCGTTGCGGGGGTGGGTGGGCCGGGATTTGCCATGTGTAGGCAGCCGCGGGGACGAACGGCAAGGCCACGATCCGGTCCGCGCGGCGATCAGGCGTCATGCACCGGCCAGTGCAGGCGCACCTGTTGCGCAGCGCAGGCCAGCAGGCCGCAGAAACTGCCGGTGGTGATGACCTGTCCCGCACGAAGGCCGCCCAGCCGGCCGGTCTGGGCATTGGCATAGGCCAGCAGCGGCAGCAGGGGGTGGCCGTTGGGGTGGCGGGCCGGGCCGTCGAACACCGGCCGGCCCGCGATGGCCACCTGCATCGGCGGCCAGTGCGGCGCATCGGCAGAGGCAAGAAGCGCCCTTGCCAGAGGTGCCGCCAGGGGTGGCCCGGTCAGATAGCCGTCATTGCCCAGCCGGTCGGCCAGGAACAGCGCAAAGGGCGACGCCGCCCCGGTGTCCAACCGGTGGCCGATCACCTCGACCCCCAGATGGACGGCGGTGATGGCGGCAAGGTCATAGGGCGTGCGGCGGGGCGGCAGGTCGTGCGACAGGCGAAACGCCACCTCGACCTCGATCGCCGATCCGCTGGCGGGATGGAAGGTGATCGCGCCGTCAACCGGACCGGGCAGGTGGACCACGGCAATCAGCGGCGCTGCCACCGCCGCGCCCTGCGGGCCGATGGCGAGTTTCCAGCCCCGCACCCGCGCCCCCAGAAGGCGCAGCGTTCCGGCCTGCACCGCCATGGCCCCGGCATGGCTTGCGGGGGTCACAAGATGACCAGCGGCCACCCGCGTGCCGCTTTGCGCGGCCTTGGCAAGCGCCAGGGCAAGATCGGCCCCCGCGCCGATGGTCGCATCGAACAGGTCTTGCGCGGAAACGCCCGTGGCCCTTTCCATGGCCGTCACGCCGGGGCCACGACAACCTGCCGCTGCACGCCCAACCCACCACCGTGGCCCCGGCGGATTTCAGGCGCCGGCCGATGGCCCGGCCGAACCCGCCCGCCGCCCCGGTGACGACCGCAACGCGGCCGGAAAGATCATAGACTGTGTGCACGGCAGGACCTGCGCGAGGAAAGGGCGCGCGCCACGGCTGGCGCGCCCGGAAACCATCACTGGGTGATGAATTCGTTGGTGTAGAAGGTCTGGCTGGCCGGCCTGCCGCGCGAAACCGCGCTGCGCATCGCGCTGGATGCGGGGCTGGGGCGGCACACTGGCCTTGGCCCCGACGCGATCACCACCCTGGCGGCCCTGACGGCGGAACTCGACCAGACGGCGGCGCGCGGCTATGGCATGGCGCGTGCCGAAGCCGAAGACGCTGTCGGGGCCTGCGCTGTGGCGGTGATCACCGCCGACGGGATCGTCGGCACCATGAGCATCGCCGCCCCCCTGTCGCGGCTCGGCCCGGAACGTGTCGACGCACTGCTGCCGCATCTGGCGCGGGCCGCGCAGAGCATGGCGCTGGCCTGGCGCAAGGTCTGACCGCGTGTTCGCTGCGGGCAATCTGCGCGTGACGCGGATCGTGGAGCAACAGGGCTGGGGGTCGTTCGCCGCCGACCTTTTCCCGCAGTTCGATGCGGCGCGGATCGCGGGGCTGCCCTGGCTCTCGGGCACGCTGCGCGACGTGCCGGGGCGCGGGGTGCAGCTCCATTCCTCGTTCCACAGTTGGCTGGTCCAGACCGGACCCCTGAAAATCCTGATCGCCCCCTGCGCCGACAACGGCCGCAACCGCCCGAACAACCCGCGCTTCCACCAGTTTGACACCCCGTGGCCAAGCCGCCTGCGCGCGGCCAGGGCTGCGCCGGGTGTCGTCGACCTTGTGATCTGCACGCACCTGCACTGCGATCACTGCGGCTGGAACACGAACTGGCAGGACGGATACTGGCAACCGACCTTTCCCAGGGCCCGCTAGGTCTGGTCGCAGCGCGAACATGATGCGGCCCGTCCGCTGTCCGGGCGGATCGGCCCCGACAGCCCCGATTGGGGCAGCTTTCACGACGCGGTGCAGCCGGTGATCGACGCAGGCCTTCTGGACGCCGTCGATGGCACGACAGAAGTCGCCACCGGCGTGGTGATCGAACCGGCGCATGGCCATACCGAAGGCCACTGCATCGCCACCGTGACGTCCGGCGCGGCGACCGCCGTGTTCAGCGGCGACGTATTCCACCACCCGCAGCAGATTGCCGTGCCGGACTGGAACAGCCGCTTGTGCCGTATCGGCGACGCGGCACGCCAGACGCGCCGCCTGGTGCTCGACCGGATCGCCGACCGGGACATCCACCTGTTCCCCGCCCATTTCCGCGCCCCGTCCTTCGGCACGGTGCAGCGCGGGTCCTCGGGCTTGCTGTTCCGCAAAGGCGTCGTACAGGAGGGGGGCGCAATGCGAACCGCCATCGATCCCCAGACCGACACAGCGATCGATCGACTCCTGGACTGAGATGGGCGGAAAGCGTGGAGTACACCGCGTCTCCTCGCCGGAGATCAACGCGCAAGCAATTATAAAATAAAGATAAAAAAGGAATGCGATGTGAGTGGCATAGAAGCGGGGAGGGTGGCGGAGATAAAGTCCGTCAATGCCCCTCAAGCCATTTCCATACATTGTTGATAAATAACAATAATCTAATTGGCGCTGAGCATTTTATGCAGCAAAATGTGCAGCACAAAAATGGCCTTCCCGATTGCCGGGCCGGGGTCAAATCTGATACGACTCGGGGAGAGAGAAGGCGCGCCGG
>JBQTJI010000069.1:0-15852 GCA_052387255.1 Gemmobacter sp. | reverse complement strand
GCGGCGGCGTTTTCCGGCATGTGAACCTGCTGGTCCCCGCCAAGAACCCCCGCGCCGTCACCGGCTGGATCATCATGGAACCCGTCCACACCCCGCCGATGTCCGGCTCGAACGCCATCTGCGTCGCAACCGTCCTTCTCGACACCGGCATCATTCCCATGCAGGAACCCCAGACCCGCTTCACGCTCGAGGCTCCGGGCGGCCTTGTCGATGTCGTCGCCACCTGCAAGGACGGCAAGGCGCTTTCCATCCGCGTCACCAACCACCCCAGCTTTGCCGCCCGCCTCGGCGCGAAGGTCGAGGTCGCGGGCCTCGGCACCCTCACCATCGACACCGCCTATGGCGGGGACAGCTTCGTGCTCGTCGATGCCGCCACGTTGGGCCTTGCGTCAGCCCAACCCAAGCCCGTCTTCAGATACACTCCCGACGGCACTTAAGGCCGCAGAAGCCTCCGTTGAAGTCTGTGATTAAGTAAAGTGTCGAGCAGTTCCTGCACCGACCGGCCACCTCCCAAGAACCAGATCGGTCAGCGACCGAATTACTTGACCAACACAAGGCAGCATCTCGATAAAGCTGCTCTGCACTTTCCCAGAACCCGCCTACTAGCGGCTGGTGTCTATGTCCCTTGGACATCTTGCGCGCCTCCTTACAGCGGAACACCATGGGTAGTTCCGTTTGCTAAAGGCGGGACGTTCCGATATACTTAGCCCTGCGGGTGCTGGAAGGCACTCGTTTAACTTCCACGTCTGTCATGGGCTAGGAGAAATCAGAACCTCCCTCCCACAGGTCTCGCCTGAACAACTAGAACTGTGGTTGCCCGTGAAGGTACCCGAAAAATCCTTCGGTGTATACGGCGGCGTGCTGGAGCATGCTTCAGCACGCCGTTTTCTAATTGAAATAGCGTCAATATTCTGCGCTGCATCGAAACGCTATCGCTATGGCTGGTGGTGTTAGTGTAGGCCGCTACGGTTTTCATGTCCCTTCGCAAAAAAAGTGTAGCCCCCATGTCCCATAGACAGGCAGCTCGACCGAAGTAATAGTGTTCGTTCTGTGCAAGAGAACCGGTGATTCGGCATGCCTGCGACCACCAAGAGGACTCGGGAGGAGAATCCAAGCCGCCTGGCAATGCTGCTGACGGCGATTCGAAAGGACCTGCTTCACTTCACCCAAGAACAGATGGCCGAGAAGCTTCTGGAGAAGGTTAGACCGGATGGCGGTGAACCATCAGTGGAGTTCTCGCAGGCGGTCGTGACGGCCATAGAGAACCGAAAAATTGGTTACCGCTATGCTCACCTCGAGGCCTATGCACGGGTAGTCCAGGTGCCTGTGGGCATCCTCTTGTTGGTGTCGCGGTACTCGCAGACAGACGAACCGACAACAGCGTTGAAGGAACTCATCAGCTTACTTGAACGATTCATTGATGTTGCAAAGCAAGCCAGCAAAGAAGGGCGGAGCTTAAAGGCAAGTGACGTTCGCAAGCTGGGGGGGCTTGTGGAACACGAAGTTCTTCTTCCTGCAATTGATGAGACGGTCTTCGCAGGCGCTAAGTCTCCGCTTGAGCGATTGGAGAGGGCTAGACGCGAATTGGACAGGAAAGATATTAACCCACTGGATGGTCTGAGTCTTTTTAGGACTACAGACGGTTGAAGGGCCTTTGCTCGACCCTGGCCCGGCGGCTACCGCGTCGGCGACACCTGGCCCACATCCGCGTGACGCGGGGGCCAGCCCGTGCTACCTGCCCCGCCATGGACCAATTGCCCGACAAAGCCGCCCTTCTGCGCTGGATCAGCGAGAACCCCACCCTGACCGCCAAGCACGACATCGCCCGCGCCTTCGGCATCAAGGGGTCCGCCGCGCGCATCGAACTGAAACGCATGCTGCGGGAACTGGAAACCGAGGGCACCCTTGCCCGCGAACACCGCAGCTGGCGCGACGCCGGTTCCCTGCCCCCGGTGTCGATCCTCGAAGTCACCGGCCCCGACGCGCAGGGCGACCTCTGGGCCCGCGCGCTGGAATGGCAGGGCGACGGGGCCGCACCGCGCATCCTGATGGTGACGAGGCTGACCGACCCTGCCATGGGTGCCGGCGACCGCATCCTGGCCCGCATCACCGAAACCCCCGGCGAGCCGCACAGCCACGAAGGCCGCCTGATCCGCCGCATCGGGGCGCAGCCGTTGCGCCTGATCGGCATTTTCCGGTCCGAGGCCGAGGGCGGCCGCATCGTGCCGATCGCCAAGGGGCAGGACAAGGAATGGCGCGTGGGGCGCGACATGACCATGGGCGCGCGCGACGGCGAACTGGTCGAGGCCGAAGCGGCAGGGCCAAAGCGCCTCGGCCTGCCGCAGGCGCGCATCGTGGCGCGCATCGGCGACCCCGGTGCGCCACGCGCCGTCAGCCTGATTGCCATCCACCAGCACGGCATCCCCGACACCTTCCCCGACGCGGTGCTGGCCGAGGCTGAACGGGCGACCGAACCGGGGCCGGACCACCGCGAGGATCTGCGTCCTCTGCCGCTTGTCACCATCGACCCCGTCGATGCCCGCGACCGTGACGATGCGGTCTATGCCCACCCCGACACCGAACCCGACAACCCCGGCGGCCATGTCCTGTGGGTGGCCATCGCCGATGTCGCCCATTTCGTCCGCCCCCAGTCGGACCTCGACCGCGAGGCGCGGCGCAGGGGGAACTCCACCTACTTCCCCGACCGCGTGGTGCCGATGCTGCCCGACCGGCTGTCGGGCGATCTGTGTTCGCTGCACGGGGGCGTCGACCGCGCCTGCCTTGCCGTGCGGATGCGGCTGGACGCACAGGGCAACAAGATCGGCCACCGTTTCACCCGCGGCATCATGCGGTCGGCGGCGTCGCTGCACTATGCCCAGGCGCAGGCGGCTCAGGACGGGTATCCCGACGACATCACCGCACCCCTGCTCGATACGGTGATAAAGCCGCTCTACGCCGCCTATGCCGCGCTTGTCCTCGCCCGCGAACGCCGCCAGCCGCTCGACCTCGACCTGCCCGAACGCCGCATCATCCTGTCCGACGCGGGCGTCGTCCTGTCGGTCGCCTTCCGCGAACGGCTCGACGCGCACCGGCTGATCGAGGAATGCATGGTGCTGGCCAATGTCGCCGCCGCCGAAACCCTGATCGCGCTCAAAACCCCCCTCCTCTACCGCGTGCACGAGGAACCCAGCCCCGAAAAGCTGGACGCCCTGCGTGAGGTGGCCCAGGCATCCGGCTTTACCCTCGCCAAGGGCCAGGTCCTGAAAACCTCGCACCTGAACCGTCTGCTCGCACAGGCGCAGGGCACCGACCATGACGAATTGCTGAACATCACCACCCTCCGCTCGATGCAGCAGGCGTATTACAACCCGCAAAACTTTGGCCACTTCGGCCTGGCCCTGCGCAACTACGCGCATTTCACCTCGCCCATCCGGCGCTACTCCGACCTGATCGTCCACCGCGCCCTGATCGCCGGGCACGGCTGGGGCAAGGACGGCCTGTCGCCGCAGGACATCGAGATACTGGAAGAAACCGCCACCCTGATCTCGGACGCCGAACGCCGCTCGATGGCGGCGGAACGCGACACGACCGACCGCTATCTGGCCGCCTACCTGTCCGACCGCGTTGGCCAGACGTTCGCGGGCCGCGTGTCGGGGGTGCAGAAGTTCGGGCTGTTCGTGAAACTGGACGAAACCGGGGCCGACGGCCTGATCCCGATCCGCGACGTGGGCCGCGAATACTTCCACTTCGACCCCGTGGGACAGACCCTGATGGGGTCCGACACCGGCCTGACCATCGGCATCGGCGCGCGTGTCACCGTGCGGCTGGCCGAGGCGGTGCCGGTCACAGGTGGCCTGCTGCTGGAACTACTGGAGCTCGAGGAACGCGCCCTGCCCGGTGCCACCAAGACCCGCCGCAGCGGCCCCACGCCCCGCAAGCCCGCACGCGAACCCGCCAGAGGCAAGACCCGCCGCGTCGTGCGCCGCCGCTGACGCGGGGCTACGCGGCCACCTCGATCCGCGTGCCCCACCCCTCGCAGGCTCGGGTCAGCGGCTCGGGCAGGGGCAGGTCGGTAAAGACCGCGTCCAGATCGGCCAGCGAGCAGATGCGCGCGGGGGCCGAGCGTGACAGCTTGGAATGGTCGGCCACCAGGAACGACGCCCGCGCCTGCCGCAGGATCGCCCGGCTGACCCGTACCTCGCGCAGGTCATAGTCCAGAAGGTCGCCGTCGGGGTCCAGTGCCGAGGTGCCGATCACCGCGATATCCACCTTGAACTGCTCGAAGAACTGCGTCGTCAACTCGCCCACAAGCCCGCCGTCCGACCGCCGCAGCGCCCCGCCCGCCACCATCACCTCGCAGGTTTCGTTGGCGACCAGGATGTTGGCCACGTTCATGTTGTTCGTCACCACGGTGATGTTGCGGTGGTTCACAAGTTCCCGCGCGACCGCCTCGGTCGTGGTGCCCAGGTTCAGGATCAGGCTGGAATTGTCGGGAATGTTCGCCGCACAGGCCCGCGCGATGGCCACCTTGGCGGCGTCGTTCATCCGTCGGCGGGTGTCGTAGCCGATGTTGGCCACGCCGGTGCGCGCCACCGCCCCGCCGTGCACGCGGTCCAGATGCCCCGCCTCGGCCAGTTCGGTCAGGTCGCGCCGGATCGTCTGCAGCGTCACGTCGAACCGTTGCGCCAGGGCCTCGACCACCACGCGCCCTTCGGTCCGGGCGATCTCCAGGATTTCGGTCTGCCGGAAACTTAGCGCCACGGGGCCCCCCACCGACCTTTTGCAGGCCTGTCCATAGTTTACACAACTGTCACCCGTCTTGCCACCTCCCCTTGCGGATGGGGACACCTGCCGCTAGCAATCAGACCCGTGACCCCGCCCGACGAGTCAAGGTTGGCCGACAGGCCCCCCCCTTCCCCGCGTCTGCCGATACTGTGGCGGGGTGCCCTGGCGCTGTTCCTGGGGCTGGTCGGCGGCGGGGCGTTCTTTGCGCTGAACCTGCCCCTGCCGTGGATGCTGGGTGCGCTGACGGTGACGCTGTGCGCCGCCGTCATCGGCCTGCCGATCCGCACACCCGAGGCGCTGCGCCCCCCGGTCGTCGCGGTGATCGGCGTGCTCTTGGGGTCGGGCTTCTCGCCCGACCTTCTGGGGCAGGTGCCGGGATGGCTGCCCTCGCTGGCGATGCTGGCGCTTTATGCCGGCCTGTCGGCGGCGGTGGTCGTGCCCTACTACCGGTACCTTGGCGGGTTCGATCCGGTCACGGCCTATTTCGCCGGGATGCCGGGCGGGCTGGCCGAGATGATGATGATCGGCCGCGCCATGGGCGGCGACGACCGCAGGATCGTGCTGGCCCATGCGGCGCGCATCGTGGTGACGGTGGCGGCCATCGCCTTCTGGTTCCGGCTGGTCCTGGGCTATCAGGTGTCGGGCAATCCGGGGGGGCCGCCCCTGTTGTCGATGGCGCTGCAGGATGTCGGCATCCTGGTGGTCTGCGGCGTCGCCGGAGCCATCGTCGCGACCCGGCTGCGGCTGCCTGCACCCACGCTGCTGGGGCCGATGGTGCTGAGCGGGATCGCCCATGCGACCGGACTGACCGACAGCGCACCGCCCCCCGGGCTGGTGATTGCGGCGCAGGTGGCGCTTGGCACGGTGATGGGGTGCCGGTTCGTCGGCGTCTCGGCGCGCGATGTGGGCCGGGCGCTGGTCCTCAGCGTGGGGGCGACGGCGATGATGCTGGGGCTTGCCCTGGGGTTCGCCGTGGCGCTGAACGCGATGATGGGGCTGGATCTGTCGCTGGTCCTTCTGGCCTTCGCGCCGGGCGGCCTGAACGAGATGAGCCTGGTCGCCCTGGCCCTGCAGGTCGAGGTGGCCTTCGTGGCCCTGCACCATGTGGTCCGCATCGTGCTGGTGATCGCCCTGGCCCCGCTGGCCCTGCGGCTGTGGCGACGGTAGGTCAGTCCTCGAACGGGTTCATCTGCGCCACGATCACCGCGTTCTCGGCCAGCGCGCGGTCCATCAGGGCGCGTTCCTCTGGGTCGATCTCGTCCCCCGCCGCCTCGCGTTCGGCCAGCGACCCGTGCCCCTCGACCTCCAGCACGGCCAGGTCGGCCACCTTCAGCACCGCGACCGTCTCGCGCACCGCCTCGGCCTCGTCCACGCCGGTGGCATAGCACAACAGCGCGGCCCCGGTGGCCTTGGGCGGCAGGCCGTCACCGGGCTTGCGCCCGACTTCGACCAGAAGGGTGAACACCTGCTGCAGGCGGGGCGCGTCGGCCACGTCAGTCCCGCAGCAGGTCGTTGATGCTGGTCTTCGACCGCGTCTGCGCATCGACCTTTTTCACGATCACCGCGCAGTACAGGTTGACCCCCCCGGTCGACGGCATCGACCCCGCCACCACGACCGACCCAGGCGGCACCTCGCCGTACATCACCGCCCCGGTCTCGCGGTCCACGATCCTGGTGGACTTGCCGATGAACACGCCCATGCCCAGCACCGAGCCTGCCCGCACGATGCAGCCCTCGACCACCTCGGACCGCGCGCCGATGAAACAGTCGTCCTCGATGATCGTCGGCCCCGCCTGCATCGGTTCCAGCACGCCGCCGATGCCGACGCCGCCCGACAGGTGGACGTTGCGGCCGATCTGCGCGCAGGACCCGACCGTCGCCCAGCCGTCCACCATCGACCCCTCATCGACATAGGCACCCACGTTGACGAAGGACGGCATCAGCACGACGTTCCGCCCGATGAACGCCGACCGCCGCACGATCGACCCCGGCACGGCCCGGAACCCGGCGGCGCGCCACTGGTTTTCGCCCCAGCCGTCGAACTTGGACGGCACCTTGTCCCACCAGGTGGCCGCGCCGTTGCCGCCGGGGATCACGGCCATGTCGTTCAGCCGGAACGACAGCAGAACCGCTTTCTTGGCCCACTGGTTGACGTGCCAGTCGCTGCCGCGCCTCTCGGCCACGCGGAGCTTGCCGGTATCCAGCGCCGCCAGCGTCGCCTCGACCGCGTCGCGCGCTTCGCCCCTGGTCGCGGGGGTCAGCGTGTCGCGCGCCTCCCAGGCGGTCTCGATGGCGGCTTCCAGGGCTGCGTGGGTCATGGGCCAGTCTCCTTCGGGCAACGCCGCGTTCCTAGCGGCAACCGCCGCCCCGGCGCAAGCCTTGCCCGCGCCGGGACTGCCCGGACGTCAGGCGAACAGCAGCTGGTCGATGATGTGCCCGTCGCCGTTGCGGTCGACCACGCCTTCCAGGCGGATGCGGTCGCCGTCGCCCGCCAGCGTCAGTTCCCACGCGCCATCGACCAGCGCCTCGGCCACGATGCTGGCCGCACCGCCGCCGATGTCGATCACGTCCAGTTGCGCGCGGCGGTAGTCCAGGATCGTGTCCAGCGTCGCGCGGCCATCGGCCAGATCGCGAAAGACGAACGTGTCGCCGCCCTGGCCCCCGCGCAGCACGTCATCGCCGCGTCCGCCCGCCAGCCGGTCAAAGCCCGCGCCGCCGGTCATCACGTCGTCACCACTTCCGCCCGACATCGTGTCGTTGCCGGTGCCGCCGTTCATCCGGTCGTCCCCCGCGCGCCCGAACATGCCGTCGCCGCCCGCATAACCCTGCACCAGATCGTCGCCGCCGGTGCCCTCGACGATGATCCGCACCAGCGCCTCGCGCTCGCCGTCGGGGTTGGTGGTCAGCAGGTTGCCGACGCCTTCAGCGTAGAACTTGTTCTCTTCGGACGGCTCCAGCGGATTCAGGTCGCGCGTCTGCAGCGCATCCTCGAACGAGCCGTAGCCGACATGCACGGTTGCCTCCAGCGACAGCACTGTGCCCCGGTCCTCGGCGATGCCGGGGGCGGATTCCTGGGCATAGTCGTCACCGGTCTCGGGGTTGGCCAGCATGATGATGCCGGCCTCGGCCCCGTCGATGCCCGACTCCCAGGATCCGTCGCTGTTGACGGGGTCGGGATTGCCGGGCTCGAAATCGCGCGACGCCTCGCCGAAGTACCAGACGTTGCCTTCGTCATCCTGCGCGAACCAGTCCAGCGTATCCTCGACCACAAGACCGTTCACATAGGCGATGTCGCGGACCACGACGCAGGTCACCCCGTCCACGACCCGCGTGTCATGGGTGACGATGAAGGTGTTGCTCTCGCCGTTCTGGGGGTTGGCATAGACGAATGTGGTGCCGGGGCGCAGCGTCATGAACGGGTTGTCGATCACGCTGGTGAAGCGGCTGGCATCGGGCCGGGTTGCGGGAACGCTCATCATGGGTCTCCTTCCTTGGGACACATCGCGGCGGGGCTGCGGCCCCTGCCTGCCCGATGCTGCCGCCAGGCGTGCCGCCCCGGCCATCCGCCAAGGGATGGACCCGGCGCGGTGCCCCCCCGCTGCCCTGCCATCCGCCAGAAAGCGGATGGCCAAGACGCGCTTGCGGGTGCAGGCTTTGTGCCACCCCGATGCCGGGAACCCCCGCCGATGCGCGACCGAACGGTCC
Source organism: Gemmobacter sp. (assembly GCA_052387255.1). Classification (GTDB taxonomy): domain Bacteria; phylum Pseudomonadota; class Alphaproteobacteria; order Rhodobacterales; family Rhodobacteraceae; genus JBBQXK01. Next base: position 7,362 of record JBQTJI010000069.1, on the reverse strand, counting down.
TGATCCTTGCCCTGTCCTGCCTTGTCGGGCTTGCCCTGGCGCTGACCGCCCTTGACGCGACGGTCGAGGAAAGCGGCACGGATCGGGCCGCGCTGGCGCTGGATTTTCTCGACCGCCTCATCATGATCGGTTCGGCGGTCGGATCGACGATGCTGGTGCTGCGCCTGACGGACCTGCGCCGGCGCACCGACGATCTTGAGGGGGCCGTCCATCTGGCCGCGAAAGAGGGCCGCGCCTGGCGCGCGCAAAGTCGGCGCTTCCTTGACGGCCTGTCGCGCGCGGTCGAGGCGCAGTTCGACGCCTGGTCGCTGACCCCCGCCGAGGCGGACGTTGCAGGACTGCTGCTGAAGGGGGCGTCGCTGCGCGAGATCGCAGGCCTGCGGCGGACGTCCGAGGCCACGATCCGCCAGCAGGCCCAAAGCATCTACCGCAAGTCCGGCCTGGGCAGCCGCGCCGAACTGTCGGCCTATTTCATGGAAGACCTGTTCACCCTGGGCGAGGCGACGCTGACCGCAGCGCAGGGCACCGTGGAACGCTATGACGCGTGAACTGGCCAAGCGGGCCGCGGTTGGATAGACCGCTGCGGGACCGACACCGCCCGAGGCCCGCCCATGACCGACGACTCCCGCACCCATCCCATGCGCGACAGCGTGCAGGATGTGGCCGCCGCCGACCGCATCCCCGACACGGCCCAGACCCGCGCGCCGTCCTACCGGCTGGCCTTCGCCGACCCTGAGTTCCTGACCCGCGACGAACTGCGCCCCGTGCGGCTGCAGCTGGAGCTGCTCAAGCCGCAGATGGCGATGGATGCCTATGGCATCCGGTCGACCATCGTCATGTTCGGGGGCGCGCGCATTCCGGCGGTGACCGGGCCGGACACGCCGCCTGCCATGGCCGCCCTGGTGCCCTATTTCACCGAGGCCCGCCGCTTTGCCCGCCTGATCACCGCTCGCAGCCTGGCCACGCCGGGCCGCGACGATGTCATCGTCACCGGCGGCGGGCCGGGGGTGATGGAGGCGGGCAACCTCGGCGCGGCCGAGGCGGGCGGCGTGTCCATCGGGCTGAACATCGTGCTGCCGCACGAACAGGCCCCGAACCCGTATGTGACCCCCGACCTGTGCTTCAACTTCCACTACTTCGCGATCCGCAAGATGCATTTCCTGATGCGCGCCCGCGCGGTCTGCGTGTTTCCCGGCGGCTTCGGCACGCTGGACGAGATGTTCGAAAGCCTGACCCTGATCCAGACCGGCCGGATGAAGCGCATCCCCTTCCTCTTGTTCGGGCGCGGCTGGTGGGAGCGGGTGATCAACTGGCAAGCCCTGGCCGAGGCGGGGGTCATCTCTCCGCAGGACCTGGACCTCTTCGCCTTTGTCGAGACGGCGGAAGAGGCCATCGCCCGGATCGACGGCTGGCCGGTTCCGGCCTGACACCCCCCTATCCGACAAAGGTGCGCCTTGCCCGGCGACCGCTTCGGTGCACAATCGGCGGGTGAACCGCAGCGCGACGCCGCAGCGGTCACATCCTTGGGGGAGGACCACGATGCTCGACACCACCGCGCAGGCCACGATGGAACAGGTGCTGTCCGATCTGGACACCGCCCTGTCGCAGGGCGACATCGCCGCCGCGACGGCGATGTTCCAGGACGACTGCTATTGGCGCGACCTGGTGTCGTTCACCTGGAACATCGCCACCTGCGAGGGCCGCGCCCAGATCACCGACATGCTGTCGCTGCGGCTGGCCGACACGGCCCCCTCGGGCTGGAAGATCGCCGAGGGCGAGACGGCGTCCGAAGATGGCAGCGTCATCACCGCCTGGATCGAATTCGAGACGGCTGCGGCACGGGGCTATGGCCTGATCCGCCTGATGAACGGCAGGATCTGGACCCTGCTGACCACCATGGTCGAACTGAAGGGGCACGAGGAAAGCAAGGGCTTCGCCCGCCCGCTGGGGGCGCGGCACGGGGCCGACAAGCACCGCCCCACCTGGAAAGAGGAACGCGAGGCCGAGGCCGCCGATCTGGGCTACGGCACGCAGCCCTATGTGCTGATCGTGGGCGGCGGGCAGGGCGGCATCGCCCTTGCCGCGCGGCTGCGGCAGTTGCGGGTGCCGACCATCGTGGTCGAAAAGAACGACCGCCCCGGCGACAGCTGGCGCAACCGCTACAAGTCGCTCTGCCTGCACGACCCGGTCTGGTACGACCACCTGCCCTACATCAAGTTCCCCGAGACCTGGCCGGTGTTCAGCCCCAAGGACAAGATCGGCGACTGGCTGGAAATGTACACCAGGGTCATGGAACTGAACTACTGGTCCCGCACCACCTGCAGATCGGCGCGGTATGACGAGGCCACCGGCGAATGGACCGTGGTCGTCGACCGCGACGGGCAGGAGGTGACGTTGCGCCCGAAGCAGCTTGTCCTGGCCACCGGCATGTCGGCCAAGCCGAACCTGCCCAAATTCACGGGGATGGAGACATTCCGGGGCGACCAGCACCATTCGTCCAAGCACCCCGGCCCCGATGCCTACAGGGGCAAGCGCGCCGTGGTGATCGGGTCGAACAACTCGGCCCACGACATCTGCGCGGCGCTGTGGGAAAACGACGTCGACGTGACCATGGTGCAGCGGTCCTCGACCCATATCGTGCGGTCGGACACGCTGATGGAGGTCGGGCTGGCGGGCCTCTACTCGGAACAGGCGGTCCGGTCGGGGATGACAACCGAAAAGGCCGACCTGATCTTTGCCTCGCTGCCCTATGCGATCCTGCACACCTTCCAGATCCCACTGTACGACAAGATGCGCGAGATCGACGCCGAGTTCTATGCGGGCCTCGAAAAGGCCGGGTTCTGGCTGGACTGGGGGCCCGACGGGTCGGGCCTGTTCATGAAATACCTGCGCCGCGGGTCGGGCTATTACATCGACATCGGGGCCAGCCAGCTGATCATCGACGGCAAGATCAAGCTGGCGCATGGCAACGTCCGCGAAATCGTGCCCGACGGCGTGGTGCTCGAGGATGGCACCCACCTGCCCGCCGACGTGATCATCTATGCCACGGGATACGGCTCGATGAACGGCTTTGCCGCCGACCTGATCGGGCAGGATGTGGCGGACAAGGTCGGCAAGTGCTGGGGCCTGGGGTCCGATACGCCCAAGGATCCGGGGCCCTGGGTCGGCGAACAGCGCAACATGTGGAAGCCCACGCAAGCGCCCGGCCTGTGGTTCCACGGCGGCAACCTGCACCAGTCGCGCCACTATTCGCAGTTCCTGTCGCTGCAACTCAAGGCGCGGATGGAGGGGATCCCAACGCCGGTTTACGGGATGCCGGAGACGTATCACAAGGGGTGAACGCTGGGTGCGAAGCCGCGCAAGCGGGCGTAGGGCGGGCTTCAGCCCGCCACTGTCGCCGGGTGGCGGGCTGAAGCCCGCCCTACGCCAATGCGCCATATCTTGAAGAAATCCGCAGCGCGGGGTGCCCTACTCGCCGTAGGGCACCCACACCGTCTTGACCTCGGTCGCCTGCCGCAGCACGGCGCGGCCCTCCATCCTGGCCCAGTCCGTCGCGCGGCCATGGTTGACCCAGGTGCGCTTGACATTCCCCGCCGCCTCGCGCTCCACCGTGGCCGACAGGTCGGTGGACGAAAAGCACCAGACGGCATCGACATCCATGTGGCTGGCCAATGGCTTGGCCAGGTCCGCATGCGATCCGGTGACGATGTTGACCACGCCCCCCGGCACGTCCGACGTGTCCAGCACCTGATAGAAATCCGTCGCGGCCAGCGGGAAGGGTTCCGACGGCACCACCACCACGGTGTTTCCCATGGCAATCGCAGGCGCGACCAGCGACGCCAGCCCCAGAAGCGGGGCCTCGTCCGGGCAGAGGATGCCGATAACGCCCTGCGCCTCGTTCATCGCCAGGGCCACGCCCCGGATCGGCACGGCCTTGGCGGCCCCGTCGTACTTGTCGGCCCAGGCAGCATAGGTGAACAGCCGCGCGATGCTGGCCTCGACCTCTGCCGTGCCGGGCCTGCCGGTCATCGCCTGCAGCCGCGCGGCGAACTCGGGGCAGCGCGCCGACAGGTTCTCGGCCAGATAGTACAGCACCTGCGCCCGGTTCCAGGCCGTGGCCTTGGCCCAGCCCTTCCCGGCATGCGCCGCCTCGACCGCATTGCGGATGTCCTTGCGGTTGCCAAGCCCCACATGCCCCAGCAGCGCGCCCTTCGGCCCCCACACCGCCCGCGAATACCCGCCATCGGGCCGCGACTGCTTGCCGCCGACATAGAGCTTCGCCGTGCGGTCCATCGCAGGCACGTCGGGACGGGCCGGTTCGGGCATCGCCGCCACGGGTTGCAGCGGTTTTCCTGTCGTGGCGGGCTTGAGATAGGCCAGCAGCCCCTCCCACCCGCCTTCGCGCCCGAACCCCGACTCGCGCACCCCGCCGAACCCGGCGGCGGCGTCGAACATGTTCGTCCCGTTGACCCAGACCACCCCCGCACGCAGTTTCGGGGCCACGTCCAGCGCGAGGTTGACGTTCTCGGTCCACAACGTGGCGGCCAGCCCGTAGCGCGTGTTGTTGGCCAGGGCGACCGCCTCTTCGGGTGTGCGGAAGGTCATCGACACCAGCACGGGGCCAAAGATTTCCTCCTGCATCAGGCGGCTGGCGGTGGACAGGCCGGTGATCAGGGTGGGGGGGTAGAAACATCCGGCGGGCAAAGGGCAGGCGGCACGGTAGGTTTCGCCTTCGGCATTGCCGTCCACCATCGCGGTGATCCGCGCCAGCTGCTCGGGGTCGACCACCGCGCCCACATCGATGCACTTGTCCAAGGGATCGCCGATGCGCAGCCCGTCCATCCGCGCCTTCAGGCGGGCATGGAACGTCTCGGCCACGCCCTCCTGCACCAACAGGCGCGACCCGGCACAGCAGACCTGCCCCCCGTTGAACCAGATCGCATCGACCAGCCCCTCGATGGCGCTGTCCAGATCGGCATCGTCGAACACGAGGTAGGGCGACTTGCCGCCCAGCTCCAACGTCAGCGCCTTGCCCGTGCCCGCCGTGGCCTTGCGGATCGCGCGGCCCACGTCGGTCGATCCGGTGAAGGCCACCTTGTCGACCGGGGCTGCCACCAGCGCCGCCCCGGTCGCGCCATCCCCGGTGACGATGTTCAGCACACCCTTCGGCAACCCCGCCTCACGGCTGATCTCGGCGAACAGAAGGGCGGTCAGCGGCGTCCATTCGGCGGGTTTCAGGACGACGGTGTTCCCGGCGGCCAAGGCGGGGGCCACCTTCCACGCCAGCATCAGCAGCGGAAAGTTCCACGGGATCACCGCGCCGCAGACCCCCTGCGGGACATGGCCGGGCAGCTCGGCATCCAGCAGTTGCGCCAGCCCCGCGTGATACCCGAAATGCCGCGCCACCAGCGGCACGTCGATGTCGCGGCTCTCGCGGATGGGCTTGCCGTTGTCCAGCGTCTCCATGACGGCCAGCAGACGGCTGTGCTTCTGCACCAGCCGCCCGAGCGCATAAAGGATGCGCGCCCGCGCATGGCCCGGCAACCGCGCCCACTTGGGCTGCGCCCTGCGCGCGGCGGCCACCGCCGCCGCCACATCCGCCTCAGTCCCCTGCGTCACCCCGGCCAGAACCTTGCCCGTCGCCGGGTTCTTGGTGGCAAAGGTCTGCCCCGGCGCGGTGAACGCCCCGTCGATCCAGTGGCCGAAACGGCCCTGATGCCGGGCAATCCAAGCCAAAGCCTCGGCATGGCTTTCGGGGGCGGGGCCGTAGTCCATCGTCTGGAAGATGTCGCGGATCGTCATGGCTTAGCTCAACACTTCAATGGGAAGACGCGTGCTTTCCGCTAGCGCTTCCTTTGTTACTGTCCCCGAACGTACCACCCCTCGCGCGATCAAGAGGATATAAACGGTCTCCGGTTCGTTTCGTAGTTTTGGGAAGGCATTCTTGATCCCCTCAATCATCGGGACTGCAAACATGAAGAATTTTTCCTCAAGCGGTACGCCATCTTTAAAGACAAGGGTACGATCAAAGTGGGTCCACCTTTCACAAACCAACTCTTCTATTTCTGGCATTATCTCAACTATGTACTGAGACGTGCTTTTTTTTCTAAATGGCCACATGGACGAAATCCTCTTCAACCCATCGCATGGCGGTTGGCGGCGGAATAGGCGCCGGTCAGGTGGTGTTCCAGTTGCCGCTCGATATCGCCCAGCAGCGACGACGCCCCGAACCGGAACAGGTCGGGTTGCAGCCAGGGCAGGCCCAGTTCGTCCTTTATCAGCGACAGGTACACCAGCGCATCCTTGGCCTTGGCAATGCCCCCCGCCGGCTTGTAGCCCACCTTGATCCCCGTCCGCGCCTCATAGGCCCGGATCGCGCGCACCATGGTCAGGGTCACCGGCAGGGTGGCATTCACCCCCTCTTTCCCGGTCGAGGTCTTGATGAAGTCCGCCCCCGCCATCATGCAGACCAGAGACGCCTTCATCACGTTGCGCAGCGTGCCCAGCTCGCCCGTCGCCAGGATCGCCTTCACGTGCGCATCCCCGCAGGCCGCCCGCATCTGCGCCATCTCGTCGTACAGCGCCTGCCAGTTGCCGGTCAGCACATGGCGGCGGGAAATCACGATGTCGATCTCGGCCGCCCCCGCCGCCACCGAGCAGCCGATCTCGGCGATGCGCAGGTGGAAGGGCGACAGGCCCGCCGGAAAGCCGGTGGACACGGCGGCGACCGGAATGCCCGACCCCTCCAGCGCGCGGACGGCAGTCGGAACCATGTCGTGATAGACGCAGACCGCGCCCACGGTCAGGCCCTGCATGCCGAGTCTTTCCAGGATGCCGGGCGAAACCGGCTGCCGCGCCTTGGCAGCCAGCCGTTGCACGCGGCCCGCCGTATCGTCGCCCGACAGGGTGGTCAGGTCGATCAGGCTGATCGCCTTGCACAGCCAGGCCGCCTGCCACTCCTTCTTGACCGACCGCCGCCCCGGCAGCGTGGCACAGCGCCGTTCCACCGCCGAGGTGTTGACCTGGACCCCCGCCACCCAGTCCAGATCGAGGGGAAGGCCCGGGTTACGGATATGGGCAAGCTGCGGAAGGTTGCCGGTGGCGACGCGGGTAACGTCCAGGGTCTGCATGGTCATGGGGGCCTCCGCCCGTATCAGCAAGGACCAAGGTTTGCACTGCGATGCCGACCCTGGCAAGGGCCGCAGGCAAACGGCTCATCCCTCCCTTGCGGTGGGGGGGGGGGGGGGGGGGGGGGGCGGCGAGCCCCCCCCCCGGGGGGGGGGGGCGGGTGGGGGCGGGCCCGGCCCCGGGGGGGCACGCCCGGGAAACCCCGGGGCAGGGGGGTAAAGGGGGGGGGCCCCC
>JBQTJI010000068.1:0-21112 GCA_052387255.1 Gemmobacter sp. | reverse complement strand
TCTTGGCAAGATCAACGCCGATTGTGATAACCTGCGACATGGATGGTTCCTCCATTTGGGATGATGACACACCCATCATGGCGCAAAGCGACGCCGGGAGCAGGAGCCATCCACACCATCAATCGAGATGGCGTTCTCAAAGCTCAAAACCCTGATCCGAAAGGCCGCCGCCAGAACCTACCAGGCACTGTGGAAACAGGTCGGTGCCGCCAGCGACCTCTTCCCGCCGCAAGAGTGCCAGAACTACTTCAGGGCTGCGGGACATGGATTGGATTGACCGCGACTTGCTCTGATGGGCGTTCAGGACACGTCGAAAAGCCGCGGGAACAGGATGTCGTGCGCCTGGCTGGGAAAGCGCAGAAAAAGCGGGCTGCGCGGGGTGTCGGAACCCACGATGCCATCATCGCTCAGCGACTTGATCGTCGCGCGTGCGGTGCGGGGGGCGACGCCCAGAAGGGCCGCGATGTCGCCCCGGTCAACCTCGCCGCGCAACAGCACGATGCGCAGCAGGTCTGCGGCACGGTCATCCAGGCCAGTCATCGCAGCATAGCGCGCCAGCCGCCCTCCCAGGCCGTCGAATTCGAACATGCCGTCCATGAAGGCGATCTGATCCTCGCACACCGACAGGAACCATGTGGCAAAGGTGACCAGCGCCCCGAGGGACAGGGCACCGCGCCCGTCACGGTCGCCCTGACGCACGCGGTCTGCCAGATGCATCATCGCGCGATACTCGTCGCGGCCGGGCAGGCCGTCCTGCAACCCGCGCGCAAGGCCGCGCGAGACGGACCACAACCCCCCCGCCGCGATGCCGACATGATGCGACATGGCGTGCGACATCAGCCGGCTGACACGGCCGTTTCCATCATGGAAGGGGTGGATGTAGTTGAACCTGTGGTGCGCCGTGGCGGTGGCCAGGACGCGCGCCACCTGCCCGTGCAGCCAGTCCTGCCGGAACCGGGTGTGGAAATGCGCCATGAAGGCGGGCACCGTGGCATGCGGCGGCGGCACGTGCGCGCCAACCTCGACATCCCCCGTGCGCCATTCTCCCGGGTCGATGCGAACGGTCTGCCCCGCATGGTGCAGCGTCAGCATTGCGTCGGTAGCGCCGTCATAGAAGGCGCGGTGCAGTCCTTGGATGAACGCAGGGCCTGTCGGGTCGGGCAGGGTGCCCAGGGCCGCGCGGCGGTCGATGTCGGCCTGCAGGCGCACGTGGGCGGCGTGTTCCTGTTGCAGGGCGCGACGCTCGGGGTCGGTGTCGTAGTCTCCGGCCAGCGCGCGTTCGATGTCGCGCGGGCGGGTGTTGTTGCCCTCGATCCTGTTCGAATAGTAGCTGTTCATCATCCGCACCATCGCGGCCAGGTCGGCCAGGGTGCGCGGCGGCAGGTTGCGCCCAAGGGACCGTGACGCCTGGATCAGCCGGTTGGCCGTTTCGACGAGGTCCAGCGGGATCTGGTCCTCAAGGCGCGCCGGTTCGATGCGCGAGGGAGCGACGAGGTGCGACACGGAGCGTCCGATCTGCCACTGGATACACCGCGCAAGATATTCACACGAAAGCGGAAAAGATACCCTCGGGCGCAAGTTCTGCCACTGTTGCCTGCCACTGTTGCCGACGGGGCTGGCCTGCGCCCTGTCCGCGCACCCCCCGCTGGCACGACGGAATCCAACCGAAGGATCATCCTTGCACAGTGTCCACAAGGGCATGCCCCAACGGACACTGGTGTTTCGGCGTGCAAGCCTGTCCACAAGGCTTGACTTTGCCTTGTGGACAGGTGTTCATGTGGACATGATCCTTGTGGACAGATTCCCATGCCCCGCACCATCCTGTACGCCCGAGTGTCCACCGCCGACCAGAACATCGCGATCCAGGCGGCGCAGGCCGCTGCGGCGGGGCATGTGATCGACGAGGTGGTGGCCGACGACGGAGTGTCGGGCCTGGCCACGCAGCTGGCCGAGCGGTCGCAGGGGCGGCGTCTGTCCGACATGCTGCGGGCGGGCGATGTGCTGGTGGTGCGCTGGGTGGACAGGCTGGGGCGCAACTATCAGGACGTGACCGACACGATCCGTGATTTCATGCGGCGCGGCGTGGTGATCCGCACGGTGATCAACGCCATGACGTTCGACGGCGCGACCCGGGACCCGGTTCAGCAGGCGGTGCGCGATGCGCTGATCGCCTTCATGGCGGCCACCGCGCAGGCCCAGGCCGAAGCCACGCGCGAGGCGCAGAAGGCGGGCATCGGCGCCGCGCGCGAAGGCGGCGGCAAGTACCTTGGCCGCCGCCCCGGGTTTTCCCGCGCGCAGATGGCCGACGTGCTGGACATGGCAACGAAGGGCGCGGGCAACAGCGCCGTTGCCCGCGCGACGGGGCTGGCGCGGCAGACCGTCATCCGCATCCGCCGCGACCCGGCTGCGGCGGTGGCCATGCTGGACCGATGGGGGTTGTGATCCCCACCGGCATGACAAGGCGCCCGGCCGGGAGACCCGGCCTGGCGCGGTTGCAACGGCTGGCGGTGTTCAGCGCGGGCGCGAGAGCGAGCGGCTCAGCCGGCCGGTGCGGCTGTCGCGGATCATGTCGCGCAGGTCGAGCCCGGACCCGATCACGTGGTCGGTGCCCGCGCGCACGATCTCGGCCACCAGTTCGGCGCGGTCGGCGGCGACAAGTCCGGCCTCGACCAGGGCCTTGACCTCGTCCAGCACCTGTTTCTCGGCCTGGACGATCTCGGTCACGTGCTGGTTGACGGCGCGGGCGTTGCCGGTTTCGGCGTCGTGGGTGTCCTTCTGCATCTGGTCCTCCATGTCGGCATGTCCACGGGCGGTCTCGGCCTGCAGGGCCTTGAGCGCGAGTTCCTTGGTGTCGCGGGTCTGGGCCACGCAGACCTCGACGGCGGCGGCGATCTGCTCGGCCTCGACGGTCACGGCGGCGGCCTCGCGTTGGCGCATGATCTCGCGCTCGCTGCGGCTGGCCAGCACCGTCTCGAGCAGGCCGGGGCGGGTGGTGGCGCGGGCGGGCAGGCCGGCCAGCGGCCCGACGGCGCCCGACCGCACGCGGTCAAGCGACGAGGGGACGAGGGGGCCGTAGCGGGTGGGGGTCGGCATCGGGGTCTCTCCTTCCGGACGGGGTTTCGGATGCCGGACCGATGCCACGGACTGCGGGGCGGCGGAGGCCACGGAAGGTTCCGTGGGCCGGACCGCAGAAAGCTGTTGCCAGACCGGGCCGATGCGGGAGACAGTGCAGGAAGGGCAAAAAAGGAGCGCGGGAAGCCCGAATCAGCCGCCGAAAGGGTGCAAGGCAATGGGATGATTGGGGAATACGGGCGTATCGGGAGACTTCGGTGATTTCGGCAACCGGGAAACTGCCGCATGTTCAGAGAACAGGCACTTTCAGGGTTGAATTACAGCGGGTTACAGCGACGCTGTCGCCAGCCCCTGTCCGCATGACGGTGGATTGGAACAGGGCGCGGGGCATGTGCCTCCGGCACTCTGCTTCTTGCCGACGCATCTTCCCCGGCAATCGCCCCGGCGAAGGCCGGGGTCCCGATTTTCAACGCGCAAGGCATCGGGACCCCGGACTGCGCCGGCGCGATTGCTGGATGGATGGCAGGCGCATCACATCGGGGACAATCGGGTTGGCCCGGCTCCCGTGCCCGACCACCATCCGCAAGACGCGGTGCGGCGGCGCGTGTCCCTACCCGCCGCTGCCGGACAGGGGATTTGCGCCCTCCATGCCGGGTTGCGACCGTGCTGCCGGGCTGCTCAGCCAGGCCTGTACCGCGACAACCAGTTGATCCACCGCCCCGGCCCCGGTCAGCAGGGCCACGCCAAGGGCGGCGACCTGGGCGTGCAGCCCCTCTTCCTCGGTCAGGGTGGCCAGCGGCGCGACCAGCCAGGCACCACCCGACTGCGCGGCCAGCAGCGCGCGGTAATGCGACAGGTGCACCAGCCCGCGCCGCACCGAACGGGCATCGCGCCCCGCCTTGCATTCGACCAGGCCGAACCGGTTGCCGTGCAGCAGCGCTAGGTCGAAATCCGTCTCGGCCTTGCCGCGCGGCGCGCGGCGCCCGGCAACCTCGACACCCCGGGCAAGGTGCAGCATGTCATGCGCCGACAGTGCCGACCGCAGCGCCATCAGCGCCAGCCCCTCCAACCACAGCCCGGACAGGAAGCGCTGCGCGTCCTCGTTGTGCAGCACAAGGTCTGCATCGACCACCGACACACCTTCCACCACCGCCAGGAACGACGATAGCACGGCTGCCTCGTTGCCGCGCAGGGGCAGCCGCCAGGGCGCCCGCCCCTCGCACCGCGCGACGCGGGTTTGCAGGTCGCCAAGCCGCTGGCGGAACTCGGCCTGCGCAAGCCCGTGCGACAGAACCGCGTAGGCATCCGTCCGGTCGGCGAGCCGCGCTTCGGTCTGCCGCCCCGCTGTCGGGTCGATCACCCGCAGGCCGTAGGTGCCCAGATAGACCTCGAGCGTCAGGCCGGGGCGTGACGGCAGCGGGCGTTCCAGGATGCGCCCGTCGGGCAGCAGGTCGATCCGCCGCAAGGTGCTGTCCAGCCCCACGGTGACCATCACGATTTCGGGTGCGTCCGGCCCGCGCGGTGCCCCCAGCAGGGCGCCCAGCGTCGCGGTCTTGCGCCCCGACGTGATGTTGAAGACGATTGCCGCATCCTCGCGCCGCGCCATGTCGGCGGCGATGTGCAGGGCGTCGGTCCAGGGGGCGAGCAGGTCGGCATGGCCGGTCACCACCCGGATACGGTCGCGCGGCAGCCCGAAGGCATCCATCGCGGTTTGCCGCAGCCGTTCGGTCGGTGCCTGGGTCTGGATGCGGTCCTGCGCCGAGGGGCTGTTGGGCGACCCGAACGCGCACAGGATGACAAGGCCGGCAATGCGCCCGGCCCCGGCATGGTGCAGGGGGGCGTGGTTCACGGTTGCCCCCTGCGTCGCGGTGCAGACATAGACGAAACGGTCGGGCCAGGTTGCGGCGGGCGTGCGGGTCATTTCAGCCGTCCCTCAATGGAGAAGGTGCATCTGCGGCCGCAAGTCCGGCCCTGCCAGCAATGGATGTGACGCGGCCCTTGCGCAATTTCCGCAGCGACCGGTGTTGTCGCATACCACGCTCCTGTCGGGTTCGGCGCTGCGGCGGAAAATTCCCCGGCGGGGCCGATTCGCGCAAATTGTGCATTGACCTTGTCCAAACGACAATGATTGCTGTAGTTGGGCGCGGGAGGCGAATGACATAACGTGACCGTTTTCTCCTATCTCTTTGAAATAAGACAGATACAGCGCTTCATTTTCGCAACCGGCAAGCTGCGCGACGCAAGCGGCGCGAGCGAACTGCTTGACAGTCTCAGCCATGACGCGGGACTGGCGGGCGGCACGGGGCACGGGGCATGGTGTCGGTGGCGTCGCGGGTGACCTGCTGACACTTCTGGTCCCGGATGCCGTGGTGTTCCGTGCCGCCGGCGGGGCGCTTGACCTGACCGGCACCGACGAAGCGGCGCTGCGCCGGTTCCGCGCCGCCTTCCGGCTCGAGGTGGCTCGGCGGGCGCCGGGGCTGGTGTTCAGCGACGCCCTGCGCAGCGGGGACGACACCGCCGCCGCCCGGGATGCGGCGCGCAACGCGATGTCGGACGACGGCCCGGTGCGGGGCGTCGCCCTGCCGCTCGGCTCCCCCATGGTGCGCCCGGCGCCCCGGTCCGGCGGCAGCCCCGCCATTCTAGCCGGGTGGGCGCCCTACGGCACCTGCCCGCGTACGCGCGAATACGCCGATCTCGCTACGCATCTGGTCCGCCGCCACCTCGAGGAAGAGCGCGAGGGGCTGGCCGCCAAGTTCATGCCCGCGGATGATTCACAGGGTAAGGCCCTGCGGTGGCCGACTGTCTTTGAGGCTGACGACCAGGACAGCGAGACGAAGTCGGACCGGACGGTCGTCTTCCCGTTCCAGGTCGGGATGATCCGGCGGATTGCCGTGCTGCACGCCGACGGCAACGGCATGGGGACGCTGTTCAAGCGGGCCGTGGACGAGTATCGCAACGCCCCGGACAAGGTCCGAGACCTGTCGCGCGCTCTGGCCAAAGCGACGCAAGGGGCGGTCCGGCATGCGATGAAAGCCGTTGCCGATGCGGCAGCAGAGGGCGTGATGCCCGCCCGCCCGGTCCTCCTGGGGGGCGACGATGTTTCGCTGATCCTGCGCGCCGACCTCGCGCCGCAATTTGCCTTGGATTTCGCCGAAGCTTTCGAGGGTTTGGCAACCAAGGCCGCACGTCCGTTCAACATTCTGGCCAAGAATGAAATCGTCACGATCAAGGTCGGATTTGTTGTCATCAGCCCAAACCAGCCATTTTCCCAGGCCTATGATCTGGCCGAAAGCCTTGCAACATCCGCCCGGCACAAAACGGAAAGCCGCATCGCTTTTCATCGCGTTGCCGGGGCGACAATTCCGGCGTCGGCCCGTGATCTGGCCGATGGCGGGCGGGGCGACGGCGGCTATACGCTGTGGCAGGCGGCCCACCCGCGCAAGGGGTTCGAAGTCCTGATCGATCTGGCGAAGCAACTGGACAAGGACGATGTCGGGCGCGGCGGCCTGCGGCGGGTTGCGGAACTGCTGAAATCGAACCGGGAGGAGGCAAAGCGTGTCCTCGACCGTGCGATGGAGGTGTTGGGCAGTCGGCCTGGTGACATGCGCAAGCAACTTGAAACCACCCTGTCCGCCCTCGGGATGAACGGGCTGGACGCGTGGACGGGGACCACACCGCGCTGGTGCCCGCTGTTGCAGGCGCATGACCTGTCGCATGTGCTGGGAAAGGCGGCGTGATGCGGCTGGTGTTCAGGTTTCTGTCTTTCTGGCAGGTGGGCACCGGCGAGGGTGCCATGGGCACTTTCGATTCCCGTGCCGCACGCGACCCCGACGGGCTGCCGCTGATCCCCGGGCGGCAGGTCAAGGGACTGTGCCGCCAGGCGGTGTACGATGCCGCAGCCATGGGGGTGCCGCATGTGGACCGGAAAGCGGTCGTCAGCCTCTTCGGCACACGGTCCCTGCCGGGTAGGCCATTGCATGACGAGACGACGGCGGGCCTGCTGAGGTTTTCCGATGCACGGCTGCCCGACAATGACCGCGCCGCGCTCCGCGGCAAGGCCGACCTGATCGCCGGCCTGTTTCAATCCCGCCGTAGCACGGCCATGACCGACACGGGCACCGCCAGGCCGCATTCGCTGCGCTATGACGAGGTGGTTTTGCCGCTTGTGCTGGTGGCCGACGTGACGCCGCTGCCGGGTGTCAACGTCGGCAACTGGCGCAAGTCGCTGACGGATGCGCTGCCCCTCCTGAACGCCGTCGGCTCGGGGCGGACGCGCGGGCTTGGTCGCGTCATCGTCACGGCGGAGGGCTGAGCGATGGCCGTCACCGCAATCAGGATCACCCTTCTGGAACCCGTGATTGCCTCGTTCGACGTGGCAACCGCGGCGACGCCCGCGTCGCTGCCGTTTCTGCCCGGTGGCATGTTGTGGGGGGGCTGGTGTCGCGCGCCTATGGCAGCGGCACCGCGCAGCCGGATGTGCTGGACCGGTTCCATGGCTCGCGGTTGCGGATCGGCGACGCGCTGCTGGCCTGCGACTGTGGTGCCAATGTCGCGTTGCCCGCGCCGCGCTCCCTGCACGAACCGAAGGATGGGGGTGCCTGGCAAGACTGGTGTGCCCCCGGAACACAGCGCGACGCCGGGTTCCGCCAGGCCAAGGAAGTGCAGATCGCGCCGGGGCCGGGGGTGAACCCCATGCGGGTGCGGATGACCGACACCCGGCGCACCGCGATCAACCCCGACACGCAGCGGGCCGCCGACGGGCAGTTTTACGGCTTGCAGGCGCTGGCCGAGGGGCAAAGCTTCATAGCCCGCATCGAGGGCGACGCGGGGCTTGTCAGTGATGCGGTTTCGGCCCTGAAGGGCGATCAGGTTCTAGGGCGGTCGCGCAGCGCCGAATTCGGGCGGGTGAAGATCGAGGCGTTGGCGTCGGTGCCCCCGCTGCCGCCAGCGGGAACCGGCGACGCGACCTATCTGTGGTGCCTGTCGGACCTCGCCGCGCACGACCGGCATTTCCAGCCGACCGAACGACCTGATGGCCCTGTCGGTGCCGACTATCCCGGCTTCTTCGGCACCGAGATCGACTGGTCGCGCAGCTTTGTCCGCCACCGCAGCTATGCGCCGTTCAACGCCCACTGGAAGGCCCGCCAGCCCGAGCGTCTGGTGATCGCGCGTGGGTCGGTGATCGTGCTGAAGGCGGGCATCGCGCCGGGGCTGCTGTGGCGCGGGTTCCATCAGGAACAGGGGCTGGGCCAGGTTCTGGCCTGCACCGCCCCGCCGATCGAGATCATCAAGGGGTGGCAAGGCGCTGCGGGCGGTGCCGCGCCTTCGGTCGCGAAAGCCGCCGCGCCGGAAACACCGCTGTCGCGCCTGCTGGCCGAACGCGCAAATACTGCCAAAAGTCGGCGGGAAGGTCAGGACAAGGCGCGCGAAGCCGTGGGCCTGTGGATGGATCGCTATGGGGCGGCGGAAGGGATCAACGCCGGGCGATGCGGCCCGACGCCCAGCCAGTGGGGGCCGCTGGCCCGGATGGAGGCCGCCGAGATGCGACGGCAGCTTGAGGCGGCGCGGGGTTCGGCATCCGAAAAGGAAAGCACGGCCTGGCAGGCCCGTTTCGACAAAGATGAACCCGACAAGCCCGGAACCTTCGTGGCCGCCCTTCTGGCCGAACTTGGCCCGGCGGGTGCGTCCGACGCCGCAGCGCGGCTGGAACATGTCCGCCGCCTTGCCCATGCCCTGCGCGCCGAACTGACATCGCTGGGGTATTTCGATGGCCGCTGAACGGTTCGTCTTGCGCGCTACGCTTGAGGCCGCCTCGCCGCTGATGATCGCCTCGGGCGACGAGGATGCGCTGAACGACAACATGATTGTGCGCGACCCGAACGGGTTGCCGATGATCCCGGCCACCTCGCTGGCCGGGGCGTTGCGGTCGGCGGTGAGGGACAAGGCCAAGGCGAACAGCTGGTTCGGTTGGGCCGAAGGCGACGATGGCAACCGCAGCCCGGTAACGCTGACCGATGCGTTGTTCCACTGGGCGGACGACCGGCCGCGCGATGGTTTGCTGACGGCTCCGATAGACCTGGACAAGATGCGCATCGATCCCCTGTGCAAGCATGTCCTGCCCGAAGCCCCACCGCTGACGCGCCAGCATGTGCGGCTGAATGACCGGGGAGTCGTGGACGGCAGCGGCAAGTTCACCCGCACCGCGGTGCCCGCGGGTGCCCGGTTCACCTTCGAACTGCAGACGGACAACAAGGAGGCGGCGGCTGGCGTGGCCGCGCTGATCAAGGTCGGCCTCTGGCTGGGCGGTGCCACGCGGTCGGGCTACGGGCAGATGCGCTGCGTGGCCTTCGGGCGCAAGAACCTCTCCCTTCCAAGGGACTGGACGGATTTGTGCAAGCTGGCCGCCAAGGATCTGGGCAGCGACGGCCTCTTGGTGCGCGCGCCATACAAGGCCAACACCACACCCGCCCGATGGGGGCTGTCGGGGCGGATCGAGGGGCCGTTGCTTGTCGGGGCCGGGGCGCGGAGTCTGGCAGAGGGGGGCAGTCTGGCAGAGGATCGCGCACCCTGGCGCGAGAAGCGGTTCAAGTGGACCGCGTCCGTGGCAGGGACCGGCTCGGTGCAGAAGAATGTCTGGGTCGTGCCCGGCTCTGCGATCAAGGGGCCGCTGCGCCATCGCGCGCTGTTTCACCTGCGCAAGGCGAAGGTGCCGGATGCGGAAAAGGTCATCGATACGGTGTTCGGCTCGGTTGCCGATGGCGCAGGCGGCGCGGCGGGCAAGCTGCGGTTCCTTGACATCGTGATCCCGGATGCCGAAATCATTGTTCAGACCCACGTGGGGCTTGACCGGTTCACCGGTGGCGCGCGGCGCAGCGTCCTGTTCACCGATGCCCTGTTGTGGCGCCCCGAACTGTCGGTGAAGATTGCCGAGACACAGGACCTGAAACCGGTGGAGCACGCGGCCCTTGCCGCCGCGCTGCAGGACATGTGTGACGGGTTGTGCGGGATCGGGGCGGAATGGGGCGAAGGGGCGGGCATCTTCGGCACGGGGGCCAGGCCGACCGTCCCAGCCATGCCGGTCAAGGCGGTGACCGATGCAGGCTGACACACTGATCACGATCCTGGGCAGCGCTGCGGGCTATGCGCCCGGCGGTATACTACTGTCGTCCGGGCGGCTGGATGATGCGTCGGCGCTGAAGAAACTGATCGAAGCCATGACTGCGGCGGGGGCCACCGGCTGGGTCGCGCGCCAGTCGGGTGTCACGGTGTATCCGGGCGAGGCAGAATCCGGCCTGGGCGACGTGCTCGAAGCCGAACTTGGCACCAAAGATGAAACCCTGCAGATACGCCGGCTGGACGGAGGCTGGGTCTGGACCCGCCTGACCGAGGAGGCGGGCGGCGGACGGATCACCGACGAGGTCTGCCTTGTGACGACGCACGGCAAGGCAGCCCGCTACCGCCGCTATTGGTCGGTTCCAGCCGATGGCGCGACCGAGATCGTCGCCTGCCGCCTGATCGGCCTTGAAGACATCGGGGGAAAGGGATGACCGTGACCGCACCCTACAATTTCGTGCCGCTGTCGCGCTACGTCTGCCAGGCCGCCGATCTTGACCCCGCCCTTGCGGGCCTGCCCAGCCAGGATGACCCGGCAGGGGTAGGCAAAAGCGGCAGCCTGTCGCTGACGCTGACCGCCGAAACCCCGATCCTTGTCGGCTGGGATGCGGGCGACGGGCAGATCAAGAAATTCGGGCGCGTGCCCGACGGTGCCGGCGGCAAAGTCCCCGCCATCCCCGGCTCCAGCCTGCGCGGCATGGTGCGCAACGTGCTGGAGATCGCCAGCTTCGGCAAGATGGCGCTGGTGGACGACGCGCGCACGGCGATGCGGGATTTGAATGCCGTGACCGACTACCGCAGGCATTGCACATTCACGCGGGCGAACAGAGCGTTCGAGTCCAGGGTTCTTGCCGGTTTGCTGCAGGTCACGAATGGCAAGGTGATGCTCACGCCCTGCGACTATGCGCGCGTCGATCATCGCGACACGCTCAGCGGCATGTCCCTGTTCGGCGGTCAAACCTTCCGCCAACGGATCGAGGCCGCGATTGCCGCTCACGGGAACGCGCGCACCAAGATCGTCTGGGAAGGCCCCGGACAGACCCCGCGGCCAACCGACACGACCATCGCCGAGATCGTCGAGCGCATCTATCTTGAGGCGACGGGAACCGCGCCGGGTTGCACCCTTTACGTCGAGGATGATGCGCAGGATCATCCGCACAACGCCAAGACGCTGCACTACAAGAAAGCCGCCGCCAGCATCGCGGCGCTGGTCGGGCCATCGACAACCAAGAGCGGCACGCTCGTCTTCACTGGGATGCCCAGCCACCACAAACACATGGAGTTCTTCTTCTTCGACCCAAAGACGGCGGAGGACGTTGATCCAAAGGTCATCCGCATGTTCCTGGATGTTCAGGAACTGCAGGAAAAGGTCAGCCCGACTTGGCGCTGGCGCAAGGCCGAATATGAACGCGGTCAGCCGATCCCGGTGTTCTTCCTGCGCGACGGCACACGGGTCCGGCAAATCGGACTGTCGATGATGTTCAAGATGGCCGGGGACAACTCGGTTCACGCCCTTTTGGGCAACACCTCGAAGGACCATGTCTCCGGCGACAGCGACGCGCAAATCGACCTGCCGACGCGCATCTTTGGCCGGATCACCGCCGACAAGTCCGGCGCCAAGCCTTTCCGCACGCGTGTTTCGTTCGGCTGGGCCATGGCACAGCCGGGAACTTGGTCCGAGGGTCCGGTGACAACAGTGCACCTGCAAAAGCCGAAGCCGGGGTACTTTCCCGCCTACATCCGCCAGCGGGATTTCAGCGCCGTATCGGGCGATGAACTGGTGAAGCCGGATGGCAGGAGACCTGCCCCCTATCGCTCCTACATGGATTGGAAGGACAAACCAATCGGGCAGGAGGAAATCCGGGGCTGGAAACGCTACCCGGTACTCGAAAATCGCAATCCGACGCGTCCCGCCGAAGGGATCGAAGCCTCTCGCCTCGTCCCGCTTGTCCCAGGGCAAGCGGGGAAACCAACCTTCGCCGCGCGCGTCCGGTATCACAACTTGCACCCGGTCGAACTGGGCGCATTGGTCTGGGCGCTGATCTGGGGGGGGCAGCTGGGGAAGCGTCATTCGCTTGGAATGGGGCGCCCGCTGGGATGGGGGCAGGTCACTGTGACGGCCACTCTGGACCCGGACCAGACGCAGGCGCTGGCGGCCTTTGTTTCGGCAATGGAGGGATGGGCGCAAGGCAAGGGGCTGGCATCAGGTTGGGTAAACTCCGTTCAGGTGCGGCAACTCCTGGCAATGGCCGATCCGGTGGTGGGCGACCGGAACCAGGCAAAGCTGCGCCAGATGGTCCTTGCCCCTGATGCAAACCCCTCAAGGAACGACTTCCTTGAGGCGAAGAAAGCCGGGTCAGTGCTACCCGAGTATGACATTGACGACGTACAAGACGTCCGCACCGGCCCCGACCCGGCGCAGGTTAAGGGTCTGGCGGAACTGGAACACAAGAACCAGAAAGACGAAGCTAGGCGGGCTGTCGCCGAGGGAAAGGCTGCATTCGACCAGGCCCGGCAGGCGCGCAAGGACGCGGCGCAGCGCGAATTGAGAGAGGCCGAGAATCGCGTGCTGGCAGGTGTGGCTGCCGACAACGCCGATCTTTACGCCGTGGGTTCGCGCGTGCTTGTCGATGGCGAAGGGGAACCCCGTATCGTTCTCGCCAAGGACGGGAATAGCTGGCGCTTTGTCTCCAGACGCGCTGACGGATCGGGGCGCGAGAAGGTGCGCGTCACGCGCCTGTCTGCCGCCCCATGACCGCCCTCTTCATCACCCGTCACCCCGGCGCCATCGCATGGGCCGCGCGGCAGGGGATCGCGGCGCGGATGGTGGCGCACCTGGACCCGGCGCAGGTTGGGGCGGGCGATGTGGTGATGGGCACGCTGCCGGTGCATCTGGCCGCCGAGGTCTGCGGGCGCGGGGCGCGCTACCTGCACCTGACGCTCGACCTGCCGCCCGAGGCCCGGGGCCGCGACCTGACCGCTGACGACATGGAGCGGTTCGGGGCGACGCTACAGGAATTCAGTGTCCGGAGACCATGATGGGTGACATCGACTGGGTAGCCCTGATCCGCGACAACCTTCTGGGGTTCGTCATCGGAACAGTGTTCTTCGGCACCGCGTTCGACCTGATCCGGCGCGGCATCGACTATCTGTGGAACCGGCGCTTCCGCGGCTGGGTGATCGAGGTGGTGCCCGCCGATCCGGCGCGGCCACCCTACACGCATGACCTGCTGTGGGACGAGGTCCGCCTGTTCGAGGAAAGCCGGATCGAACGCCGCAAGTTCATCCAGAGCGTCTGCTCGTCCGAGGGCGGGCGCCTTAACGAAGGCGAATTCAGCATCGACCAGCCGGACGGCTGGGTCTTCCGCGACAAGGCGGCACGGAAATACAGGTTCGACATCAGCAAGATGCCGGGGAAGACCGCGTGACCTGGGTGCTGCCGCGAATGCAATCCCGACGACATCGGCGCGGACTCAATCGAAACCCTCATCGTGCCCCGATCCCGCGACCTGGGCGGCTTCGAGGTCCGGCGGGCACTGCCGGCGCCAAATCGGCAGATGGTCGGGCCGTTCATCTTCTTCGACCAGGCGGGGCCGGCTGAACTACTGACCGGGCAGGGAATCGACGTGCGTCCGCACCCCCACATCGGTCTTGGGACCGTCACATACCTTTATCGCGGGGATTTTCATCACCGTGACAGCACCGGCGCCGATCAGGTCATAACCCCCGGGGCGCTGAACTGGATGGTTGCAGGGCGCGGCGTCACCCATTCGGAACGCACGACTGCTGTTGCCCGCGCAGGGCCGAACAGCCTGTTCGGCATCCAGACCTGGCTGGCTTTGCCGGAAACCCACGAGGACGTGGCACCCAGCTTTGCGCATCACGGCAAGGACACGCTGCCGGTGATCGAGGATCGCGGGGTTTCGGTCCGGCTTATCCTGGGCGACGCCTACGGAAAGGTCGCGCCCGCGACGATGCTCTCGGAAACGTTCTACGCCGATGTGAGCCTGGAACCGGGCGCCCGGTTTCCGATGCCGGACAATCACGAGGACCGGGGCATCTACATCGTCGAGGGCGCAATCTCGGTCGCGGGGCAGGCCTTCGAGGCGGGTCGGATGATGGTGTTCCGGCCGGGTGACCGCATCACCGTCGCAGCCGGCAGCCAGGGCGCACGGCTGATGATCCTTGGCGGAGCCACCTTCAGCGGCCCGCGCTTTATCTGGTGGAACTTCGTCGCTTCTTCCCATGAGCGCATTGAGGCCGCCAAGGCCGAATGGCGGGCGGCAAACTGGGGGAAAGGGCGCTTCGATCTTCCGGCAGCGGACCGCGACGAGCATATTCCCTTGCCCGACTGAGGCGGACCTAATCGGACTGCTGCCCAACCGCGCGGGTTGGGTCGCGCGTCGCGCGACGGCAATCGGTGGGGCTCATCCGCCGATGCTTGAGAAACACCCGGGCGAGGACCTGGTTGGACGAATATCCGACTTCAAGAGCAATCGCCGTAACGGGAAGGTCTGTCATCTCGAGAAGCGCGCAGGCCCGATCCACTCTCAGGCGCGTGAGGTAGACCCGTGGCGGCACGCCGACGCTTTGCTTGAACATGCGAGCGAAATGGAAAGCCGACAGCTGTGCCTCGGCTGCCATTTCGTCCAGGCTGATGTCTTCAGCCAGCCGGGCATGCATCAGCTCTATGCAACGACGTTCGACCGGCTGTCGGGCCAGCGCCTCGTCCTCGGGCTCGCGAGCGGCGACCGGCAGGCGGAGTTCCCGGCGTTCAACACGGATATCGAGAAACGCGGGGAGCTGTTCCGGGAAACATTGGCAGTTGCACGCCAGGCATGGAGTGAGGATTTTCCGACGATCTCGACAGAGCGCGTGAAGTCCGTCGGCGCGGATACCATCCCCAAGCCCCTTGGCCGGAACATCCCCGTCCTCGTGACGGGCAAGTCCCGCCAGTCGGTAGACTGGATTGCCCAACACGGTGACGGATGGCTGTACTACCCCCAAGAGATCGGACAGCAGGCCCGGACCGTCCAGACGTGGAGATCCCGCACCCCGACTTTCAAGCCCTTCGCACAGTCGCTCTACATCGACCTGACCGAGGACCCCAACAAAGGGCCGACGCCGATCCCTCTTGGCTTTCGCGCCGGCCACCGGTTCATCACCGACTACTTCGGATCGCTGGAAAAAATCGGCGTGAACCACGTGGGCATCAACCTCAAGTACGGCACGCGCCCCGCCCATGAGGTCGTCCAGGAACTCGGCGAGAACGTGGTGCCGCATTTCCCGTCGTACCTCAGGCAGGTTTCTTGACCACGGACTTGCGGGATGTGAGCAGTATCGACGCTGAGGGGCTTTGATGTTGCACGAATCCTGGTGGAGGATTCATCGTGTGAATCCAGTGTGGTAGCTGGGCGGGATGAGCAGACCCACGCCGCCCGCCGACAAGACCGGGAACTGGTCGGCCGATGATGGAGCGCTCAAGCGCCGCGGCTCGCTGACGATCTGGTTCGATCTCTGATTGATGACACCACATATTGCAAAGTAAAGTCATTAATTGCCAAGTGCTTAAGTTCACCCTTGATCCAATTTTATCTATGATCGTAGCGTATCCTCGGCAGTCAGGATGGCAACATCTGACGCAGACGTTCAAACGACCGAGCAACTGCCCCCGCCCCAGGATCGATAGTTTCCGGCACTGTCCGATTTTTGGGAGGGGATCTCTGGAGTTATCGCGCCGCCGGTCACCCCACCCCGCGCTGCACCTTCAGAAAGGCGATCAGCGACCCGGATGCCCCGAGGATATGCGCCCGCGTCAGGGCTGCCGCCCCTTCGGCGTCCCTTGCGATGGCGGCCTGCAGGATGCCGTCATGTTCCAGTCGCGCACGGGCGATGCCGTCGGTCAGCACCAGTTGCGCGCGCAGGTAACGACCGATCTTGTCCAGCGCGCTTGAGACGATCTGCAGGTGATAGGGGCGGTCGCAGTCCCTGTAGAGCGTGTAGTGGAACAGCCGGTTCAGTTTCGCCCAGCGGCCACTGTCGGTTTCGCTGGCGAAGTCTTCGGCATGGCGTTTGGCCTCATCAAGTGTTTCGGCGCGGATAGCGTGCACACTTTGGCGGATCACCTCGCCTTCGATCAAGGCGCGAAACTCGAACAGTTCGGCAATCTCGTCAAGCGACAGCGACGACACGACCGCGCCCTTGTGGCGCTGGGTGGTCACCAGCCCCTGTTCTTCCAGCCGCGCCAGCGCCTCGCGCACTGGAATGCGGCTGACGTTGAACATGCCCGCGATCTGGTCCTGGCGCAGCGTGTCGCCGTCATGCAGCCTGCCCTCGACGATCGCCTCGCGCAGGGAGGCAAAGATCACCTCGGCTGATGAAGGCAAAGTGCCAAGATTCGTGACCTCAAGATCCAGACTCATGACCTGCCAATCCTGCCAGATTCCGTGACTGCCTGCCGACTGGTCCGCCGGAAAGGATGCGATCAGTCACTGCAAGAGAAGGACTATTGTAGATTGGATACAATATCCATTAGAAATGTACAAGGCGCGATTCGGAGCCGTCATGCGCCGCAACAGGAGAGGGAAACTTTATGAAGCAGACCTATCTCGCCGCCGCCAGTGCCGCAGTCATTCTTGCCGCCGGGGGCGCGCAGGCCGACAAGCTTGACGATATCATTGCCTCGGGCGTGCTGCGCTGCGCCGTGGTTCTGGACTTTCCACCGATGGGGTCGCGGGATGCCGGCAACAATCCGGTGGGCTTTGACGTCGACTACTGCACCGACCTCGCAACCGCCCTTGGCGTCACACCCGAAATCGTGGAAACGCCGTTCCCCGACCGCATCCCCGCGCTGGTGTCGGGCCGGGCGGATGTGGGCGTCGCCTCGACCTCCGACACGCTGGAACGCGCCAAGACCATCGGCTTTTCCATCCCCTATTTCGCCTTTACCAACGTGGTGCTGACGCGCGAAGACGCCGGGATCGCCGACTTCGAAGGCATGGCGGGCAAGACCGTGGGGTCGGTCGCAGGCACCTTCGAAGGGATCAAGCTGGAAGAGAACGTCAAGGGCTGGGGGTCGGGCGAATTCCGCCCCTATCAAAGCCAGGCCGATGTCTTTCTGGCGCTGAGCCAGGGGCAGATCGACGCGACCGTGGTGACCTCGACCGTCGCCTCGGCCATCATCGCGACGGGCCAGTATCCGGGGCTGAAAATCTCGGGCGATGCGCCCTATCCGGTCGACTATGTCAGCCTGATCGCGTTGCGCCAGGAGCAGGGGCTGATCAATTACCTTGATCTGTTCGTGAACATCCAGGTCCGCTCGGGCCGCTATCAGGAGCTTTATGACAAGTACATCGGCGGCACCGCGCCGGGGCTGGTCATCGACGGCGTCTACCGCTGAAGCTGCGGGATGCGCGCCCGTTGCGCGCATCCCGACGACGGCCGACCTGAAGGCGCCCCATGTTCAGCTACACGTTCCATTGGCCTCAGGCCTTTCGCGCCCTGCCCGACATGCTGTGGGGCGCGCTGGTCACGCTGGAACTGGCGGCGCTGTCGATGGTGATGGGCGTGGCGCTCGCCGTGCTGATCGCTCTGGGGCGGATGTCGGAAAACCGGCTGGCCTACGGGCTGGCCACCACCTGGGTCGAGGTTGCCCGCAACACGCCCGCGCTGTTCCAGATCTACATGGCGCATTTCGGGCTCGGGGCCTTCGGCATTCACCTGTCGCCCTGGACGGCCCTTCTGGCCGGGATCACCTTCAACAACGCAGGCTATCTGGCCGAGAACTTCCGCGGGGCACTGAAAGCAATCCCGCCCACGCAACGCCGCGCCGCGCGCTCGCTGGGCATGGGGCCGGTGCGGGCCTTCGCGTCGGTCGTGCTGCCGCAGATGTTCCGCATCGCGTTTCCGCCGATGACGAACCAGATGGTCTGGTCGATCCTGATGACATCGCTGGGCATCACCGTCGGAATGGCAACCGATCTGGCCGGCGTCACGCAGAACCTGAACGTGCGCACCTTCCGCACCTTCGAATTCTTCGCCATGGCGGCCGTGCTGTACTACCTGATCGCCAAGACAGTCATGCTGGGTGCGCGCCTGCTCGCCTGGCGGCTGTTCCGGTATTAGGGGGCCGCACGCATGTTCGACACCGGCCTGACCCTCAACGACATGCTGTTCCTGGCCAAGGGGGCCGCCGTGACACTGGCGATCACCGGCGTGTCGGTGCTGTTCGGCACGGCTCTGGGCATCGTGTTCGGCACGTTCAAGGCGCAGGTCTCGGCCCTTGTCGCGGCACCCCTGACCTTTGTGCTGGACGTGCTGCGGTCGGTGCCCTTGCTGATCCAGCTGATCCTGTTCAATGCCTTCCAGTCCATCGCGGGCCTCGGCTGGTCGCCGTTCCTGGTCGCCTGCGTGGTACTGTCGCTCTACACATCGGCCTATTGTACGGAAATCGTGCGCGGCGGCATCGACGCGGTGCCCGCCGTCACCCGCCGCGCCGCGCGGTCGCTGGGCATGACCTGGACGCAGGACATGGCGCAGGTCACCCTGCCGATGGCGATGCGCGTGGCCTTTCCGGGCTGGATCGGGCTGGCCCTGGGTGTGATGAAGGACAGCGCGCTGGTGCTGTGGCTGGGCATCATCGAACTGCTGCGATCATCGCAGATCCTGGTCACCCGCCTGCAGGAACCGCTGTTCATCCTGCTGATCGTGGGCGCGATCTATTTCCTGATGTCCTATCCCATCGCCCGCCTTGGCGGCCGGCTTGAGGCACGGTGGCGCGAAAATGATTGAGATCGACAATGTTCACAAGGCCTTCGGGGCCCTGAAGGTATTGCAGGGCGTGTCCCTGACCGTGCAGAAGGGCGAGGTGGTCAGCATCATCGGCGGCTCGGGGTCGGGCAAGTCGACGCTGCTGACCTGCATCAACGGGCTGGAGGCGATCCAGCAGGGCACCATCACGGTCGACGGAACCGTGGTCCATGCCGCGGGCACCAACCTGAACACGCTACGCCAGAAGATCGGCATCGTGTTCCAGCAGTTCAACGCATTCCCCCACCTGACGGTGCTGGAAAACGTCACCCTCGCCCCGCGCAAGGTGCTGGGCATGGGCCGTGCCCAGGCGGACGAGATCGCCATCCGGCAGTTGACGCATGTCGGGCTGGCCGACAAGCTGTCGGTCTACCCCTCGCGCCTGTCGGGCGGGCAGCAGCAGCGCATGGCGATTGCCCGCGCGCTGGCGATGTCGCCCGGCTACATGCTGTTCGACGAGGTGACCTCCGCGCTCGACCCGCAACTGGTGGGCGAGGTGCTGGATACCCTGCGCCTGCTGGCGGCCGAAGGGATGACGATGATCTGCGTCACCCACGAGATGCGCTTTGCGCGCGAGGTGTCGGATCGCGTGGCCTTCTTCAAGGATGGCCTCATTCACGAAATCGGTTCGCCCGCACAGATTTTCGATGCGCCCGAACGCCCCGAAACCGCCGCCTTCCTGAAAGCGGCCCTTTGAACATGCAGCAGGAGCAGTGTCGAATGTGGTCAGGAGTTCTTCCCGCCGTCACGACGAAGTTCACGGCGGATGACAAGTTGGATCATGCCGAGATGGAGCGTTGTTTCGCCGTGCAGATGCAGGCGGGCTGTGACGGGATCATCGTCGCAGGGTCGCTGGGCGAGGGGCCGATGCTGTCGCAGGACGAACGGATCGCCGTCTTGAAGACGGCACAGGGCGTGACGGGCGGCAAGCCCGTGATCATGACGGTGTGCGAGGGGTCCACCTGGGCGGCCTGCGACATGGCAAGGAAGGCGGCCAAGGCGGGCGCGTCGGGGCTGATGATCGTGCCCTCGCCCATCTATCACACCAATGCGGAGGAAACCGAGGCGAACCTGCGCGCCATCGCTGCGGCCGGTGACCTGCCCGTGATGATCTATTCCAACCGCGTCGCCTACCGTGTCGATGTGACGGTCGACATCATGGAACGGCTGGCCGACGATGCCCGCTTTGTCGCGGTCAAGGAAAGTTCGGACGACATCCGCCGCACGACCGAAATCTTCAACCGTCTGGGCAACCGCTATGACGTGTTCACCGGCGTCGACAATTTGGCGTTCGAGGCTTTGGCCGTCGGCGCGGTCGGGTGGGTTGCGGGTCTGGTGGTGGCATTTCCGGCGGAAACGGTGGCGGTCTACCGGTTGATGAAGGCGGGTCGTCACGCCGAGGCGCTGGCGATCTACCGCTGGTTCCGGCCCCTGCTCGACCTCGATGTGTCGACCTATCTGGTCCAGAACATCAAACTGGCCGAGGTGCTGGCCGTCGGCTCGAACGACCGTGTAAGGGGACCGCGCCAGCCGCTGACCGGGGCACGCCGCGCCGAGGTGGAAAAGGTGATCCGCGACGCGCTGGCCTGCCGTCCGCAGCTTCCCGACCTGGCCAAGCTTGCGGCCTGATCGGCTTCCCACTGCGAAATGTCAGGCGAGCGTCGGTCGGTCTGCAGTCGATGTCTGCAATGAAAGCAAATCCGAGAGGTTGTTGTGAAGATCACCGCGATCCGCGCCTATCAGGTGGACCTGCCGCTGAAGGAAGGCCGCTACAGCTGGTCGAACGGCAACTTCGTCGAGGTGTTCGATTCGACCGTGGTCGAGGTCGTCACCGATGCGGGCATCACCGGCTGGGGCGAATGCTGTCCCTTGGGGTCGGCCTACCTGCCCGCCTATGCTCTTGGCGTGCGGTCGGGCCTGGCCGAGATCGGCCCGAAGGTGATCGGGATGGACCCGCGCGACCTCGCCACCCTCAACCGCCACATGGACGCGGTGCTGCGCGGCCACCCCTACGTCAAGGCCGCCATCGACGTGGCCTGCTGGGACATCCTGGGCAAGGCGACGGGCCTGCCCTGCTATACCCTGCTGGGGGGCAAGGCCCAGGACGACATCCAGCTTT
>JBQTJI010000067.1:0-19822 GCA_052387255.1 Gemmobacter sp. | reverse complement strand
TCGATCCCCCCTCACCCCGACCCTCTCCCCCGAGGGGAGAGGGGGGTGGGTTGCACCGGGCGGGGCGCGGGGTGTCCTACAGCGTCAGGATCGTCGATCCGGTCGTCGCCCGCGATTCCAGCGCGCGGTGGGCGTCGGCGACCTGGGCGAGGGGGAAGCGCTGGTCGATGCGGATCTCGACCTGGCCGGTCGCCACCTTGCCGAACAGGTCGGCGGCCATCGCCTGGCAGGTGGCATGGTCGGCGATATGGGCGAACAGCGTCGGGCGGGTGAGTTTCAGCGAGCCCTTGGCGGCGAGCGTGGAAATGTCGAAGGGCGGCACCTTGCCGCTGGCGTTGCCGAAGGAGATCATCATGCCGAAGGGACGCAAGGCATTCAGCGAGCCTTCGAACGTGGACGCTCCGACCGAATCCATCACCACGTCCACGCCGCGCCCGCCGGTCAGGTGCCGCACCTGCGCCGCGAAGTCGGGGGTCGTGGTATAGTTGATGGCATGGGCCGCGCCGTGTTCCAGGGCCAGGGCACATTTGGCATCGCTGCCGGCGGTGGCGATCAGGGTGATCCCCTCGGACCGCGCCCACTGGCAGGCGATCAGGCCGACGCCGCCCGCCGCCGCATGGAACAGCACGGTATCCCCTGTCGCAATCGGGACGGTGCGGCGGAAGAGGTACTGCACCGTCATGCCCTTGAGCATCATCGCCGCCGCCTGGTCGAAGCCGATGCCGTCGGGCAGCGGGCAGACCTGGGCACCCGGCATGGTGCGCGCGGCGGCATAGGCACCGGGCGGGTTGGCGGCATAGGCCACGCGCATGCCGGGCAAGAGGTGTGCGACGCCTTCGCCCACGGCAGTGACGGTGCCCGACGCCTCCATTCCCAGGGCGGCAGGCAGGGTCATGGGATACAGGCCCGAGCGCTGGTAGCAGTCGATGAAGTTCAGCCCCGCCGCCGCCTGTGCGATGGTCACCTGACCGGGACCGGGGGGCGGGACGTCGCGTTCGGCCAGGGTCAGAACCTCGGGGCCGCCCTGGGCGGTGATGATCACGGTCGGGCTGGTGGGCATGGCGTCCTCCCTGGTGCGGCGGGGCCGATCATGGCGCAGGGAGGCGTGGGGTCAAGCCGGGTTGCGGCCGGTCACCTTCGCGTGAGAGGGCGTAACATGCCCCCCGGCACCGCGAATGGCCGACAAAGGGCGGACGAGGGGCAGGCGTTGGACATCGTACTTGGCTATCTGGCGGGGCTTCTGACGCTGATCAACCCCTGCGTCCTGCCGGTGCTGCCCGTGGTGCTGGCCTCGGCGGTGCACCGCCACCGGCTGGCCCCCCTGGCGCTGGCGGCGGGGATGGGGGTGTCGTTCGTGGCGCTGGGGCTGGCCGTGTCGGCGCTGGGGCCTGCCGTCGGGATCGACCCCGACGAGGTGTCGCGCGCGGCGGCGCTGGTGATGGTGGCCTTCGGTCTGGTCCTCTTGGTGCCGGCCGTCGGCCATGCGTTCGAGGGCGCGGCGGCGGGGTTTGCCGCGCGGGCGGATGCGCGGATCGACGGGGCGGTGGCGGGCGGCGGTCTGAGCGGGCAGGTTCTGGCGGGCGCGCTGCTGGGCGCGGTCTGGAGCCCCTGCATCGGGCCGACGCTGGGCGGGGCCATCGCGCTGGCCTCGGCCGGGACGGGCCTGGGTCAGGCCGCCGCCATCATGATCGCCTTCGCGCTTGGCGTGGCCACGCTGATCCTGGCGCTGGCCTGGGGCGCGCGGGGCACGATCCGCCGCCGTCAGGCGGCGCTGCGCAGCCTTGCCGCCCGGTCGCGCCCGATCATGGGCGCGGTCTTTGTTCTGGTGGGCGCCGCGATCTGGTTCCGGCTGGATCACGTCGCCGCAACCTGGCTGATCGACGTCCTGCCGCCCTGGCTGCTGGACCTGTCCGTTTCCATCTGATCCCCCACAAGGAGCCCGCCATGCACCGCCGCCTTTTCCTGAGCCTCTCTGCCGCCCTGCCGTTTGCCGCGACCCTCGTCCGTGCGGCAGGGCCCATCGACTATGCCCCCGGCGTCGCCGAGACGGCGATGGACGAAGGAAAGGTCATCCTTCTCGACTTCAAGGCCAGCTGGTGCACGACCTGCGCCGCGCAGGAGCGGGTTCTCAACGCGCTGCGCGCCGAGAACCCCGCCTATGATGCCGCGATCACCTTCATCAACGTCGACTGGGATCAGTTTGGCGACGGCGAACTGGCGCGGTCGATGCAGATCCCGCGCCGCTCGACCCTCGTGCTGATGAAAGGGCGCACCGAACTGGCGCGGATCGTGGCAGGGACGGGGACCGAGGAAATCCGGGCGCTGCTGGACCAGGGTGTGGCCGCCGCCTGATCGGAAAGGCGCTATACTTCGGGCGGGCGTTGCTGTATCGCCCGCCGGTCGGCCCGTGGGTTCCGGGTGCAGGCGGCGGGGAGGCCGGTCTGCCAAAGGGGAATGAGGTGCCGCACAGGTGCACAGGGGCGCATGCGCCCCCCTCATTCGGGTAGACAGATGACGGACATGAACGTGGCCGCGCCGCTGGCGCAGGCTTTGGCGGACAAGGGCTATGCGGCCCTCACCCCGGTGCAGCAGGCGGTGCTGGCCGAGGGCGTGGCGGGGCGCGATGCGCTGGTGTCGGCGCAGACCGGGTCGGGCAAGACGGTGGCCTTCGGGCTGGCCATCGCGCCCGAGGTTCTGGGGACGCAGGAGCGACTGCTGTACGCCGACAAGCCGCTGGCGCTGATCGTGGCACCGACGCGCGAGCTGGCGTTGCAGGTCGCGCGCGAGTTCGAGTGGCTCTATGCCGTGGCGGGGGCGAGCCTGGCGACCTGTGTGGGCGGCATGGACTATCGCACCGAACGGCGCGCGCTGGACCGGGGCGCGCATGTCGTCGTGGGCACGCCGGGCCGGTTGCGCGACCATATCGAGCGCGGGTCGCTGGACCTGTCGGGCCTGAAGGCGGTGGTGCTGGACGAGGCCGACGAGATGCTGGACATGGGGTTCCGCGAGGATCTGGAGTTCATCCTGTCGGGCGCGCCTGCGGAACGCCGGACGCTGATGTTCTCGGCCACCGTGCCGCGCGAGATCGCCGACATGGCGGCGACGTTCCAGCGCGACGCGCTGCGCATCGTGGCGCAGGGTGAATCGCGCCAGCATGTGGATATCGAGTACCGCGCCCTGTCCGTGGCCCCGCGCGACAAGGAGCACGGCATCTTCAACGTGCTGCGGTTCTATGAATCGCGGTCGGCGCTGGTGTTCTGCAAGACCCGGGCCAACGTGAATCACATGATGGCCCGCATGGGCAACCGCGGGTTCCAGGTGGTGGCGCTGTCGGGCGAGTTGAGCCAGCAGGAGCGCACCCATGCGCTGCAGGCCCTTCGTGATGGCCGGGCGCGGGTGTGCATCGCCACCGACGTGGCGGCGCGCGGCATCGACCTGCCGGGGCTGGATCTGGTGATCCATGCGGATCTGCCGACCAATTCCGAGGTGCTCCTGCACCGGTCGGGGCGGACGGGGCGGGCCGGGTCCAAGGGTGTGTCCTGCCTGATCGTGACGCCGGCCGAGTTCAAGAAGGCGCAGCGCCTGTTGCAGGGGGCCAAGGTGGTGGCCGAATGGGGCAAGGCCCCTTCGGCGGACGAGGTGCAGGAACGGGACGACACGCGCATCCTGGCGCATCCGGCGCTGGCCAGCGATGCGGGCGACGAGGCGGACCTTGCGGCGGCGCTCTTGGACCAGTTCGGGGCCGAGCGGGTGGCGGCGGCGTTCGTGCGGATGTGGCGCGAGGGGCGGTCGGCCCCCGAGGTGCTGTCGGATGCGGCGAACGTGCCCGACGCCGCCGCCCGCGCCCCGCGCGAGAGGGGCGAGTTCGGGCCGTCGGTGTGGTTCGCGCTGAACGTCGGCCACGAGGGGCGGGCCGAGGCGCGCTGGCTGTTGCCGAAGATCTGCGATGCGGGCGGCATTGCCAAGGACGGGATCGGCGCGATCCGGGTGCAGCAGGCCGAGACGTTCGTGCAGATCGCGGAAAAGGATGCGGGGCGGTTCGGGGCCGAGATCGAGCTCGCGCCCGACCTGACGATGCGCCGCCTGGCGGGCGAGCCGTCGATGGAGGGTCGCCCGGCGGCGCGCCCTGCCAGCCCGCGCCCGGCGGCGCGGCACGACAAGCCAACCTATGTACCCAAAGCCCCGCGCGTGGTGGACGAGGCCGCCGTCGCCCCCGTCGAGGTTGCGGCGGCCCCGGCCGCGGTCGAACGGCCCGCCGCGCCCGAGCGCAAGGCCCCGGCCCCGCGCCCGGAAGCCGAGCGCAAGCCCTATGCGCCTCGTGGCGATGGCGCGAAAAAGCCCTATGCCCCGCGCGCCGAGGGTGATCGCAAGCCCTATGCGCCCCGCGACGACGCCGGGCGGAAACCCTATGCGCCCCGTCCTGCCGCCGAAAGCCGGATGTCCTCGGCCGTGGCCGAAGGGTCGGTCAAGCCCTGGCGTCCGCGCGAGGGCGAGGAGGGGGTGGCGAAGAAACCGCGCTGGAAGGTCGGCGACGGGCCTGCAAAGCCGGGGGCCTTCGCCTCGCACGGGTCGCGGTCGCATGCCGGTGCGGGCAAATCGACGGGGTACAAGTCGCACAGGGCCGAGGATGGCGCGCGCGCGCCGCGCACCTATGCGCCCCGGCCCGCAGCCGAGGGCGGCGAGGCGCGCCCGCCCCGCCCCTTTGCCAAGCCGGCATCGTCCGAAGGGGGGGCCGCGCGCCCGCCGCGCCCCTATGGCAAGCCGTCAGGCGACGGCAAGCCGGCCCGTGCCCAGGGGTTCAAGTCGCACAAGACCGAAGGCGGGGCGAAACCCGCGTTCAAGCCCCGGCCCAAGCCCGCGCCGACCGACCCGACCGACACGTCCAAGCGGTTCGTGCCGCCGAAGAAGCCGAAGGCATAGGGCGGGCTGGCGCGAACCTGCCACGCGTCAGAGGCTGCGCAGGCGTTGGGGCCAAGCCGATTTCTTCGAAGAAATCGTACCGGAATTTTCGAAAATTCCGGCTTGTGGCCAGTGCCGCGATTTGGCGCTGGCCTGTCCTGCCCGTGGCAGATGCAGGCCATGACAATCCCGGCATCCGCCCACGCGACCGCAAGGGTCCGGGATGGCAAGACGTGGCAGGCAGGAACGCACCACCCTCAGCCCATCGTTTCCAGACAATGGCGGCGGAAGGCGCGCTTGAGCATGTCCAGTTCGGCGCGCAGAAGGTCGACCTCGGCGCGGATGTCGTCGTCAAGCGCCACGCCGGTCACGATGGTGAAATGCGCCAGCGTCGTGTCGGTCGCGGGATCGCGGAAGGTGAAGGTCTGCACCCCTTCGGTCAAGAGGTCGGGCGGGATCGGCAGGCGCACCGCGTGGTCGCCCGCGCGGTCGGGCAGGGGGGTGACGGTCAGGCCCGGCACCGGCTGTCCCAGATGCTGGGCCTCGATCCGTGGCGAAGGCCCGGTGCCGGTCAGCACCCCTTCCCAGACCCCGGCCCGGATGCGCGTCTTGGTCAGGACCATCTCGGCCATGGTTTCCCCTAGAGGTCGGCGCGCGGGCGGCGGCTGACCGTCACGTCGCGCAGGATGATCTGGTTCATCTCGGGGCCTTCGAAGATCAGGTCGACCCACAGCTTTTCGACCCGCTTTTCGTTCATCTTGGTATAGGCCAGGTCGAATTCGACCATCACCTCCTCGGCCGCGAGGGGCAGTTCGCGGACCACCTGTTCGACGTTCGGGCCGTGGCGGACGTTCAGGCGGGCGAAGATTTCCAGCGGCTTTTCCATCTCGACGATGGCATCGACGCGGATCAGGTGGCGCTGGCGCAACCCCTCGACCGCCTCGGGCGGCAGGTCCACGACCAGCGACAGGAACGACCCGTCAAAGCGGAACACGTCCATGCGCACGCCAAAGGGGGCAAGGTCGGCCTCGCGCGTGTTCCTGATCTGGCGCACGGTCAGTTCCGACCGGCGGCAATCGTGATAGACCGTGGCCCCTTCGGTGATGACCGCCTTGCCGGGGACGGACGACATGCCCGGCACCGGGATCGGCCCGGTCCACAGTGGCGGTCGCCAGGCCCAGTCGGACCCGAGCGGCTTGCGGATGGCGTTCGAGCCGATGACCGGCAGGGCAAGGCGGTTCTCGGCCTGGTGGATCACCCGGTCAAGGCGGCGGCGCAGCGCCCAGGCGCGACCGAGCGACCGGCGCAAGGTGGCAAAGTCCATCGCGGGCGTGGCCTCGGCCACGCGGGACCAGCGGCGCAGCGACCCCTTGTGCAGCCAGCGGTCGATCAGGCGGTCGAAGGTCTGTCCCATTTTTCCCTTGGGGCCTGCGTTGGTTGCCCCTGTTGTAGCGATCCCGATTGTCGCCGCAACGGAAACGATTCGCTGCTGTGGCGGAAACAGCCGCAGGATGGGGGCACCCGCTTTCCGGTGGGTGAATCAGGTGCCGGCGTTGGCCGTCCGCATCGCGGCAACGAAGCTGCCGATCAGCCGCCGCCCCACCTCGGGCGGCAGCGTGGTGCCGCGTGCGGGGCTGGCCGACAGGGTGACGAGCCGCCCGTCCACCGCCATCACCGCGCGCCAGCTGGTTCCGGGGCCGATGGCGGCGGGGGGCGGTGCGCGGTCGGTCATGAGCACCAGGATCGCGCCGTCCGCCGCCAGCACCTGGTGCACCTGGACCGAGGCTGCATCGCGCGCCCGGCTGAGCGCGCGCCGCCCGGCGGGCGAGGCGAAGAAGGCGGCCATCGCCTGCGGATCGACCGGCTGGGCCGATCCGGCGACCCCCACGGTGGCCGACAGCACGCCCGTGGCCGTGCTGCCCGTGCAGGGCGTGAAGGCGGCGAAGTCCGACCCGCGCTGGCGCGCCACCGCGCCCTCGGCCAGGCAATAGCCCCGGGGTGCTGCGATGGTGAAGGCGTCGGGTCCGGTGCCGATCTGCACGCCGCCCGTGGCCACGCAGCCCGCCAGCAGCATGGGCAACAGGGCGGCGGCGCGGGCCATGTGCCTATTGGTCCATGTAGACGTGGCTTTCGGCCTTGGCCCCCGGATGCGTGACCGCGCCCCAGCGTGCGCCGCCCACCAGTTTGGCAAACTTGTGCACCGCGCCTGAGGTGTAGGCGGTCTTGCGCGGGCCCTTCCAGTTGGATTTGCGCGCCGCCAGTTCGGCGTCGGTCAGGGCGACGGACAATTCGCCGGTCAGCGCGTTCAGGGTGATGACATCGCCGTTCTGCAACAGGGCGATGGGTCCGCCATGTGCCGCCTCCGGCCCCACATGGCCCACACAGAACCCGCGCGTGGCCCCGCTGAACCGCCCGTCGGTGATCAGCGCCACCTTCTTGCCCATGCCCTGGCCCGACAGGGCGGCGGTGGTGGACAGCATCTCGCGCATGCCGGGGCCACCTGCGGGGCCTTCGTTGCGGATGACCAGAACCTCGCCTTCCTTGTAGGCACGGGCCTTGACGGCGGCAAAGGCGTCTTCTTCGCATTCGAAGACGCGGGCGGGGCCGGTGAAGACCTGTTCCTCGGGCGTCATGCCGGCCACCTTGACGATGGCCCCGTCGGGGCAGATGTTGCCCTTGAGGCCGACGACGCCGCCGGTCTTGGTGATCGGCGTGGCGACGGGGTGGATCACCCGGCCATCGGGTTCGCCCCGGATGTCGTCGAGTTCCGCGCCGAGCGTGCGGCCAGATGCGGTCATGCAGTCGCCGTCGAGATAGCCGGCCTTCAAGAGTTCCTTCATCACCACGGGCACGCCGCCGACCTCGTACAGGTCTTTCGCCACATACTTTCCCCCGGGCCGCAGGTCGACGAAATAGGGGGTGTCGCGCATGATGTCGGCGACGTCGAACAGGTCGAAGTCGATCCCGGCCTCGTTGGCGATGGCGGGCAGGTGCAGGGCGGCGTTGGTGGACCCGCCGGTGCAGGCCACCACGCGGGCGGCGTTCGTGAGCGACCGCAGCGTGACCACGTCGCGGGCGCGGATGTTCCGCTCGATCAGGGTCATGACGGCGACGCCCGATGCCTCGCCGTACTGGTCGCGGGATTCGTAGGGGGCGGGGGCGCCGGAGGAGTTCAGCAGGGCAAGGCCGATGGCCTCGGACACACAGGCCATGGTGTTGGCGGTGTACTGCGCGCCGCAGGCCCCGGATGACGGGCAGGCGACCCGCTCCATGATGTCCAGTTCGGCATCCGAAAGGTTGCCCGCCTGGTGCTTGCCGACGGCCTCGAACATGTCCTGCACGGTGATGTCCTGGCCCTTGTAGCGGCCGGGCAGGATGCTTCCGCCGTAGATGAACACCGAGGGCACGTTGAGGCGGACCATGGCCATCATCATGCCGGGCAGCGACTTGTCGCAGCCCGCAAGGCCCACGATGGCGTCATAGCAGTGGCCGCGCATCGTCAGTTCCACCGTGTCGGCGATGGCATCGCGCGAGGCGAGCGAGGATCGCATCCCCTCGTGCCCCATGGCGATGCCGTCGGTGACGGTGATGGTGGTGAACTCGCGCGGGGTGCCGCCGCCCTTTTTCACGCCGTGCTTGACGATCTGGGCCTGGCGGTTCAGCGCGATGTTGCAGGGCGCGGCCTCGTTCCAGCAGGTGGCGACGCCGACCCAGGGTTGGTGAATCTCCTCTTCGGTGATCCCCATGGCGTAGAAATAGCTGCGGTGGGGGGCCCGCGCCGGGCCTTCGGTGACATGGCGGCTGGGCAGCTTCGACTTGTCGAAACGCTGGTTGGTCATGGCGGATCCCCCCTCGGAACTGGCTTGGGCGACAGGGATAAGGTGGCAGGGCGGCGGGGGCAAGCCGGGATGGTCGGTTGAGCACAAGGCGTGAAGGTGGTAGATTCACGGGATGAACATGATGCCCGTCAGCGACGCCGCAAAGGCCGCCATCCGTGACGCCATGGCGCGCGAACTGGCACCGGCGACCATCGTCGGGATCAAGGTAAGGCCAGAGATCAATCACTACGACGAAGAGATCCTCTGGGTCGAAGTTCTGCTGGAGAATGACAAGCCCCAGATTCCGGGGCGCAAACTGATGTCTGCGTCGGTGGAGGCACAGAAAGCGCTATCGGCAAACAACGATGCACGTTTTGCCGTGATCGACTACCTGTCAGCATCCGACATTGACGAACCTGTCGGATGAAGCCTGTCGATCTTCTCGATCAGGCACTGCATCTGACACGACGTGCGCGCGGAAAACCAAAGCGGGCAGACCTTTGCCGTGCTCAGAGTGCGGCCTACTACGCACTGTTTCACAGGCTATGCATTTTGTGCGCGGGCAGTCTTCTTGGTTTGACGCCGGCCGCGCGACAACAGCCGAAATGGGTGGCGCTTTACCGTTCTCTCCGGCACGAGAACGCAAGAAAATGCTGTCAGAACAGCGATGCCATCAGGGCAATCAATGTCGAGCTGGCGGGATCGGCGCGGGCTTTCCTTGAACTTCAGGACAAACGCCATCGCGCCGACTATGATCCCTCTTATCGCCCGCGCAAGAGTATCGTTCTCAACGATATCGAGCAGGCAACTTCGGCCATTTCACAGATTGACAGCTTGCCGGAAGCGAAGCGGCGTGAGTTTGCGCTGCTTCTGCTCTACAAACTGGAATAACCGGCAGCGGCGCGCGGGCTACTGATCAACGCCATACCGCGCCAGGAACATGTCCACAGCGCCCTTCACGGTGCGGTCGATGTCGTGGTGGCAATCCTTGTGGACGCCGAAGATCGCCATGTCGTGCAGGTCGGCCTTGCACAGTTCGCGGAACTGTTCGGCGGCCAGCGGAATGTCGTCGATCACCAGTTCGCCGCGTTTCAGGGCCAGCCGAAGGTAGGCGATGATCTTTTCCCGAACCACATGCGGGCCGGAAAAGTAGAAGTCGCGGCCGACCTCGGGGAAGCGGTCGCTTTCGGCGACGCACATGCGAAAGGCGTTCATGCCGAAGTCCGACAGCATGAAAGACGCGATCAGGCGGCCGGCATCGGTCAGCACGTCGCGCGCGGGGCGGTCCATGTTGATGGTGGCCGCGCCTTCCTCGGCCTGGCGGGCACATTCGCCGCGGGCGACCTCGACGAACAGCAGGCGCTTGTCGGGGAAATAGGCGTAGAGCGTGGCCTTGCTGACCCCGGCCTCGCGCGCGATGTCATCGACCGATGCGCCGTCGAAACCGTCGCGCAGGAACACGCGGCGGGCCCCGTCCAGCACCTGGTCGAACTTTCGTCCGCGCCGGATATCCTCGGCCGTTGCCGCCATGCCGTCCTCCCCAGGGTGCAAGGGATACCCCGGAGAGGCTGGTGTCACAAGGCGCAGGTTCACTTGCCGTTGGCGGTGCTGGTGGTGGCGACCGGGGCCTCGGGGAAGGTCAGGTGCGGCAGGTCGAAGGCCAGCACGGGGGTGGAGGCGGCGATCAGCAGGGCGACGAGAGAGGTGCGGAACATGGGAGCGATCCTTTCTGAACTGTTCGGTTTAGATGC
This sequence comes from Gemmobacter sp., assembly GCA_052387255.1. GTDB lineage: Bacteria > Pseudomonadota > Alphaproteobacteria > Rhodobacterales > Rhodobacteraceae > JBBQXK01. Next base: position 9,354 of record JBQTJI010000067.1, on the reverse strand, counting down.
GATCTTTCTGAACTGATTCGTTCAGTTTGTAAAGAGCATTTTGAACCGATCTGTTCAGTTGTCGCCACCTTGCCTTTCGGGGGTTCCGCGCCTAGTTTAGAACCGTTCCAAGAAGAGGGCCCGTCATGATCCCCGGCCTGTCCAGCCGCCGCCGCTTTGCCGACCTGTCCGAGCGCGAGGTTCTGGCGCTGGCCATCTCGAACGAAGAGGACGACGCCCGCATCTACCGCACCTATGCCGAGGGGTTGCGCGAGGCCTATCCGGCCTCGGCGGCGCTGTTCGACGGGATGGCGGCGGAAGAGGACAGCCACCGGCAGCGCCTGATCGACCTGCACGCGGCGCGGTTCGGCCCGACGATTCCGCTGATCCGGCGCGAACATGTGGCGGGCGGTTATGCCCGCCGCCCGGTCTGGCTGACCGAAAGCCTGGGGCTGGACCGCATCCGCGCCGAGGCGCAGGCGATGGAGGCCGAGGCGCGCGGGTTCTACGAACGTGCCGCCGCCCGCACCGGCGATGCCGCGACGCGCAAGCTGCTGGGAGACCTGGCCGCCGCCGAGGCCGGGCACGAACGCACCGCCGACCGGCTGACGGCGGAACTCTTGCCCGAGGGCACCGCCGCCGCCGAGACGGCGGTGGAGCGGCGGCAGTTCATCCTGACCTGGGTGCAGCCGGGGCTGGCGGGGCTGATGGACGGGTCGGTGTCGACGCTGGCCCCGATCTTTGCCACCGCCGTCGCCACGCAGGACAGCCACACGACGTTCCTGGTGGGTCTGGCGGCCTCGGTCGGGGCGGGCATCTCGATGGGGTTCACCGAGGCCGCACATGACGACGGGGTGCTGTCGGGGCGGGGCAGCCCGTGGAAGCGGGGGCTGGCCTCGGGCGTGATGACCACGCTGGGGGGCCTCGGCCACGCGCTGCCCTATCTGATCGCGGATTTCCGGACGGCGACGGTGATTGCCATTGCGGTCGTGTTCGTCGAGTTGTGGGCCATCGTCTGGATCCAGAACAGGTTCATGCAGACGCCCTTCCTGCGAGCCACCTTGCAGGTTGTCGTCGGCGGTGCTCTGGTGTTCGCGGCAGGGGCATTGATCGGGTACGGGTGATGTATCGCAAGGGCGAAGTGACGTATCAGCCGCTGCCATTGCCCGACCGCGTCGAGGTGGCCGACCCGCTGGCGGCAGCCGAGGCGCACCTGGCCTTCATGCGCCGTCGCCATTCGGTGCGGCAGTATGCCGACCGCCCGGTGCCCGAAGCGGTGATCGCGGCCTGCATCGCCGCCGCCGGAACCGCGCCCAGCGGCGCCAACCACCAGCCCTGGCATTTCGCGGCCATCGCCGACACCGCGATGAAGGCCCGCATCCGCGCCGCCGCCGAGGACGAGGAGCGGGCGTTCTATGCGGGCGGGGCGGGCGACGAGTGGCTGGCGGCGCTGGAGCCCATCGGCACCGGAATGTCGAAGCCGCACCTGACCGATGCGCCCTGGCTGATCGTGGTCTTTGCGCAGCGCTATGGGATGACGGCGGACGGGGCGCGCTACAAGAACTACTACGTCCCCGAAAGCGTGGGCATCGCCACGGGTTTCCTGATTTCGGCGCTGCATCATGCGGGTCTGGTCTGTCTGGAACACACGCCGAACCCGATGAAGTTTCTGGGCGCGATGTGCGGGCGGCCCGACAGCGAGAAGGCGGTGATGATCCTGCCGGTGGGCTATGCCGCCGCCGACGCCACCGTGCCTGCGGTGGCCAAGCGGAAGAAGCCGCTGGATGCGATCCTGACGGTGTTCCGCTGAGGCAAGGGGCAGGACCGGGGGGCTGTCTGCCCCCCGGACCCCCCGAGGATATTTGGGAACAGATGAAGGGCATGACGCCGCGTTTGCCGTGACAGGCGGTGCAGTGCGCGGCATCGTGGCGGCGCGCAGGGGAGCTGTTTCATGGACTATCCGCATTTGTTCACGCCGCTGGCGCTGGGGCCGGTCACGCTGCCGAACCGCGTGCTGATGGGGTCGATGCACACGGGGCTGGAGGAAACCGGCGACTGGAACCGGGTGGCAGAGTTCTATGCGGCGCGGGCGCGGGGGCGTGTCGCGCTGATGGTGACGGGCGGCATGGCCCCGAACCGCGAGGGCGGCGTGTTTCCGGGGGCGGCGGGGCTGTACACCGACCGCGACATCGCCAACCACCGGATCGTGACGGGCAGGGTTCACGACGCGGGCGGGCGCATCGCCATGCAGATCCTGCATGCCGGGCGCTATGCCTATGGCAAGGAGTGCGTGTCGGCATCGGCGCTGAAATCCCCGATCAGCCCGTTTGTGCCGCGCGAACTGGACGAGGAGGGGATCGAGAAGCAGATCGCCGACATCGCCACGGCGGCGGCCCGCGCGCAGGACGCGGGCTATGACGGGGTCGAGGTGATGGGGTCGGAAGGGTACTTCCTGAACCAGTTCCTGGTGCGCCACACCAACAAGCGCACCGACGGCTGGGGCGGTTCCTATGAGAACCGCATGCGCCTGCCGGTCGAGACCGTGGCGCGGGTGCGGCAGGCCACCAGCCGCGACTTCATCCTGATCTACCGCATCAGCCTGATCGACCTGATCCCGGACGGTTCCACCTGGCCCGAGGTGGTGACCCTGGCCAAGGCAATCGAGCAGGCAGGGGCGTCGATGCTGAACACCGGAATCGGATGGCACGAGGCGCGGGTGCCGACGATTGCGACATCCGTGCCCCGTGCGGCCTTTGCCTGGCTGACCGCGCGGCTGCGGCCCGAGGTGACGATCCCGGTGATCACCTCGAACCGCATCAACACGCCGGAGGTGGCCGAGGGCATCCTGGCGCGGGGCGAGGCCGACATGGTGTCGATGGCGCGGCCCTTCCTTGCCGATGCCGATTTCGTGGCCAAGGCGCGCGCCGGCCGGGCGCAGCAGATCGCGCCCTGCATCGCCTGCAACCAGGCCTGTCTGGACCATACATTTTCGGGCAAGTTGACCTCGTGCCTGATCAACCCGCGCGCCTGCCACGAGACCGAACTGGTCTATGCGCCTGTGCAGACCCCGCGCCGCATCGCCGTGGTGGGGGCAGGGGCGGGCGGCATGATGTGCGCCATCGTCGCGGCGGGGCGGGGCAATGCGGTGACGCTGTTCGAAAAGGCCGGGGCGGTTGGCGGACAGTTGAACCTGGCGCGGCAGGTGCCGGGCAAGGAAGAGTTTCACGGGCTGGTCGCATGGTTCGCCCAGGCGCTCGATGCGGCAGGGGTGGACTTGCGCCTGAACACCGCGCCGTCTCCCGAGGATGTGCGGGCCTTTGACGAGGTGGTGATCGCGACGGGCGTCACCCCGCGCGACCCGGCCATTCCGGGGCAGGACGCGCCGAATGTGCTGGGCTATGGCGACGTGCTGCGCGGTGCCCCGGTGGGCCCGCGCGTGGCCATCGTGGGGGCGGGCGGCATCGGGTTCGACGTGGCCGAGTATCTGGTCCACCAGGGCCACAGCCCGACCGAGGACTTTTCTCTCTGGCGGCGCGAATGGGGCGTGGGCGACCCGGCGGACACGGCGGGCGGACTGGCCGCGCAGGGCCCGCGCCCCGAGGCACCGGCGCGCGAGGTGCACCTGTTGCAGCGCAAGGCCGAGAAGCCGGGCAAGGGCTTGGGCAAGACCACGGGCTGGATCCACCGCGCGGCGCTGGCGATGAAGCAGGTCCGCATGCAGGGCGGCGTGACCTATGAGGCGATCACGCCCGACGGCATCGTGCTGTCGCAGGGGCCGGGGCGCGAGAACGCGGCGCTGCTGCCGGTCGATACGGTGGTTCTGTGTGCGGGGCAGTTGCCCGAGCGGACGCTGGCCGACGCGCTGGCGGCGGCGGGCATCGCGCATCATGTCATCGGGGGCGCGGATGTGGCCGCCGAACTGGACGCCAAGCGCGCCATCGACCAGGGCGCGCGGCTGGCGGCAAGGTTGTAGGCGGACGCCGACGGGGGATCGCGGCGTCCGCCCGGCCCGTCAGGTCGCGGGCTTGATCGTGCCGACCTCGATGGCCGCCGCCAGTTCGGCGGCATCGACGCCGCCGTCGGCGTTGGTGTCGACGCTGGCATAGGTTTCTGCCGTCAGGTCGGGCACGGCGGCCTGAATCTCTTCCAGCGAGTACACCCCGTCGGCGTTGGTGTCCTGCACCGGCAGCGCGTCCTGTGCCAGGGCCGGAAGGCCCCCCAGGGCAAGGCCCGTTGCCAGCGCGATTGTCGTGCGGTTCATGTCGATCTCCTGTCTGTTCCGTTTTCGGATCGTGAGAGCGCCTTGGCCCTCGGTGGACGACCTATCGGAAGGCGGGACAAAGTTCTACAGAAGCGGCCCGGTGCCCAAGATGAGATGTTCTTTGCCGCCGCCTCTGTTCGAATACTGGAACAGAATTCCGCCTGCGATCCGAAAGCGGTCCTTTTGCCGCCGACGGTGACCAGCCGCCAAGACGTGTTTCCGCCGAAGCCCTGCCGCCTGCGGTTGTTTCCCGGTTCCGAACGGTGCGCGAGAATTCCCCAGACTGGACGCGGACGCGCCCCCTTCCCGCCCCATTCGGGGGTCAAACCCGGAAACAACGCGGCCTGCTGCCAAGGGGACGATGATGGACCGACTGACCGAGATGGAAGCCTTCGCCACCGTGGTGGACCAGGGCGGCTTTACCGATGCCGCCAAGAAGATGGGCATCTCGAAATCTGCCGTGTCCAAGCATGTCTCGGCGCTGGAGGCGCGGCTGGGGGCGCGGCTCTTGAACCGCACGACGCGGCGTGTGTCCCCGACCGAGATCGGCCTGGCCTACTATGACCGCGCCCGCCGCGTGCTGAACGACGCGGGCGAGGCGGATGCGCTGGTCACGTCGATGCAGTCGGCACCGAGCGGCCTGCTGCGGATCAGCGTGGCGACCGATTTCGGGGTGAACCTCTTGTCGCCGATCCTGGGGGATTTCCTGCTGGAATACCCGGACATCACCGTGAACATGGTGCTGAACAACCGCTATGTGGAACTGATCAGCGAGGGGTTCGACCTGGCAATTCGCGTGGGCGAACTGGAGGACAGCTCCTTGCGCGCCCGCAAGCTGACCGAGACGACCAAGCGGATGATCGCCTCGCCCAGCTATTTCCAGAAGTTCGGGCGTCCGCTGAGGATCGACGACCTGAACGAGCACAAGCTGCTGCATTATTCGAACCAGGCCAACGGCAACGTCTGGCGCGTGCCCACACCGACCGGCGAAAAGCGGCAGGTGCGCACGGCGGGGTGGCTGACGGTGAACGACGGGCAAAGCCTGCTGAACGCCGCGATCAGCGGGCTTGGCATCGCCTATCTGCCGTCGTTCCTGTACGCCGAATCGATGCGGGCCGGGCAGGTGGAAGAGGCCATTCCGGGGCTGCCCGTTGAAATCCTGGGCATCTACGCCGTCTATCCGCCGGGCCGCTTCACCCAACCCAAGGTGCGGGCCTTCATCGATTTCCTGGCGCGGCGCTATTCCGACAAGGGGCCGGACAACTGGTGATCCGGTCCAGCCGGTGACGGGCAGGGGCGGCTTCGGCCGCCCTTTCGCATGTCCGGCGGCATCATTCGGCCCGTGTCACCACCACCTCGACCCGGCGGTTGGCCTGCTGCCCTTCGGGTGTGAGGTTCGACGCGCGCGGGGCCAGATAGCCCACGCCCTCGGCCGTCACCTGTGCGCGCGGCACGTCGTACTGATCGACCAGCACCGTGCGCACCTGCTCGGCCCGGCGGCGCGAGATGGCGATGTTGGTGTCGAGGCCCCCCGAGGCGTCGGTGTGCCCGACCAGCGCGACCTGTCGCCCCGGCGCGGCCTTGAGCCAGTCGGCCAGGGCCGCGAGCGAGGCATAGTCGCCCGCCTCGAGCGCGGTGGCCCCGGTGGCAAAGCGCAGGTCGTCCAGGCTGGCCTTGCCGTCGGTGTCCAGCCGCGCGGCCAGGCTGCGCGTGTCGGGTGTGCCGTCCGGTGACAGCGACACGGGCGGTGTCGGCGGGGCAGGCGTTGGGGGCGAGGGGACGGGTTTCGGAGGGGCCGCGTTCGACGCGATCTGCAGGCGGGGCAGGGTCGAAGTGGCCGAAGTCACGCGGGTCAACTGCACGAACCCGGCACTGGCCGACCGGCTGACGATCAGGCTGACGACATCCTCGCCGCGCGTCGCGGCCAGATAGCGGAAGTCGCCGAGATCGACGTGCATCGAGGGTTCGGGCAGCACGTCGGTGGCAAAGCGGAAATCGAAGCCGCCGCAGGCCGCCGCCTCGCATTCGTAGATCACGGTGTAGCCCTGCGCCTGAACCTGGGCGCGCAGCACGCGCATCAGGGCCAGCGTGGTCTGGCTCGCCCCCTCGATCCGCCAGGCCTTGGCCTCGACCGCGCCTTCGGCCAGGCGCGTCGGTACGACCGTGCCGTCGAAGGGGCCGGTCGGCAGGCGATAGCTGGCCAGGCGGTCGGCGGTGGCCGCCGTTTCGGTCGCGGGGTCGGGGAAGGCGATGGTCAGGGCCTGGGCCGGACCGCCAAGGGCGATCAGCACCCAATGGGCAGCCATCAGGACCGGCAAATTTCGCACTGATCTGGCCCCTTGCAGGCTCATGCCAGACGGTAGTGGTAGTGTCCCACAACGTCCATGCCGAGGGAAGCATAGAGCGCCCGTGCCGGCGCGTTCCCGCGCGTGACGGCGAGCGCCAGCCAGTCGGCCCCTGCACCCTGCGCCCAGCCCCCCGCCGCCGCCACGATGTGGCGCGCCGTGCCCCGCCGCAGAAGGGCCGGCACGACCGTCAGCGCATGCAGGAATGCGATGCCCCCCGCCGTGGCGACATAGGCCGTGCCCGCAGGCCGGTCGCCGTTGCGCCCCAGAAGCGTGGTCTTCGGCCCCTCGGCGCGGTCCATGATGGCCAGCCGGTCGGCCCCGATGCCGCCCTCGTCCCAGATCAGGCGCTGCACGGCCAGCGGCGGCCAGAGCGCGAAGGCGGCCATGGGCGGGGGGGCGGCGAAGGCGGCTGCGGGGGCGAGGTACAGCACCACCTCGTCGCCCATGCGCCAGCCTGCGTCTTGCAGGGTCTGGTCCAGTGCCGCCTCGCCCTGCCGGACCATGACCAGGCCCGGCTGGCCAAGCCTGGCGGCGGCCTGCACCAGCGGGGCGAGGTCGGCCTTGCCGACGGGACCATCGGCCACGGCGCAGGTCACGCGCGACCCGCCGCCCGGACCTTCGCGCAAGGTCCAGGGCCCGACACGGTGCCGGGCGGCGGGCGGCCAGGTGGCCGTCATGTGGTGCAGGATCGTGGCGGCGTCCGGGGTCATTGCGGCGGGTACATCGCCGCCAGCCGCGTCATTGCCGCGTCCAGCCGCGCAGGCTCGGTGCCCCGGATCACCAGGTTGGTGCCGAAGGCCCCGTTGCGGTTGAACGGATAGGACCCCATCGTCAGGTCGGGGTATTCGGCGGCCAGCGCGCCGAACCCCTCGGCAATCTCGCCCTCGCCGCGCCAGACCTCGAGCGTCTGGCTGAGCAGGGGCGCACCCCCCGCGATGCCCGACAGCACGCCTGCGAGCATCGCCTCGAAGATGCGGGGGACGCCGGCCATCACATGCACGTTGCCAAGGGTGAAACCGGGGGCCACGGACACCGGATTGTCGATCAGCACCGCCCCGTCGGGGATGCGCGCCATCCGCTGGCGGGCCGCGTTGAACTCCATCCCCTGGCGGGCATAGTGGGCGGACAAGAGCGCCATCGCATCGGGCCGGGGACCGATGGCGGCCCCCATGGCACCCGCCACGGCGTCCGCCGTGATGTCGTCATGCGTGGGGCCGATGCCTCCGCTGGTGAACAGGTGGTCCCAGGCCGCCGACAGCGCCCGCACCGCCGTGACGATGGCGGCATGGTCGTCGGCCACCACCCGCGCCTCGAGCAGGCGGATGCCGCGCGTGGTGCATTCCTGCGCCAGGTGGTGGGTGTTCGTGTCGCGCGTGCGGCCCGACAGAATCTCGTCGCCGATCACCAGCATGGCGGCGGTGGGGTGGGTCATGGCGCATCTCCGGCTGTCCGGCCAAGGGTATAGGGCCACGGCAGCCTCTGGCCAATCCCCGGCACGCCCCTTATATTCCGCGCCATGGACGATATGCGCGGTCGCATCACCAAGGACGGCATCCGCATCTATGAGGATGCGGATTTCGCGGGCATGCGCGCGGCGGGCCGCGTGGCGGCGGGCATCCTGGACCGCGTGGCAGGCCTGGTCGTGCCGGGGTCGACGACCGAGGCGCTGAACCGGTTCATCACCGACGAGGTGGCGCGTCTGGGGGTGACCTCGGCGACGGTCGGCTACAAGGGCTACAGGCACGCCTCGTGCATCTCGGTCAACCATGTGGTCTGCCACGGCATTCCGGGCGAGCCGATCCCCAAGGGCGGGAGCGAGACCATCTCGCGCAATCTGGACAAGCGGCGGCCGGATGACCGGCTTCTGGACGGCGACATCCTGAACATCGACGTGACGGTGATCGTGGACGGCTGGTTCGGCGACAGCAGCCGGATGTACGTGGCCGGGCGGCTGGAGAAGAAGGCCGAACGCCTGATCCAGGTCACCCACGACGCCATGATGCGCGGCGTCGCGGCGGTGCGCCCCGGCAACACGTTCGGCGACATCGGCCACGCGATCCAGAGTTACGTCGAGGAACACCGCATGTCGGTGGTGCGCGATTTCTGCGGGCATGGCCTGGGCCGGGTGTTCCACGCCCCGCCGAACGTGCTGCACTATGGCCGGCCCGGAACGGGGCCGGTCCTGGAAGAGGGCATGTTCTTTACCATCGAGCCGATGGTGAACCTGGGCCGCCCCGAGACCAAGGTCTTGTCCGACGACTGGACCGCCGTGACGCGCGACAAGTCGCTGTCCGCGCAGTTCGAGCATTCGGTCGGCGTCACCGCAACGGGGGCCGAGATATTCACCCTGTCGCCAGCGGGCAAGTATCACCCGACCTGGGGCTGACGCTGCGACGCTCGGGGATCACTGGGTGGATCGGGGCTGGCCCGTGCCGGAGTCCGGACCTTGTCCCAGATCGGCGAGGATCGGGCAATCGGGGCGGTGATCGCCGCAGCAGGCGTCGGCGAGGTGGCGCAGGGTGTCGATCATGGCCTGCATCTCGCGCACGCGGCGTTCCAGGCCGTCGATCTGGTCGGTCGCCAGGCGCTTGACATCGGCGCTGTGGCGGGTCCGGTCGCGCCAGAGTGCGAGAAGCTCCTCGATCTTCTCGACCGGAAAGCCGAGGTCGCGGGACCGGCGGATGAAGCGCAGGATCTGCACGTCGGTCGCGGAATAGACGCGGTAGCCCGACCCGGTGCGACCGGCCGCCGGAATGAGGCCGATGG
>JBQTJI010000066.1:0-17172 GCA_052387255.1 Gemmobacter sp. | reverse complement strand
GCGCAGGGCGCGCATCCGGTCCATCACATGGGCCGACACGGCGGCGGCGTTCTGCATCAGCCCCTCGTCCTCGATGACCGACAGGGTGGCGAGGCAGGCCGCCGCCGAGACGGGATTGCCGCCGAAGGTGTTGAAGTACCCGAACCCCTCGCGGAAGGCCGCCATGACGTCGGGCCGTGCCAGGACCGCGCCCACCGGGTGGCCGTTGGCAATGGGTTTTCCGACGGTCACCACATCGGGGGCGAAGCCCAGCTTGTCGTGTCCCCAGAAATGCGACCCCACACGTCCGAAGCCCGGCTGCACCTCGTCGGCAATGACGATCCCGCCTGCGGCCCGCACCGCCGCCACCGCCTTGTCCAGAAACCCGCGCGGCACTGTGGGCAAGCCTTCGTTGGCAAAGACGGGGCACAGCAGCATCCCTGAGAACCCGTGTTCGGTCGCCGCGAGGTCGGCGATGGCGCGCGCCACATGACCCGCAAAGAGGCTGCCGTCGGGATCGGGCGCGCGCAGCGTGTCGGGCGCGGGGATCAGCCGCACGTTCGGCCAGCGGCCCCCGATGGGCGGGCGGCGGGTCGACAGCTGGCTGACCGCCATGGTGTTGCCGTGATAGGTGTTGTCGGTGGCGATGATCCCGGTCTTGCCCGTCACCGCCTGCGCCATGCGCAGCGCGATGTCGTTCGCCTCGGACCCGGTGCAGACCATGATCGCCTGGGCGATCCCGTGGTCGAGGCGGCCCGTCAGCCGCTCGATGTAGTCGAGCACGAGGTCGTGGTGATACCGTGTGTGGGTGTTCAGCACGGCGGCCTGGCCCGCGATGGCCTGCACCACGCGGGGGTGGCAGTGGCCGACGTGGGCGACGTTGTTGTACGCGTCGAGATAGCGGCGGCCCGCCGCGTCCCACAGCCACACCCCCTGCCCGCGCACGATGTGGACCGGGGTGCGGTAGAAGGTCGGCACGTTCGGCCCCATCAGGCGGGCGCGGCGGTCGGACATGGTTTCGGGGGCGGCAATCGTCTCGGTCATTCGTCGGACTCCACGGGGCTGCGGGCGGCCTTCACCGCGCTGCGGACGGCCTTGGCCACCAGCCTGCGCCGCTCGGACCCTGCCGTGGGCTTGGTCGGGATGCGGCGCTTGGGCGGCACCAGGGCGGCACGGATCAGGTCGGCCAGCCGTTCGCGGGCCGCCTCGCGGTTCTGGGCCTGGCTGCGGGTTTCCTCGGCGCGGATCACGATGGCCCCTTCCGTGGTCCAGCGCCGCCCTGCCAGCCGTTTCAGCCGGGCCTTCACCGGGCCGGTCAGGTGCGGCGAGCGGTCGGCCTCGAACCGCAGTTCGACCGCCGTCTCGACCTTGTTCACGTTCTGCCCGCCGGGACCGGACGAACGCGAAAACGTCTCGGACAGTTCCCAGTCGGCGATGGCAAGGGTGTCGGTGATCCGCAGCATGGGGGCATGCTAGGGGAAAGCGGCGGAAAGGGGAACGGGGGGGCGGCTTTCGGTGTCGCCTGGCTGTCTGGGATGTCGCACGTGTGGACAGAGGGGCGGTTGCAGCGATATCAAAGCCTTGGAAGTTCGCGTTGACGGGTTGTTAGGATTTGACCCGGACGACAGCCGGTCAGAAGTGCGTCTGCGGCCCGATGGATGCACAGTGTCTCGGTCAAGATGGGGGGGCCGAAAACCCTTCGATCAATGCACCACGGCCTGCGACATTTGCTCTCGCGTGCCGACGTGACCCGGTCGCCCCGTCCAGCACGTTGCCCGGCAGGATCATCCTGGCCAGCGAGTCCTGAAGATTGCGCCGGATCACCCGTTTCAGGGGGCGCGCCAAAAGCGTCGCGCGGTTCCGATCACGGGAACCGTTCGCGCCCGGCGGCGTTTGGGTCCGTGTGCGGGCTTCCGCCTGCTCCGGAAAACGAAGGCGAAAACACAGTGGGCATCATCTGGACCGTCATCATCGGGTTTGTCGCCGGTATCATCGCAAAATTCATCATGCCGGGACCCAACGAGCCATCAGGTTTTGTCCTGACGACGCTTTTGGGCGTGGTCGGGGCTTTTGTCGCCTCGGCACTCGGGCGTTCGCTGGGCTGGTACGGTCCGGATGATGGAGCGGGCCTCATCGGCGCGACCGTGGGTGCCATCATCGTCCTGGCTGTTTTCGGCTTTCTGCGCCGCCGGGCCTGACATCGTTCAAGAACCGTGACATCGTTCAAGAACAGAGCAAGGAGAACCAACATGGGCAAGGGAAGTCCCTCGATGATTGCACTGCTGGGCCTGCTGGCCGTCGCAGGCTATCAGAATCGCGACAAGCTTGCGGGCCTGCTGCAAGGCCAGGACCGAGGCCGGCAGGGCGACGGTGCAGGATCGCTGGCAGAGTCGATGCGGCAGCTGTTCGGTGCCGGGACGCAGGGGCAGACACTGGGCCAGGCTCAGGGCCAGACTGGCGGAGGTATCCTTGACGGCCTGCGGAACATGCTTGGCGCGGCGGGCGGAGGTGCGGCGGGTACCGGAATTGCCGGCGGCCTGACCGAACTTCTGGACCGTTTCCGCGCGCCCGAACAGGCGGCCAAGGCGCAAAGCTGGGTCGCGCCGGGCACCAACGCGACGCTGTCGTCCGACGATCTGCAGTCGGTGCTGGATGAGGACACGCTTGCCGAACTGACACGAAAGACCGGCCTCGGTCGGGGTGACCTGCTCGACCGGCTGAGCGCGGTGCTGCCCGATGCCGTGGACAGGTTGACGCCGCAGGGCCGTCTGCCAACGCCGGAAGAGGCGCGCCAGTACGGCTGATCCGCGCAATGGTCAGGACGGCGCAGCCGGTGGCTGCGCCCTCTCTCCGACCGATCAGTGCACCACGGCCTGCGACGGACGCTCACGCCGACTGGCGCTGACGCGGTCGCCGATGATCAGGCCATCGGCCCCGGCGCTGACCTTGACCGTGGCCCCGTCCAGCACATCGCCCGACAGGATCATCTCGGCCAGCGGGTCTTGCAGCGCGCGCTGGATCACCCGTTTCAGGGGCCGCGCGCCGAACACCGGGTCATAGCCTTCGTCGGCAAGCCAGACCTTGGCCCCGGCGTCGAGTTCCAGCGCGATCTTGCGCGCCGCCAGCCGGGCCTCGAGTCGGCGCATCTGGATGTCCACGATGGCCCCCATGTCGCCCCGGCCCAGGCGGTCGAAGATCACCGTCTCGTCCAGGCGGTTCAGGAATTCGGGGCGGAAGTGGCCGCGCACCGCCTCCATCACCTGGGCACGGGCGGGGGCCGGATCGGCCCCGTCGGGCAGTTGCGACAGGGCGTGCGAGCCAAGGTTCGAGGTCAGCACGATCAGGGTCTGCTTGAAGTCCACCGTCCGCCCGTGCCCGTCGGTCAGCATCCCGTCATCCAGCACCTGCAAGAGCACGTTGAAGACGTCGGGGTGCGCCTTTTCGACCTCGTCGAACAGCACCACCTGATAGGGACGGCGGCGGACGGCCTCGGTCAGGGCGCCCCCCTCTTCGTAGCCCACATAGCCGGGGGGCGCGCCGATCAGGCGGGCGACGGCGTGTTTCTCCATGTATTCGGACATGTCGATGCGCACCATCGCCTGGTCGTCGTCGAACAGATAGGCGGCGACGGCCTTGGTCAGTTCGGTCTTGCCGACGCCGGTGGGGCCCAGGAACAGGAACGACCCCAGCGGACGGTTCTCGTCGTTCAGGCCCGCGCGGGCACGCCGGACGGCATTGGCCACGGCGGTCAGGGCGGTGCGCTGGCCGACGACGCGCCTGGAAAGTTCCTCTTCCATCCGCAAGAGTTTCTCGCGCTCGCCTTCCAGCATCTTGGAGGTGGGGATGCCGGTCCAGCGTTCGACCACCTCGGCGATCTGCTCGGGGCGCACGGCCTCGGCCACCAGGGCCTCGCCCTCGCGCGCCTCGGCCTCGGCCAGGCTTTTCTCCAGACCCGGAATGCGCCCGTACTGCAATTCGCCCGCGCGGGCATAGTCGCCTTCGCGCTTGGCCTGTTCCAGTTCGGCGCGGGCGCGGTCGAGCTGTTCTTTCAGGTCACGCGCATTCGCCAGGGCCTCGCGTTCCGACTGCCACTTGGCGGTCAGGCCTGCCGATTTCTCGGTCAGGTCGGCGAGTTCCTTTTCCAGCCGGGCATGCCGGTCCTTGGACGCCGCGTCGTCTTCCTTTTTCAGGGCCTCACCCTCGATCTGCAATTGCAGGATCTGGCGGTCGAGCGCGTCCAGTTCCTCGGGCTTCGAATCCACCTCCATGCGCAGGCGGCTGGCGGCCTCGTCCATCAGGTCGATGGCCTTGTCGGGCAGGAAGCGGTCGGTGATGTAGCGGTGGCTGAGCGTGGCCGCCGCCACCAGCGCACTGTCGGAAATCCGCACACCGTGGTGCAGTTCGTACTTTTCCTTGATCCCGCGCAGGATCGAGATCGTGTCCTCGACCGTGGGTTCGCTGACAAAGACCGGCTGGAACCGGCGGGCAAGTGCTGCGTCCTTTTCCACGTACTTGCGGTATTCGTCCAGCGTGGTCGCGCCGACGCAATGGAGTTCGCCCCGCGCAAGCGCCGGCTTGATCAGGTTGGCCGCATCCATCGCGCCCTCGGACTTGCCCGCGCCGACAAGGGTGTGCATCTCGTCGATGAACAGGATCACCTCTCCGGCGGCGGCCTCGATCTCTTTCAGGATGGCCTTCAGGCGTTCCTCGAATTCGCCCCGGTACTTCGCGCCGGCGATCAGCGCACCCATGTCCAGCGCCATCAGCTTCTTGTTGCGCAGGGACTCGGGCACGTCGCCGTCGACGATGCGCAGCGCCAGGCCCTCGGCGATGGCGGTCTTGCCGACGCCGGGTTCGCCGATCAGGACGGGGTTGTTCTTGGTGCGGCGCGACAGCACCTGCATGGCACGCCTGATTTCCTCGTCGCGGCCGATGATGGGGTCGATCTTGCCTTCGGCCGCCGCCTCGGTCAGGTCGCGGGCGTATTTCTTGAGCGCGTCATAGCCCGCCTCGGCATTCGCCCCATCGGCGGTGCGGCCCTTGCGGACGTCATTGATCGCTGTGTTCAGTGTTTGCGGCGTCACCGCACCCGCCACCAGCGCGTCTTTGGCCTTGGACGCGACCATGGCCAGCGCCATCAGGATGCGTTCCACCGGGACAAAGCTGTCGCCCGCCTTGGTCGCGACCTTTTCGGCCTCGTCCAGCACCCGCACCAGGCCCGGGTCCATGAACGGCTGGGCGTCGCCGGTGACCTTTGCGGCCTTGGCAATCGTCAGGTTCACCGCCTCGGCGACACGCGCAGGCTCTCCCCCGGCGCGGCGGATCAGGTTGGCGGCGAGCCCCTCGCCATCATCCATCAGCGCTTTCAGCAGGTGTTCAGGGGCCAGACGCTGATGGCTTTCCCGCATCGCGATGGTCTGTGCGGCCTGCAGGAACCCGCGCGACCGTTCCGTGAACTTTTCCAGGTTCATCGGCCTTCTCCTTATCACAGCGCCGCAAGCTGCGCCCATCATGGCACGCCGCTTCGGCCTTGTCCTTCACATGGGGGGCGGACGGGGATGATGCAAGAATGTCACGCACTGCAGGGGCCGGGAAATTGCGGTGCCGCCGCCCGCATGCTTGCCAGCCCGGCCGCCCCCGTCTAAGTCGGTAGGTGCCCGTCCCGGAGCCCGCGACCATGCCAAGCCTGCTGCCCCCCTCGCCCGCCGACGACCCCCGCACGCTGGTGTCCACCGACTGGCTGGCGCGGCACCTGAAGGACCCCGACCTGCGGGTGCTGGACGGGTCGTACCACCTGCCGCCGACGGGGCGGGACGCGCAGGCCGAATATGCGGCGGCCCATGTTCCCGGCGCGCGCTTCTTCGACATCGACGACATTGCCGACCACCGGTCGGCGCTGCCCCACATGGCCCCGCCGCCCGAAAAGTTCATCAGCCGGATGCGGGCGATGGGGGTGGGCGACGGGCACCAGGTGGTGGTCTACGACCAGACCGGCCTGTTCTCGGCGGCCCGCGTGTGGTGGACCTTTCGGCTGATGGGCAAGATGGACGTGGCCGTGCTGGACGGCGGCCTGCCGAAATGGCTGGCCGAGGGGCGCGAGACCGAGGACATGCCCCCCGTTTTGCGCGACCGCCACATCACCGTCAGCCGCCAGAACCATCTGGTCAAGGACGTGACGCAGGTGGCGCAGGCGTCGAAGCTGGGGCTGGCCGAGATCATCGACGCGCGCCCCGCCGCGCGCTTCAACGGCGAGGTGGACGAACCCCGGCCCGGCCTGCGGCGGGGGCACATTCCGGGGGCGCGGAACCTGCCCTACACCCAGTTGCAGAACCCCGACGGCACGCTGAAGGACCCTGCCGCGCTGCGCGCCGCGTTCGAGGCGGCGGGGATCGACCTGGCCAAACCCGCGATCACCACCTGCGGGTCGGGGATCACGGCATCGCTGCTGGCCCTGGCGCTGGAACGGATCGGGCATCGCAACCACGCCGTCTATGACGGGTCCTGGGCCGAATGGGGGATGTACGACGACCTCAGGGCGGCGAAGGGATAGCGCGATGTTCGAGGTGCTGACGGCACAGCCGCAGGACAAGATCCTGGCGCTGATCCAGATGTTCAAGGACGACCCGCGCGAGGGCAAGATCGACCTTGGCGTCGGCGTCTACAAGGACGCCACGGGGCTGACCCCCGTGATGCAGGCGGTCAAGACGGCCGAGCGGCAGTTGTGGGAAACCGAGCGGACCAAGACCTATACCGGCCTTGCCGGGGAACCGGCGTTCCATGCGGCGCTGTCGGGGCTGGTGCTGGGCAAGGCCGTGGGACCCGACCGCATCGCGGCGGTGGCGACGCCGGGTGGGACGGGGGCGATCCGGCAGGCGTTCGAGCTGGTGCGGATGGCGTCGCCCGGCGCGCGCGTGTGGCTGTCCGATCCGACCTGGCCGAACCACCCGTCGATCCTGCGCTATCTGGGGATGCCGCAGGCGACCTACCGCTATTTCGACGAGGGGACGCGGGGCGTCGATGTGGGCGGCATGCTGGATGATCTGGCCCGGGTCGCCCCCGGCGACGTGGTGCTGCTGCACGGCTGCTGCCACAACCCGACCGGGGCGAACCTGACGCTGGCCGACTGGGCGGCGGTGGCCGACCTTCTGGTGGCGAAAGGTGCGGTGCCGCTGGTGGACCTGGCCTATCAGGGGTTCGGCGACGGACTGGAGGCCGATGCGGCGGGCACCCGGCTGATCGCCGCGCGCTGCCCCGAGGTGCTGGTGGCCGCGTCCTGTTCCAAGAACTTCGGCATCTACCGCGAACGGACGGGCCTGCTGATGGCCCTGGGCGAGGCATCGCGCCGGGGCGTGGTGCAGGGCAACCTTGCCTGGCTCAACCGCCAGAACTTCAGCTTTCCGCCCGATCACGGCGCGCGGCTGGTGACGATGATCCTGACCGATCCGGCGTTGCGGGCGGATTGGGAGACGGAACTGGAAGAGGTCCGCCGGTCCATGCTGGGCCTGCGCGAGGCGCTGGCACGCGCGCTGCGCGAGCGGTCCGGTTCAGACCGCTTCGGCTTTCTCGCTGCGCACCGGGGCATGTTCAGCCGTCTGGGCGCGACCGAGGCCCAGGTCGAACGCCTGCGCACCGGGCACGGCATCTACATGGTGTCGGATTCGCGGCTGAACATCGCGGGGCTGAACGCGGGCACCGTGCCGGTGCTGGCGCAGGCGATCCTGTCGGTCGGGATCTGAGGCACAGCGCGGGCTGACAGGGCCCCCCGCCTTCGGCTCCCTCCGGGATATTTTTGCACGGTGAAACGGAAAACGGCCCGGTCCATCGCTGGTCCGGGCCGTCTGCCGTGATCTGGCCGGGGTTGTCCCCGCCGGTTGTCACATGTTGTAGGCGCGTTCGCCGTGTTCGGCGAGGTCGAGGCCTTCACGCTCGGTGTCCGGTTTCACGCGCAGGCCGCCGGTCAGCAGGCCGGTGACGAAGAACAGGATGGCCGAGCCGACGCCGACGAAGACCACGGTGAAGAGCACGGCCTTGAGCTGCGCCATGAACATGAAGCCGAAGTCGTACTCGGCCACCAGGAGCGAGCCGGGCTGCGTCAGGTAGTCGGGGATGCCTGCCCCGCCCAAGGCCGGATCGACCAGGATGCCCGTGGCCAGCGCACCGAGGATGCCGCCGATGCCGTGGATGCCGAACACGTCCAGGCTGTCATCCAGCTGGAACATGTTCTTCACGTAGGCCACGAAGAAGAAGCAGGCGACCCCGGCGATCAGCCCCAGCACCAGCGACCCCATCGGACCCGCAAAGCCCGAGGCCGGGGTGACGGCGACCAAGCCCGCGACCACGCCCGACACCAGGCCCAGCAGCGACGGATGGCCCTTGAACAGCCATTCGGCGAACATCCAGGCCACGCCCGCCGCCGCCGTAGCGACGAAGGTGTTCATGATGGCCAGCGAGGTGATCGCGTTCGATTCGAGGTTCGACCCAGCGTTGAAGCCGAACCAGCCGACCCAGAGCAGCGCGCCCCCGATCATGGTCATCACCAGCGAATGCGGGGCCATCGATTCCTTGCCGTAGCCCACACGCTTGCCCAGCATGATGCAGCCGACCAGGCCCGCGACGCCTGCGTTGATGTGAACCACGGTGCCGCCCGCAAAGTCGAGCGCACCCCAGTTCCAGATCAGCCCGTTCGCGGCCAGGTTTGCGGCGGCAGCCTCGGCCCCGGCGGTATCGCCCGCAGCCTCGGCGATCAGCTTGAGCGTCTGCTGTTCGGCCAGGAAGTCGGGACCGCCCCACCACCAGACCATGTGCGCCATCGGGAAGTAGATGAACGTCACCCACAGCACTGAGAAGATCAGCAGCGACGAGAACTTCATCCGTTCCGCGAAGGCCCCCACGATCAGCGCGGGCGTGATCATGGCGAATGTCATCTGGAAGGCGATGAAGGTGTATTCGGGCAGCCAGATGCCGTTGGTGAAGGTCGGCACCAGCGTGGTCGCGTCGACGCCCGACAGGAACGCCTTGGAGAAGCCGCCGACATAGGTGTCCATCGACCCGCCGTAGGAGAAGGCCAGCGAATAGCCGTAGGTCACCCAGATCAGGCAGACGACGGCGGCGATGGCGAAGACCTGGGTAAGCATCGACAGCATGTTCTTGGTGCGCACGAGGCCGCCGTAGAACAGCGCCAGGCCCGGCACCGTCATCAGAAGGACCAGCGCGGTGGCGGTCGACATCCAGGCCACGTCGCCCTTGTCGACGACCTTTTCATAGACATAGGGCGCGATGGCGGCGGCGGTTTCGGTGGCTGTCCCGGTCGCGGTCGTGGCCGCTTCCTGTGCCCAGGCGGGCAGGCCGGCAAAGACCGACGCGCCAAGCGCCGACAGGCCAGTAAGGTTCATCAGTTTGGTCATCTTGTGGCTATCCCCTTGCCCGTCCGCGTCACAGCGCGTCATCGTTGGTTTCACCCGTGCGCACGCGCACGGCATGGCTGACGTCCAGCACGAAGATCTTGCCGTCGCCGATCTTGCCGGTCTTCGCGGTGGCCGCGATGGTTTCGACCACGGGTTCGGCGAGGCTGTCCTGCACCACGATCTCGAGCCGGACCTTCGGCACGAAGTTCACGGCGTACTCGGCCCCCCGGTAGATCTCGGTATGCCCGGACTGAGAGCCGAAGCCCTTGATCTCGGTCACCATCATGCCGCGCACGCCGATGGCGGTCAGCGCCTCGCGGACCTCCTCGAGCTTGAACGGCTTGATTGCTGCGATGATGAGTTTCACGACGGTTCCCTTCCCCATAAGGCAGCGCCCCGTCATCGGGGGCCTTGCGCATCAAGGGCGGGGGATCGGCGGCTTCTCAAGAAACGGGCGGGAATTCGCCGGGTGGCCGGGAGTCATTTCGCCCATAATTTATACTTTTGTGGCATGTCGCCTGTTTTTTGTGCATATCGTCAAGTCGAATCGTGGCGCTACCGCTTTTCCTTTCCCCCTTTCGCAGGGTATTCTTCGCCCCATAACAGCGTGGCGAACACGGGGCCCGGCAGCGGGCCCGAACAGGCAGGCAGAGCGCGATGGCGACCAAGGGCAAGGGCGGCAGGCCGCTGGTGGCGGACCGGCGACACACGACGCCGCCGACCAAGGCTGCACCACCGCCGCGCAGGCGTCCGCCGGTGCGGCGGCGCGGCGTTGCCGGGTTCTTCGCGGGAATCGTGGCCTGGGTCTGGCGGCTGTTCTTCGGCATCGTCTGGCGGGTGACGGCGGTGGTGGCGCTGGTCCTGTTCGGGGCGACCTGGTATTTCCACGCGCAACTGCCCCCGGTCGCCGACCTGCTGGATGCGCGGGCCAAGGGGTCGGTCACGCTGCTGGATCGCGATGGCCAGGTCTTCGCCTGGCGGGGCGAGACCTTTGGCGGGCAGATCGACAGCGGTTCGGTGTCGCCCGCGCTGCGCAATGCGGTGATCGCATCCGAGGACAAGCGGTTCTACCGCCATTTCGGCATCAGCCCGCGCGGCATCGTATCGGCCATCCGCATCAACCTGCGCGAGGGGCGCGGGCCGCTGGAAGGCAACGGCGGATCGACGATCACGCAGCAGGTTGCCAAGCTTTTGTGCCTGGGCGTGCCCTACGACACGACCACCTGGAAATCCGAGACCGAGTACGAAACCGACTGCCGCAGGGGATCGGTCTGGCGCAAGGTCAAGGAGATGCCCTATGCCCTTGCGCTGGAATGGAAATACTCCAAGCCCGAGATCCTGACGATCTACCTCAACCGGGCCTATCTGGGTGCCGGCGCGCGCGGGTTCGAGGCGGCGGCACAGCGGTACTTCGGCAAGTCGGCGAACGAGGTCGATGCCGCCGAAGGGGCGATGCTGGCGGGCCTGTTGCCCGCGCCGTCCTATTATGCGCCGACCGCCAACCTGGAACGCAGCCGCGACCGGGCCAGCGTGGTGATCGGGCTGATGCGCGAGCAGGGCTATCTCGACGCCGCCGAGGCGGCCGAGGCGCGGCAGTATCCGGCCAGCCTGTCCAAGGCGGCAGCGGCCAAGGCGGGGGGCTATTTCGCCGACTGGGTGATGGAGGAAGGCCCCGACTTCCTGACCAAGGCCACCACCGAGGACGTGATCATGCGCACGACCCTGGACCAGCGGTTGCAGGCGGCGGCAGAGGATGCGCTGAAGGCGATCTTCGAGGACAGGGTGCGTGACGGGTCCAAGGCCCAGGCGGCGATCGTGGTGATGTCTGCCGACGGCGCGGTGCGGGCGATGGTCGGGGGCCGGGCGACGCAGACGGCGGGCGAGTTCAACCGCGCGACCCAAGCGAAACGCCAGACCGGCAGCAGCTTCAAGCCCTTCGTCTATGCCGCAGCGCTCGACCTCGGCTACAGCCCGGCGGACTTTGTCGAGGATGCGCCGCTGACCATCAACGTGCGCGGGTCGGGGCCGTGGTCGCCCAAGAACTACACCGAGGAATATCTGGGCGTGGTCACGCTGACGACCGCGCTCAAGAAATCGTCGAACACCGCCGCCGTGCGGATCTCCGAGGCCGTGGGGCGCGACGTGGTGCGCCAGGTCGCGACCGATTTCGGCATCGACAACGCCCTGGCCGACGGGCCAGCCCTGGCACTTGGTGTGTCGGAGTCGACGCTGGTCGAGATGACGGGGGCCTATGCGGGCATCCTGAACGGCGGCTCGGCGGTCACGCCCTTCGGCCTGATCGACCTGCGCCTGCAGGGAGAGAGCGACCCGCTGTTCAACCAGGAGACGGGCATCGGCGAGCGGGTGATCTCGGAAAAGGCGGCGCGCGAGCTGACCTACATGATGTCCGAGGTGATCAATTCCGGCACCGGCAGCCGCGCCCGCCTGCCCGACCGGCAGGCGGCCGGCAAGACCGGCACCACCCAGGCCGCGCGCGACGCCTGGTTCATCGGGTTCACCGCCGACTATGTGGCGGGCGTCTGGATGGGGTACGACGACAACACCCCCCTGACCGGCGTGACCGGCGGCGGTTTGCCTGCGCAGATCTGGCAGGAGGTCATGGTGCGCGTGCACGAGGGCGTGCCGGTGTCGCCCCTGCCGATGGAGATCCCCGCGCCCCGCAAGCCCCCGGTGCCGCAGACCTATACCGAAGAGGCTCCGCAGCCCGTGGACGCGGCCACGCCGCAACCCATCGACGTGACCCCGCGCCGCGAGGACCCCGCCGAGACGGTGCTGCGCGAGGTGCTGGAGATTCTGTCGGGGAATTGAGCGGTAGGGTGCGTGCGGGCATGCACCGTTTGCGCGATAAGCGGTGCGTGCAAGCACGCACCCTACCCCGACACTCACGCGCGCTTCAGGTCCTCGACCAGCGCCGCGATGTTGCCTTGTCGGCGGTCCAGCATCGCACCCAGTTCGGCGCGCTCCGAGGCGAGCATGTTGACCCCCTCGATGATGATGTTGAAGAACAGGTTCTTGCCCGACTTGTCCGACACGTGCCACCGCACGTCGAACGGCGACTCGCCCTGCAGGTAGGCGACCGAGATCACCTCGTAGTAGCTCTTGATCGGCCGCGCGTCCGTCACCTCGATCCGCCCGCCGATGAACTCGCGGAACCGCCGCCCGTACTTGCGCGCGATGTAGCCCTGGAAGGCCTTGGTGAAGGCCGACATTTCGCCCTTCGACGCACTGCGCGCGGCAGGCCCCAGGGCCGAGCGGGCGATGGCGGGCACGTCGGCATAGCGCGCAAAGAGTTTCTCGAAGGACCCCAGCATCGCCGCTTCGGACGCACCTGAGCCGATGATCGAATTGACCTCGCCCACCGCCTTGTCGATCAGTGCGCGGGCCGACCCCACGTCCAGCGCACGGGCGGGCACGGCGGCGACGCCCAGCGCGGCGGCAGCCCCCACCAGCAGGCTGCGGCGGGACAGAAGGGGAAGGGTGCGCGTGTCCATGTCGCTATTCCTCATAGGGGTCGATAAAGCCGTCGCCGCCAGCGCCTGAATCGTCGGCATACGGGTCGATGAAACCGTCGTCGTCCGTGCCGGTTCCGCCCGTCTGACCCAATTCGAACCGCCGGTTCTGCAGGTACAGAAGCCGCGCCTGCGCATAGCTGTCTGCGCTGTCATATAGGATGGAGTCGACCGTGTTGTCGAACCGGTAGCGATCACCAAGTCTTGAGGCCGCCCCGGCCACGGTGGCGACCGCCCCCTCGCGGCGCGGCAGCAGCAGACGGATGGGGTCGAGCGCCACATCCACCACGCGGCCCGCCACATCGCGCGACGTCGAGGGGCCGAGGATCGGCAGTTCGACATAGGCCCCCTCGGGGAAGCCCCAGACGTGCAGCGTCTCGCCGAAGTCGGTGGTCTTGCCGTCGATCCCCATGGCGCGGGCCGGGTCGAACAGGCCGCCGATGCCGATGGTGGAATTGACGAGGAACCGCAGCGTGTTCTCGGCGGCCGGGCCGGGCCGCCCCTGCAGCACCCCGTTCACGACATCGCCGGGCAGGTTGAGGTTGCCCGCGACATTGGACAGGCCCTGTCGCAGAGGGCCGGGGACCGCCCCGCCATAGGCATTCGACGCAGGCCCGACCAGGGCACGGTCGACGGCCTTGTTCGCCTCGTGCACCTCGCGGTTGGCGGCCTCGTTCGGGTCGTTGATGCCCAAGGGCGCGGGGGCCGGACCGCAGGCCACCAGCGCCAGCACCGCGGACAGGGCCGCCGCGCGCCTAAGGTTTTTTTTCACCATCTGCCTGATATCCACCAACCGCCGCGTTATAGGATAGGGCGGGGTGGGAATTGGCAAGCCGTCCGCACCCGCCGGACCCCCGGTTTGGCACATTCGGCAACAGTCCGGCATCGCGGGGCTGCGGGCGTTGGCGGAAAGTTGCGGATCGGGCCGAGGACGTGCGAAGGTGATGAAAACGCCAAAAGGGGCAGGAACACATGCAGATACCCGGCATCGACCGAACGCGGGGCTTGCGCGAACTGCGCGGCGTCCGGGCCGAGGCGCGGCTGCTGTTTGCCGCCGTGTTCGTGTTCTCGGTCTTCGTCAACCTGCTGATGCTGACAGGGCCGCTGTACATGCTGCAGGTCTATGACCGGGTTCTGGGCAGCCGGTCGGAAGAGACGCTGATCGCGCTGTCGATCCTGTGCATCTTCCTGTTCCTGGCGATGGGCCTTCTGGACCACGCCCGCGCCCGTGTCATGGCGCGTGTCGCCGCCCGGTTCCAGGAACGACTGGACCGCCGCGTGTTCGAGGCGGGCATGCGCCGCCTGTCGCTGCTGCCGAACGACCAGCTTGCGGGGCCTGCGCTGCGCGACCTGGAATCGGTGCAGCGGCTGCTGGCGTCACCGGTGCTGATCTCGATCTTCGACATTCCCTGGACACCGCTGTTCATCGCGGCGATCTTCGTGTTCCATCCGCTGCTGGGCTACATGGCGCTGGCGGGCGGGGCGATCCTGGTCGTGATCACGCTGCTGAACCAGTGGACCACGCGCGACCCCCTGCTGCGCGCCTCTGCCGCCACGATGGAGGCGGAACGGCTGTCCGAAAGCCTGAAGGCCGAGGCCGAGACGCTGCAATCGCTGGGCATGTCGGGGGCGGGGTTCGCGCGGCTGGCGCGGGCGCGGGGCGAGGCGCTGACGCGCAGCACCCGCGCATCGGACGTGACCGGCAGCTATTCGGTCACCACCCGGACGTTCCGGCTGTTCCTGCAATCGGCGGTCCTGGGGCTGGGGGCCTGGCTGGTGCTGCAGGGCGAACTTAGCCCCGGTGCGATGATCGCCGGGTCGATCCTTCTGGGCCGCGCCCTGGCCCCGATCGAACAGGCGGTCGGCCAGTGGGCCGTGGTCAGCCGTGCGCAGGAAGGGTGGACGCGGCTGTCGGCCCTGCTGACGGTGCAGCCGGTGGACCAGCAACGCACGCGCCTGCCCCGGCCAAAGGCCGCGCTGGACGTCCACCAGTTGACCATCGTGCCGCCGGGCGAGCAGGTGGCGGTGCTGAAGGCCGTCAGCTTTGCCGTGGAACCCGGCCAGGCGCTGGGCATCATCGGGCCGTCCGGATCGGGCAAGTCCAGCCTTGCCCGCGCGCTGTGCGGCGTTTGGCGACCGGCGGGGGGCAAGATCCGGCTCGACGGGGCCACGCTGGACCAGTTCGATCCCGACGTGCTGGGCAGCTACATCGGCTATCTGCCGCAGCGCGTGTCGCTGTTCGACGGCACCATCGCCGACAACATCGCCCGTCTGGCCGAGGCACCCGACGCGGATAAGGTGGTCGCGGCGGCGCGGGCGGCGGCGGCGCACGACATGATCCTGCGCCTGCCGCAGGGCTATGACACGCGCACCAGCGCCATCGGCGGGCGGCTGTCGGGCGGCCAGATGCAGCGCATCGGCCTCGCGCGTGCGCTGTACGGCGACCCGGTGTTCCTGGTGCTGGACGAACCCAACGCCAACCTCGACAATGACGGCTCGGTCGCGCTGAACGCCGCGATCCGGGCGATGAAGGCGCGGGGCGGGTCGGTCCTGATCATGGCACACCGCCCGAATGCCATCCAGGAATGCGAGACGCTGCTGGTGCTGAACGAAGGCGCGCGCGTCGCCTTCGGTCCGCGCGACCAGGTTCTGCGCGAGATGGTGAAAAACCACACCGAGATTGTCCGCAGCGCCGGGCCGGGAGGCATCACATGAGCGACGATCCGAAACAGGCGGGCGATCCGAAACAGGCGGGCGTGCCGCAGCAGGCCGGCGTGCCGCAGCCCCAGGGCCCGCGCCTGAGCCTGTCTGGCCCCGCCGTTCCGCCGCAGCCGCCGGGCCCTGCGCCCAAGGCCGCCTCTCTTCCGGTGATGGGCGCAAGCCCCCGCAACACGCCGCAGTCCGCACCGCCCAAGTCGGGCCTGCCCAGCCCCGCAGCCCCGCCCCGCCCCGCCGCCGCCAACCGGTTTTCGTCGCGCGGCCCGCTGGCGCTGGGGTTCCTCACGCTGGTGGTGCTGGTCGGCGGGTTCGGGGCCTGGTCGGTGCTGACCACGATCACCGGGGCCGTCGTGGCCCCCGGCCAGCTGGAGGTCGAACAGGCCCGCCAGGTGGTCCAGCACCCGGACGGCGGCGTGGTCGAGGCGATCCTGGTCGCCGATGGCGACCAGGTGTCGGCCGGCCAGCCCCTGGTGCGACTGGACGGGACCCAGTTGCGCACGGAACTGACCATCGTCGAGGGACAGTTGTTCGAACTTCTGGCGCGTCGCGGGCGGCTTGAGGCCGAGCGCGACGATGCCCCCGCCATCGTCTTTCCGGCCGAGCTTGTGACTCTGGCCGAGACCCGCGAAGATGCCGCGGGCCTGCTGGAGGGCCAACGCCGCCTGTTCGAAGCGCGGCGCGACACGATGGCCCGCCAGATCGAGCAACTGGGCAAGCGCGCCGCGCAGACCACCAGCCAGATCGTCGGCATCGATGCCCAAAGCACCGCCCTGACCTCGCAACTGGACCTGATCAAAGAGGAACGCGCCTCGGTGCAGGAACTGTTCGACAAGGGTCTGGCACAGCAGAGCCGCCTTCTGTCGCTGCAGCGCGAAGAGGCGCGACTGCTGGGCCAGATGGGCGAACTGACCGCCACGCGCGCCTCGTCGGAGGGCCGCATCACCGAGATCGAACTGGAAGTGCTGCGCCTGGCCGCCGCGCGGCGCGAAGAGGCGAACACCCAGTTGCGCGACATCGGGTTCCGCGAACTGGAACTGGTCGAACGCCGCTCGGCCCTGGTCGAGCGGATGGCCCGGCTGGAGATCACCGCGCCGGTGTCGGGCATCGTGCTGGGCCTGGCGGTGACGACGCCGCGTTCGGTCCTGCGCCCGGCGGAGCCGGTGCTGTACCTGGTGCCACAGGATCGCCCGCTGGTGATCATGGCGCAGGTGTCGCCCGTGCACATCGACCAGGTCCATCCGGGCCAGCCTGCCCGCCTGCTTTTTTCTGCCTTCAATGCGCGCACCACGCCGGAACTGGACGGCACCGTGATCAGGGTCTCGGCAGACGCGCTGACCGACGAACGGACCGGGGCCACCTATTACCGCGCCGAGATCCAGCCGAATGCGGGCGAGGTTGCCAAGCTGGAGGGGCTGACCCTGATCCCCGGCATGCCGGTCGAGGCCTTCATCCGCACCGACGAACGCACGCCGCTGGCCTATCTGGTCAAGCCCTTCACCGACTACTTCACTCGCGCCTTCCGCGAAAGCTGACGGGCGGCG
>JBQTJI010000065.1:0-47197 GCA_052387255.1 Gemmobacter sp. | reverse complement strand
GTGCCCAGTTTTGTTCGGAATTGGCGGACCCGGAGCGATTCGAACGCCCGACCCTTAGATTCGTAGTCTAATGCTCTATCCAGCTGAGCTACGGGTCCGTTGCGGCGGGGGTCTAGACCCATGGCTGTTCGAGCGCAAGCGAAAATCGACCTAGGCGGGCGTTGCTGACGGGGTCGCAGGTGTCGCCTGCGGCGGCGCGCCAAGACCGTCGCCTCGGGGCAGATGGATCATGAACTC
Source organism: Gemmobacter sp. (assembly GCA_052387255.1). Classification (GTDB taxonomy): domain Bacteria; phylum Pseudomonadota; class Alphaproteobacteria; order Rhodobacterales; family Rhodobacteraceae; genus JBBQXK01. The sequence continues at coordinate 46,960 of JBQTJI010000065.1, read as the reverse complement.
GGTCCCATCGGGCCCCGTGGCGGTCAGTTCCAGGCGGCCGCCGTGGCCCCGCACCAGTTCCGACGCAATCGCCAGGCCCAGACCCGACCCGCCCTTGCGCGCCCCCCCCTGGAAGGCGGTGAACAGATGCTCGCGCGCCCGGGGGGGCAATCCGGGTCCGGTGTCGCCGACGCGGATCCACCAGTTGGCCTCGTCCTCGCCCCCGGCAATCTCGATCGTGCCCGACGGCGTGGTGCCGGGGCCGGCCTGGGCCTCGATGGCCTGCCGGGCGTTGCGCACGAGGTTCGACAGCACGCGGTACAACTGCTCGGCGTCGGCGCGGATCATCAGGCCGGGGGCCACGTCGATCAGGCAGACGATGCCCTCGCCGGTCCCGGACAGGCCTTCGCCCGCCACGACATCCTCGGCCACCAGCCGCAGGGGAAAGCGGGTCAGCCGGGGCGGATGCTCTTCGGCCTTGCCGAAGGCCAGGGTCGATTCGCACAAGGACACGGCGCGCGCGATGGACGCGAGCAGCTTGGGCGCGGACCGGGCTACAACCGGATCGGCCGACCCCTCGATCCGGTCGGCGAACAATTGCGCCGAGGTCAGGATGTTGCGCAGGTCGTGACTGATCTTGGCGACCGCCCCGCCCAGTTGCGCCAGACGTTCGCGTTGTTTCAGGGCCCCCGTCATCTGCGTCTGCAGCGATTGCAGCGCCTCTTCGGCACTGCGCAGTTCGGCCACGCTTGCGGTCGGCGCGATCACCCGGCGGGCATCCTCGGGGGCGGCGGCATAGGCGGTCATGCTGCGCACGACGCGGGCGATGGGGGCGACCAGAAGGCGCTGCACCGACAGGAACAGCAGCACCGCCGTCACCCCCGAAATCAGCGCCGACAGCACCAGGATGCGCAGGCCGTAGTCGACCATCGCCGCTTGCAGGGGCCGCGTCCGCAGCGTGACCTCGATCAGGATGCCCGCCGCCTGCACCGGATGGCCCATGACCCGCACCACCCGGTCCTCGGCATCGAACAGCTGCGCCATGGCGTCGCGGATCAGCACGAACGGCGTCCCCTCGCGCAGGTCGTAGGTCGCGGCGATCTCGGACGGGATCGGCGAGGACAGCACCAGCTGGCGCACCTCGTCGCGCCTGAGCACGACGTTCAGCACCTGCGCATTGGCCAGAAGCTCGGCCTCGAGCCCCGGTTCGATCATCCCGTCCGACGCCAGCAGCGCCAGCGAAGCGATCTGCGCCTTTTCCAGCCGCAGTTGCAGATAGTCCGCCCGGAACCGCGCGATGGAGGGCACGAAGATCAGCACCTCGGCCAGCATCACGAAGACCACGGTCAGCGCCAGGAACCGCCCCGACAGGCTGTTCAGAAACCCGAAGGTCCGCCGCCCCTCTGCCACCCTTTGCCTTCTTCCGTCCTCAAGCATCCTCGGGGCAGCGGGGGGGCGGAATGCCCCCCGGCTTGGCCGGGGACAGGTTCAGGGAAACCAGCGCTGGACGGCGCGGACGACCCGCTTCACCCAAGGGTTAGCAAAGAGTTTCGGGGAAAAATAGGCTCCTGCCGCACGTTTGCCGGTTTCCGCCAGTGTCGGATAGGGCAGCACGGCTCCGGCCACGGCGCTCATCTTCAGACGGGCCGAAATGGCCAGCGACCAGGGCGCGATCAACTCGCCCGCCTGGGGGCCGGCGATGCCCGCCCCCACGGGGCGGCCACGGACCACCATCACCTTGACCAGGCCCGCCGTGTGGCCCCCGGCCACTGCCCGGTCATTGTCGTGGAACGGCCAGCGCACCACGGTCAGCCGCGCGCCGTGGGCGGCGCGGGCCTCGGCCTCGGTCAGGCCGACCTGGGCGATCTCGGGGTCGGTGAAGGTGGCGCGGGGGATGTGGTCGGTGCGCTGTTTCGTCGGCAGGCCGAACAGGGCCTGACGGATCACCACCCCGGCATGATAGCCCGCCAGATGCGTGAACTGCAGCCCCCCCGCCGCATCGCCCACGGCAAAGACGCGGGCGTTCGACACCGACCGCAGGTTCGGCCCCACGGTGATGCCCTTGGGCGTGTGTGCGATGCCCCCCTCTTGCAGCCCCAGCCGGTCAACCGCAACCTGCCGCCCGACGGCGATCAAAAGATGCGAGCCTTGCAGCACCCGGCCATCGGCCAGCGTTGCCGAAATCGCCCCGGCCGCACCCGCGACGGACTTGACGGCCACCCCCTCGATGATCTCGACGCCTTCGGCGCGCACCGCAGCCAGGGCGACGGCGGCCAGTTCGGGGTCTTCGCGGCCAAGCGCCTTCGCCCCCTCGACCACCGTGACGCGGCACCCGAGCCGCCGGTGCGCCTGCGCCAGTTCCATCCCGATGGGACCGCCGCCGATGACGACCAGGTGGTCGGGTCGGTCGCGCAGGGCAAAGATCGTCTCGTTGGTCAGATAGGGCACGCCCTCCAGCCCCGGAATCGGCGGCACGAAGGGGCGTGACCCGGTGGCAATGACGAACCGCCGCGCGGTGACGGTGACGCCCCCCGCCTCGACCGTGGTGGGCGAGGTGAAGCGACCCCGCGCGCGGATCACCCGGACGCCCAGGCCCTCGAACCGCTCCTGGCTGTCCAGCGGGGCAATGGTGGCGATCACGCGGGCGACATGGTCCTTGGCGGCGGCGAAATCGACCACCGGGGCCACTGGCGTCACGCCGAAGGGCGCACCCGTGGTCATCGCATGCGCATGCTTGGCGGCGGCGATCAGCGCCTTGGACGGCACGCAGCCTGCATTCAGGCAGTCGCCGCCCATCTCGCCCTCTTCGATCAGCACGACGCGCGCGCCCATCTGGACCGCCCCGGCGGCCACCGACAGGCCCCCGGACCCTGCCCCGATGATGCAGAGATCGGTTGTCAGGGTCTCCATCCTCAGCCCTTCCGGAATGCCTTGCGCAGGATCGGCAAGGCCGACAAAAGCGCAAGCCCCAGGATGGGCAGCAGAACATGCGGCGCGAAGATCACCTTCAGGTCCGGCGTCTGCCCGGCGGCGAACACCTCGCCCAGACCCGCCCCTACCGAGGTGAACACCAGTGCGCCCGGCATGATGCCGAAGAACGTGGTGATCGCAAAGCGGTCGGCCCGCACGCCGGCAAAGGCCGGAACCAGGTTCGCCACGAAGAACGGCACGACGGGCACCAGCCGCATCGTCAGCAGCACCGACCATTCGTTGTCGCGCAAGGCGGCCATCAGGCGTGCCGCCGCCCCGCCGCCCGCTTGCAGCCGCGCGGCGACCGCCGCCCCGAACCCGGCGCGGGCCGCCAGGAAGATCGCGACGGCCCCGACGGTGGCCGCCCCCACGTTGAAGATCGTCCCTGGGAACAGCCCGAACAGGAACCCCCCGGTCAGCGTGGCCACCGTGGCCCCCGGCAGCGAGAAGGCCACGATGCCGACATAGGCCGCGATGAAGGCCATCGACGACCAGAAATAGTGTTCGTCCCGGAATGCCAGCAGAATCTCGCGGTGTTCGGCCAGGGCAGCGAAGGACAGCTTGTCGCGCAACAGGAACGCGCCTGCCACTGCCGCCGCCACGATCACCAGGATCGGCAGCTTGCGGATCAGCCCGCCGCGATAGGTGACGGGCGGCGGATCGGCATCGGGCATCGTCATTGCGGACATCGACCTCTCCATCGCCTTCGGTCAGACCATACGCGCTTGGACAGGCCGCGTTACCCATCGTCACGCGGGGTTGATCGGGATCGACACGGCTGCAACAATCCTGCCACGGTTCTATGCTTGGCCCTGCGGGTTTTCGTCCGTTGACTTGGTCAGCGTCCGCCCGTAAAGGACGGGCTTCACTTTGCGCGACGCTCGAATCCGGGGCTGTTTCGCGTTGCCCGACGAGTATGGAGTCTCTGCGATGAAGCGCACCTACCAACCCTCGAACCTGGTCCGCAAGCGGCGCCACGGGTTCCGCGCCCGCATGGCGACCAAGGGCGGCCGCCTGGTGCTGGCCGCGCGCCGCGCCAAGGGCCGCAAGGTCCTGTCGGCCTGATCGCTGTCGGTCCCACGGGGCCCGAGGTTCGCACCACCATGACGCCGCCGGAGGCAGGGACACCACCCGCAACGCCCCCGGCGGCGTTGTCTTGCCCGGTGCGCCTGCGCAAGCGTGCCGATTTCCTGCGCGCCGCCGCGGCCCGCAGGCAGGGCGTGCCGGGGTTCCTGTTGCAGGCCCGTGCGCGGGGCGACGGCGACCCGGCGGTGCGGCTGGGGTTCACCTGCTCGAAGAAGCTCGGCAATGCGGTGATGCGCAACCGCGCCAAGCGCCGCCTGCGCGAGGTGGCACGCCTGGTCCTGCCGACGCTCGCCCGGCCCGGCTGGGACTATGTGCTGGTCGGGCGGCCCGGGGCGACCGCGACGCGCGACTTTGCCCTGCTGCTGGACGATCTGGCAACGGCCCTGCGCAGCGTCCACCGATGACCCCGCTGGCCCATCTGGTCGCCCTGCCGGTCCGCGCCTACCGCTTGCTGCTGTCCCCCTGGGTCGGCCACGGCTGCCGGTTCCAGCCGACCTGTTCGGCCTATGCGCTCGAGGCGCTGGAACGGCATGGCGGCGTCCGGGGCACCTGGCTGACGCTCCGGCGGATCGGGCGGTGCCATCCGTGGGGCGGGTCGGGCCATGATCCGGTGCCCCCCCGGCGCGAAGAGGGGTAGTTCAGACCAGCGTCGCGATCACCGCCCGCAAGGTGGCGATCCCCTCACCCTTTTCCGACGAGGTCACGATGATCTCTGGGAAGGCTGCAGGATGCTTCGCCAGGGCACCGCGCACCTGGGCCAGCGTGTCGGCCCGCGTCGCGGCGTTCACCTTGTCGGCCTTGGTCAGCACCACCTGGAAGGTCACGGCGGACCGGTCGAGCAGCGCCAGGATCTCTTCATCCGCCGCCAGCACACCGTGCCGCATGTCGATCAGCACGAAGGCCCGGCGCAGCGTCTGCCGACCCGCAAGATAGGCCCGCAGCAGCGCCTGCCACTTGGCCACCACGGCAACAGGGGCCTCGGCATAGCCATAGCCCGGCAGGTCCACCAGATAGCGCGCATCGCCCAGGGCGAAAAAATTGATCTCCTGCGTGCGGCCCGGCGTGTTCGAGGCGCGGGCCAGGTTCTTGCGGTTGGTCAGCGCGTTGATCAGGCTGGACTTGCCCACGTTCGACCGTCCGGCAAAGCACACCTCGACCCGGTCGGCGGGCGGCAGGCCCGCCATGGCGACCACGCCCTTGACGAAATCGACCGGCCCGGCGAACATCAGCCGTCCCGCCTCGCGCGCGTCTTCGTCGGGTTCGGGGGCTTCGGGGAAGGGCAGGCTCATTGGGCCAGGCTGTCGCCGAGGGCAAGGGTTCCACCCCGGATCACGCGCGCATAGACGCCAAAATCGGTGTGGCCAAACCCCGTTTCAAGCGCTGCCAGGGTGGGGGCGTCGGATTGCCCGGTCGCAGGGTTCACCTCGGTCGCGCGGCAGCGGGTGATGCGCGTCTCGATCCGCAGGCGGGCAGTGCCGATGTCCATTTCCTGCCCGACCAGACCGAATTCGGCCCAAGGGGCCAGCCCGTCCAGCCAGATGTTGCCGCGCCAGCGGTGGATCGACAGTTCCTGCCCCATCCGCGCCGACAGGTCGCGCAATGAGCCAAGATTCAGCATCGCAACCCAGGGGTCGGGCACGTCGGTCATCGGCTGCCCCGGCACGCGCACCACGGCGGCGGGATCGGGGCGCGTGGCGGGCCAGAACGGGCGCAGCCAGTCGATCAGGCGGGGCTGGTCGGCGGGGTCGTCGGGGCGGACGGTCAGGGGTGCTGCGCGGGGATGGGTCAGTGTGACGCGCCGCGCGGGTTCGTCCGAGGTGCAGGCGATGGCCATCAGGTCGGGCGACCCCCATCCGCGCAGGAAATTCAGCTTGGCGGCCCAGGCATCGGGTGTCGGGCCGCAGCGCGCGGCGGCATGGGCCACCGCCCATTCACGGTCAAACGGAAAGGCGCGGCCTTCGGTCAGCGTGACACTGCCCAGTTCCTCGAACCCCGCGGACTTGATTGGGTGGCGGCACAGATGGGCGACTGTCGCGGTCATTTCTTGGCCGGTCCCTTGGCGGGCGGGGTTTTCGGCGGTGCCCCCTTGGGCTTGGCATTTGCGTTCGCGCTGGCCACGGCCGGTTTCTTGCGAAAGCTGGACCGGATGTTGCCGAAGATGTCGGGCGTGTGCCCGTGGCTGCGCATGATCGCGTATTGCTGGACAAAGGTGATGATGTTGTTGGTGATCCAGTACACCACCAGCCCGCTGGCAAAGCTGCCCAGCATGAACATGAAGATCCAGGGCATCCAGGCGAACACCGCCGCCTGCGTCGGGTCGGTCGGCGTCGGGTTCAGCTTTTGCTGCAGCCACATGGTGACGCCCAGAAGGATCGGCAGCACCCCGATGAAGATCAGCGCCAGGATCGTGCCCGCCGCAGGCGTGCCCCAGGGCAACAGGCCGAACAGGTTGAACAGCGACGACGTGTCGGGCGCGGACAGGTCATTCAGCCAGCCGAAGAAGGGCGCGTGACGCAGCTCGATGGTGACGAAGATCACCTTGTAGAGGCTGAAAAAGATCGGGATCTGGATCAGGATCGGCAGACAGCCCGCTGCCGGGTTCACCTTCTTGTCCCGGTAAAGCTGCATCATCTCTTTCTGCATGCGCTGCCGGTCGTCGCCGACCCGTTCCTTCAGCGCCTCCATCTCGGGTTGCAACTCCTTCATCCGCGCCATCGAGACGTAGGACTTGTACGACAGGGGCAGCACGATCAGCTTGAGCACGAAGGTCAGCGCGATGATGGCGAGGCCCATGTTGCCGATCATGTTGTTCAGCCAGTGCAGCACGGCAAAGATCGGCTTGGTCAGGAAGAAGAACCAGCCCCAGTCGATGCTGTCGATGAAGCCGGGAATCGCGGCCTCGTTCTGGTAGGTGCGGATCGCCTCCCACTCCTTGGCTCCGGCGAACAGGCGCGTGGCCGTGGTGGCGGTGGCCCCGGGGGCGACGGTCACGACGGGCTGGCGCATCTCGGCCTGGTAGATGTCGGCGGAGGGGACGTATTTCGTGACCGCCGTCCAGGGCTTGCCCTGCTCGGGGATCAGCGTGGTCATCCAGTAGTGGTCGGTGAAACCGATCCAGCCGTCGGTCGTGGCCTCGACCACCTGGGCGCGCGCGCCCTCGCGCTCGACCAGCGGGAACTCGGCGGCGTCGGCATAGTCGGTCTCTTCCAGCGCGCCGTCGGTGCGGGCGACGAACCCTTCATGCACGACGAAGATGTTCTGCAGGTCGGTCGGCAGGCCGTGGCGCGCGATCACGCCATAGGGCTGCAACGACGCCTCGGTGGGGCCGCTGTTGGTCACGCTGTCGGTGACGGTGAAGAGGAATTGCTCGTCCACCGCGATCTGGCGGGCAAAGTCCAGGCCCTTGCCGTTCGACCAGGTCAGCGTGACCGGGGTGCCCGGCGACAGGCTGGCCCCCTCGGCCGCCTGCCAGACCGTGCTGGCCCCCGGCACGTCGCCGCCCGCCAGCGCCCCGGCCGGGGCCCAGCCGTAGACGGCATAGTAGGCCCCTGCCTCGCCTGCGGGTTTCAGCAGGCGCACGATGTCCGCCCCCGGTTCGATGGTCTGGCGATAGGTCTTGAGCGACAGGTCGTCGATCCGTCCCCCGGCCAGCGAGATCGACCCGACCAGGTGCTGCGTGTCGATGGCGATGCGCGGGGCCGTGGCGACCGTCGCATTGGCCGAGGCATCGGTCGCGGGCGCACCGGCAGCAGCGGGCGGCGTCACGGCAGGGGCGGTCGCGGTCGCGGGTGCTGGCGCAGGCAGCGGTTCCGGCGGGGGGAACAGCACGAACCAGACAAGGATCACGACAAAGCTCAGCACCGTCGCGAGGATGAGGTTCTTGGACTGGTCTTCCATCGGGGCGTCACTGTTCGGGCAATTGCGGTCAGCGGTGCTTCAACGCCAGGGGGGCAGAAAGGTCAAGCGGAATCCCCCCCGGGGGACCGCGTGCCGCCCTTCGCCGTGCCGGGGCGGGGAACGGCCGGAATGCCGGTGATCGCGCGCGAGGTCCGCCACCTGGCACGGGTCTGCGGGGGTCGGGCGCGCCGGTCGGGCGGCCATGTGTCGACCCGGGGTGCCCTGTCGCCTCGGGGGGGAGGCGGCAGCCATCGCCACAGGGTCCGCTTGCCACCCTGACCCAAGGGCTGCGGGGTGGGCCGACCAAGGCCCTACCGCGCGCGATGGTGGCCGATCCGGGGCGTGCCTCCGGCCAGGCGCGCGCGGTGCAGGGTGATCCAGTCCAGCGTGTCGTCGAACGGCATCGGCCGGGCAATGGCGAACCCCTGCACGTGGCCGCAGCCCAGCTGCGCCAGCATGGCATGTTCGCCCGCCGTCTCGACGCCCTCGGCCAGCGTTTCGAGCCCCAGACGCTCGGCCAGCGACAGCACCGCCGACACGAAGCGCTGCTGTTCGCGGTCCTCGTCCACGCGGGTGACAAAGCTGCGGTCGATCTTGATGCGGCGCACGGCAAAGCGGCGGATGTTGGTGATCGAGGCATGGCCGGTGCCGAAGTCATCCAGGTCCACGCCGCAGCCCATGCGCGCCAGCTGCGCGATGTTCGACACGATCACGTCGTTGTCGGTTTCGGCCACCACGGTTTCGAGGATTTCCACCGACAGACGCTCGGGCGTCAGTTCGAACCGGTCAAGCTCCCATTTCAGCTTGTCCGCCAGCCGGGGGTTGCGCAATTCGTTGGCCGAAAAGTTCACGCCGACGTTTGGCACCTTGAGGCCCGCCTTGTCCCACCGCACCAGCGCCGACATCGCATGGTACAGGATCACTTCGACCAGACGCTCGGACAGGCCGGCCTCTTCGATGGCGGGCAGGAACTCGGCGGGCTGGATCAGGCCGCGCTCGGGGTGATGCCAGCGGGCCAGCGCCTCGAACCCGGTGATGGCCCCGGTGTCGGTGGACAGTTGCGGCTGGAACCACGGGCGGATCTGGCCTTCGTCCAGCGCCACCTCCAGCGTGCCGCGAAAGGCATCGCGGTCGGCCCGCTTGCGCGCCATCTCGGCAGAAAAGGCGCGGATCGCGCCGGGGCCGTTGCGCAGCGCCTCGTCCGCCGCGACCTGGGCCGCATCGAGCAGGGCACGGCCGTTCGGCGCCGGCGACCGCACCCCCAGGCAGAACCCGACCGAACAGCTGACGTACAGCCGCGTGGCATCGATGCTGACCGGCGGGGACAGCGCCGATTGCAGGCGGGTCGACACTTGCACCATGGTTTCAAGATCAAGCCGCCGCAGCGGTTTCAGCGCAATCGCGAAACCGCCGCCCTCCATCTGCGCCACGATGTCGCCCTGCCGCAGCGCGGACGTGATGCGCGCCGCACAGCGCGCCAGCACCTCGGTCTGGGCGGCGCGTCCGTGCCGGTCGAGCAGCGTCCCGGCCTCATCGAACTGCACCACGAGACAGCCGGTGACCAGGCCCGTCACCGATGCGTCGTTCAGCGCGCGGTCGAGGGCGGCGGTGATCTGCGGGCGCAGCGCCAGGCCCGACGTCCCGTCCAGGGCCGTCCCGGCCTCATCAGACTGTTCGCGGAAGGCCCCGGCCATGGCAAACAGCATCGGCAGGCCCAGGGCGGTCAGGATCAGCACCTTCTCCCCCCCCAGCCAGAAGGCGGCCAGGGTGACGGCCGGCATGAACACCAGAAGCTCGGGCCGCCGCAGGACGCCGGCCAGTGCCGTGAAACGGGCCAAGACCCACCCCTGCCCCAGTTTCCGCATCCGCGCCTCCGCTGCTCTGCCGACGGCGCATCTGCCGCAAGGGGGGACGCTAGGCAGGAATCCTGATCCCTTCGTTAATCCACCCCTGCAGGTTGCATCGCATTTTCAGGGGTTTCGCGGCAGGTTGCGCAAGAGGCCCGCGAAATCGAACAGGCCCGGATCGGCCAGATGCGACGGCCGAACGTTCATCAGCGCGCGGAACATCACCTGCCTGCGGCCCGGTGTCCGCGCCTCCCAGTCGTCCAGCAGGCGCTTGACCTGCACGCGCTGCAAGCCCTCCTGACTGCCGCAAAGGTCGCAGGGGATGATCGGATAGGCCATGGCGCGGGCGAAACGGTCGCAATCGGCCTCGGCGACAAAGGCCAGAGGGCGCAGGACATGCAGGTCGCCATCCTCGTTCAACAGCTTCGGCGGCATCGCGGCCAGCCGCCCGCCGTGGAACAGGTTCATGAAGAACGTCTCGAGGATGTCGTCGCGGTGGTGGCCCAGCACGACCGCGCTGCACCCTTCCTCGCGCGCGACGCGGTACAGGTTGCCCCGCCGCAGGCGCGAGCACAGGCTGCACATGGTGCCGCCCGGCTTGATCTTGTCCACCACCACCGAATAGGTGTCCTGATACTCGATCCGGTGCGGCACGCCCATGCGGGTCAGGAACTCGGGCAGGACGGTGGCGGGAAAGCCCGGCTGGCCCTGGTCCAGGTTGCAGGCCAGAAGGTCGACCGGCAGAAGCCCGCGCCATTGCAGTTCGTGCAGGACCGCCAGCAGGGTATAGCTGTCCTTGCCGCCCGACAGGCACACGAGCCATCGCGCGCCCGGTTCGACCATGCCATAGGTCTCGACCGCCTCGCGCACCTCGCGCACCAGGCGTTTGCGCAGCTTGCGGAACTCGAGGTTCGACGGTGCCCCGTGGAACAGGGGATGGATGTCGCCCGCGTCGTCGTCGTCCAGCATTGCGCGCCCCTTTCGTTGCCCTGCCTTTGCGCCGCCGCTGCCCCGAGGTCAAGCGTCGCCCCAGCGGCAAGACCGGGGGTTTTCCACCCCCGGACCCCCGGAGGATACTTGGACAAAGACGAAAGCAGGCCCCCTTGCCCATTCAACTTGCCCAGACATCCTCGGGGGGTCCGGGGGGGCGAAGCGCGCCGGCAGTCCTGCCCTCAGACGTGCTGCGCGCCGTTTACCTGCAACTCCGCCCCCGAGATATAGGACGACTGGTCGGAGCACAGGAACCAGATCGCGTCGGCCACCTCGCGCGGCTGTCTCAGGCGCTGCATCGGCAGTTGGGCCATGATTTTGTCGGTGCCGGGCGACAGGATCGCGGTCTCGACCTCGCCGGGCGCAATGGCGTTGACGCGCACCCCGAGCGGGCCGAAATCATGCGCCATCTCGCGCGTGAGCGCGGCCAGCGCGGCCTTCGACGTGGAATAGGCCGCGCCCGCAAAGGGGTGCACCCGGCTGCCTGCGATGGAGGTCACGTTGACCACGGCCCCCTTGGCCGCCACCAGTTCGGCCTGCAAGCCCCTCGCCAGGATCACGCTGGCAAAGAAGTTGACGTGAAACACCTGCCCCCAGGTGCGCAGGTCGGTGTTCAGCGTGGTCAGCCGCGCGCCCCCTTCGCCCTTGGGGCTGATGCCTGCGTTGTTCACCAGCGCATGCAGGCGGCCGTCGATGCGGGCCCTGATCGTCTCGATGGCGGCGATGGTCTTGTTCGGATCGGCCAGGTCGATCTGGATGTGGTTGTCCTCGCCCCCCGGCCAGGGGCAGCGCGGATCGAACGGCTGGCGCGAACAGGTCAGCACGCGCCACCCCTCGGCCCCGAAGCGCTTGACCGTGGCATGGCCGATGCCGCGGCTGGCCCCGGTCAGGACGATGATCTTCTGCTCGGCCACGCAAGACCCCGCTGGAACCCGGACGCGACCCTACGCTTTCTGGATGGACCCGCAAGTGACCTTGGCATGCCCCCCCCCAGGCGCTATGCGACGGATCACCGGACCGAGGGGGCCAGCGCCGTGAGAAAGCAGACCATGACCTACGAGGACAGCCTTGCCACCGCCCGCGTCCTGTCGACCGCCCTGCCCTACCTGCAGCGCTATTCGGGGTCGGTCGTGGTGGTCAAGTTCGGCGGCAACGCCATGGGCGACGAGGACGCGATGGCCGAGTTTGCGCGCGACATCGTGCTGATGCGGCAGGTGGGGGTGAACCCGGTTGTCGTCCACGGCGGCGGGCCGATGATCAACGACATGCTGGCGAAACTGGGCATCAAGTCGGAATTCGTGCGCGGCAAGCGGGTGACCGACAAGGCGACGGTCGAGGTCGTCGAGATGATCCTGTCGGGGCTGGTGAACAAGCGCATCGTGCAGGCGATCAACGACCAGGGGGGCCGCGCGGTCGGGATCAGCGGCAAGGACGACGACCTGATGGTCTGCATCGCGGACGACCCGGAACTGGGGTTCGTGGGCCGCCCGGTCGAGATGAACGTCGAGGTGCTGCGCGACCTGTACGGCGCGGGTCTGATCCCCGTGGTGGCCCCGGTCGCGACGGGGATGGAGGACAACGAGACCTTCAACGTCAACGGCGATACGGCGGCGGGGGCGATTGCCGGGGCCTTGCAGGCGGACCGGCTGCTGCTGCTGACCGACGTGGCGGGGGTGAAGAACAAGGCGGGCGAGCTTGTCACCTCGCTGACCCCCGACGAGGTGCGGGCGATGATCGAGGATGGCACGATCAGCGGCGGCATGATCCCCAAGACCGAGACGGCGCTGTCGGCGCTGGAGCAGGGAGTGCGGGCGGTCACGATCATGGACGGGCGGGTGCCGAACGCCTGCCTCTTGGAGTTGTTCACCGAACATGGCGCGGGCAGCCAGATCCGGTCGACCGAGCCGCGCGTGAAGCCGAGGGTGCGGCGGTAGGCCGGGGCTGTCCACACGTGCGACACCCATTGCTATACATGATATCAATGCGTTACAGGACGTTGTACACCAAGTCTTAACGCCCTGGCCGGATCGGGTCGCGCAGGTTTCCCGGCACGGCGGGTCGCGAATCCGGTGCTGGCAATCCCGCCACCGACGGCTATCATCTAGCCCATGACACACGAACTTGCCCTGCGCCTGGCCGTCTTCCTTGGCCTGTTCGCGCTGTTCGCGTCGTGGGAACGCCTGGCCCCGCGCCGTGCCCCGACACGCCCGCGCCGGGCGCGGTGGACGACGAACTGGGGGCTGGTCATCCTGGACAGCCTGACCCTGCGCCTGCTGGCCATCCTGATGCCGCTGCTGGCGGTCGGGGCGGCGGTGGATGCGGGGCGGATGGGCTGGGGACTGTTCAACCGGCTGGACTGGCCCGGCTGGGCCGAACTGCTGCTGGCGCTCGTGATCCTGGATCTTGCGCTGTGGGCACAGCACTGGCTGACCCACCGCGTGCCGCTGTTCTGGCGGTTCCACCGCGTCCACCATGCCGACCGCGACATGGACGTGACGACCGCGATCCGCTTTCACCCGGTCGAGATTGCCGCCTCGATGGGGGTCAAGATCGGGCTGGTCTATCTGCTGGGTCCATCCGCCGTGGCGGTCGTCCTGTTCGAGATCGTGCTGAACGGCACATCGCTGTTCAACCATGCCAACCTGGCCATGCCTGCGGGGGTCGAGCGGGCGCTGCGCCGGGTGGTGGTGACGCCCGACATGCACCGCATCCACCATTCCGACCGGCGGGCCGAACACGACAGCAATTTCGGCTTTGCCCTGTCGGTCTGGGACCGGCTGTTCGGCACCTATCGGGCCGAACCTGACGGGGGTCAGCACGCGATGATCGTCGGGCTTGGCTGGCAGGACGACCGTCCGGCGCGTCTGGGGTGGAGCCTGATGCTGCCGTTCCGGGGTGGCAGGTGACGCTGGACGACATCGAGGATCTGGTCCGGCAGCATCGCCTGGCCGTCCTGGGCGGGTTTGCCGCCACCGACGACCCCACGCTGCCCAGGGGCACGCGGACGCTGCTGATGCTGGGGCCGGGGTTCGGGTTCTGGCCGCACCTGACGGCAGAGCCGGAATGGGACGGCAAGCCCGACCCCACCGACCGCTGGTCGCGCCGCGTGATCGGGCGGATGGCCTGCGACCTGGGGGGCAAGGCGCTGTTTCCGTTCACCGGGCCGCCCTGGCATCCGTTCTATCGCTGGGCCCTGCGCACCGGCCGTGTGCATGCAAGCCCGGTGCGCCTGCTGGTGCATGACGACCAGGGGCTGTGGGTCAGCTTTCGCGGGGCACTGGCGTTGAAGCAGGTGCTGGACCTGCCCGCGCCGCCGCCATCGCCCTGCCCGGCCTGCACCGACAAGCCCTGCCGTGCGGCCTGCCCGCCGCGCGCCCTGACCGGGGCGGGCTATGACGTGCCGGGCTGCCATGCCTTCCTCGACACCCCGGCGGGCGATGAATGCCTGTCGCAGGGCTGTGCCGTGCGGCGTGCTTGCCCGGTATCACAGAGGTATGACAGGATGCCGGAACAAAGCGCCTGGCACATGGCGCGGTTTCATCCGGGGGGGACGGGGTGATGAAGCGGTTGATCCTGACACGGCACGCGAAATCGTCCTGGGACGATCCGCTGACGCCCGACCACGACCGGCCCCTGAACGACCGGGGCAAGGCGGCGGCGGCGGACCTGGGGCAATGGCTCGCCTCGCGCGGCTATGTGCCGGACGAGGTGCTGTGTTCCGACGCCCTGCGCACGCGAAAAACCTATTCGGGCATCGCCCCTGCCCTGCCCGGATCGCCGGAACTGATCCTGAAGCCCGCGCTGTACCATGCGGGGCCCGACGTGATGCTGGCCGTGCTGCGCCATGCCACGGCCCCTACGGTGATGATGATCGGCCACAATCCCGGCATCGCCGAATTCGCGGGCCGCATCGTGGTGACGCCGCCCCGCAATCCCGAATTTGCCCGCTATCCCACCGGGGCCACGCTGGTAGCCGAATTCGCAGTGGATGATTGGGCAGACGTGGGGTTCGGCACCGGGGCCGCCATCGACTTCATCGTGCCGAAGGAGTTGGTGGGGTGAAGGTGGATCACGCCCACGTCGGGGGTCAGGCGACGAGGGCCGTCTGGCGGGAAGAGAAAGCAAGGCTCGCCCCAGAAGATCAATCGGAAACCCGCAGCACCCTCATGCCCTGGGAGAGGAGTTCGTAGTCGAAGACCTCCGGCGAATAGACCCCGTGCTTCATGTAGAACCGCCGCGACCTGATAAACCGAGGGTCGGTCGAGGGTTCGTAGCGACCCGACAGGACACCCTCTCCGTTGATCGACACCGCGACGTTGAAATTGCCCTGCCCATCGAACGAAAGCCGGACCGCAAGGTCATAGGATGTGCCGTCGCGGCGCAGGGCGGGGCCTGCATATCGCGCATTCCGCAATCCCGCGTTTTCGACGCAGCCGTCCTCCCCAATGCCACGGGTGAAGGCGCTGTCGAAACGCAGGCGGTTCGCAGACGTCCACCGCAGGCTCATCGGCGGGGCGCACCCGTTCCTGCCGTCGTGAATCTGGAAGACGATGAAGTCACGATCAGCGGCGGCACGCATCGCGATGCGAGACTGGAAAACGTAGGTCACCGCCTTGCTGACGGCGATGTCGCGGGAACCGATCTCGGCCCTCTGATTGAAGATTCCGCCTTGGCAGTGGTTCCGGCTCGTGCGGAAGACGTAGTCGGTGCCGGTCTTCCTGATGGACCCTTTGTCCGCACCGCACGATGTCTCCCATCCGAGGTTGACCTTGACTGCGGTTTCGGCAGCGGTGTCGAACGGGATGAGCACTGCGCCCGCAAGAACCCAGATCGCAATGAGCAGTCGATTCACCTTGGACCTCCGGACGTTGGACCAAGCGAATGGCGGTCAATGCCCCAGGATCTGGCTCAGGAACAGCTTGGTCCGGTCGCTTTTGGGATTGTTGAAGAACTCGCGCGGTTCGTTCTGTTCGACGATCTGGCCCTGGTCCATGAAGATCACGCGGTTCGCCACGGCCTGGGCAAAGCCCATCTCGTGGGTCACGCAGAGCATCGTCATCCCCTCTTCCGCCAGGCTGATCATGGTGTCGAGCACCTCCTTGATCATCTCGGGGTCGAGCGCCGATGTCGGCTCGTCGAACAGCATGATGCGGGGCTTCATGCACAGCGACCGCGCGATGGCGACGCGCTGCTGCTGGCCGCCGGACAGCTGGCCCGGATACTTGTGCGCCTGCTCGGGGATCTTCACCTTGCGCAGGAAGTGCATGGCGGTTTCCTCGGCCTCGCGCTTGGGGACCTTGCGCACCCAGATGGGGGCAAGGGTGCAGTTTTCCAGGATCGTGAGGTGCGGGAACAGGTTGAAGTGCTGGAACACCATGCCGACCTCGGACCGGACCTTGTCGATGTTCTTGACATCGTTGGTCAGTTCCGTGCCGTCGACGATGATCTGGCCCTTCTGGTGTTCCTCCAGCCGGTTGATGCAGCGGATCAGCGTCGATTTCCCCGATCCCGACGGCCCGCAGATGACGATGCGTTCGCCCTTCATCACCGTCATGTTGATGTCGCGCAGGACGTGGAAGGTCCCGTACCACTTGTTCATCTGCGCGATCTGGATCGCCACCTCGTCCGACACCTTCATCTTCGAGGTGTCGACGGCGCGTTCGATGGTTTCGGTCATGGGGCGCTCCTAGCGGTGGTCGGTCTTCAGCTTGCGTTCGAGGTACAGCGAGTACCGCGACATGCCGAAGCAGAAGAGGAAGAAGATGGTGCCGACAAAGATGTAGGGCTCCCAGTAGATGCCCTTCCAGTTGCTGTCGGCGCGGACCAGGGCGGTGATCCCCTTCAAGGGTTCGTAAAGCGCCACGATGATCACCAGCGTGGTGTCCTTGAACAGCCCGATGAAGGACGACACGATGGCCGGGATCGAGATCTTGAGCGCCTGCGGCAGGATGATCAGCCGTTGCGCGCGCCAGTAGTCGAGGCCAAGCGCATCCGCCGCCTCGTACTGCCCGCGCGGCAGGGCGGCCAGGCTGCCGCGCAGAACCTCGGCCAGATAGGCGGCGGCAAAGAAGGTGACCAGGATCATGACGCGCAGCAAGAGGTCGAAGTCCGCGTTCGGCGGCAGGAAGAACCCCAGGACAAAGGCCGCGACGAACAGAAGGGTAATCAGCGGCACGCCGCGGATCGTCTCGATGAACACCACGCACAGCGTCTTGACGATGGGCATGTCGGACTGGCGGCCGAGCGCCAGCAGGATGCCGATGGGCAGCGAGAACGTGATCCCCGTGACGCCGATGACCACGGCCAGGAGGAAGCCGCCGAACTTGTCCGAGGCGACATCGGGCAGGCCGAGCGGCAGGACAAGATGCAGTGCCTCGGTCACCGGACCCTGGGCGAACATCCACCACAGGACCGCGACGACCACCCCCGCCCCGGCCGAGGTTGCAAAGCCGAGCACGGGCGAGGCGAACCGCAGGACCGCATACATCAGGCCGAACCCGGCCATGGCCACGACCGGCGACCCGATCGGCCCGCCGCACAGCAGCCAGTAGCACAGCGCCGGATAGACCAGCGAGAACCAGGGCAGCCGGTCGGGCTGTGTCTGCGCCAGGAACAGCAGCCCCGCGATCAGCAGCAGCGCCAGCCCGAAGGCCAGGCCCGGCGCAGCCGACAGGTACAGCGTCAGCAGCAGATAGGCCGCGACCACGCCGAGGATGATCGTCAGGTTCCGCTTCTGCCCGGCGAACAGGATCGGGGCCAGGGCCGCGAACAGCAGGCCGAAGGCCAGCACCGGGCGCCACCATTCCCCGCGCGGGTAGTAGCCAAAGATGAACGCCCCCCACCAGGGCCGCAGGAACGCCCAGCAGGCCCCCGTCGCCCCCTCGCCCGCCGAAGCCTCGACGATCTGGCGGCACTCGCCCAGCGAGCCGGCGTTCCACACGGAATTCAGCCACCAGGGCAGCGAGTTCCAGACAATCCAGCCGATCACGAACACCGCCAGCAGCGTCAGCGCGATGTTCAGGGGTGTCGAGAACAGGTTTGCGTGCAACCACTTGACGGCCCCGCTTTGCGAGGACGGCGGCGGCTCGGGGGGCAGCATCTGGGTGCGGGTGTAGCTCAGGTCCATCTCAGCGCGCCTTCAGTTGGACAGAACTGTTGTACAGGTTCATCAGGATCGAGATGGTCAGGCTGATCGACAGGTAGATCAGCATCATCAGGAACACGGACTCGATCTCGCGCCCCGTCTGGTTGCGGGTGATCCCGCCCAGGGTGCCCGACAGGTCGCTGTAGCTGATCGCGACACCCAGCGAGGTGTTCTTGGTCAGGTTCAGGAACTGGCTGATCAGCGGCGGGATGATGACGCGCATCGCCTGCGGCAGGATGATCAGGCTCATCGTGCGGTTCGGGCGCAGGCCCAGGGCAAAGGCCGCCTCGGACTGGCCCCGGCTGATCGCCATGATGCCCGCGCGCACGATCTCGGCGATGAAGGCGGCGGTGTAGAGGGTCAGCGCCAGCAGAAGTGCGGCAAAGGCATGGGCGACCAGGATGCCGCCCTGGAAGTTGAAGCCCTGCAGCACCGGAACCTCCCAGTGCAGCCCGAGCCCGACCAGAAGGGCGATGATCGGGGCCAGCAGGATCAGCAGCGACTTCCACCACGTGGCGGGGCGGTCGCCGGTCGCCTCCTGCACGGCGCGGGCCTGGTTCACCACCATGCGGTTGGCGTAGATCGACCCGGCAATGACCGCGACGATGGCCAGGAACGTCAGGTTCAGCGTCATGAACCCCAGATCGACCGACCCCAGCCCGCGGTCCAGCAGGGGGGCGGGCACGTTGGTGCCGCGGTTGGTGATCGCGACGGTGTCGAAGAGTTTCATCGTCGCCGCCGCGGCCTCGCCCGCCGCCGCCATCTCGTCGGTGATGCGGAAGTCGCGGGGACCGGGCATCGTCTCGGTCAGGATCACGTAGGACAGCAGCACCCACAAGAGCAAGGGCACGTTGCGGAACACCTCGACATAGGCCTGCATCAGCCGCGACACGAGCCAGTTGTTCGACAGGCGCAGCACTCCCACGAAGACCCCCAGCACGGTGGCCAGGATGCAGCCGAAGAAGGCCACCACCAGCGTGTTCGACAGGCCGACCAGCAGCGCCCGGAAATGCGTGCTGTCGTTGGTGTAGGGGATCAGCTTTTGCGGAATGTCATAGCCCGCGCGCTGCCACAGGAAGCGGAATGACAGTTCCTTGCCGCGCTCGTCAAGGTTGCGGTCGACGTTGTAGCCCAGCCAGATGATGGCCAGCACGAACAGGCCCAGGACCACGACCTGGATCGTGTACGACCGGAACCGGGTATCGAAGATGAGCATCGAAAGCCGAAAGGAATCCTTCGGCACGTCGGCGGCTATGGCCATGTCTTACCCCCTGTGTCTGCCCTTCATGCCCCTGTTTTCCGGGGCTTTGTCGTGTCCGGGCAGAACCTGAAAGAAACCGGGGGCACCTTGGCAGGTGCCCCCGTTCGTGCCGATCAGCGGAAGGGCGGTGCGTACTGCAGGCCGCCCTGGGTCCACAGCGCGTTCAGGCCGCGCGCCAGGTTGATCGTGGTGCCTTCGCCGATGTTGGCGGCAAAGATTTCACCGTAGTTGCCGCCCGCCATGATGGCGTTCTTGAAGGCCGCGTTGTCGAGGCCGATCTTCGAGCCCATCTCGCCCGACACGCCCAGCAGGCGCTTGACCTCTTCATCGGCGGTCGAGGTGGCGACCTCTTCGATGTTGGCCTTGGTGATGCCCTTTTCCTCGGCGATCAGCAGGGCAAAGTAGGTCCAGCGCACGACATCACCCCAGGCAGAGTCGCCATTGCGGACGACCGGGCCGAGCGGTTCCTTCGAGATGATCTCGGGCAGGATGACGTGGTTTTCGGCATCGGGCAGGGTCGCGCGCGTCGCGGCCAGGCCCGAGGCGTCGGTGGTGAAGGCATCGCAGGCCCCGGCGGTGTACTGGCGCTGCGCCTCGCTGTCGTCGGCCACGTTGACCGGCTGGTACGAGATGTTGTTTTCCTTGAAGAAGTCCGCCAGGTTCAGTTCCGTCGTGGTGCCGGTCTGGATGCAGATCGTCGCGCCGTCCAGTTCCTTGGCCGACGACACGCCCAGGTCCTTCTTCACCATGAAGCCCTGGCCGTCATAGTAGTTGACCGCCACGAAATCCAGGGCCAGTTCGGTGTCGCGCGAGTAGGTCCAGGTCGAGTTGCGGACCAGCAGGTCAACTTCGCCCGACTGCAGCGCGGTAAAGCGGGTCTCGCCCGTGGTCGGCACGAATTTCACCTTGGCGGGATCGCCCAGCACCGCCGCCGCAATGGCGCGGCACAGGTCGACGTCGAACCCGGCCCAGTTGCCGTTCGCATCGGGCGCGCCAAAGCCCGTCAGGCCAGTGTTCGACCCGCAGATCAGCTCGCCCCGCGCCTTGACCGCCTCGAGCGTGGCCTGCGCGGACGCCGTGCCGGCCAGCGCGGCAGCAGCGGCCAGCGTGGCAAGGAATACCGATTTCTTCATGTGTACCTCTTCCTGGTTGTCCGCCGCGTTGATGGGCGGGTGTTTTTTTGACTTCCCCGACGTGTCGCGGGGCACCGGTAGCAGGGGCAGTCCCCCTTTGGTGGCGGACAGTTTCGACCGAAGCGGTTTGAAAGGTCAAGCACAACCGTCCGAAGCGAGATTATCACAGGATCTCATGGACTTCATCACGGAATGTCTGCGCTTTCGGCAGATCTGCCGAAATTTCAGGCAACAGCCTGTCGGCACAACCGCAAGAATCGCCCGGCGTCCTGCATCGCCTGCCGCTTGAGCGTCTCTGCGGCGGCGGCTTCGGCATCGTGACCCCATTGTTCGGCCTGCCAGGTCTCGTCGATGCGCGACAGATCGAACGCCTCGGCGGGGGACAGGCGCCCCGCCCCGACGGCCAGGCCAAGGACCAGCGACCCCGTGACGGCGGTCAGGTCGTGGAGGGCGACAAGGGCGAAGGGGGTCGTGTCCCGGACGCGCAGGGCAAGGCGGGCCAGGCTTTCCGCGGGCTGGGCGACGGGAACGATTCCGGTCGTGACCACAAGCGGGGCCTGCAGGACCGATCCGGCCCAGGCAAGCAGCGGGTCCCAGGCGGCGGCCTGCCGCGCCGTCAGGGCAGCGGGGCCCTCGGCGCGATAGCACAGAAGGTCGGTCGCGCCATAGCGGGCCACCTCGGCCACCACGGCGGCGTGCTGCGGGGCGACCTTGTCGAGCGCCGAGTTGGCCATGCGCGTGAAGGGCATCGTCGCGGGCCTGACCGTGCCCTCCTGCGCCTGCCATTCGTCGGCGATGGCCCGCGCCAGGGCCAGCGTGGGCAGGACAAGCGGGGCCTTGCGCGGGGTCCGCACCGGGCGCGTGTCCAGGTGCACCTCAAATCCGCCGTCGCAGGGCACGGGCGCGGCCTCGGCCCAGAACCGCCTGGCCGCCCAGCCGCTCACCGGATCGCCGCGAAGGGGTCGGCGGGCACGTCGCCTTCCTTCCAGTCGAGCGCCTTCCAGGTGCGCGCCATGTGGTCGGGCAAGGCGGCGGTGAAGGTCATGGGGTCCTTCGTTACCGGATGCTCGATGGTCAGCGACCGGGCATGCAGGTGCAGCTTGCGGCTGAACTCGCCGCCGATGCCGGCACCCCAGCCGTCGCCTGCATTCTCGGACGCGGACCCGCCGTACTTGCCGTCGCCCAGGATCGGATGGCCGATCTCGGCCATGTGGGCGCGCAACTGGTGCGTCCGCCCCGTCACCGGTTCCAGCGCCATCCACGACAGCCGCGAGCCGAGGAACCACAGCGTGAAGAAATCGGTCTGCGCGCGTTTGGCATCGGGGAAGGCGGCGACCTTGGCGGGATGGACGCAGACCATCTTTTCGCCCTCGCCGCCCCGCCCGTGGCCGGGGGCCTTCATCAGGGCGAACTTGACGCTGCCCTGCTTGGGGTTCGGCACACCGGCCACGACGGCCCAGTAGATCTTGCGCGCCGCACGGTGGCGCAGCGCCTCGCTCAGCGCCCGCGCCACACGGTCGGTGCGCGCCAACATCAGGACGCCCGAGGTGTCCTTGTCCAGCCGGTGGACCAGTTTCGGGCGTTCCTTGTAGCCGAACATCAGAGCCTCGGTCAGGCCATCGACGTGGCGCTCGCCCTGCCCCGACCCGCCCTGCGAGGCGAGGCCCGGCGGCTTGTTCAGCACGATCAGGTGCTGGTCGCGGAAGATCACCGCCTCCTGGATCATCCGCTCGTCGGCGGCGGTGATACCTGCGGCGCGCTCCGGCGCGGGGCCTTCGGGCAGGGGCGGCACACGGATGACCATGCCGGGCGCGACATGGTCCGACGCCTTCACACGCCCGCCGTCGACCCGGACCTGGCCGGTGCGGCACAGCTTTTCCACCGCCCCCTGGGTCACGTTCGGGAAGCGGCGCTTGAACCAGCGGTCGAGGCGCTGTTCGCCCTCGTCCTCGGCCACGGTCAGGGTCTGGACGCCGGTCATGTCAGGCCCCGCGCAGCGGCCATGCCCAGCACCAGCGCGGCCAGCGACAGGGTGACCGACCCCAGGACATAGCCTGCGGCCAGGGTCGCCTGCCCCCGGTCCCACAGCGTGACGGCATCAAGCGAAAAGGCCGAGAAGGTGGTGAAGCCCCCCAGAACGCCGGTCATCAGGAACGGGGCCGCCCGGTTGCCGCCCAGATGCGCCAGGGCCACGACCAGGACGCCCATCAGGAACGACCCCGCGACATTGACGATCAGGGTGGCCACCGGGAAACCGGAGCCAAGGGCGCGGGCCGCACCGACGCCGACCAGATAGCGCGCGGCGGAACCGAGCGCGCCACCGAGGGCAACAAGGGACAGGGTCTGGAACATGGCGCTTCCCTTGGCCTGCGGGGGGGGCAGAGTCAACCGGGCGCAAGGTTGCGCGCGGCGTCACCCCCCTCACCCCCGCCCCCTCTCCCCCACGGGGAGAGGGGGGGCGCTGCGTCACCGTGGGGGCTTTTTGCGGAAGCGTCGGGGGACCGGGGTCACCCGCCCTGCCGCTTGGCCCGCAGTTTCGCGAAATACTCGATCCGCTTCTTCAGTTCCCGCTCGAACCCGCGTTCGGGCGGCAGGTAGAAGACCGGCCGCTTCATGCCGTCGGGGAAATAGTCCTGGCCCGAGAAGCCGTCCTCGGCGTCGTGGTCATAGGCATAGTCGCGGCCATAGCCGATGTCCTTCATCAGCTTGGTCGGCGCGTTCCGGATATGCAGGGGCGGCGGCTGGCTGCCGGTGTCGCGGGCTGCCGCACGGGCGGCCTTGTAGGCCACATAGACCGCGTTCGATTTCGGCGCGAGCGCCAGGTAGACCACGGCCTGCGCCAGCGCCAGTTCGCCCTCGGGGCTGCCCAGGCGTTCATAGGTGGCCCAGGCGGACAGGCAGAGGTCCTGTGCCTGCGGGTCGGCCAGGCCGAGGTCTTCGACCGCCATGCGGGTGATGCGGCGGGCGAGGAAGCGGGGATCCTCGCCCCCTTCCAGCATGCGCGCGAACCAGTAGAGGGCGGCATCGGGATCGGACCCGCGCACCGACTTGTGCAGGGCCGAGATCAGGTTGTAGTGTTCTTCGCCCGACTTGTCGTACTTGGCGGCCCGGCGCTGCAGGCGCCTGGCCAGCGTGTCGCGGTCGATGGGCGCGGCCAGGGTCCAGGCCATCACCTGCTCGACCAGGTTCAGAAGGGCCCGCCCGTCGCCGTCGGCCATTTCGAGCATCGCTTCGCGCGCAGGGCCCTTGAGCGGCAGGGCGCGGGCGAGGTCCTGTTCCGCCCGCTGCGCCAGACGCTCGAGATCGGCCAGCGAGAGGCGATCCAGCACAATGACCTGGGCGCGCGACAAGAGCGCCGCGTTCAGCTCGAACGAGGGGTTTTCCGTCGTGGCCCCCACCAGCAGGATCGTGCCGTCCTCCATGTAAGGCAGGAACCCGTCCTGCTGCGCCTTGTTGAAGCGGTGAATCTCATCGACGAACAAGAGCGTCCCCTGCCCGTTGCCGCGCCGGTGGCGCGCCGCCTCGAACACCTTTCGCAGGTCGGGCACGCCGGTGAAGATGGCACTGATCTGGACGAAATGCAGCGCGGTCTCCTCGGCCAGAAGCCGCGCGATGGTGGTCTTGCCCACGCCGGGCGGCCCCCAGAGGATCAGCGAGTTGAGCGACCCCGCCGCCAGCATCGCCCCCAGCGGGCCGTCGGGCGACAGGACCCGCTCTTGCCCGATGACCTCGGACAGCCGGCGCGGGCGCAGGCGGTCGGCCAGCGGGCGCGGCGCGGTGGCCGGCGCGGCGGGGGTGTCGAAGAGATCGGGCATCGGGGGCGCTTTCGGCACAAAGGGCGGGGGGCTGTCTGCCCCCCGGACCCCCCGAGGATACTTGGGGACAGAAGAAGGTGAAAGGTCAGAGGCGGAACACAAGGCGCAGCGGCTGTCCCCGGCGACGCGGGCAGGCCGGGCGCTTCGCGCAGGCGCAGCACGGCAAGGTCGCTGTCCTCGCCGGTCGGGATCAGGTCGGGCGGCATGTTCGCGGCGGTCGTTCAGCACCACGCGGGTGGCAGAGAGTTTCGCCAGGTCGGGGGTGGCCCGGCGCAGGATCCGGTGTCCCGGCCCCCGGCACGATGGCGCGACAGGTCGCCCGCGCGGCGACAGCCCGGATGTCGACGCGGATCGGAGTTGTCGCCGCGGCCCCGGTCAGGGCCGCAACGAAAAGCGACAGGGAAAGGACGGCGGGACGCATGGGCACCTCGGTCCGGACGAACCGCCGGACATGGGGTTTCTGCGCCCCGCCACCGCAAGCACCCGCGCACGGGCGTCAGTGCAGGGCGTGGGTGAAGTCCATCGAGACGACCTGGTTGTCGACGTTCTCGATGTTCATGACCGGCCCCATCGCCTCCATCTTCACGCCGACGCGTCCGCACCAGCGCGGCCAGTTGGCGTTCAGAAGGGTCAGGCAATGCGTGGCCCCCAGCCGCCGCGCGGCGCGGCCCAGTTCCTCGACCAGACGGGCATGCACGCGACGGCGGTCTGCCATCGGCACGTCGTGGCTGACGAACAGGCGCGAACTTTCCCAGATGTTCTCGGCCACCGGGGCCTCGTCGTAGAGCAGGGTGTCGGGGATCGTGTCCAGCAGACCGCGCTGCGCGTCGCGGATCATGTAGGTGTAGATGCCGCACTTGGTGGTCGTCGGCGTCAGCCGGTTGCCCGCCAGCACGCGGCCCAGATCGTCATGCACCACGACCCAGCGCGAGGCGGGGGTGTCGTACTGGTCGTACTCCATGCCCATCGCCTCGGGCAGGTCCCACTTGTTGTGGACGATGAACAGTTCCCGCCTTGCGCGCAGGTAGTTGGCAAAGAGTTCGCCATGGTTGTGCAGGTTGGCAAAAGAAAGCGTCGTGGTCTGCATGAGAACCTCCATTGCAGGGTTGTGATAGAAACGAAACCTTGCAGGAGGCTGTCCGGATCAGATCAGCCGATAGTCTTTCGCGCGCTGGATGGCCTCGGCGGTCGTCCTTGCCATGAGTCGGATGCGGGCCGAGGTGATCCTGGCCTTCAGCGCGCTTTCCGAGATTCCCAGCTTGGCGGCCGCCGCGGCATGCCGGTCGCCCCCTGCAATGCACCTGAGCGCCTCAACTTGGGCGCGCGTCAGCTCCTCGGGCGGCTCGGTAATGTCGTGCAGCCGGAGGACGATGGTTTCGGCGAGTTCGATCTCGTTGTCGGTGAACTCGCGGTCGGGACGGGCGAAAGACCCGATGGTGCGCGACTTGATCGGTCCGGCGGCGATGGTGAAGCCATAGCGCAATCCGAAGCGGGCAGCCTCGCGGAAGATGCCAAAGGGATCAGGGACGCGCGGATCGCTCCACCGGATACGGCCCGTGGTGGAAAAGCCCCAGGCCGTCATCGGGTCGCGCAGAACATACCCATTTTCGGTGTAGTGATCCAGCCAGGCCTGATCATAGGTCTGAAAGGTCATCAGCGGCGCGGTAAAGCGGATATGCAATCCCAGGAAGTAGCCGGCCGGCGCCAACAGCGCCAACTGATGCAGTTCCAAGTCTATGCCCAACTTTATCGACATGTCCGTTTCGTCAGGTGCCATGATTCCCAGTCAACCATAAATTGCACGTCGTTTGTTCACCAGATGTGATCAATCCCTGCGGCGCAAGCGGGAATTCCCCCTTCTTGTCAGCGGTTTCCCTGAAAATCGGTAGAATTCGGGCGGGATTGAGGCCCGGCGAGGCCGTCGGAGAAAACAAAAATGCCCGCCAAATGGGCGGGCATCTGCAGGCAGCCACCAAGATGACGCAAGGTCACCCCTCGGCCGATTCGGTCGCTGCGGTGCGGGCGTGGTCTGCGGCGCCCTTGGCGGAGGTGTCGCGATCGACGAATTCGATGATTGCCATCGGTGCCATGTCGCCGTAGCGGAAGCCGGCCTTGAGCACGCGGACATAGCCGCCCGCCCGTTCCTTGTAGCGCGGCCCCAGGATGTCGAACAGGCGCGCGACATGCATGTCCTGCTTCAGTTGCGCCGCCGCCTGACGGCGGGCGTGCAGGTCGCCGCGCTTGGCCAGCGTCACCAGTTTTTCGACGATGGGGCGCAGTTCCTTGGCCTTGGGCAGGGTGGTCCGGATCTGCTCGTGCTCGATCAGGCTTCCGGCCATGTTGGCGAACAGCGCCTTGCGGTGTTCGTGGGTGCGGTTGAGGCGGCGATAGCCGCTGCCGTGTTGCATGATGGTCTCCTATACGATCATTTTGCTTTGTCCGGCGGGGCCATCACGGGGCCCCGCTCACCTTGGGCATATCGCCAGTCATTCCCCGGCAGGTCCGGGCATTCTTCGGTGGCAAGGTGCGTGCGAGCACGAACCCTACGGCATCATGGGTAGGGTGCGTGCTTGCACGCACCGCTCCCGATCAGAACTGGTCCTCGAACCGCTTGGCCAGGTCCTCGATGTTCTCGGGCGGCCAGTCCTCGACGTCCATGCCGAGGTGCAGGCCCATGCCCGACAGCACCTCCTTGATCTCGTTCAAGGACTTGCGGCCGAAGTTCGGGGTCCGCAGCATTTCCGCCTCGGTCTTCTGGATCAGGTCGCCGATGTAGACGATGTTGTCGTTCTTCAGGCAGTTGGCCGAACGCACCGACAGTTCCAGTTCGTCGACCTTCTTGAGCAGGAGCGGGTTGAATTCGAGCCCTGCGTCCATCTCCAGCTTGTTCGACGACTCGGGTTCGTCGAAGTTGACGAAGATCGACAGCTGGTCCTGCAGGATGCGCGCTGCATAGGCGACCGCGTCGTCGGGCGTCAGGCTGCCGTCGGTCTCGACCTTCATCGTCAGCTTGTCATAGTCCAGCACCTGCCCCTCGCGGGTGGGGGTGACTTCGTAGCTGACCTTCTTGACCGGCGAATAGATCGCGTCGATCGGAATCAGCCCGATCGGTGCATCCTCGGGGCGGTTCTTGTCGGCTGCGACATAGCCCTTGCCGGTATTGACGGTCAGTTCCATGAACACGTCGGCGCCGTCGTCCAGGTGGCAGATGACGTGGTCCTTGTTCAGCACCTCGATCCCGTTCGATTCGCTGATGTCGCCCGCCGTGACCACGCCCGGCCCCTTGGCCGAGATGTTCAGACGCTTGGGCCCCTCGACCTCCATCTTCAGGCTCACGCCCTTGAGGTTCAGCACGATGTCGGTGACATCCTCGCGCACGCCCGCGACGGACGAGAATTCATGCAGCACGTTGTCGATCTGCACCGACGTGATCGCGCCGCCCTGCAGCGACGACATCAGCACGCGGCGCAGCGCGTTGCCGAGCGTGAGGCCGAAGCCCCGCTCCAGCGGTTCGGCGATCACGGTCGCCGTGCGCTGCGCGTCCGGGCCGGGCTTGACGACCAGTTGCGCGGGCTTGATCAGTTCCAGCCAGTTCTTGTGGATCATGCGTGTCGCCTCCATACTTGTCCGCTGCCCATGTCCCGATAGCGGCGGACGCCCGAGGTGAAATGACGAAGCCGGGCCGCGCGGAATCGCGCAGCCCGGGCAATGAGATGCGGATCAGACGCGGCGGCGCTTCGGCGGACGGCAGCCGTTGTGCGCCATTGGCGTCACGTCGCGGATGGACGTGATGTTCAGCCCCACGGCGGCCAGCGCGCGCAGCGCCGACTCGCGGCCCGAGCCGGGGCCCTGAACCTCGACCTCGATGGTCTTCAGCCCGTGTTCCTGCGCCTTGCGGCCGGCATCCTCGGCGGCCATCTGGGCGGCATAGGGGGTGGATTTGCGGCTGCCCTTGAACCCGCAGGTGCCGGCCGACGACCAGGAGATCGCGTTCCCCTGCACGTCCGAGATCAGCACCTTGGTGTTGTTGAACGAAGAATTCACATGCGCCACGCCTGCGGCGATGTTCTTGCGTTCCTTCTTCTTGACGCGGGCGGCGGATTTTGTGTCGCGTGCCATGTTCCCGTGCCCCTCTTATTTCTTCTTGCCGGCAATGGGCTTTGCAGGGCCCTTGCGCGTGCGTGCGTTCGTGTGGGTGCGCTGACCGCGGACCGGCAGGCCCTTGCGGTGGCGCAGGCCGCGGTAGCAGCCGAGATCCATCAGACGCTTGATGTTCATCGACACTTCGCGCCGCAGGTCGCCCTCGACCGTCAGGTTCGCGTCGATGTATTCGCGGATCTGCAGCACTTCGGTATCCGAAAGCTGGTTCACGCGGCGCGCCTGGTCGATGCCGACCGACGCACAGATCTGTTCGGCCACATTGGGGCCGATGCCGTGGATGTACTGAAGCGCGATGGGAACGCGCTTGGCCGTGGGAATGTTGACGCCAGCAATACGTGCCAAACGCAGGGTCCTTCTCGTTGCGGTTCCGTGGTGCCAGAACCTTTTTTCACAACCGGGATGGCATGGGCCCTCCCGACACTCTCCGCCGCCCCGGCGCGGGGCCGGTCGCGGAACGATTCCCCACTCGGGACGCCGTGCCATATGGGCTTTTCCGGGGGGCGTCAAGGCCGCGGGAACAGGTATTCAGCGCCTGTCAAGAACCTTTGCGATGGCCCCAGCAACGGTTTCCATGTCGGCCATGCCATCGACCGCCACCAGGTTGCCCTTGGCGTGGTAGTAGCCGATCAGCGGCGAGGTCTTCTTGTAGTATTCGCGCAAGCGGTCCTCGAACACCTCGGGCGTGTCGTCGCGGCGCACCTCGCCACCGGCGGCCCGCGTTTCTTCCGCGCGCTTGACGATCCGGGCGACCAGCGCCTTGTCGTCCACTGTCAGCTCGATCACCGCATCCAGCCGCTCGCCCCGCGCCGCCAAGAGGTCGCCCAGGGCGTCGGCCTGTTTCAGCGTGCGGGGGAAGCCGTCAAAGATGAAGCCGCCGGGCGACCCGGCCTTCAGCGCCTCTTCGATCAGGCCGATGACGATCTCGTCGGTGACAAGCTCGCCCCGCGCCATCACCTCGGCCACGCGGCGGCCCATCTCGGTGCCGCTGGTCTTGGCCGCGCGCAGCATGTCGCCGGTCGACAGCTGCACCATGGACCGCCCGTCCACCAGCCGCTTGGCCTGCGTGCCCTTGCCCGCGCCGGGCGGACCCAGAAGGATGATGTTCGCCATGCCTCGTCTCAGCGCCGCGTCGGCAGCTTGGGCGTGCCGGTGGGGGTGCGTTTCCGCCCGCGCAGTTGCGACTTCTCGATCAGCCCCTCGTACTGGTGCGCCAGGAGATGCGACTGGATCTGCTGGATCGTGTCCATCGTCACGCTGACCACGATCAGCACCGACGTGCCGCCGAAGTAGAACGGAATCCCGAACTCGGCGATCAGGAACTCGGGCAGCAGGCAGACCGCCACCAGATAGGCCGACCCCAGCACCAGAACCCGCGTGACGACGTATTCCAGGTACTCCTCGGTCTTCTTGCCGGGCCGGATGCCGGGCACGAACCCGTTCTGGTTCTTCAGGTTCTCGGCCACATCCTCGACCTTGAACGACACGTTGGCAGTGTAGAAATACGAGAAGAACACGATCATGCCCGCATAGAACAGCAGGTACAGCGGCTGGCCGGAACCGAAATAAGCCAGGATGGTGGACATCACCGGCCCCGTCTGCCCGCCCGAGAAGGTCGAGATGGTGACCGGCAAGAGCAGAAGCGACGACGCGAAGATGGCCGGGATCACGCCCGCCGGGTTGACCTTGATCGGCAGGTGGCTGGACCCGCCGTCATAGATCTTCATCCCCACCTGGCGCCGGGGATACTGGATGTGGATCTTGCGCAGCGCGCGCTCCATGAACACGCAGAAGGCGATGACCGCCACCACCAGCACCAGGATGCCCACGATGACCACAGGGCTGATCGCGCCCGACCGCCCCTGGCTGAAGAACTGCGCAAGGGCCGCCGGAATCTCGGCCACGATGCCGACGAAGATGATCAGCGAGATGCCGTTGCCGATCCCGCGCGCGGTGATCTGCTCGCCCAGCCACATCAGGAACATCGTGCCGCCGACCAGCGTGATCACGCAGCTGATGATGAAGAACCAGCCGGGATTGGTGACCAGTTCGCCCGACTGCAGGCTGACCGCGATGCCGTAGGCCTGGAAGGTCGCCAGGAACACCGTGCCATAGCGGGTGTACTGGTTGATCTTCTTGCGCCCCTGCTCGCCTTCCTTCTTCAGCTGCTCCAGCTTCGGCACCATGGCTGTCAGAAGCTGCACGATGATCGAGGCACTGATGTAAGGCATGATCCCCAGCGCAAACAGGCCCATCCGCCCGATCGCGCCGCCGGTGAACATGTTCAGCATGCCGCCGATGCCCTGCTGCGCCTGTTCCATGAACTCGCGCAGGGCGGTGCCGTCGATGCCGGGGACGGGAATGTAGGTGCCGACCCGATAGATGATCAGGAGGCCGATGGTGAAGAGGATGCGCGCCCGAAGGTCGGTGGCCTTGCCCAAGGTCGACCACGACAGGTTCGAGGCCATCTGTTCCGCTGCCGATGCCATGTTTGGGGCGTCTCCGGGCACAAGGGAAAGCGCCGCCGAACCGGCTTCCGGATCGGCGGCGCGGGAAAACCTGTGATCGATGTAAGCGGTCCCGTGACCGCTCACAAGTCACAAAAGCGGCGGATTACGCGGCCCGCGGGGGCTTTGCCGTTTGCGTCAGCGTGCCGCCCGCCGCCTCGACCGCCGCGACGGCGGACGCCGACGCGCC
The DNA here is from genome assembly GCA_052387255.1 of Gemmobacter sp. Lineage (GTDB taxonomy): Bacteria > Pseudomonadota > Alphaproteobacteria > Rhodobacterales > Rhodobacteraceae > JBBQXK01. Next base: position 15,983 of record JBQTJI010000065.1, on the reverse strand, counting down.
GGTCACCCTGAGCGTCACTTTCGAGGTGATCGCCCCCTTGGCCAGCACGCGGATGCCGTCGCGCTTGTTCGAGGTGACCCCGGCTGCGACCAGCGCATCCTCGGTGATCTCGGTGGTGGCGTCCAGTTTGCCCAGGCCGATGAACTTTTCGATCAGCCCGAGGTTCACCACGGCGAATTCCAGCCGGTTCGGCTTGGTGAACCCGCGCTTGGGCAGGCGGCGGTAGAGCGGCATCTGGCCGCCCTCATACCCGCCGATGGCCACGCCGGAACGCGACTTCTGGCCCTTGATGCCGCGCCCGGCGGTCTTGCCCTTGCCCGAACCCGGGCCGCGCGCCACGCGCTTTTTCTTCTTTGCCGCACCGGGGTTGTCGGCAAGCTCGTTCAGTTTCATGTCGCATGTCCTCTGTGGCCGGAATGTCCATACCTGCGACGGATAAAGGACAACGCGGCATTTCTCGACTGAGTCGGCCCCGTGGGGCGACGGGGTCGTATAGGGGGGGGCGGCCAGTGGCGCAAGGGTGCTGTTCTTGCGGGAGTGGGAGGGGTGTGCTATCTTACGTCTGTCTTACTTCGAGGTGACGCCATGCGCCAGACCACCACGCTTTCGACGAAAGGCCAAGTCATCCTGCCCAAAGCCGTGCGTGATGCCCGCAAGTGGCTGCCCGGAACCCGACTGTCCGTAGAAGAAACGCCCGAGGGGGTGCTGCTGCGGGCGGTGCCTATGCGGTCCTTGCCGCCGACGACGATTGAAGAGGTGCTTGGGATGCTTAGGTACGACGGGCCACCGATGACTATCGAGGACATGGAAGAGGCAATCGGCGAGGCTGTGGCAGAGGATTGGGAACAATTTGAACGCGGTCGATACTAACGTCCTCGTCCGCTTTCTGTTGCAGGACGAGCCGGAGCAGTTTGCCCGTGCCCGGCACCTGTTCGAGATCGGGACCGTCTATCTGTCCCGGACGGTCATGCTGGAGTCGTTCTGGGTCTTGCGCAAACAACTCGGCTTCCCGCAATCGCATGTTCTGCGTCTTCTTTCCGCAGTGTCGCGCCTTCCAACGGTAATCCTCGAAGACGCCCTACGGTTTGAGCGAACTTTGGCCCTGACCGATACTGGCATGGGTTTTGCCGACGCCCTGCATCTGACCGCAGCCGAACCCGACGTACGTTTTGCGACCTTCGACAAGGGCTTGATCCACGCTGCGCAACGGGCGGGTATGTCTACGGTCTTCGCGCCATGAGGGAAGCGCCCCGGCCAAAGCCGGGGCGCTGTGCAGTTCACGCCGACGCAGGCCAGACGAACTCGGGCCGCAGCCCGTCGTACACAGGCCGCCCGTCGTGCGGTTTCTCGTAGCCCTTCGTCGTATCCCAGAACGCATGGTACGTGGCCTTCGGGAAGGCCGCGTCGTCATAGCCCATCACGTTCGGCACGGCCACGCGGATGCGGCCCTGCTTGTCGTCCAGCATCAGCACCGCCCCGCAGTCGGTGCAGAGGCAGATTTCCAGCGGGCCGCCCGGATTGTCCTTGTTGAAGGGCACCCGCTTGATCTTTTCCGGGTGATCCGCCTGCACATCGGCATGGTTGAAGAATGCCACATGCGTGTGCTGCTGCCCGGTCACGCCCTTGCAGACGTTGCAGTGGCATTCGTGGTTGTCGATCGGCTCGGCACTGGCTGTGACATGCACATGCTCACAGCCCCCGGCGTATTTTGTGGCCATGGTATCCTCCCTGAAGCGCCCCACGGCCCGTCCCCGGAGCCGCATGAGTCGTAGTCAGGCTAGACCAAAGTCGCACACCGCGAAACGCCGCCGGGTTGCCCGGCGGCGCATACTTTAGGTGGATGCGGTGTCGATCCTTTGGCCTGCCAACCCGCCGTGACATGCACAGGCGCGGCGGCCGGGGCACGATGCCGGGGTCCGGCTATCCCGTGCTGCGGGAAAAGGTCATCTGCCAGTTCGTCTCCCAGGTCAGCCCGGCATCGGCCGAGAACGCCTGTTCCCATCGCGGTTGCGCCGAAGCGGTGTCCAGCCAGAGGAACCGCACCTTGATCGGCTGGCCCCGCAACACGTCATCGGCCAGGAACGTGCCGACCCCGTCGTGAAAGCGCCCGATCACCGGTGCGTCAAGGTGGTTGGGGTTGCGCGCGTCCAGCCACCAGATAGCCCAGGTTCCTTGGGCGGGGTCATGGCCACGCAAGGCAATCGCCTGGTAGCCGCCGCCGGGAAAATCGATCTCGTTCTCTTCGATATTGCCGTTGCCGCCCAGGATCGGCCTGACTGTGCTGCGGCCCCCAAACTCTTCCCAGTCATGGCTGCCACACAGCCGCTCTTTCAGCCGCCGATGGCGGACGGTCCAGGTACCAAACTCGAAGTCGAAGTCACGGCAGGGGATCATCTGGGCCTCCGGGGCGTTGGTCCAAGACAGGCATGTTCCCCTATTGTTCACTTCCCGACAAGCCCTTTGCACCCGAAAAACCGAAAAAGGGCGGCGCAAGAGCGCCGCCCCGATGTTCTGTCCGGCGGCCGGAGCCCGGTTTACCCGCGCTCTTCCACGATCTGCACGAGGTGCGCGATCTTGTTGACCATGCCGCGAACCGAGGGGGTGTCCTCAAGCTCGCGGGTGCGGTTCATCTTGTTCAGGCCGAGGCCAATCAGCGTGGCGGTCTGCACGGCGGGACGGCGGGCGGCCGACTTTACCTGCTTGACCACGATGGTCTTCTTTGCTGCTTCCGCAGCGGGGACCTTCTTCACGACGTCGTTCATGCCGGCACCTCGACCGCTTCCGCTTCGGGCTTGCGCAGGATCTCGGCCACCTTCTTGCCGCGACGCTGCGCGACCTGGCGGGGGCTGGTTTCGTGGCTGAGGCCGTCGATGGTGGCGCGGATCATGTTGTAGGGGTTGGACGAGCCGATGGATTTCGCCACCACGTCCTGCAGCCCCAGCATTTCGAACACGGCGCGCATCGGGCCGCCGGCGATGATGCCGGTCCCGGCCACAGCGGTGCGCATCACGACCTTGCCGGCGCCATGGCGCCCTTCCATGTCGTGGTGCAGGGTGCGGCTGTCCTTCAGCGGCACGCGGATCATCTGGCGCTTGGCCTGCTCGGTCGCCTTGCGGATGGCCTCGGGCACTTCCTTGGCCTTGCCCTTGCCATAGCCCACACGGCCGCGCTGGTCGCCGACCACCACGAGTGCGGCAAAGCCGAACCGCTTGCCGCCCTTCACCGTCTTGGACACCCGGTTGATCGCGACCAGACGGTCGGCGAATTCGGGGTTTTCCTCGCGCTGGTCACGGCGGTCGCCACCACGGTTGTCCCGGCGCTGTTCACGTTCTGCCATTTTTCAATCCCCTCAGAACTTCAGGCCGCCTTCACGCGCGGCATCGGCCAAAGCCTTGATCCGCCCGTGAAAGAGGAAACCGCCGCGGTCGAAATAGCAGGTCTCGATCCCTGCCGCCTTCGCCCGTTCGGCAATGGTCGCGCCCACCTTGGCCGACGCCTCGACGTTGTTCTTGCCGACGTGGCCCAGACCCTTTTCCAGGGTCGAGGCGGCGGCCAGCGTGACACCGTTCGCATCGTCGATCAGCTGTGCGCTGATGTTCTTGTTCGACCGATGCACCGAAAGACGCAGGCGGCCCGCCGCCATCGCCTTGATCTTGTTCCGCACGCGCAGACGGCGCTTCAGGAACAGCTCTCGCTTGTTGTTTGCCATGTCCCTGATCCTTACTTCTTCTTGCCTTCCTTGCGGAAGACGAACTCGCCCTTGTAGCGGATGCCCTTGCCCTTGTAGGGCTCGGGCCGCTTCCAGTCGCGGATGTTGGCGGCGACCTGTCCGACGAGTTGCTCGTCGATGCCTTCCACGATGATCACATCCTGCTTGGCCGAGGGCGTCGTCACGGTGACACCCTTGGGCACGTCGAAGTTCACGTCGTGGCTGTAGCCGAGGTTCAGCTTCAGCGTGGACCCGGCGATCGAGGCGCGGTAGCCCACGCCCTGGATCTCCAGTTCCTTGCGGAAGCCCTTGCTGACGCCCTCGACCAGGTTGTCGACCATCGACCGGGTCATGCCCCATTGCTGGCGCGCGCGCTTGGACGTGCCGCGCGGCGTGACCTTGACGGTCTCGGCCTCGACGGTCAGCGTCACGTCGTCGGTCGCGGTGAAGGCGCGGGTACCCTTCGGGCCCTTGACCTCGATGGTCTGGCCACTGACCGAGGCGGAAACGCCCTTGGTCAGCGGGACGGGTTTCTTGCCGATACGAGACATTCCACCCCTCCTTAGAACACGGTGCACAGCACTTCGCCGCCAACATTGGCAGCGCGCGCATGTGCATCGGACATGACGCCCTTCGGCGTCGACAGGATCGACACGCCCAGGCCGTTCCGGACGGGCTGGATGTCCTTGATCGACATGTAGACGCGGCGGCCGGGCTTGGACACCCGTTTCACGTCGCGGATCACCGGGGTGCCCTCAAAGTACTTCAGCGAGATGACCAGTTCACCCTGGCCGTTGTCGCTGTCCTTCTTCTCGTAGCCGCGGATATAGCCTTCGGACGCCAGCACATCCAGCACCCAGGCGCGCAGCTTGGACGCGGGCGTCGACACGGTGCCCTTGCCGCGCATCTGCGCGTTGCGGATGCGGGTCAGCATGTCGCCGAGGGGATCGTTCATCATCATGACCTGATCTCCTTACCAGCTCGACTTGACCATGCCGGGGATCTGGCCGAACGAGGCCAGGTCCCGCAGCATGATGCGCGAGAGTTTCAGTTTGCGGTAATACGCATGCGGACGCCCCGTCAGCTGGCACCGGTTGTGGATGCGCGTGGCCGAGGAATTGCGCGGCAGCGCCGCCAGTTTCTGCGTGGCCTTGAAGCGTTCTTCCATCGGTTTGGTCTGGTCGTTGATGACCGCCTTCAGCCCCGCCCGCCTGGTCGCGAATTTCTTGACCAGCTTGGCGCGCTTCACTTCGCGGTTCACCATGGATACTTTTGCCATGTTTCCTGTTCCTTACGACGTGAAGGGCATGTTGAAGTGCTTGAGCAGGGCCTTCGCCTCGGCATCGGTCCTGGCCGTGGTGCAGATGATGATGTCCATCCCCAGCACGTCATCGACCTTGTCGAACTCGATCTCGGGGAACACGATCTGTTCCTTGAGTCCCATCGCGTAGTTGCCGCGCCCGTCGAACGAAGACCCCTTCACGCCCCGGAAGTCGCGCACGCGCGGCAGGGCGACCGTGATCAGACGGTCGAAGAATTCGTACATCCGGTCGCCGCGCAGCGTGACCTTGCAACCCAGCGGCATCAGTTCGCGCACGCGGAAGCCCGCGATGGACTTCTTGGCGTGGGTGATGACGGCCTTCTGCCCGGCGATCAGGGTCAGCTGTTCTGCCGCCGACTTGACCTTCTTGGTGTCCTTGACCGCCTCGCCGACGCCCATGTTCAGCACGATCTTGTCAAGCCGGGGGATCATCATGTCGTTCTTGTAGGCAAACTCTTCCTTCATCGCAGGCTTGATCTTGCCCGCGTAATGCGCCTTGAGGCGCGGCGTGTAGGTGCTTTCGTCCAGCATCACAGGACCTCCCCGGTGGTCTTGGCAAAGCGCACCTTCTTGTCACCCTCCATGCGGAAGCCGACGCGGGTCGCGTTGCCGTTCTTGTCCACGATGGCCAGGTTCGACAGGTCGATCGGCATCGCCTTGGGGATGCGGCCGCCCTGCGAATTCGGCGACTGCTTGGTGTGGCGGATGGCGATGTTCACGCCCTCGACCACGGCCTTGTTGTCCTTCGGGGCAACCGAGGCGATCTCGCCCTTCTGGCCCTTGTCGCGGCCGGTCAGCACGATGACCGTGTCACCCTTCTTGAGCTTGGCGGCCATCACAGCACCTCCGGCGCAAGGCTGATGATCTTCATGAAGTTCTTGGCGCGCAGTTCGCGCACCACCGGCCCGAAGATGCGGGTGCCGACCGGTTCCATCTGGTTGTTCAGGATGACGGCGGCGTTGCGGTCAAAGCGGATGGCGGTGCCGTCTTCACGGCGCACTTCCTTGGCGGTGCGCACGACGACGGCCTTGCGGACGTCGCCCTTCTTGACGCGGCCTTTGGGGATCGCTTCTTTCACCGACACCACGATGATGTCGCCGACCGAGGCGTAACGGCGGTGCGAACCGCCCAGAACCTTGATGCACTGAACCCGGCGCGCGCCGGAGTTGTCAGCAACATCCAGATTGGTCTGCATCTGGATCAATTTAAGTCTCCCGACCTGCGGGGCCAGGCCCCGGGGTTTCGTATGTCAGATAGTGGTCAAGCCGCGGCTTCGACCACCACCGTCCAGCGTTTCGTTTTCGAGATCGGCGCGCATTCCTCGATCCGCACGGTATCGCCGGTCTTGAAGGCGTTGTGCTCGTCATGCGCGCGGTATTTCTTCGACTTCCGCACCGTCTTTTGCAAGAGCGGGTGCTTGAAGCGGCGTTCCACCAGAACGGTGATCGTCTGCTCGTTCTTGTCCGAGGTCACGACGCCTTGCAGGATGCGCTTGGGCATGGTGGCTCCTCAGTTCGCTGCGGCCGCGAGCGCGGCCTTCTGGTTCAGGACGGTCATGATCCGCGCCACGTCGCGCTTGACGGCGCGCATGCGGGCGGTGTTTTCCATCTGGCCGGTGGCCGCCTGGAAGCGCAGGTTGAACGCTTCCTTCTTGAGCGCCACCAGGCTGTCGCGCAGCTGGTCGGGCGTCTTGGTCAACAGTTCGTCAGCCTTCATCAGGCACGTCCCCTTACAATCACCGGAGCGCCCCTGCATCGCGCGCAGGGTTACACTGAACCCGGTGGATCAATGATGGTCCCCGACCCTGAGTCGCCTCGGAGCCGTGGGATGGGGCCGTATAGGGGAAGGCGGGCGGAGGGGCAAGGGGGAAGATGGGAGGGCCAAAAGACTCCGACCTGTTGAGCCCGTTCTCAGTGCTGCGCAACAGTTCGGGCGCATCCCAAGGTCGCCGTTTGCTTTACGGTTGAACCTGTTAGCTTTGATAAATATCGAACATGGCTGTGGGGCACGCAATGACCGACGAAATCCAGGAAATCGACAAGATTGATCGCGCTGTCAAAATGAAGTGGGAGGAGCTCCATTCTGTCTACGCAGAAGATGATCGTTCGTCACCGCACTATCTTGTTCAGTGGAATCATATTCAAGCGTATCGAGAGGTTTGGACAAATGTCGCATTTGAGGTACCTTTCGAAGGGCGTGTTGCTGACGCTGCGGTCGACGCGAAAACGTCTGTTAAGGTTCTCGAGTTGGTATTGGAACGCCAAGCTCGCGCAGAAGCCAAGATTGATCGGATTGTTGGTTTTCAGCGAACCATTTCATCAGCTACGTCAGCCATTTGGATTCTAGTACTCGCTTCTGCGGTTTTCCAGTATTTGTCCGGCTAGTCAGGAAAGTTGACCTTTAGAGCGTGTCCTGTTCAACGAGATTCAGGATTCCCTTGGGTCTGATGATGTGATTCCCTCTGCTTGAGGCAGATATGGGGGTCATCGGATGGGCAAGCCGCATCCTGTAGAGTTGCGTCGGCGGGTGGTGGATCATGTGGCGGAGGGGAACACGCATCGGTCGACGGCAGAGCGGTTCAAGGTCTCGGTCAAGTTCGTCAACGACATGGTCAAGCTGAAGGCCGCGACCGGGGGCCTTGCGCCGAAGGCGCAGGGCAATGGCGGCGGGCACGGCAAGCTGTCCGCGCTGAGGGACTGGGTCGCCCGCCGCATCGGCGAGAAGCGCGACCTGACCGCCGCCGCGCTGGCGGCCGAGATTGCGACCACGCATGGCGTCACGGTGCGTCGCGGGTCGGTCTGGTCCTTGTTGCGTGATCTTGGCCTGACACACAAAAAAAGACCTGCGTGCGATCGAGCAGAAGCGGCCCGAGGTGGCCGAAGCGCGCCGCATCTGGATCACGAAGCGCCAGCCCTTCATGGCCAACCTGCTGACGCGGATCGGCTTTATTGACGAAACCTCCGTCAAGACCAACATGGCCAAGACCACCGGATGGGCCCCGCGCGGCGAGCGCCTGGTCGACCATGCCCCCTTCGGCTCCTGGCAGACCCAGACCTTCATTGCCGCCCTGCGCCACGACCGGCTGGACGCACCCTGGGTGATCGACGGCCCGATCAACCGTGACCTCTTCGACCTCTACATCGCGACCCAACTCGCCCCCACCCTGCAGACGGGCGATGTGATCATCCTCGACAACCTCTCGGTCCACAAAAGCCCAAGGGCGGCCCGGACCCTGCGCGACATCGGCTGCTGGTTCCTGCCCCTGCAGCCCTACAGTCCCGACCTCAACCCCATCGAGATGGCCTTCGCCAAGCTGAAGGCCCTCCTGCGCAAGGCCGCCGCGCGGACCTACGACGACCTCTGGAAAGCCGTCGGACATGTCTGCGACCTCTTCACCGAAGACGAATGCCTCAACTACTTCATCGCAGCAGGATACGAACCCGATTGGGCATGACAGGCTCTAGGCAGCCGGAGAGTGCGTCTTGCCGCTCTGGTTCCGAGAACGAACCGGCGCGGTTATTTGGAGCGCTCGCTAGCTCTCCATCTCATTCAACAATCGGAGACACTCCGATGCCGCTGTCCGAGGCACGTTTCGAGCAGATTGACTTCTGAAGCATCTAGACCTATCTTTAGTACTATATTTTAATCTCCGGACCAGTCATGCAACGCATCGAAGCCTCCGTCGCCATCAGCGTCTCCGATCTCAAGAAGAACCCCTCGGCGGTGTTCGACCAGTCCGCCGGGCAAGCGGTGGCCGTGCTGAACCACAATCGGGTGATGGGCTACATGGTGCCCGCCGCCGTCTATGAGGCGATGATCGAACGGCTGGACGACGCCGACCTTGCCCGCATCGCGAAGGACCGGCTGGACGAGCCGTCCTATCCCGTCGCCCTCGATCACCTATAGGCTGCACTTCATCGCCCCCGCCGAGAAGGAATGGCGGAAACTCGGCGCTACGGTGCGGGAGCAGTTCAAGAAGAAGCTTCGGGAACGCCTGGAAACCCCGCGCGTCGCCGCCGATGCCCTGCACGGCGTGCCCGACCACTACAAGATCAAGCTGCGCGCTTCGGGCTATCGCCTTGTCTACGGGGTCGCGGACGACATCGTCACGGTGACGGTCATCGCGGTCGGCAAGCGTGAGCGTGGCGAGGTCTACGATACCGCAAGGGCACGGAAGCCCTGACCCCTACACCCACCCGTAATTGAAACTCACCGAAATCCGCTCGTCCTCGGCCATGTTCATCGGCACCTCGTGCCGCAGCCAGCTCTCCCACAAGAGCACCTCGCCCACTGCAGGCGTCACATAGACGAAGCTCTGCAACTCCTGCCCCGCCTTCTTCTTCCGCAGGGGCGCGTTCATCATCATCGGCAGGCGGGGGTCTTCCAGCTTCAGCGCCGACGTCCCCTTCGGCATCGCCACATAGGTCGTCCCCGAAATCACCGAATGGGGATGGATGTGGCTGGCGTGCATGCCGCCTTCGCCGAGGATGTTGATCCAGAGCGAATCGCATTTCAGCTTGCGGTCGCCCAGATCGAAGCCAAGGTCCTTGACGAAGGCCGCCACATGCCGGTCCAGCGCGCCCACCAAATCGCCGAAGATCGGGAACCGCCAGGGCAGGTCGGTCAGCGATGAATAGGACGTGTAGCCGGGATAGCCATGTTTCTCGCACCACGCCTGCCCTGCCGCATCATCCTCGGCAATGGCCAGGCAAGAGGCGTTCAGTTCGGCATAATCGACCTTCTTCTTGGCCAGTTCGTTCAGCGCGGCGCGGTAGAGGCGGGTGACGAAGAGCGAGACGATTTCGGCCATGATGGGCTCCGTTGAATGCGAAAGGCCCCGCCGTTCCCGGCAGGGCCCCCTTGTAGGTCGGGGTTTACCCCGACTCTACCAATCCTCGCGAACCACCACGCGGCTTGTGACCGGCAGCTTCATCGCACCCAGGCGCAGCGCCTCGCGGGCGATCACTTCGGCGACGCCGTCGATCTCGAACATGATGCGGCCCGGCTGCACCTTGGCGGCCCAATACTCGGTCGAACCCTTGCCCTTGCCCATGCGCACCTCGATGGGCTTCGCCGAGACCGGCAGGTCCGGGAAAATCCGGATCCAGACGCGGCCCTGGCGCTTCATGTGGCGGGTGATCGCGCGGCGGGCCGCCTCGATCTGCCGCGCGGTCACACGCTCGGGCTCGGTCGCTTTCAGGCCGAAGGTGCCAAAGTTCAGGTCAGACCCGCCCTTGGCCTCGCCGTGGATACGGCCCTTGTGCTGTTTGCGGAACTTGGTCCGTTTCGGTTGCAACATCTGACTGCTCCCTTACGCGCGTTCGCGGTCGCGGCGGGCGCCGCGCGGGGCGGGGCCTTCCTGCGCTTCCGCCAGACGACGGTCATGGGCCTGGGGATCGTGTTCAAGGATTTCGCCCTTGAAGATCCAGACCTTGACGCCGATGATTCCATAAGGCGTCGTCGCCTCGGACAGCGCATAGTCGATGTCGGCGCGCAGCGTGTGCAGCGGCACGCGCCCCTCGCGGTACCATTCCACGCGCGCAATCTCGGCCCCGCCCAGACGGCCACCGACGTTCACCCGGATGCCCAGGGCACCCATGCGCATCGCGTTCTGCACGCCGCGCTTCATCGCGCGGCGGAACGACACGCGACGCTCCATCTGCTGGGCGATGCTCTCGGCCACCAGTTGCGCATCCAGTTCCGGCTTGCGCACCTCGACGATGTTCAGGTGCAGTTCCGACTTGGTGAAGGCCATCAGCTTCTTGCGCAGACCTTCGATGTCCGCGCCTTTCTTGCCGATGATCACGCCCGGACGCGCGGTGTGGATCGTCACGCGGCACTTCTTGTGGGGGCGCTCGATGATGACCTTCGAGATGCCGGCCTGCTTGCACTCTTCATGCACGAAGGCCCGCATCCGCAGGTCTTCCAGCAGCAGATTGCCATAGTCCTTGGACTCGGCGAACCAGCGGCTGTCCCAGGTGCGGTTGACCTGCAGACGCATCCCGATGGGGTTGACCTTCTGACCCATTACGCCGTCTCCCCGACTTGACGCACCTTGATGGTGATTTCGCTGAACGGCTTCATGATCTTGCCGAACCTGCCCCGTGCGCGCGGACGACCGCGCTTGAGCGTCAGGTTCTTGCCGCACCAGGCCTCGGCCACCACCAGGTCATCCACGTCCAGGCCGTGGTTGTTCTCGGCATTGGCAATCGCCGACTGCAGGCACTTCAGCACGTCCTGTGCGATCCGCTTCTTCGAGAAGGTCAGGTCGGTGACCGCGCGTTCCACCTTCTTGCCGCGGATCAGGCCCGCGACCAGGTTCAGCTTCTGCGGGCTGGTGCGCAGCATGCGCGCGACCGCCATGGCCTCGTTCTCTTCCACGCGGCGGGGATTCTTGTCCTTGCCCATGGCTTACTTCCTCTTCGCTTTCTTGTCGGCGGCGTGACCGTAGTAGGTCCGCGTCGGCGAATATTCCCCGAACTTCTGGCCGATCATTTCCTCGGTCACGTTGACCGGGATGTGCTTTTTGCCGTTGTAGACGGCAAAGGTGAGGCCGACGAACTGCGGCAGGATGGTGGACCGGCGCGACCAGATCTTGATCACCTCCGACCGGCCACCGCCACGCGCCTTTTCCGCCTTCGTCAGCAGGTAGCCGTCGACAAACGGACCTTTCCAGATGGAACGTGCCATGGATCAGCGCCCTTTCTTCAGGTGACGCGACCGGACAATCAGCTTGTCCGAGCCTTTGGCCTTGCGGGTCTTGTTCCCCTTGGTGCCCTTGCCCCACGGAGTAACAGGGTGACGACCGCCCGAGGTGCGGCCTTCGCCGCCGCCGTGCGGGTGGTCGATCGGGTTCATGGCCACACCGCGAACGGTCGGGCGGATGCCCTTGTGGCGCATCCGGCCCGCCTTGCCGAAGTTCTGGTTCGAGTTGTCGGGGTTCGACACCGCCCCGATGGTGGCCATGCACTCCTGGCGCACCATCCGGAGTTCACCGGAGGACAGGCGCACCTGCGCATAGCCGCCATCACGGCCCACGAACTGGGCATAGGTGCCCGCCGCCCGCGCCATCTGGCCGCCTTTGCCGGGCTTCAGCTCGATGTTGTGCACGATGGTACCGATGGGCATGCCGCTGAACGGCATCGCGTTGCCCGGCTTGACGTCGGTCTTGGCCCCCGACACCACCTTGTCGCCCACGCCCAGGCGCTGCGGTGCCAGGATGTAGGACTGCTCGCCATCCTCGTAGCGGATCAAGGCGATGAAGGCCGTCCGGTTCGGATCGTATTCGATCCGCTCGACGGTCGCCGTCATGTCGTGCTTCGTCCGGCGGAAATCCACCACGCGGTAGAGGCGCTTGGCACCCCCACCCTTGTGCCACATCGTGATCCGCCCGGTGTTGTTCCGTCCGCCCGTCTTGCGCAACCCTTCGGTCAGCGCCTTGACGGGACGTCCCTTGAACAGGTCCGAACGGTCGATCAGAACCAACCCGCGTTGGCCAGGCGTCGTCGGCTTGTACGACTTGAGTGCCATGCTTTCTGTCTTCCGTTACATGGGCCCGAAGGCCCGGTTTTCGTTCGAAAAATCACGGCCCCGGCATGCCGGGGCCGTCAGATTCGGGGGCTTCTAGCAGAGCCCCCCCTCAAAGGCCAGTCGAGACGTCGATGCTCTGGCCCTCTTCCAGCATCACATAGGCCTTCTTGCGGTCGCTGCGCTCGCCGGGGCGACCACGGAACTTCTTGTGCTTGCCCTTGGTCACGACGGTGTTCACGGCACGCACCTTGACGCCGAAGATGGCCTCGACCGCCTCCTTGATCTGGGGCTTGGTCGCGTCCATGGCGACCTGGAACACGACGCCGCCGTGTTCGGACGCGGCGGTCGCCTTTTCGGTGATCACGGGCTTGCGGATCAGGTCGTAATGCGCTGGTTTCGCGGTCATTTCAGGCGCGCCTCCAGCGCTTCGAGACCGGCCTTGGTGATCACCAGCTGGTCCCGCTTCAGGATGTCATAGACGTTCGCACCCATCGTCGGCAGCACGTCGATGGTGTCGATGTTGCGCGCGGCCATGGCGAAATTCGCGTTCACCTCGGCCCCGTCGATCACCAGAACGCGCTTCCAGCCCAGCTCCTTTGCAGCTTTCGCCAGGGCGCCGGTCTTGGGCGTCTCCATCGAGGCCACGTCCAGGATCACCAGCTCGCCCGCGCGGGCCTTGGCCGACAGCGCATGGCGCAGGCCCAGGGCACGGAACTTCTTGGGCAGGTCATGCGCATGGCTGCGCGGGGTCGGACCCTTGACGACACCGCCGTGACGGAAGATCGGGGCCTTCTTCGACCCGTGGCGTGCACCGCCAGTGCCCTTCTGGCGATAGATCTTCTTGGTCGAGTACGAAACCTCGGCCCGCGTCAGCGTCGAGTGCGTGCCAGCCTGGGCGCGCGCCCGCTGCCAGCGCACCACCCGGTGCAGGATGTCGGCGCGCGGCTCGAGGCCGAACAGCCCCTCGTCCAGCTCGACCGTGCCGGCCTTGCCGCCATCCAGCGTGATCACATCGAATTTCATGCTTCACCCCCTTCGACAGCCGCCTCGGCTGCCGGGGCGGTTATTGCCGCCTTGCGCACCGCCGCCGGTTTCGGCGCGTCCGCATGGGCCGCCTTCTTGACCGCGTCCTTGACCGTCACCCAGCCACCGGCCGAGCCCGGAACCGCGCCCTTGATCATCAAGAGCCCGCGCTCGGCATCCGTGCGCACAACCTCGAGGTTCTGCGTGGTCACCCGGGTCGCCCCCATGTGGCCCGCCATCTTCTTGCCCTTGAACACCTTGCCGGGGTCCTGGCACTGGCCCGTGGACCCGTGCGACCGGTGGCTGACCGACACCCCGTGGCTGGCCCGCAGACCGCCAAAGTTGTGCCGCTTCATCGCGCCCTGGAACCCCTTGCCGATGCTGGTGCCCGCGATGTCGACATACTGGCCCGCAAGATAGTGGTCGGCAGTGATCTCCGCGCCCACGTCGATCAGGCAGTCGGGCGTCACGCGGAATTCGGCCAGCTTGCGCTTCGGCGTCACGTTCGCCTTGGCGAAGTGGCCGCGCATCCCGGCAGTCGTCCGCTTGGCCTTGGCCTCGCCCGCGCCCAGCTGGACGGCGGTATAACCGTCACGCTCGGCGGTGCGCTGCGCCACCACCTGCAGGTTGTCCAGTTGCAGCACGGTCACCGGCACCTGCCGTCCGTCCGCCATGAACAGCCGGGTCATACCCAGCTTCTTTGCAATCACGCCCGAGCGCATCCCTTGCCTCCTCAGACCTTGATTTCGACGTCGACACCGGCAGCCAGGTCGAGCTTCATCAGCGCGTCCACGGTCTGGGGTGTCGGGTCCACGATATCGAGCAGCCGCTTGTGCGTGCGGATCTCCCACTGGTCGCGCGACTTCTTGTCGATGTGGGGGCCGCGCAGCACGGTGAACTTCTCGATCTTGTTCGGCAGCGGGATCGGCCCGCGCACTTGTGCGCCCGTGCGCTTGGCCGTCTGGACAATCTCGTGCGTCGAAGCGTCGAGCACGCGATAGTCAAAGGCCTTGAGCCGGATGCGGATGGTCTGACCTTGCATCTTTGTCGTCCTTGGCAGGGTGGGTGGGTATCGCACCCACCCCACATTCATCTTCGGTTCAGGTGGGTGTGACACCCACCCCACGTTCATCTTCGGTTGTGACGGGCTTTAGCCCGGGCTACGCAATCTTGGGTAGGCCGGGCTTCAGCCCGGCATCCCCTACGTCGCCTCACGCGATGATCTTGGACACCACGCCTGCACCCACGGTGCGGCCGCCCTCGCGGATGGCGAAGCGCAGTTTCTCCTCCATCGCGATCGGGGCGATCAGTTCCACGTTGAACTTCAGGTTGTCGCCCGGCATCACCATCTCGGTGCCCTCGGGCAGCATCACCGTGCCGGTCACGTCGGTCGTGCGGAAGTAGAACTGCGGCCGGTAGTTGGCGAAGAACGGGGTGTGGCGGCCGCCCTCTTCCTTGGTCAGGATGTACGCCTCGGCCTCGAACTTCGTGTGCGGGTTCACCGATTTCGGCTTGCACAGCACCTGGCCGCGCTCGACCCCCTCGCGGTCGATGCCGCGCAAGAGCACGCCGACGTTGTCGCCCGCCTCGCCCCGGTCGAGAAGCTTGCGGAACATCTCGACGCCGGTGCAGACCGACTTCTTGGTGTCGCGGATGCCGACGATCTCGACCTCGTCGCCGACGTTGATCACGCCGCGCTCGATCCGGCCCGTCACCACCGTGCCACGCCCGGAAATCGAGAACACGTCCTCGATCGGCATCAGGAACGGCTGGTCGATGGCGCGCGCGGGCGTCGGGATGTACTCGTCCACCGCCTTGAGGAGCGCGCGGATCGACTGCTCGCCGATGTCGGGGCGCTGCCCGATCATCGCCTGGTGCGCCGAACCCTTGATGATCGGAATGTCGTCGCCGGGATACTCGTAGGACGAGAACAGCTCGCGCAGTTCCATCTCCACGAGTTCGACCAGTTCCTCGTCATCGACCAGGTCGATCTTGTTCATGTAGCACACCATGTAGGGGATCCCCACCTGGCGGCCCAACAGGATGTGTTCGCGCGTCTGCGGCATCGGGCCGTCCGACGCCGCGCAGACCAGGATCGCGCCGTCCATCTGGGCGGCCCCGGTGATCATGTTCTTGACGTAGTCGGCATGGCCGGGGCAGTCGACGTGGGCATAGTGGCGCGCCTCGGTCTCGTATTCCACATGCGCGGTCGAGATCGTGATCCCCCGCGCCCGCTCTTCCGGCGCGCCGTCGATCTGGTCATAGGCCCGGAACTCGCCGAAATACTTCGTGATCGCCGCCGTCAGCGTCGTCTTGCCGTGGTCGACATGGCCAATCGTGCCAATGTTGACGTGCGGTTTGTTCCGTTCGAACTTTGCCTTGCCCATCTCGGGTCACTCC
>JBQTJI010000064.1:0-45834 GCA_052387255.1 Gemmobacter sp. | reverse complement strand
TCTTCCAAAAACTCAAGGAATACAGAGGCATCGCCATGCGATACTGCAAAACCGATACAAGCTACGGTGCCTTCATCGCCCTCACCGCAACCGTCATTCGATTGAAATGAACGTCAACAGGCCCTAGGCAAAATGCTAAAAAGTTATGTTTGGGGGACGTCATGAAGCATATTTTGGCGATGGCTGTCGTGACCATCTTGATGTTTTTTCACAGCGAGGGCCTCGCTCAACCTGCTCTTGGTGAGGTCGACCTGCCAGCCAGCATCGATGAATCAAGCGCCGTTGAAAAGCTTGTAATTCAACAGATATCTGATCTTTCTGGGAATGATGAGAGCGGTTCGTCAATGACAAGCAATCAACGCGTGGCCGCTCTGAGAAAGATTAGCGGCGACCGCGCAAAGATTGTCTCTCTATCTGACAGACTAGAGCGATCGAGGGCATCTCTACTTGCAGATCTAACCATTTGGGAGAATCGGCGAAAGTCCTTGCAAACGTCACTTGAAAACGTCGATCCAAGATCAGAAGCCGATGGACCTGACGACGGATTTCTAACTCGGGTCACTGCAGACAAGGAAGGTCTGGAAAGCCTGATGGCATTGATCACTTCACTTAAGGAAACTGCAGGCACAGACCCAGAATTGCCCTTGGCTGCCGTCGAATTGAGCGCTCGCGAATCGGAAATTTTGCGGCGCTTCAACGAGTTTGATTTTCCGTTCATGCGGGCAAATGCGGATCAGAATATGTCACTCAACGAGATTGAGTCTCGCGCGGCGCAGGGACTGGAACGCGTTGACAGGGAAGTCGAGCGAGTCAAGTTAAGGATCGAGACAGAGGCAAAGAGGCTTCAAGACCTTAAGAATGAGATAGAAATTTCAAGCGCTATCTTAAGTGAGCTGGGGGGGCGGATCAATCTGACTGAGACTCTTCGGGCCGACCTCGCCGCGCTTCTGCGCTCGCTTGATAGTAGGGCCTCAACGCTGCTGGATACCGAACTCGAAAGAAGCACATACACGAGCAACGCTACATATGTGTTCGGAGGGCTTGTCGGCTTTGTCATCGTCGGCTTTTTTTTCATCGCTTACAAGACTCCAGACCTGAGAGCAGTTATGTTCGGGGCCGAGAGGGGAATTCAGTTTATTGCTCTTTTCTCCCTTATAATTGCGATAATTCTGTTCGGCATCCTCGGAATACTCGAAGGGAAGGAACTGTCTGCCCTGCTAGGTGGACTCTCTGGCTACATTCTCGGAAGGGGCGCGGATAGCGTTTCTAGAGGGGCAACTTCAGGAACAACACCTCAGCAAGTAACGCCGCCTCCACAAGCGCCACAGCCGCAACCGCAGCAAAGCACGTAGAAGAGGTCGACCGATCTAGACGCGGCTGGGCGAGTTGGCGCTTCGGAATTGGTACTGGAAGCTCACACCATCACCCCCACCGCCCGCCGCCCCCGTTCCGCCCGCAGGTTGCGCGCCAAGAGGTCCATGCAGGCCATCCGCACCGCCACGCCCATCTCGACCTGCTCCTGGATCACGCTGCGGTTGATGTCGTCGGCCAAAGTCCCGTCGATCTCGACCCCCCGGTTCATCGGGCCGGGGTGCATGACGATGGCGTCGGGTTTGGCAACCGCCAGCTTCTCGGCATCCAGCCCATAGCGGTGGTAGTATTCGCGCATCGAGGGCACAAACCCGCCGTCCATCCGTTCGCGCTGCAGGCGCAGCATCATCACCACGTCGGCCCCGGCGAGGCCCGCCTTCATGTCGTCGAAGATCTCGCAGCCGAAATCCTCGACCCCCGCAGGCATCAGCGTGGGCGGCGCAATCAGGCGGATGCGGTTTTCCATTTTTCCCAGCAGGATCAGGTTCGACCGGGCCACGCGGGAATGGGCGATGTCGCCGCAGATGGCCACGGTCAGGCGCTGGATGCGGCCCTTGGCGCGGCGGATGGTGAGGGCGTCGAGCAGCGCCTGCGTGGGGTGTTCGTGGCGGCCGTCACCGGCGTTGAGGACGGCACAGTCGACCTTCTGTGCCAGCAGGTTGACCGCGCCGCTTGAGGGGTGGCGGACCACCAGCAGGTCGGGGTGCATGGCGTTCAGCGTCATCGCGGTGTCGATCAGCGTCTCGCCCTTCTTCACGCTCGACTGGGCGACGGCCATGTTCATCACATCCGCGCCAAGGCGCTTTCCGGCCAGTTCGAACGAGGCCTGCGTGCGGGTCGATGCCTCGAAGAACATGTTGATCTGGGTCATGCCCGCCAGAACGTTCGACTGCTTGACCGTGCGGCGGTTGAGGTCGACGTACCGGTCGGCAAGGTCGAGGACGCTGCGGATGTCGTCGGGGGCGAGATGGTCGATCCCCAGAAGGTGGCGGGCGCGGAAGGTCATGGCCGGTCGTCCCTGCTGTCCTGTCGGACAGGGAGTACAGGATGCAAAGGCCGGGGCGCAAGACAGGTTGCCGCCCCCTGCCCCGGCCCCTAGGCTGCCGCCCATGGGAATCGCTGCGGACATCGAGGGGGACTGGCATGCGGCGCTGGCGGCGCTGGCGTGGCAGGCCGACCTCGGGTTGACCGAGGTGGTGGGCGAGGGGCCCGCGTCGGCCTATGACCTGCCGGACCGCGCGCCCTGGCTGGTGCCGGTGCTTTCGTCCGTGGCACCCTTGGCAGTGGTGGCGGAGGCCGATCCGGTCGCGGTGGCGCGCAGGCTGGCGGCGCTGGCCCCCGACCTGGCCGCCCTGCATGCGGCCATCGCCGGGTATGACCATTGCGAGTTGAAGAAGGGGGCGCGGTCCACGGTGTTCGCCGATGGCAACCCCGCCGCCCGCGTGCTGGTGCTGGGCGAGGCACCGGGGCGGGATGAGGATCTGGCGGGGCTGCCTTTTGTCGGCGCGGCGGGGCAGATGCTGGACCGGATGCTGGGGGCCATCGGGCTGTCGCGGACGGCCCCTGCCCCGGAGGCGGCGGTCTATATCACCAACGTGATGCCCTGGCGGCCCCCCCAGAACCGCGACCCCGAGGCGGGCGAGATCGCGATGATGCTGCCGTTCGTGGAACGCCATGTGGCGCTGGCGGACCCGGAGGTGATCGTGCTGATGGGCAACACGTCTTGTCTGGCGGCGCTGGGGCAGAAGGGCATCTCGCGGCTGCGGGGGGTGTGGACCACGGCCTTTGGTCGGTCGGCGCTGCCGATGTTCCACCCGGCGTATCTGCTGCGCAACCCTGCGGCGAAGCGCGAGGCCTGGACGGACCTGCTGGCCTTGCAGGCGTGGTTGCGGGGATGAGCCGGATCGACGAAGCCCGCGCCTTCATCCCTGTCCGCATCGCGGTGCTGACAGTCAGCGACACCCGCACCCTTGCCGACGACAAGTCCGGCGACTCGCTGGTCGAGCGGCTGACGGGGGCGGGGCATGGGCTGGCGGCGCGGGGGATCGTGCGGGATGACCGGGCGGTGATCGCCGCGCGGTTGCGGGAATGGATCGCTGATCCGGCCATCGACGTGATCCTGACCACCGGGGGCACCGGCCTGACCGGGCGGGATGTGACGGTCGAGGCGCACCGCGATGTCTATGAGAAAGAGATCGAGGCCTTTGGCACCGTGTTCACCATCGTGTCGATGCAGAAGATCGGGACCTCGGCGGTGCAGAGCCGCGCCTGCGGGGGTGTGGCGGGGGGGACGTACCTGTTCGCGCTGCCGGGCAGTCCGGGGGCCTGCCGGGATGCCTGGGACGAGATCCTGCGGTGGCAACTGGACTACCGCCACCGGCCCTGCAATTTCGTCGAAATCTTCCCCCGGCTGGAGGAGCACCGGCGGCGGAAGTGACCCTGGGAGGGGTCAGGTCTCGGGCTTGGCCAGGCCGTTGGCGCGGGCGATGTAGTCGGGCAGGTGGGGGACGTAGTTCTCGGGGCCGTTGCCGCCGGTGGCCATGGCCAGCGCATAGCTGTTCTTGATCGCGGACCCCAGCGTCGTGGCCATGGTGGCGGCGTTCGCCATCGCCTCGACATAGCGCATGTCCTTGTAGGCGTTCGAGAGGGTGAACTTGTGCGCCTCGCGGTTGCCTTCGACGGCATAGCCCATGAAGGTCTGGTAGAATCCGCAGTCCATGCGCCCGCCCCGGATCACGCTGTCGAACTGTTCGATGGAAATGCCGACCTTCTGCGACAGGGTCAGCACCTCGGCGTAAAGCGCGCCGTAGCCGAGCGAGAGGAAGTTCATCAAGAGTTTCATGCGGTGGCCATCGCCGATCGCGCCCATGTGGACGATTTTGCCGGCCCAGGTTTCGATGACGGGCCGGATGCGGGCGTAGACCTGCGGCGTGGCACCGACCATGGCGTCGAGCGTGCCTGCGAGGGCCTCTTTCGGGGTGCGGCCGAGGGGCACGTCGGCATAGTCGACCCCGACTGCGGCCAGGTCGCGCGCCAGCCGTTCGGTCACGGTCGGCTCGCCCGTCGAGCAGTCGATGACCACCGAACCGGCGGCGAGGCCCGGCTTCAGCCCGGCCACGACCGAGGCCACCTCGGGCGAGCCGGTGAGGCACATCAGGATGATGTCGGACCGGCGGGCGAGGTCGGCCATGTCGGCGGCCTCGGTCGCGCCCTTGGCGACGAGGTCTTCGAGCGGCGCGCGGTTGCGGTGGGCGATGACGGTCAGGGGATAGCCCTTGGCCAGGATGTTGGTGGCCATGCCGTGCCCCATCAGGCCAAGGCCGACAAAGCCGATGCGGGGGGTGTCTGGGGTGGTCATGGGGCGTCTCCGTTCAAAGGGTCGGGGTGGGGGGTCAGCAGGGACCAGGCGCGAAGGAAGAAGTCGGGCGCGCCGAAGTTGCCGGACTTGAGGGCAAGGGCCAGGTCGGGGCCGTGCAGGCTGCGCGTCCAGGGCACGCCGGGGTCGATCTCGGGGCCGATGTGCAGGGTGGTGACGCCGAGGGCCGCGACGACCGCGCCTGCGGTTTCGCCGCCCGCGATGACAAGGCGGGTGAAGCCACGGGCGTGCAGCAGGCGGGCCACCTCGGCCAGCGTGTGTTCGACCAAGGTGCCAGATGCTTCGCGGCCCAGGGTGGACTGGGTGCGGGCGAGGGTGTCGGGGTCGGCGGAGGAGTAGAGCACGGGGGGCAGCGGGCCGTGCTGTGCTGTGGCCCAGTCGGCGAGCGTCCGGGCCGTCTGCCCCCCGGCGGCCAATGCGGCCACGTCGAGCGCCATCGCGGGCAGGCCGGCGGCGCGGGCCGCCGTGACCTGGCCGCGTGTGGCCGCCGAGCAGGACCCGGCCAGGACCACCGCGCGGCCCGGCGGGGCGGGCATCGTTGCGGGCCTTTCGCCCTGAGCGACCTTGCCCGCCGCGACGAAGTTCTGCGCCAGTCCCATGGCGATGCCCGATCCGCCGGTGACCAGTGCCAGGTTGGCGCAGGCCGCGCCCAGTGTCAGAAGGTCGTCGTCGGTCAGGGCGTCGGCGATCAGGATGCGCGGGCCGGGCTGCGCAAGCGCGTTGCGCGCGCCGCCGTTCCGCAGGGTTGCGATGTCGACGAGACCGACCGGCACCGCCGACTGCCGCGCCAGCACGCGCACGAGGTTGGCGTCGCGCATCGGTGTCAGGGGGTGGTCCTTCATCGGGCTGTCGGACAGAAGCTGGTCGCCGACGAACAGGTGCCCGCGATAGACCGTGCGTCCGTTGGCGGGAAAGGCCGGGCAGGCGATGGTCACGGGCGTGCCCGTCAGGTCCATCAGCGCCGCCGTCACCGGGCCGATGTTGCCCGCATCGGTGCTGTCAAAGGTCGAGCAATACTTGAACAGCACCTGCCCCGCGCCTGCCGCCCGCAAGCAGCGCGCGGCGTCCAGCGACAGCGCGACGGCCTGTTCCGCCGGGATCGTGCGCGATTTCAGCGCGATCACCACGGCGTCGGCATCGGGCAGGGGGCCGTCGGGCACGCCCATCACCTGCATCGTCCGAAGGCCTGCGCGCGACAGCATCAGGCACAGGTCGGTGGCCCCGGTGATGTCGTCTGCCACCGCGCCGATCAGCATGCATCGTCCTTTTGCGGGGCGGGTGCGGCAGCGACCCGGAAACGGACCTGTCCCCTTGATAAGGGAAGGAAATTAAGCGCTTGCCTTGGGCTGTGATGGTCGGATACCGATGGCATGACAACGCTATCATCGCGGCAGTGACAGCACAAGATCAAGCCGGATTCGGGGTTTGCGGCAGGGGGCGGCATGGCGGGGACCGCAGGCGTCAGGATCGGTGTCATCGGGCTGGGATCGATGGGCCTCGGCATCGCCGGGACGCTGTTGCGGCGGGGGTTTGCCGTCACGGGATGCGATGTGTCGCCCGATGCGGTGGCGCGGTTTGCCGACATGGGCGGAGAGGTGGCAACGGGTCCGGCAGCGGCGGCAGAAGGGGCCGATGTCGCGGTCTGCGTGGTGGTCAACGCGGTGCAGACCGATGCGGTGCTGTTCGGGCCGGGCGGGGCGGCGGGAACCATGGCACCGGGCGGGGTGATCCTGTCCTGCGCGACGATGGCCCCCGACGATGCCCGCGCGTTCGAGGCACGGGCGCAGGCGATGGGCCTGCACTACATCGACGCGCCGATCAGCGGCGGGGCGGTGCGGGCGGCGTCGGGCGAGATGACGGTCATGGCCTCGGGTTCGCCTGCGGCGTTTGACAGGGCGCGCCCGGTTCTGAACGCAATCGCGGCCAAGGTGTACGAGCTTGGCGACAGTGCGGGCACCGGGGCGGCGTTCAAGATCGTGAACCAGCTCTTGGCGGGCGTGCACATCGCCGCCGCCTGCGAGGCGATGACCTTTGCCGCCGCGATGGGGCTGGACCTGGGCCGCGTGTACGAGGTGATCACCGCCAGTGCGGGCAATTCCTGGATGTTCGAGAACCGGGTGCCGCACATCCTGGACGGCGACTATGCGCCCCGCAGTGCGGTCGACATCTTCACCAAGGATCTGGGCATCGTCACCGACATCGGGCGGGGCTTGCGGTTCCCGACGCCGGTCGCCTCGGTGGCGTTGCAGATGTTCGTGATGACGGCGGCGGCGGGGATGGGGCGCGACGACGACGCCTCGGTCGCGCGGATGATGGCCGGGCTGGCGGGGCTGGACCTGCCGGGACCGAAGGGTTGAAGGGAGACGACGATGACCAAGCGGATTGTTTTCACCGGTGGCACGGGCAAGGCGGGGCGGCACGCGGTGCCGCACCTGCGGGCCTTGGGGTACGACATCCTGAACGTGGACCTCAAGCCGCTGGACCTGCCCGGCGTGGGCACGCTGATCGCCGACCTGACCGACAGCGGCCAAGCGTTCAACGCGCTCACGTCTCATTTCGGGCTGGGCCATTATGCCGACGGGGCACCGCCGACAGCGCCCGACGCGGTGGTGCATTTCGCCGCAATCCCGCGGGTGGGGATCGAGCCGGACAACAAGACCTTCGCGGCCAATGTGACCAGCACCTACAACGTGATCGAGGCGGCGATGAAGCTGGGCTGCCGCAAGGTGATCGTTGCCAGTTCGGAAACGACCTATGGCGTCTGTTTCGCGGAAGGCGACAAGGACTATCACCAGTTCCCGCTGACCGAGGAGTATGACAGCGACCCGATGGACAGCTACGGCCTGTCCAAGGTGGTGAACGAAAAGACCGCCCGCGCCTTTGCCATGCGCTATGGGGCCGATATCTATGCCCTGCGCATCGGCAACGTGATCGAGCCGCACGAATACGGGGCCTTCGTCGAGTATCTGGACAATCCGCCGATGCGCAAGCGCAACGCCTGGAGCTATATCGACGCGCGCGACCTGGGCGAGATCGTGCATCTGTGCATCGAAAAGGACGGGCTGGGGTACCAGGTGTTCAACGCGGTGAACGACACGATTACGGCTGACTTGCCGACGCCGGAGTTTCTGGCGAAGTTTGCCCCGAACACGCCGGTGACGCGCGCCATGGGGCCGCGCGAGGCCCCCCTGTCGAACGCCAAGGCGCGCGAGGTTCTGGGGTTCCGCGAGGCGCATGACTGGCGGAACTACGTGCAACGGTAAGGGGGCGGCGTGGCCAAGCAGAAACAACGTCTGACCGGCCGCAAGGCGACCGTCACCGTGCGCGATGTGGCGCGGCGGGCCGAGGTGAGCGAATCGACCGTGTCGCGGATCATGCGCAACCAGGATCTGGTGACGCCCGCCACGCGCGAGCGGGTGATGGAATCGGTGCGCGCCCTTGGCTATGTGCCGAACCGCATCGCGGGGTCGCTGGCGTCGCTTGATTCGCGGCTGGTGGGGGTGGTGATCCCGTCGCTGTCGAACATCGTGTTCCCCGAGGTGCTTCAGGGCATCAATGCAGGGCTGGCCGGCACCGACCGGCAGTCGGTGATCGCCGTCACCGACTATGACCTTGACCGCGAGGAGACGGTGGTGCGCAACCTCTTGGCGTGGCAGCCCGCTGCCGTGCTGATCGCGGGGTCGACCCACACCGAGGCGACGCGGCGGATGCTGGACCAGTCGGGCATCCGCATCGTCGAGTTCATGGAGATCGACCATCCGCCGATCGATGTGGGCATCGGGATGAGCCATGTCGAGGCGGGGCGCGCCTCGGCCCGGCACCTGGTGGCGCGGGGGTACCGGCGGTTCGGGTATGTGGGCTATGGCGGGACCGCCGACATCCGGGCACGGATGCGGTACGACGGACTGCGGGCGGGACTGGCCGAGGCGGGGCTGGCGCTGGAGGCGAGCGCGCTGTCGGACGGGCAGACTTCGGTCGAGAAGGGCAAGGCGCAGACGGCCGATCTGTGCGCCCGCGCGCCGGGCGTCGAGGTCGCGGTCTATTCCAACGACGACATGGCGGTGGGCGGGCTGTTCCACTGCCTGGGGGCGGGCATCGCGGTGCCACAGGGGCTGGCGCTGTTCGGGTTCAACGGGCTGGATATCGGACGGGCGCTGCCGCAGCCCCTGTCGACGATCCGGTCGAACCGGTTCCTGATCGGGCGCAAGGCGGTGGAAGAGGTGCTGGCCTCGCCTGTGCGCGGCGCGCCGGGGCGGGTGATCGACACCGGGTTCGAGATTGTCGAAGGGGCCACGGCCTGAGGAGGTGGGAATGCATCCGGCAGTGATGGCAGGCGGCGTCGCGGTGGTGACGGGGGGGGCGTCGGGCATCGGCCTGGCCGCCGTGCGGCAGCTTGCGGCATCGGGGATGAAGGTCTGCATCGCCGATCTGGGCGGGGCGCGGCTGGAGGCGGCGCTGGCGGAGGTGGCCTCGGGCGGGCACCCGGTGCTGGCGGTGCCGGTGGATGTCGCCGATCCTGCGGCGCTGCACGATCTGGCGGCGCGGGTGGTGCGCGACCTGGGGCCGGTCAACGTGCTGATGAACAACGCCGGCATCCAGCCGGGCAGCAGCGTGCTCGATTCGCTAAACTGGGACCGTGTGCTGGCGGTCAACATGGGCGGCATCGTGGCCGGGGCACAGGCCTTTGCCCCTGCGATGATCGCGCACGGGCAGCCGGGGCTGATCCTGAACACCGGGTCCAAGCAGGGCATCACCACGCCGCCGGGCGACCCGGCCTACAATGTGTCCAAGGCCGGGGTGAAGGTCTTTACCGAGGCGCTGCAGCACCACCTGCGGAACCTGCCCGGCTGTCGGGTGGAGGCGCGGCTGTTCATTCCCGGATTCGTCTGGACGCCGCTGACCGAGAACGGGCGCAGCGCGAAACCGGCGGGGGCCTGGACGGCGGAGCAGGTGGTCGATTTCCTGTTCGGGGCGCTGGACCGCGACGAATTCTATATCCTGTGCCCGGACAACGACGTCACCCGCGCGCTGGACGCCAAGCGCATCCTGTGGGCGGCAGGGGACATCGCGCAGAACCGCCCGCCGCTGTCGCGCTGGCATCCGGATCATGCCGGGGCCTTTGCAGAGTGGCTGAAGGCCTGAGGTGTCGCGCCGACACGCTGACCGGCCCCTCATCAGCCCTGACGGGCTTCTTCGGTCGCGCGGCACCAGCGAGAAAGCCCGTCTGGGCTGACGAGCGCCCGCACCGGCAGACCAAAGGGCGTCCGGGTCACCCCGGACGCCCCCCGTGATGTCAAACGGTCACTTCTGGATGCAGGTATCCACGGTGTCCTTGGTGCATTCGTCCAGACCGGTGAAGATCGGGTCCGGCACCGCCTCGCCCTTGATCAGGCTGATCATGGCACCGGGGGCCAGATAGCCCATCTCGAACGGGCGCTGTCCGACCAGGGCCGTCACCAGCCCTTCGCGCGCCAGATCGACCTCGGCGCCGATGGTGTCGGCGGCCCCGATGACGAAGTCGTTGCTCGCGATTCGCTCGGCATAGGGGGTGAACAGGTCGCGGTAGGGCTGCGGCGCGCCGAACAGCGGCCAGCCGCCCATGATGCCGAAGGCGTCAAGGTCGGGGTTCGCGGCCAGGATGTCGGTCATCGCCTGCACGCCCTTGGCCCCGTCGTCGTTGGTGAAGACCGGGCAGCCCGCCACTTCGGTCCAGCCGCCTTCACCGGCCAGCGCGGCCAGCCCTTCCTGCCCCGACAGGGCATCGCGGAACCCCTGCGCGCGGCGCAGGATGTTGTCGGCACCGGGGTTGCCCTGGATCGTGCAGACCGTGCCGCCGTCGGGCTTGGCGGTCTTGACGTAGTGGCCGATGCGCTGGCCCATCAGGTAGTTGTCGGTGCCGAGATAGGTCTTGCGCAGGGCCGCATCCTCGACCGTGAGGTCGGCGTCCAGCGTCATGATCGGCACCGTCGCGCCCGAGGTCTTGATCGTCTGTGCGATCAGCTTGGCGTTCGACGGCGAGATTGCCATCGCCACCGTCGAAGGCTTGCCCAGCATGTCCTGCACGATCTGCGCCTCGCCGGCCTCATCCGAGGTCGAAGCGGGGCCGGTGTAGAAGCATTCGTATTCGCTGTCGGCGTTTTCGCTGTTCCATTTCTGGCAGCCCTGGTTGATCGCCTCGAAGAAGGGGTTGTCCAACCCCTTCACCACGATCACGAGTTGCTTCTTGTCCTGGGCCAGGCCCGCCCCCGCGCCAAGCGCGAGAACCGCGGCGGTGGCCAGCATCAGTGTCGTCTTCATGTGGTCTCTCCTCCCAAAAAGGCCGTGTTCTGTCCTTCGTTCGGGTTCGTGCCTGTGCGGGGTTTGTTTCGCCCTGCCTGCGGCGGTCCCGGTCCGCCCGTGATCGGGGATCATCGCTGCCGCAAGGGGCCGCCGCGCCGCAACCGCGCCTGCCGACACCCCCCTGCCCCCTTGCTGCAAGGTGACAATGAAAGCGCTGTCACGTCAAGTGAGTCCCTGCAGGAAAAGCGCGGGAACCTGCACGGATGACAGCGCTTTTATGCAAGGGATTTCATTGACTTTGCCGAAAGCTGCGGTTAGCTGGTCAGACCGTGTTTCCGGGGCGGGGGCGTTCGGTGTACCATCGGCCCCGTCGCGGCTGCGACACGGGCAGATCTTCGGCGGGCGCGGGGAGGCGGCAGGTCGATTGGCGGTTCTGGAACTTCGGCACATCTCCAAGCATTTCGGGGCCATCGAGGCGGTCAGGGACGTGTCCTTTGCCCTGCAGCCCGGCGAAGTGATCGGGCTGATGGGTGACAACGGCGCGGGCAAGTCCACGCTGGTCAAGATGATGGCGGGCAACTTCCGCCCCAGCAGCGGGTCGATCCTGATGGACGACCGCGAGATCGTGCTGCACAAACCCGTCGAGGCGCGGACGCACGGGATCGAGATCGTGCACCAGGATCTGGCGCTGTGCGACAACCTGACGGCGGCGGCCAACGTGTTCCTGGGGCGCGAGCTGAAGACCGGGATCGGGCCGTTCCGGGTGCTCGACTACAAGTCGATGTACCGTCGCGCGGCCGAAATCTTCACCGAACTGAAGTCCGAGACCCGGCCCCGCGACCTGGTGAAAAAGATGTCGGGCGGCCAGCGGCAGGCCGTGGCCATCGCCCGCACAAGGCTGTCCGACGCCAAGATCGTGCTGATGGACGAACCGACCGCCGCAATCTCGGTGCGCCAGGTGGCGGAGGTGCTGAACCTGATCCGCCGCCTGCGCGACCAGGGCATCACCGTGGTGCTGATCAGCCACCGGATGCCCGACGTGTTCACCGTGGCCGACCGGGTGATCGTCATGCGGCGGGGCACCAAGGTGGCCGACCGCCGGATCGCCGACAGCTCGCCCGAGGAAGTGACCGGCCTGATCACCGGCGCCATCGAAACCGTCTGAAAGGCCCCCGCGATGACCTCGACCTCTCTCAGCGCCTCGATCGAGCAGAAGCAGGAAACCTGGGTGTCGAGCCTGTTCGGCAGCCAGACCTTCTGGGTGTTCCTGGCGGTGATTGCCGCCTGCATCGCCCTGTCCTTTGCGACGGACGCCTTCGCCACGTCGAAGAACCTGTACAACATCACCCGCAACGTGACCTTCGTGGCCATCGTGGCGCTGGGGATGACGATGGTGATCATCACCGGGGGGATCGACCTGTCGGTGGGGTCGGTCTTGTGCCTGTGTTCGATGGTGCTGGCCGTGGTGATGAACGCAGGCTACGGGATCGAGGTGGGCATCCTCGCCTCGGTCGCCACGGCGCTGGTGGTGGGGGCCATCAACGGGGTGCTGATCGCCTATGTCGGGCTGCCGTCGTTCGTGGTGACGCTGGGGATGCTGTCCATCGCGCGGTCTCTGGCCATGGTTGCGTCGGGCAACACCGTGGTGTTCGAGTTCGGGCCGGATCACGACACGCTCTTGGCGCTCGGCGGCGGGGCCTGGTTCTTCGGCATCGCCAATCCGGTCTTGTACATGATCGTTCTGGGGCTGATCACCGGGTTCGTGCTGCGCTGGACGCAGTTCGGGCGCTACCTGTTCGCCATCGGCGGCAACGAACAGGCGGCGACACTGACCGGGGTGCCGGTCAAGATGATCAAGGTGTTCGTCTACATGATCTCGGCGCTGTCGGCGGGCATCGCGGGGATCGTGCAGACGGGGTGGCTGGGGGCCGTCACGACGAACATCGGCGCGGGGCTGGAGTTGCAGGTGATCGCCGCCGCCGTGATCGGGGGGGCGAACCTGGCGGGCGGGGCGGGCACGGCCATCGGCGCGATCATCGGGGCCATGCTGATCGAGGTGATCCGCAACAGCCTGGGATTGCTGGGCATCAACGCCTTCTGGCAGGGCGCGTTCATCGGCGGCGCGATCCTGTTCGCGGTGATGTTCGACCGGCTTGCGAACTACCGGCGCAGCAACTAGAACCAGTCTCGATCAGTCAGGTTCATCCCCTGACCGGTCGGCCCGGCGACGGCCGGGGCCCCGACGGTCTGCACGCAAGGAATCGGGGTCCCGGCCTTCGCCGGGACGACCGGACCGGATGGCGACGCCGTGAACCGCATTGATCACCACACGCCCTAGCCCGGATACCACACCTTGCGCGGGTCGTCCGGCGCACGCCGGTAGTCGAACGCGGCGTCCACCATCCGTGCCATGTCCCAGGCGGGCCGCCACCCCAGTTCCAGTTTCGCGCGGGTGTTGTCCAGCCAGACCGAGTGGAACCCGCTGGGCACATCGACCGCCCCGAGCCCCCGTGTCCGGGCCAGATGGGCAGCCAGGGCCCCATAATCGACCGGCTCATCCATCGCAATGTTGTAGGTGCGGCCGCGCGCGACGGGGTTGTCGAGCGCCAGCAGGATCGCCGCCGTCAGGTCATCGACATGGACGAAGTTGCGCTTGAGGGGTTTGCCACCGGCATCGCGCAAGAGCGGTACTGCCCCTGCGGCACGGGCACGCGCAGCGACGTCTGGCGGCACCATCGTCTTCCAGTCCGGTCCGCCGAACAGGTCGTCGCCCCAGCTCAGCGAATAGCGGAAATCGTCCTTCTCCATGATCCAGGGCGCGCGCAGGCAGCAGCCGTTGATCTCGTACTGGCCCGCGAACTGCGTCAGCATCACCTCTTCCAGCACCTTCGACAGGGCATAGCAGCCGGGATAGGCGCGGTGGGGTGACGCTTCGGTCAGCGGGCCGTCGTGCGGATAGAAGTAGTGCCCGACCCCGGCGTCGCCGCCAAGCAGGATGAACTGCCGCGCGGTGGGGCTGGTGCGGAACGATTCCAGCAGCCAGAACAGGCCTTTTACGGTCACGTCCATGACCAGGTCGGGGATTTCCTTGCAGGTGGCCAGGTGGATCACATGGGTGACACCTGCCATCGCCCGCTCGACCGTGTCCCGATCCGCGATGGATCCGCGCACCACCTCGATACCCGGACCGGGGGTCCGGTTGTGGACCAGCGCACGGATCGGCGTGTCCTGCCACCGGGGATCGGCGGCGATGCGGGCAATGAACGCGGTGCCGACCTTGCCCGTCGCCCCGGTGATCAAGAGCAGCATGGCGTCCCCCCTAGCGGTTGCCCAGCCAGACCTGCAACTCGGCCTCGGCCCGTTCCAGCGCGCCGTAGTTCAACAGCTTGCGCAGGATCGCCGTCGTCACCGCGCGGGCGCGCAGGTTGAAGCGGGCGGCGTCCTGCGGGCCGGTCGGCTGGTACACGTCGAGCTTGTCGTAGATCTGCTGCAGCCGGTTCTGCACCGACCGCAGCGACAGCCCGCGCCGCGCGGCGATCAGGCCGTCGGTCAGGCCAAGGGCGATGTCCATCAGGATCTCGTATTCGGTGTCGCTGAATCCGCCAGTCTGGCCGAAACTCAGCGCCTCGGTGCCGCGCACCTCGCGGTCGATGACGCACTGGGCCTCGACAAAGATGCTGCGCAGGGACAGCTTCAGCCGTTCGTCGCTCGCCGATTTCAGCACATAGCCATAGGCCGCCCCGTCCGGCACGATGCGCGCCACGCCGCGCACATAGGCCTCGTCGGCGTAGTTCGACCAGAACAGGATGCGCGTGGCGGGACGTTCGCGCCAGATCGTGCGCGCGGCCTCGATCCCGTTGCGGGGCTGCATCTGCAGGTCCATCACGATATGCGCGTCGCCGTTCTGGCGGGCCAGGGTTTCGGCGTCGCCGCCGTTCACCGCCTCGATGACGCTGCCGCATTCGGGCAGCGCGCTGCGCACCGATTCGTGCAGGTAGGCGCGGTGCAGGGGGTCGTCCTCGACGATCAGCACCTTCATTGCGCGGCCACCTGATGCGCGGGCGCAGGCAGCGTGACGCCCACGCGGGTGCCCTTGCCGCCCGGTCCGGGCGTCAGCGCGAAGCGGGCCGAGATCAGGCGGGCGCGGGTTTTCATGTTGTCGATGCCGCTGCCCGACGGGGGCCGGGCCTTGGCGCGCGGCAGGCCCAGGCCGTTGTCGCGGATGGTGACGGCCACCTGCCCGCGCGTCAGGGACAGCTCGACACTGACCAGCGTCGCCTCGGCATGGGTGACGGCGTTGTTCACCGCCTCTTGCACGATGCGGAACAGGGCGATGGCGACCGAGGGGTCGAGCGCGTCGATCAGCCCGCCCGTATGGTCGGTCAGGGTGCCGCGCGCGGGCGATCCGGCATCGCGGATGGCGCGGTCGAGATGGTTCTCGACCGCATGGGCAAAGCCGAACAGGTGCAGGACCGACGGCTTGGCCGCCTCGATGATCTGTCGCAGGGACTGGATCGACTGGTGCAGGCTGTGGCCCAGGGGGGCAAGGTCGGCCGGCGCGACGGTTTCGGCCTGCCCCAGCCGCGCCAGCCCGCGCGACAGCCGCGTGAGGTCGGCCAGGGTCTGGTCGTGCAGGTCCATGCCGATGCGCTGGCGTTCCTGTTCCAGCGCCTCGGTCAGTTTCAGCGCACCCTGGCGCAACCCCTCTTCGCGCGCCCGCGCCTCGGTTTCCACGATGGCCGAGGCGCGGGCCTGGTCGGCGGCGCGCAGGGCAAAGAAATAGGGAGAGAGCATTTCCGCGATGTAGCGGGCGTTGCGCACATCGTCGGCCCCATAGACCCCCGGCACCTGGCGCGAACAGGACAGCGCGCCGATCACCTCGCCATGGACGCACATCGGCAGGTGGACGCGGGCGCGCAGGTTGTGGTCGAAGATCGGGCGGTGCGCCGGGCCGGGCTGGGCAAAGCGGGGGTCGGCGCAGGCGTCGTCGGTCAGGATGTGGTCGACCTCGCCCATCAGCAGGGCGCGGATCGGGCTGTTGGCGATGGGGGCATGGGGCATCGCGCCCCATTGCGTATCGATGCCCGTCTCGTATGCCGTGTGGAACCGCCCATCGGCCCCCACGATGCAGACGTCCAGATGGTCGTGCGGCACGATCCGCGCCACCTCGGCCGCCACCGCCCGGATGGCCGAGCGGAAATCGAGCTGCCCCGCCAGCAGGCGCGAGATGCGCAGGTACTGGCCCAGGCGGGCGGCAGGGGCGATGTTGGGCATCGGGGCACCTTCGCGTTCCGGGGCCAGCATGGCGCAGATTGCCGGGCCGGGCCATGGGGGAAGCGGCCAGATGGTTGCGGGAACCCGCAGGTGACCAGGGGGTATCCCGCACACGACCTGCCGCAGAACCCCTGTACAGGCCCGACGCGCTTGCGTCATTCTGGCCTGGTCGATCACGGAGGCCGCCCCCGTCGGGGCGGGATCGCAAACGCGGCCCCAGACGGCCGGTCACCAGGGAGAGAGAACGATGAAAGCCATGACGATGATGCTGGCCTCTGCCGCGCTGGCCTGCACGGCGCTGCCCGTGCTTGCCGACACGTCGGACAAGCGGATCGCGCTGTCGAACAACTATGCCGGCAACAGCTGGCGGCAGGCGATGCTGACCAGCTGGGACAAGATCACCAAGCCCGCCGTCGAAAGCGGCGTGGTGGCCGCCGCCGACGCCTTTACCACCGCCGAGAACCAGGCGACCGAACAGGCGGCGCAGATCCAGAACATGATCCTGGAAGGCTACGACGCCATCGTGATCAACGCGGCCTCGCCCACGGCGCTGAACGGCGCGGTGAAAGAGGCCTGCGACGCCGGGATCACGGTGGTGTCGTTCGACGGCATCGTGACCGAGCCCTGCGCCTGGCGCATTGCCGTGGACTTCAAGGAAATGGGGCGTGGGCAGGTGGAATACCTTGCGGGCAAGCTGCCCGAAGGGGGCAACCTTCTGGAAATCCGCGGGCTGGCGGGCGTGTTCGTCGATGACGAGATCAGCGCCGGCATCCATGCCGGGGTGGCGCAGTTCCCGCAGTTCAAGATCGTCGGCTCGGTCCACGGCGACTGGGCGCAGGACGTGGCGCAGAAGGCGGTCGCGGGCATCCTGCCGTCGCTGCCCGAGATCGTCGGCGTGGTGACCCAGGGCGGCGACGGCTATGGTGCCGCGCAGGCGATTGCGGCGGCGGGGCGCGACATGCCGACCATCGTGATGGGCAACCGCCAGGACGAGCTGGCCTGGTGGGCCGAGCAGAAGGCGGCGAACGGGTACGAGACGATGTCGGTGTCGATCGCGCCCGGCGTCAGCACGCTGGCCTTCTGGGTGGCGCAGCAGATCCTCGACGGCAAGGAGGTGCCCAAGGACCTGGTGGTGCCGTTCCTGGCGATTTCGCAGGACACGCTGGAGGCCAGCCTTGCGACGACCGAGGCGGGCGGCGTGGCCAACGTCGAATACACGATGGAAGATGCCATCGCGGTGATTGACGGGGCGAAGTAACCGCCCACACTGGGCGACACCAAGCTGCCGCAGCCCCATGGGCTGCGGCAGGCGAAACCTTGTGCCGAAGGCCCGCCCCGCATGACCCCACCGCCGGTGATCGCCGTGACCGACGCCCGCCTGCGCTTTGGCGAGGTGGTGGCGCTGGACGGCGTCAGCCTGTCGGTGGCACCGGGCGAATGCATCGGGCTGGTCGGGCACAACGGGGCGGGCAAGTCGACACTGGTCAACATCATCAACGGCGGGCTGACGCTGCAGGGCGGGGCCATCGCCTGCGACGGCGTGGCGATGCAGCCCTATGGCATCAAGGTGGCCCGTGCGCACGGGCTGCGTTGCGTCTTCCAGGAGCTTTCGCTGTGCCCGAACCTGACCGTGCTCGAGAACACGCGCCTGATGCACCGCCATCTGGGCGGGTTCGGGTGGCGCGCGCGGGCACGGGGCATCATCGGGCGCAGTCTGGACGCGGTGTTCCCCGGCCACGGCCTTGACGCGGGCGCGCAGGTCGGCACGCTGTCCATCGCCGAGCGCCAGATGGTCGAGGTCGCGATGGCGTTTTCCGATGCGGGCACCGCCCCGCGCATCGTGATCCTGGACGAACCCACGTCGTCGCTGGACGCAGGCCTCGCGGCGCAGCTTCTGGCCCATGTGCGGCGGTTCGTGGCGGCGGGCGGCGCGGTCATCCTGATCTCGCATATCCTGGGCGAGGTGCTGTCCACATCCGACCGCGTGGTGGTGATGAAGGATGGCCGGATCGTCGAGGAACGCCCCGCCGCCAGGTTCACCCAAGGCGGGCTGGTCGAGGCGATGGGAAGTGCGGCCCATGCGCTGGCCGCGCGAGAGACCGGCGTGGCGGGGCCGGTGGTGCTGGACCTGAAGGCGGCAAGGGGCGCGGATTTCGTGGCGCGCAAGGGCGAGGTGATCGGGCTGGCGGGCCTTGCCGGGCATGGCCAGACCGACATGCTGCTGGCCCTCTACGACCGGAAAAGCCCCCAGTGGTGGCCCGCGCGCGATCCTGCCGTCACCTTCGTGGCCGGCGACCGCCGCCTGAACGGCACGTTCGACCTGTGGAGCATCGCGCGCAACCTGACCGTGGCCAGCCTGTCCGACCTGTCGCGCAGGGGCATCGTGCAGGCGGGGGCGGAAGAGCTGCGCGCGCAGGCGTGGCGCGACCGTATCGGCATCCGCACGCCGGACATGGGCAACCCCATCCTGTCGCTGTCGGGCGGCAACCAGCAGAAGGTGCTGTTCGCCCGCGCCCTGTCCACCCGCGCGCCCGTGGTGCTGATGGACGATCCGATGCGCGGCGTCGATGTCGGCACCAAGCAGGAAGTGTACCGCACCATCCGGGCCGAGGCGGCAGCGGGCCGCACCTTCGTCTGGTACTCGACCGAGATGGACGAGATGCAGTTGTGCGACCGCGTCTGCGTGTTCCGCAACGGGATGATCGTGGCGAACCTGACCGGGGCCGAGATCACCGAGAACGCGATCCTGGCCGCGTCGTTCCAGGGAGAGGCGGCGTGAAGCTGTCACCCGACGCCCTGCGCCTGGCGGTGCCGGTGATGGCGCTGGCGGCCCTGCTGGCGGGGGTGTTCTGGCTGCGCCCGAATGCCGCCAGCTACGCCGGGCTGAACCTGCTCTTGAACTACGCGGTGCCCATCGCGCTGGCCACGCTGGCGCAGATGATCATCATGTCGGTCAACGACCTGGACCTGTCGATGGGGGCGTTTGTCAGCTTTGTCGCCTGCGTGACGGCGACCTACCTGAACGATGCGCCTTTGGTCGGTGTGCTGATCCTGCTGGCGTCCATCGCCGCCTATGCGGTGATCGGGGTGGTGATCCACCTGCGCAACCTGCCCGCCATCGTGGTGACGCTGGGGATGAGTTTCGTCTGGGCGGGCCTTGCCGTGCTGATCCTGCCCGCCCCCGGCGGGGCTGCGCCCGGATGGGTGCGCGCGGTGATGACGGTGAAGCCGCCGCTGATGCCGATGGCCATCGCGGCGTCGATCCTGATCGCGGTCTTTGCCCATCTGGTGGTCATGCGGTCGTCGTTCGGCGTGCTGATCCGGGGGGTCGGCGGGAACGAGCGGTCGGTCGCGCGGGCAGGCTGGTCCATCGTCGCCGCCCGCGCCGGGGCCTACGCGACCGCCGCCTGCTTTGCCGTGGCCGCCGGAATCGCGCTGGTCGGGCTGGCCACCTCCGCCGACGCCAACATCGCGCTGCGCTATACGCTTCTGTCCATCGCCGGCGTGATCCTGGGCGGCGGCGAGTTCATCGGGGGCCGGGTGTCGGCCGTGGGCGCGGTGATCGGGGCGCTGACGCTGACGCTGGCGGGGTCGTTCCTGTCGTTCCTGCGCCTCTCGCCCGACTGGCAGATCGGGGCGCAGGGGATGATCCTGATCGCGGTGCTGGCGCTGCGGCTGGCGCTGAACCGGGTCGAGGGGCGGCGATGACGGCCCTGATGCGCAAACCCTGGGTCTGGTCCTTCGTCGCAGCCCTTGCCGTCTGGCTGGTGACCATCGCGGCCACCGGCGGGACCAGCACGATTGGCCTGTCGCAGGCCGCGCTGACCTTTGCCGCCTTCAGCGTGATCGTCGGCATCGGGCAGATGTTCGTCATCACCCTTGGCCCCGGCAACATCGACCTTGCCGTGCCCGCGACGATGACGCTGGCGGGCACCGTGGCGCTGAAGTTCATGGCCGAAGCGAACGGGCTGATCCTGCCGGGCCTGTTGATCGCCATCGCCATCGGCGTCGCCATCGGCACCGTCAACTATGCCCTGATCAAGGCGCTGCGGATCCCGCCGATCATCGCCACCCTGTCGATGAGCTTTGTCGTGCAGTCGACGGCGATCTGGACGAACCGGGGCCTGCGGATCAAGCCGCCGCCGGTGCTGGCCGATTTCAGCACGGGCTATACCCTGGGCATCCCGAACCTGGCCTATGTGGCCCTGGCGATCAGCGCCCTGGCCTGGGTTCTGCTGACGCGCACCACCTATGGCCGCTGGATCGCCGCCATCGGCCAAAGCCAGCCCGCCGCGCGCATGGCGGGCATTCCCGTCGATGGCGCGCGGTTCGCGACCTATGTGCTGTGCGCCGTGCTGGCGGCGGTCTGCGGGTACCTTCTGGCCTGCTTTTCGGGCGGGGCGGCGCTGAACATGGGGGCGGAGTACCTGCTGATGTCCATCGCCGTCGTGGTGATCGGCGGCACGGCGGTGGCGGGCGGCGACAGCAACGTGCCGGGCATCTGGGGCGCGTCGCTGTTCATGTTCCTGGTCGTGTCGATGCTGAACACCTACGGCTTCGGGGCCGGGTACCGGCTGATCGCGACGGGGCTGATCATCATTGCCGTCATCCTGGTGGCCTCGGGCCGTCAGGGCGGGCGCTAGGGGAGCCGGACCATGATCTACGAAATCCACGACCCCCGCTTTCGCGCGATGCACGTCGGCAGCGCGGGGTTGGACCGGCTGTGGACAGGCGCACGCTGGGCCGAGGGGCCGGTGTGGTTCGCCGACCTCAACTGCCTGTTGTTCAGCGACATCCCGAACCAGCGGATGCTGCGCTGGTCGCCAGATGCGCCCGACGGCGGGGTGTCGGTGTTCCGCAGCCCGTCCAACTTTGCCAACGGCCACACGCGCGACCGGGAGGGGCGGCTGGTGTCCTGCGAGCACGGGACGCGGCGGGTGACGCGGACCGAGGTGGACGGATCGATCACGGTCATTGCCGACCGTTACAACGGCAAGCGGCTGAACTCGCCCAACGACGTGGTGGTGCGGTCGGACGGCAGCATCTGGTTCACCGATCCGACCTACGGTATTCTCTCGGCCTACGAAGGCTATCGCGCCGACCCCGAGCAAGCGGCGCGGAACGTGTTCCGCTGCGATCCGGCGACAGGGGTGGTGACGAGCGTTGCCGATGACTTCAACCAGCCGAACGGGTTGGCGTTTTCACCCGACGAGACCCGGTTGTATGTCGCCGACAGCGCCGCCAGCCACGACCCCAGCCTGCCGCGCCACATCCGGGTGTTCGACGTGGACGGCGACCGGCTGGAGAACGGGCGGGTGTTTGCCACCATCGACCAGGGCATCCCCGACGGCATCCGCGTGGACGCGGACGGCAACCTGTGGTCCAGCGCGGGCGACGGGGTGCACTGCTTTGCCCCGGACGGCACCCGGCTGGGAAAGGTGCTGGTGCCCGAGCCGGTGGCCAACCTGTGCTTCGGCGGCGCGCGGCGCAACCGGCTGTTCATCACGGCGACGACCTCGCTCTATGCGGTGTACCTGGCGGTGACGGGGGCGCAGCGGCCGTGAGGGGCGCGACGGGTCGGGGCGAATCGCGCCAAGCCTAGGCCGGTCCGTCCTGCGCCGCAGCGGCGGCGCGGGCCAGGTGGAACGCGGCCAGCCCCTTGGCCCGGTCGGCAGGCAGCATGCGGAAGGACAGGCCCGCAGGCATGTCGTCGGGCACCTCGGGCAGGACCAGGGCAAGTTCGGCCAGCCCCAGACCCCAGCCCCGCGGCCCCACGGTCAGGCAGGCCGCCCGCGTCTCGGGCAGGTCGGCCAGGGCCAGGGTCGCCGACAGGTGCCGGGGTGGTGTCACCGATGCCGCCTCGGCGCAGCGCGCGACGGCCACCAGCCGCGCCAGCAGATGGCTGCGGATCGCCTGGTCGCGGGCGTCGCCGTCAAGGCGGACCAGGTCCAGGCCGTCGTGGCGGCGCTGCAGCGTGCCGATCCCGGCGACAAGGTCGATCCTCCCGGACTGCGCCATCTCGACCGTGACATGCGCGCGGTCCGGGGCCATCGTCAGCGCCGCCTGCACCGCCATCGGCTGTTCCAGCCGGGCGATGCGGCGCGCGAGACGGGCCAGGACCGCGTGGGGCAGGCCGTCGTCGGTCGGGGTGTCCGGGGCGGCCGGGGCCAGTCCGGCCTCGAACTGCCGCAGGGCCGCGTTGCGCCGCTGGTTGGTGCTGCGCATCCGCGCGCGCGCCAGGGTGCCGGTCAGCACGGCGGTACGGCGGCGCAGCCAGCGGACAAGCCGCGCGAACCAGCCGCTGACCGGGTCGGGCCAGTCCAGCGCGGGCAGCGGCATGGCGACCGCTGCCGCGCCGGGCAGCGCGCCGCGCGGCGCGGGGCTGACCGTCGCCAGTGCCCGGCGCAGATGGGACAGCACGCGGTCGAGCAGGTCCTGCGCCTCGGGCACGGTACTCCAGCGGGCGGGCGGCGCGGTCGCCGCCTGCAGCCGCAGCGTCGGCAGGTCGAACGTGATCTCGGTGGCCGTCGCGGTCGGGGGGCTGCCCTTGGCAGGGGCTGCCCAGGTGGTCAGGTCGGGGGGCCGGGGCAGCCAGAGATGCCCGTCGAGGCAGAACCACGCCCCATCATCGTCGGGGCGCTGCGACCGGGCACCGGCGGCGGCGGGGAAGGTCAGGAACAGGGATGGCCCGTCCTGCATCACGGCCCCCCGTCGGCCAGCAGGGCAAAGAACTGGCGGTCGGTCAGATAGCCGGTCGGCGTCAGCCCGCCGTCGCGCTGCCACTGCCGGATGGCGGCCCGTGTGAGGGGGCCGACGACGCCGTCGATGGCCCCGCGATAGCGCCCGAGCGCCTGCAGCCTGGCCTGGATCGCGCGCGCGTCCTGCCGCGTCAGCCGGCGGCGCGCGTCGGGGTTGGACGGGGCGGCGGGGGCGGCCTGTGGCGATACGGGTTGGGCGGGTTGCGCGGGCCGGGGCGGGGGGCGGGGCGCGGTGGCGGGGGCCTGCGACGCGGGCGGCGCTGCATCGGGGGCGGGATCGGGCGTTGGGGCTGGTGGAGCGAAGGGGCCGGTCAGGGCGGCGACCGGCCCGGCCTGCTGTGCCACCAAGCGGATCGCATGGTCGGTGTGCACGCGGTAGAGGTCACGCTCGGCCAGCAGGAACGTGGCCCGCCCGTTCCGCCCGGAAAACAGCGCCAGCGCCGCGCCGCCGGGCAGGCCCGGCACCGACACGCCGCGCCCGGCCCCGGACCCCAGGTCGAACCCCAGGTCGGTCACGGCGATGGCCAGCTGGCCGCCCTCGCCCGGCCAGTCCGCCCGATGGGCCAGAAAGCGGGGGCGGTCCGACACGTCCAGCACCTCGGCCCAGGTCAGCGCCCCTTCGACCGACGCGCAGGGCACCAGAAGCTGCACCC
Source organism: Gemmobacter sp. (assembly GCA_052387255.1). Classification (GTDB taxonomy): domain Bacteria; phylum Pseudomonadota; class Alphaproteobacteria; order Rhodobacterales; family Rhodobacteraceae; genus JBBQXK01. Next base: position 22,123 of record JBQTJI010000064.1, on the reverse strand, counting down.
GCCCCTCTGCCGTCTGCAGGGTCACGCTGGCGGAGTCGGGCGTGCGCAGGTCGATCCGCAGCACGGGCACGCCCGGCAGGCGCAGGACCGCGTCCTGCACGGCGGGGCAGGCGACCGGCCCGGCACCGCCCAGGTCCAGCGCCCCAGCCGCACCCAGCAGATGCAGCCCGCCCGTCGCCGACCGCAGCACCGCGCCGCCACCTTCGCGCGCATGGATGCCCGCCACGCCGCGCGGGCCGAGCACGGTCGCGCCGATCCGGGTCGGGGCCACAACCTCGCCCGTCGCCTGCGCCGAAGGGGCGCCGGTCACGACCAGATCGGCAAAGCGGCCCGCCGTCAGCGTCCGGGTCATCGGCACGCCGTTCAGCGCGATGCCCGTGGCCTGCGGCGCGCCTTCGGTCTGGTGCCAGGTCCAGACCGCGTCGCGGCCGGTCCAGTCGCGGCAGGCCTCGGTCCGGCGCAGCGGGCCGGCGGCAGGCATGACCTGCCGCGTGGCCCCGGTCAGGCACAGAAGACCCGCGCCGTCGGTGTCGCGGTCGGCGGCAAGGCCGGTCACCTCGGCGGGCCGGCCGGGGCCCCGCGTGGCCTCTGGCAGGGCCATGTCGCCCGCCGGTTGCCGCCACCAGCCCATCGGCGAGGCAAGTTCGACCGTGTCGGCGAAGGGGGCGGCGATGGCGGTGTAGTCGTCGATGGACAGCCGCCCCCCGGCCAGGGCCAGGGGTTCGCCCTTGAAGGCAATCTCGAGCGATCCGCGACTGCCGGCCACCGCCCCCCGCCGTGCCCAGGTCCACCGGCCGGGCGGGTCGACCAGCGTGCGGTCGACCAGCGGATCCTCGGCCAGCGGCTGGAAGGCCCCTGCGTCGCGGGGTCCGGCGGGCTGGCCGAGGTACAGGCGACCATCGCCGCAACGCAGGACCACCGGACCGTCGGGCCGGTCGGGTGCGGCCTGCACCGAACCGTCCCAGGTCTCGATCCGGTCGGGCGCGCAGGCGGCGAACCCGGCGCGGTCGTCGGGCGTGGCCAGGAGCAGCGTCGCGGGGTCGATGCCCATGGTCGCCCCCCGCCGGTCCAGCCCGGCAAATCCTGCGCGGGTCAGGGCCTGCACGCCGCCCCCCGCCGCCGACAGGGCCAGGGGCGTATCGACGGGCAGGCGGCCCGCGTCCCATGGCAGGGGGTGCCAGGCATCGTCGCGGCCCCGGTAGTCTGCCGTGGCCACCCCGTCGCGCAGACCGATGCGCAGGCGCGATGCCTCCCACGGGACCGCCCCGGCGGCGCGGTCGGCCAGCCCCTGCGCCTGGGCCGGACCTTGCGCCTGCCAGCCTGCCGCGCTGTGCAGCGCGGCCCCAGCCCCCACGCCATGCAGCCCGGCGGGCAGGGTCTGCCCCTGCCCCAGCTGGGCCGCCGCGTCCTGGCAATGCAGCGCCTCGATCCCCGGCGCGGGGTGCAGCCGCTGCGGCACGCCGCCCTGCAGGTCTGCGGAGACGGGCAGTCCGGCCCAAAGCTCGGCCTCGGTCCCGGCGCAGCGGGCGCGGTCGCGCAGGGTGTCGTGCGGCAGGCCACCGCGCAGCGGCAGGGGCACGGGCACCGTCGATCCGTCGGACAGCAGGTAGGTCCCCGCGACGCCGCCGTCGCCCTCGGTCCAGCGCCACAGCCCCGTGTCCACCACCCGCCGCGTGGACAGCAGGCCCGCATCGGCACAGGGCTGCGGCGGTGCGGTCGGCCCGGCCAGTTCAAGGCACCCGCCGCGCCCTGACCGGGCCAGCAGGCGCGACGGATCGGCCTCGGGGCGACCCAGGCGCGTCACCGGCTGGGGCGGGCCGACATCGGTGGCAAAGAGGGCGTCCTGCACCGGCAGGCCCGCGCCTTCGGTCAGGCGGCGCAGGCCGAAATCGGTGCCCAGCAGCAACCGCCCGCCTTCGGCATGCAGCGCGCGCACCCGGTCGAAGGGCAGCGTGTCGCCCCGTCCCCAGTCGAATGCCTCGTCGCGCAGCGACCCGTCCAGCCCGGTCACCGCCACCGTGGCCAGGGCCGCGCCCTGGCGGAAGGCCAGCGTGACCGGCCCCAGCACGGCGGCGCGCCGCGCCTCCCACGGGCGCTGGTCGGCCGGGGGTTGGGTCCATTGCTGCCGACCCCGGTCCCAGACCATCCGCCCGGCGCCCGTCTCGGCCCACAGCACCGCAGGGCCGGTGCCGGTCGTCTGCGCGTCCAGCGACCTGGCCCCCGGATCGGGGGCGACGGGGGCCGCCAGTCCCGCCGCCAGCCCGGCGGCGACATGGGTGCCGGTGCCGGTGACTAGGACCAGGCCCTGCGCGTCGGCGGCCATCGCCACCAGCCGATCCGCGTCGAAATCAAGGCCCCGCCCGGCCACGCGCCAGCCCTCGGCCGGGTCGGTCGGCACCACCTCGGTCCGCCCGGCCAGGCGCTGCCAGCGCCGCCCGCCCGCTTGCGCCAGAACCTGCGTGCTGCCGGGGGCCGTGGACACCTGCCAGCTTGCGTCGGGCTGCAGCGCCTGCCAGCCCGAGCGCTGCCCCGCGAACAGTTGCGCGCCGTCCTGCCCCAGCCGGTCGGTGCCCGCAGGCACCGCCAGCGCGCCCTGCAGCGCGGCGGCGGGCACCACGCCCAGCGGCGTCAGCAGCACGGTCTGGCCCGATATGGCCCCGATGCCGCCCCGCCTGTCGAAGAGGAACCCGCGCGGGCCGAAGGCCCGGACCGATTGCCCCTGCACCTGCAGCGCCGACCCGACGCCCCCGCCGCGCAGCCGCTCGGCCACCGCCAGGGCACCCTGCACGCTGTCGAAGCGGTCATTGTCGGGGGTCAGCGCGCCGGTGGCGACGTCCACCCCCTGCCCTTCCAGCAGAAACCGGCCATGGGCCAGCCCCTGCACCGGGGGGAAGGCCCGCAGCGCCACCGGATCGATGCGGCGTTGTCCCTGCACATGCCACAGCCCGCGCGCGTTCAGCCAAGCAAAGCGGCCCTGCCCCAGATAGGCCGCCCGGCCGGGCAGCGCCGGCAGGAACCGCCCGTCGGCGATGGCCTCGGCCGGGGGCAGAAGGACGCCCGTGTCGGCGGCCCCGAACCGCACCTGCCCCCGCGCGCGGTCCCAGGCCAGCCAGCCCAGATCGAAGGCGGCCCAAGGTTGCAGGGTGGTGCTGCCGCGGGCCAGCACCTGTGACGCGGGGCCGGTGATGACCAGCTGCCCGGCAGAGCTGTTGGCGATCATCGGCGGGGCCAGCCAAGACACCCCCGCGACCTCGGCCACGCGCGCCTGCATCCGGCCCCGCTCGCCCGCCCCCTGATCGGCCAGCAGGGCGCGCAGGGGCGCGCGCGACACCGGGGCCAGCGAAGAATCCAGCGTGATCTCGCCCGCCGTGGTCAGCAGGACCGGGGCCGATGCCGTGCCCTGGACCTGCAACAGATGCGCGCCGGGGTCCAGCCGCAGCGGGCTGGCCAGCGTGGCCGGGCAGGGCACCGGGGGGGGGGGCGGCGGATCGGGTTCGGTGCGCGGGAAGACGCCGCTGCCGCCCACGGCGATCCCGTCGGGCAGGGGCGGCGGCGGCGGCACGGCGCAAGCCGACACCCAGTCAAAGCGCACCTCGCCTGCGGGCGTGACGCTGTACCAGCCGCGCTGCACCTCGGTGCCGACGGCCAGTTGGCCGGGATGCACCGCCAGGGTTCCGGCGGGCAGGGTCAGTTCGGGGTCCAGGACTGCGGCCCCGTCGCGCAGCCGGATGCGGCCCTGCGCGTCCAGGCCGTACACCTGGTCGGTCGCGGCCAGCGACAGCGCCGTCAGGGGGGCGTCGCCCACGGCAGGGGCGGCGAAGGCCCCGTTCTCATACAGGCGCAGGCCCCCGTCGGTGGTCAGCGCCACCCCGCCGCGCACGCGCCGGATGGTGTGGACCCTGTCGGCCAGCGGCTCTGCCCGCCCTTCGGCCACGCGCCAGACGGGCCGGGACGGCCCTTCCCACAACAGCACCTGACCTGCGGCGGCGAACAGCCGGGCTTCGGGGGTGATCCCCGGTCCCGCGACCCGCCCCAGCAGGCGGGCATCCGGGCCAAGGTGCAGCAGGGTGTCCGCCGTCAGCAGATAGCTGCCGCCGCTGCCGTCCGGTTCCACGGCCCGGATCGCCCCGGCCGTCATCGCCAGGGGGGCGGGGGCCGCAACCTCGCACCCCTCTGGCCCGCCCGCGCAGCGCCACAGCACAAGGTCGGCGTCGATCCGCCAAAGGTCACCGGGTGCAGCCAGCGCCCAGGCCAGGTCGGACCCCGGCTGATAGCGCCATGCGGCGGCATCCAGCGTCACGTCGCCCTGCGCCTGGTCCAGCACATGCAGCGCCACCGGGGCCGCCGGATCGCCATCGACCAGCACCCGCTGCGCCGCCCCCTCGGCCCGCTGCAGCGACCAGCCCACTTGCGCCGGGGGCAGGGCGACGCGCGCGACCGGGGTCATGGTGCGGTCGCCGAACAGGTCAAGCTGGCGGGTACCCAGGGCTGCGACCAGCCCGTCCCCAGCCGCGATGTCGATCAGCGTGTCGGGCGGCACGGTGATCGCGGGCAAGGGGGGCAGGACCAGTGGCGCGAAGTCCAGCCCGCTGGCCCCGCCATCGGCCCCCCAGGCGAGCCCCGCCCCGTCCCAGACCGTGGCGGTCAGGCCCGACGCCCCAAGTGCCACATCGACCTCGGCCACCTGCGGCGGCGTACCCCGGTAGGGCAGGCTGGTCCACTGCCGGGTGCCCAGGTCATAGCGCCACAGCGCGTCGGTGCCCGCAAAGGCCAGATCGCCCGTGCCCGGATAGACGCGCCGCAGTGTCGCGGGATCGGGGGCGGCATTCGGGGCCGCCAGCACCGGACGCAGGCTGCCGCCCTGCCAGGCATCGACCGCCCCGTCGGCGCGCAGCAGATGGACCGTGCCGCCGTCGAAGGCCAGCGCCGCCGCCGTCTCGTCGGTCTGCCAGTCCACCGCCTGCACGTCGTTGGCGCAACTGTCCTGCACCGCCAGATCGACCAGCCGGATCGCGCGCAGCCGCCCGCCGTCCAGCCGCAACAGATGGTCGGCGGTCAGCGCAAGCCGCGTGTCGGGACCGCCGGCCTGTTCGGCCAGGGCGGTCCAGCGGTGCAGGGCGGCGTCGTGGATCGCGGCCCCGCCCGTGGTCAGCACGAACAGCCGCCCGTCGGGCAGGCTGCGGGCATCGACCAGATCGCCCCCCGGCGCATCCGCGCCCCGGAACAGGCAGGTCCGCGCAGGCCCGAGGGCCACGGCATGCAGCCGACCGTCCTCTGCCGCCAGATAGACCGGCCCCTGCGGCCCCGGCCAGGCCCCCTGCACCACCTCGCCATCGCCCGAGACGACGCTGTCGCCCTGCCACAGCCTGCCGCCCGAGGCCCAGACCGGCACGCCGCCCTGCACCGTCACCAGCCGCACCGCGCCCGCACCGCCCGACCAGGCCCCGGTCATGCGGCGCAGGTCGGGGGCATAGGCCATCACCCCGCCATCGCCGCCCAGATACAGCCGCCCCCCTGCAGCCAGCGCATCCGTCACGTTGCGCCGTGCAACGGTGGCCCCCGGACCTGCACCCGAGACAGGCTCCCACGCTTGCCCTTCAAACTGGTAGAGCGCGCCTGATGGGGACAGAGCATAGAGGCGCCGCCCGATGGCCAGGTCGGCGATGCGGTCTTCTGGCCCGGCCAAGGCACCATACCAAGCGCGTTCCCCGAGGTCATAGGACCAGATGTCGTTGCCTTCCGCGAACAGCAGTTCCTGCGCCGTTCCGGCCATGCTGTCGGGCGTCAGGGCGGCGGGCAGGCGCGCGCCGGTCAGCGGCTCCACGACGCCGGGCTGTGCGACGGTCACGCGGAAGGGCGCGCCATCCTCGGCCACGGCGACCAGCGCGGTACCGTCGGCCTGTGCCGACCGCAGCGGGCCGGGCAGGTCGGCATGGGCGACGAAGGCGATCTGCCGGGCGGGCCAGTCGCCGCCCGGCGTACCCAGGAACACCTGGCCCGTCGCCATGTCCACCGCCCAAAGCTGCGTCCCCGCCGCCAAGAGCCGCAGCGCCCGCGCCGCCCGCAGCGGCGGCGGCAAGGTGCCCGGATCCTGGAACGCATAGCGCCGGGCGACGGTGTCGTGCAGCAGCACGCCCTGCGGCCCGACCAGCACCAGCGTGCCGCCGACATCGGCCCCGGCCACAAAGCGCACGTCCTGCGGCAGGCCCGGATCGGCGAAGGCCAGGGCGACCGGCGGATCGGGGCCAAGGTCCAGCACCACGCCGTCGCGGTTCAGGCCCAGCACGGGCCCGCCTGCGACCGGCAGCACCTGGGTCAGGGGCACCGACAGGCTGCGCCGGTCGCGCAGGGTGGCGTCGCGCAGCGTGGCAAAGCGCCCGGCGGCGGCAAAGTGGATGACCGCGCCGTCAGGCCCCGCGTGATAGGCATCGACCGCCTGGGTCTCGAGCGCCTGCCAGTTGCGCGCCTGCGGGTCATAGACATGCACCCCGGCCTGGCCCAGCACCACCAGCCGCCCGTCCTGCATCGCGGCATGGTCCACCCGCGCCTGCGAAAGGCCGGGCGACAGCGCCGTCTCGCCCGCCAGCACCGTCACCGTGCCGCGCGCACTGACCGACAGGATCGACAGGCAGCCCTCGGTGCAGCCGCCCCGGCGCAGCGCGAGAAGGCCGCCGTCCGGGGCAAGATCAAGGTCATAGATGTCGCCCTCGGCCCCCGCCACGGGGTCGCGCGCCAGGGGCAAGCGTGGTGCGACCCGGTCCAGCCCGCCCGGCCCGCCGAGCCAGAACGTCCCCCCCGCGAACACGATGCGCGTCGGTGCCGCACCGCCCGCCGGGGGCAGGACCGACCATGCGCCGTCCTGCTGGTCGAACAGACCCAGGCCCTTGTCCCCGGCTGCGGCCAGCATCCAGCGCCCGTCGTCCGACACCGCCCAGGCGGTCACGTCGGCCTGTTCGACCGGCGTGCCGTCGGGGCCGGTCCAGGCCCCGTCGCCAAGGATGACGCGCCAGCGCCCGCCCTCGCGCGCGGCCAGGCCGCCCCGGTCGGTCACGGCGTAGAGGGTGCCCTCGACCGGACAGGGCGGCAGGCCGGCCCCGGGCCGGTCGCCGCAGCCCTGCGACAGCAGGGACAGCCGACCGGTCAGCCGGGCGTCGTCTGGCAGCGCCTCTTCGGCAAACACCTCGGTCGCGGTGTCGTAGCGCAGGACGGTGCCATCCGTCCGCCCCAGAAAGGCGTCGTCACCCAGCATCACGCCATCGGCAAAGGCCGCGTCCGAGGCGCGGATGTCCGACAGGATGCGCGGGTCGGGCACTGGACCAACCACCGCCGGATCGAAGAACCCGCGCGCGCGTTCGACCGCCGCCATCGACCAGCCAAGGCCCGCCAGCGCCAGCCCGACCCCCAGCACCACCGCGCCCAGCACCGGGTCCAGCCGATGCGCCGGGCGGGGCCGGGCCACGCGGTGGCGCAGCCCCTCGGCCCGCACCCGTGCCGCCATCGCGCGCAGGTCGCGCCACGCGGTCATCCGCCCGCCCCCGGCTTCGCCGCATCGGTGCCGGTCCGGGCAAACACCTCGCCCCGCAGGCGCGGGCCGGTGTGGTCGGCAAAGGCCTCGGACAGCAGACCCGGGGTTGCGGGGCGGCGGATGGCGGCTTCGGCGCGTGCCGCCCAGAACTCGAAGGCGATCATCGTCTCGGCCCGCGCCAGTCCCGCCGCAGCGGCGGCATCGGTGCCCGTCCGTCGCCGCGCCCAGACGTCGAACCAGACAAGAAGCGCCGCCTGCCGCTTTTCCGACGCCGCCAGCGCCACCTGCAGGGTGCGGACCGCCGCCTCATCTGCAGGGGTGCCGCTCGTGGCCAGGGCCTCGGCGGCGGCGAGCACTTCGGCGAGGTCGGGCATGCCGGTGCGGCAGGCCTCGGCCTTGTCGCGCCAGTGCGTGGCGTCGGCCCCGGCTTTGGCGGCGATGACCGCGACCAGCGCCTCGCTGCCGCGCGATCCGCCCAGCCGCGCAAGGCTGATCGCCTCGAGCGCCGAGACATGGTCAGCCGCCGTGCCCTCGGACAGGCGCAGCAAGACCGCCTCGGCGTGCAGCAGGGCGGCGGCGGGGGCCGTGGCGGCATCGGCCTCGATGGCCGCGATCACCGCGTCGCGGGCGGCATCGCGCCGCTCGACGGCGACGGCGCGGACCTGCCCGGCCCGGCCCCCCAACGACCGCAGGACACCGTCCCACAGCACCAGCGCGCCCCCGAACCGGCCCCGCAGCGCCAGGCCGATGCCCGCCACCTGCACCCTGCGCAGGGGCGATGCGGCCCCGGTGAACTCGACCAGCACCAGCAGCGACAGGCCAAGGGCCGGGACCAGCCACAGCAGGCCGCCGGGAAACGGTGCGACCCAGAGACGCCCGCGCAGCGGCAGCCAGACGGTGTCGTGCAGGACATACAGCCACCGGGCCGGACCGTCGGGGCGGAACCAGACCGTCGCCACCGCGACCACCAGGGCGGTGACCGCCGCCAACAGCACGGCCAGCACCAGGGCGCGGGCCAGATAGCGGCGCGGTCGGCCCGGTGTGCGCAGACCGGCCCGCAACAGGGTGGACCGGCCCTGCTGCGGCAGCCTGTCGTCGGGAACCCGGCGCGCGGCGGCGGCGGCCCAGGGCGATGGCGCGGTGCGGCCCAGGCGGAACGGATCGGACGCGGTCACGGCGCGGCCCCCGCAGGCGGAACCGGCTGCGGCTGCGGTTGGGTCTGCGGCGGGGCTTGGGGCGGGGTCTGCGGCGGGGTTTGCGGCGGGGCAACCGGCAGCACCAGCGCCAGGATTTCGGCGCGCCACAGCCACACCGGCCAGGCCAGCCCGGCCAGCACCGCCAGTCCCAGGAACGTCCAGACCAGATACTGATAGCGCACCCAGGCCAGGTGCCAGAACAGACGTCGCCGCAGGCGGCGGTGCGCGGCCTCGGCCCGGCGCGCGCCGGTGCGCGCATCGCGCGTGATCCGGCGGACGGCATCCCGCAGCGGCGCATAGGCCAGCCGCCCGGCAAAGACGCCGTCGATCTGCTGGCGTGCCAGCGCGATCCGCCCGGCGCGCGCGCGCAGGTCGGGGACCGACGGCAGGGGATCGGCCAGGGCCGCCCCGGCCCGGGCCAGCCCCTCGTCCACACGCCCCGGCGCGGTCTGGGCGGGTTTCTGGGCGGGTTTCTGGGCGGACGGGTCGGTCATCGCAGCCGCAGCTCGTCCAGCAGCCGGTCGATGGCCGCGCGGTGCCCCTCGATCCGGGTCTGCGCCCCGGCCAGGGTGCGTTCGCCCGTCGAAATCTCGGCCAGGACGTCGGCCACGAAATCCAGCCGCGCCGCCGCCTGGTCTTCGGCCACCCGCTCGACGCGGCGGGCGGCCTGTTCGGCATCGGCCAGGACCGCGCGGGTTTCGGCCACGACGGTATCCACCTCTTCGATCCGCGTCTTTGCCGCCGCGAGATAGGCATGCGCGCGGCGGATGCGGTCGTGGCTGTGCCCGATCTCGTCGGCCAGTTCGTCCATCAGAATGCCGATCCGCCCTGCCAGGTCTGCCGCGCCCTCGGCCCAGGCACCGGCCAGCGCGGCGACGTCGGCCCCGGCCCGGTCGGCCAGGGTGTGGGCCGCCTCGCCTTCGTACAGGTCCTCGGCCAGGCGGGTCAGCAGCGCAGGGTCGGCCAGGCGGGGCGAGCGGACCAGCATGTGGTCGTTGATCCAGCGCAGTTGCAGGTGCAGCGGCGCGAACCGCGCGGCGTCCAGAAGTTCCACCTCCATCTCGAACCCCGGCTCCTGCGGGGGCGAGAACACGAAGACCGGGCGCGCCCCTTCGTCCTGCAGCACCGGGGCGGCATCGGCAAAGAGGTTGCCCAGGACCAGCCGCATCGTCTGGTCCAGCCGCCCGCCGAAGGACGCGACAGGCGGTACGATGTGGCTGCGCAGCGGCACGAAGATCAGGGGTTCGCCCACAGCCCCAGTCATCGCCGCCGCCGAGGGCGGATCGACCCAGTAGCAGATCGGCCGATCCTCGGTTTCGCCACGCCAGTAGTATTCGGGCAGGTGCCCCTCGACCGCCACGCGGGCCGGGTCGTACATCACGAAATGCGCAGGCCCGGGCCGACCGGCGGCATGGGCGGTGGCAAAGGTCAGCCCGGCGTCGCGCTGCATCGCCGGTGGCATCCGGCGCAGGCCGTCGACCAGCGCGGGCAGTTGCGCGTCGGTAAACCGCAACAGGCGCAACTGCGGGGCGGCCAGGGCGCGGATCAGCGCGATCTCGGCCTCGCGTTCGTCGATCTCTTCGCGCAGGGCCTCGACATCGGCATCGGCGCGCATCCGGTCGGGCAAGGGATGCAGCGCGATGCGGTAGCCCACGGGAAAGCGGCGGTCGATGATCTGCGCCGCCAGCGCCTCGGCCGCCGCCTGCGACGGCCGGACGTCGAGCATCCGCATCGCCAGCCAGTCGCCGGTCGCCTCTGCGGGCACCAGTTCCTCGGCGGGCACCAGGGGCGTGTCGCGCGGCAGGGCATAGGCGGTCACGCCGCCGAACAGCAAGAGGTCGTTGTCGGCGGCCAGCCGCCCCGCCGCCACCAGGCCACGCAGCACCTCGCCCGCCCTGCCCCGCCCTTCGGCCCCGAGGGTTCGCCCGGCGGGCAGGTACAGCGTGCCCACGGGGGTTTCCACCGGGGCCAGCAGGGTCAGGCCGTTCTCGGTAGCGCCCAGTCCGGCCCGCAGGCCGTCGACTGTCGCGCCATCTTCGGATAGGTCGGACAGCCGCACCACGGCCAGCACCTCGGCCCCGTCGGTGCCCGCGACCAGGGCGGCATGGCGGCTGCGCTGCACCGTCGCCGCAACCAGGCGGGCCACCTTGTCGGGCGCGCCCGCGATCACGGCCAGCTTGTGCGCCTGCGTGGCATGGCCCTCCTCGACCGGTTCCGCCGCCAGCAACAGCACCGCCATCGCCGCCGCCGCCGCGTCCAGCGTGCCCGCCATGTCGCGCGACACCGCGCCGATCTTGGAAAGGTCGCGCGCCTCGCCCGTCGCCGCGTGCAGGGCGGTCGCGATGTCGTCGCGCAGCTTGCGCACCTGGGCCTCGGGCCGGTGCGGCGGGGCGTTCCAGTGCGGCAGGAACAGCGTCACCCCCCCGTCGGCGGCCACGCCGCAGCGCAGGTCCGCCGCCAGCGCGGCCGCCAGATGGGGCGCGAGGGCCGCCATGAAGGCCAGCCCCTCGTGCCGGCGCAGCGCGGCCAGGCGCAGGACCTGCCGGTTATCGGCCATCCAGCGCCTCCAGCGTCAGGTCGATCATCCAGGCCGACAGAGCGCCCAGCATCTGTGCTAGGCAAGTGCGCGGGTCGGGGTCGTCGGGCACGGGCAGCGTCAGGTCGGACAGGCTGGGCACATCGCCCACGGCGGTGAACGCGGCCCCGCGTTCGGCGCGGTCGGGCCACAGCAGGGCCGCGAACAGCGTCTTGTCGCCCACCTCGCGCCGCAGGTGGCCCCGCATCTCGGCCCGCAGCGCTGTCCAGTCGGTCAGGGCCTTGCGCCCCTCGGGTCCCCTTGCGGGCAGGCAGGCCAGCACCAAGTGGCGGGCATAGTCGGCGGGCACCGGGACCTCCGCCACCTGATCGCGGCGGCGGCGGACGGGCCGGGCGCGATCCTGCAGTTCCTGCACCCCGAGCGCCGCCAGCGCGGGCAGGTGCGGGGCGAACCCCTCGGCCGGATCCAGCGCGGCAGACCGGGGCAGCAGGTCGGCAAAGCCCGGCAGCAGGCCCGACCGTATCAGCATGTCGGCGCGCTGCGGCCCGGCCAGCAGCATCGGGTCCAGCCCCGCCCGCAGCACGACCTCTTCGGTGCGCATCACGGCGGCCAGGGGCGCGTCCGGCCCCGCCTCGGCCCAGACCAGATCGCTGCGGTCCAGCCCGCGCTGCGCCAGGATCAGCCGCAGCCGCAGGCCCGCGTCGGCCCAGGCCGCCTTGGCCAGCGCCGCCCCGTCGCCGCCACCCTGCGCATCGCAGAAACACAGCGCCAGCAGGTCGCGCTTGGGTTCGCGCAGGGGCGGGCGGTGGCGCACCAGAAGCCCCTCGTGCAGCAGCCGGTTCACCAGAAGCTGCGGCGGCAGGATCAGTTCCGAGAACACTGCATCGGGAAAATCCTCGATCCGGCGCGAGGGGCGGATGCCCGCGACGCCCCCCTCTTTGGGGCGGATGCCCGACCGCTTGCGCACCGATTTCGCCCGTGTCCGCTGGCGTCGCTGCTGCGCCGCACGGTCATCGGGAAACTCCGGCTCGGTCTCGAACATGAGGCGGCACAGGGCGGCGTCGGGCTCGGGGGCCAGGTGGCGCGCGCCCGCGCCGCGCCGCGCCAGACCCGCCTTGACCGCGACCGCCCGCGTGGCCGCGCCGTGCAGTGCCACGCCGGTCACGACCCAGAACCCGCGCCCCATCACCGCGACATCGGACAGCGCGTTGTTCACCGCCGCCTCCAGCAGCCCCGCCTCGACCCGCCCGACCGGCGCGCCCGGTGCGGCAAGGGGGGCCGCGCCGAACAGGGTGACGGTGTCGACCCAGCCTGCGGCGTGGCGCAGGATCGGCTCGGCGACCGTGGTGGCAAAGACCGGCAGCGCGGCGGTCCAGAACGCGCCGCCGACCTGGCCGCCGATGCCCAGCGCCTCGCCCGCGCGGAGGTATGCGCGGCCCCAGCCCGCATCGGCCCCCGGCTGGGCCGCCCCTTCCAGCCGCGCCAGCGCTTCGGCCAGCGCGGGCGTCAGGGGCACGTGGCGTTCGTGGAAGGCGGCCAGCAGCGCCCGCCCCCGCGCCGACCCGCCAAGCCCGCGCCAGACCTCGGGCCCCGCGATCCGCAGGCCGGTTGCCCGCATCACCTGGGCCTGAGGTGGCTGCGCAGCCGGTCCACCGTGCCCTTGTCCTCGGCGTCCAGGCCATAGTCCAGGATCACCTCCAGATCGACCGGTTCGATCCGGGGCGCATCCGACCTGGCCCGCGCGGCGCGCAGCAGGCTGTTGGCCAGGATCACGCCCGAGAACTTGACCAGTCGGCGGTTCGACATCAGCGACAGCTCCTTGCGGCGCAGTTCCGTCACCATGTCCGCCAGGTGGTTGAACAGGGGACTGTCCTGCTGCACGCGCAGGTTGCCCGCATGGGTCTGTGCATCCACGCTGTCGCGGTAGCGGTCGAACCCGTCCAGCAGCGCGCCGAACCGGGCATCCTTGCCCCGCCCCGGCGTGTCGTGGGTTTCGTTCCAGGCCGCGCTGACCAGACCGGCCAGCATGTCGGGTTGCGCAGCCACGTTGTCCAGCCGACAGCGCAGCAGGAACCGGTCATAGACAGCACCCAGCCCCTCTTCGCGCGGGGGCGAGTTCGTGGCCGAGAACAACAGCCGCATCGGCGTGCGCTGCACCAAGCCCCGGTCGTGGAACTTGCGTTCGTTCATGAAGGTCAGCAGCGCGTTCAGGATCGCGCTCGAGGCGTTGAACACCTCGTCCAGGAACACCACCTCGGCCTTCTGCATCATGCCGTCATCTGCGCGGATCATAGTGTGTTCGACGAACAGCCGGGCCAGGTCGTAATAGCCGAACAGTTCCGACGGCTCGGTGAACTGGGTCAGCAGGTATTCGAAATAGCGCTCGTGCTTTGTCTCGGTGCCGGTGCCGCCGGCCGAAAGGGTCAGCGCCGCGTCGTCCAGGATGCCCACGAGGTTGCAGAAACTGCGCACCAGCCGCGATTTCGCGGTGCCCGGCGGGCCGATCATGACCATGGCCTCGCCGGTCAGGGCGGCCAGCATCATGCAGGTCACGGCGCGGTCCATCCCGTAGAACCGGCCATTCAGCGTGGATTCCAATGCGACCAGCCCGTCCAGCGTGCCGCGGTGGTCCCTGTACAGAATCGCAAGCGTCTTGGAATCAAACATGCGGGATGTCTCGTCAGGGCCAGCGGTTCATGGAAGACCGGCCAGCAACCGATGGCAATAGGCGGGCGCATGTTTTTGCCAATCCGGCCCAATCCGGGGATCAATCTCTGTCTCCGGGTCGGATATGGCATCGCTTCCCCGCGCCAGCAATGGCAGCGTCAGGATCGCGCGCGGCAGCCACAGGGCAGGCAATCCTGCAGCCTGGCCCAGCAGCCACTGGTCCCAGAACCCGGCCCAGCCGCCGGTCGCCGCCAGCGTCTCGGCCAGTCGCCGCAGGCCCTGGGTCACGGGGGTGCGGTCGGTTGCGCGGGTGCGTGCGGCGGCCAGCATCAGGCCGCAGGCCGGGGACAGCACGGGCACGGGACTTTCGTCGGGGTGGAACAGCACCCGCGCGGCCAGGTGGGTGCGCACCTGCGCCACCACGCTGCGCCGGAACGCGGCGTCGGCAAAGGCGTGGGCGGCCAGCGCCGGACCGAAGGCGTCGATCCCCGGCGGGGCCAGGCCGCGCCGACCCGCGCCCACCAGACGCGCCAGCCGGTCGCGCAGCGGCGCAACCCGACCCGCAGGCAGTGCGCCCGCGACCAGCGCGCGGGCGACAGGGGCCCCCTCACCGACCTGGCCGAACAGCATCGCACGCTGCAACAGGTGCAGCGACCGGCGGACCGCCGCGCCCTGCACGGGTGTCTCGCCGAACCAGTCGGCCAGCGGGGTGGCGGACATCGCGGCGGGGGGGGGCGCCCCCAGCACCTCGGCCAGCGTGGCCAGCGCCATCTGGCGCAGGACCGCCGCCGCAGGGCCGGGGTCGCGCCCGCGCATCGCCGCGAGGAACGGGTCGGGCCGAAGGGGGGTGGTCATCGCCTGCAGCCTTTCATGGCCTTGTCCCGCCGACCCAGAATGAGGCGGCAAGTGCCAGAAGTGCAAGCGCAATCAACCACGGGTGCAGGGCCAGCGCCTGGCCCTGCGCGACCGCAGGTTCCAGCCGGGGCACCGCGCCGGTCAGCATCGTGCCGCCGGTTCCGTCGGCGATCCGCGCCAGTGCCGCGCGGTCGATGCCGAAGGCAAAGGCCTCGGTCACACCGCCGCCGGTGGTGCCCGAGGCGGCGGGCAGCGACAGGGGAATGCGCTGCGTCGCGCGGGCGGGCTCCTCGAGCACCAGCATCGCGCGGGCGGCGTCGGACCCCAGGCGCAGATCGACAGTGCCCTCGAACCGCCCCGGCTCGCCAGCGGGCCGCAGCGCGAGGCCCTGCACCGCGCCCGCCGCATCGACGATGGACCCCGACAGGGTCGCGGGCAGCGGGCCGTCGCCCGCCAGGATCACCACCGACACCGTCGCCTGCGTGTCCTCTTGGGTCAGGCGGATGTCGTAGCGGTCGAGGTCGCTCCAGCCGGTCAGTTCGTCCAGCATCGCCGCCACCGCCGCCTGTCCTGCCGGGTCGGTGGCCCAGGCGGGGGCGATGTCAGTCAGGAACACGCCCGTCGCGATGCCGGGCCGCGCGGCGTCGCGGCGAAAGGCCAGCACCGGGTCGGGCGGGGGGCTGGCATGGACGCCGGCCACCGTCGCATCGACGCGGGCAAAGGCGATGGCCACCCCGTCCAGCGCCAGGGGCGGCACGAGGGCCGAGTCCCCACCGGGCGCGCGCGGAACAAAGCTGCCGGGCCGGAAATGATCCTCACGCTCCTCGGGTTCGAAATAGCGCAACGTCAGGCCGCCGACTCCGCGTTCGTCGCGCAGGATGATTTCCTCGCCCCAGTCGGCCACGCCTTGCGGAAACCGGACGCCTGCCGTGGCAATCGCGGTGGTGAAACATTGCGGGCTGGTGGCGGGCGGATCGAATCCGCCGTCCGACAGAAAGAAATAGGCGCAGTAATTGGTGGCAAGGCCGGCCGCCTGTCGCAGGGTGCTGTCGGGCGCCGTGCCGCCGCCCGCGAACAGGCCGCGCACAAAGGTGCGGGCTGCCGCAATCGCCCCCGGATCGGCGTTGCGCCTGGTGAAAGGCGGGTTCGGCCCGTCGGAAAACGGCAGGATCGCCAGCGTGTCCTGCGGGCGCAGCTGGTCCAGCACCGCGAAGGCGGCACTTTTCGCGATGGCCAGCGGCGGGCCGTCCATCGATCCCGACACGTCGATCATGATGACGATGTCGCGCGGCGGGGGTTCCTCGATGAACTTGCGGGGGTCGCTGTCGACGGGAAGGATCGGCGACAGGGCCGAGGCGTTCCAGTCGGCGATGCGCTGCGGCTGGTCGCGCGCACCGCGCATCGGGCCGTTGACGATGAGCACGCCGGTGCCCCCGGCGGCGCGCAGAAGCGCCGTATCGGTGCCGGGCGGGAAGTCGCCGGGCGACAGCGTGTCGATCACCACCACGTCGAAATCGCCCGCATCGGCCGGAGCCGCCGGATCGCCGCGCGTCACCAGCCACCGCGCGGGGTCCAGCCCCCCGGCCCAGGGTGCCGCGCCATAGACCAGCACCCGCGCCGGGCCGCGCACCAGGGTGTAGAGCGTGCGTTCCTGCACGCCGTTCGCCGTCTCGAACGTCACGCGCACATGGCGCAAGCCGCGCGCGGCAAACACCGTTTCCAGCCGCGCCGGGCGCAGGGCATCGTCGGGTGCGACCTCCAGCACCGACTGCCCGGTGCCGTTCGAGAACACCAGCCGCCCGCCGCCCGACACCGTGCCGCGCAGCACGGCGGGGCGGCCGACCTGCTGTTCGGGGCCAAGGTCGGCGGCAACCAGCCCGGCCCCGGGGGCCCGCGCGCCCGTGCCCATGACATGCACGGGCACGCCCATCGCACGCGCCTCGGCCAACAGGGCGTCGGGCACGGCGGGGTCGAAGTGCCCGTCGCCCAGCAGGTACACCACCCCCCGCCCGCCCCCTGCGCGGACCCTGTCCAGCGCGCCCTGCAGGCCCGCCGTGGCGTTGCTTTCCGGGGCGGGCGCAACCGCGCCGCCGCCCTGCACAACGCCCGGCAACCGGGCGATGGGGCCGGCCGGTGCCGCCGTCACCGCGCGGCCAAAGCGCAAGACCTGGCCCTGCCAGGTCGCGGCCACCTCGGGCGGCAACCCGGCCACCGCCTGTTCCAGCCCTGTCGCCAGACGCGCAAGGGCCGCCTGCGCGACCCCTTCGTCGCGCCAGACGCTTTCCGACCTGTCGATCAGCACGACGGCAAGGCCGCCCTCGCCCTGGGGCGCATCGCGCCGCCATTCGGGCCGGCTTGCGGCAAGGGCCAGCGCGGCCACGGCCAGCAGGAACAGCGCGGCCCCCGGCAGGGCCAGCCCGTTGCCGCGCCGCCATTCCACCGCCGCCACGCCGACCGCCAGCAGGGCGGCCAGCGCCGCCAGCACCTCGCCCGGTCCGCCGCCCGCGCAGGTCACCCGGCCCTGGGCCAGCACCAGCCCTGCGGCAAGGTCACACAGCATGGCGCAGGCCCCGCCACAGGGTCAGCGCGCGCTCGGCCAGCAGCAGGGCAAGCGCCAGCAGGGCCAGCAACGGCCAGACCGGCACCTCGGGCGCGGGCATGGCGCGCGGCGCGATCAGGTCGGGTGCGGGCGGCGGTTCCAGGCGGCGCGCGGTATCGCTTTCCCGCGCGGCGTCGGTGATGGTCCCCCCTTCCGCATCCCGCCATTCCACCGCCGGGGTCACCTGCCCGCGCCCGGCCAGATCGGCCAGCGCAGCAAAGAACAGCGACAGCGACAGCGCCTCGGTCTCGCCGCCGTCGCGCAGGGGGGCGGGCACGATCAGCCCCGGCGGATCGCTGCGGCGGGCGACATGGACCGCCCCCGCCGCATCGGTCAGGACCGGCACGAACCCCGGCGGCAGCGCGCCTTGCAGCGGGCGGGGGGCCAGACGCTCGAACACGTCCAGGTTGATCGCGGACAGCAGGGCGCGGTCCTGCACGAAGGCCCCGATGCGCCCGCCTTGCGCTGCACCCGGCCAGCCCGGATAGGTGGCCAGCAGCGGGCGATCAAGGTCCTGCGGGGCCAGACCGCCCAGGTCCGCGACCAAGAGCGCACCCGGCCCGCCCGTGGTGCCGCGCGGCGCGGGCAGGTCGCCCAGCCGCCAGTCCAGCGCCAGACCCGCGACCTGCGGCAGGTCAAAGGCCATGCGGTCATCGCCGCCATAGGCCCCGCCGCCGTCAAGCCCTGCCAGATGCGGACCGCCTGCAGCGACCGCCACCTCGCCCAGCCACAGGCCGTCGCGGTCGGCCGAGGCGTCCAGCGGCACCGGCACGCGCCCGCCCGGCCCGTCCAGCCAGGCTCCGGGGGGGGCCGTGTCGCCATGGCTTGCCACCTCGATCCGCAGGACGGCCCGTGCCCGGCCCAGACCGGGCGGCGCGAAGGTGACGCCGCGCAGGCCGCTGTTGGGCAGCGGTTCCCCGATCTGGTGCCACAGCAGCAGGGGGGTCGCCTCGGGCCAGTCCGTCGCGGGGCGCAGTGCATCGGTCAGGACCAGCACATGGGTCAGCGGGCAGTCGGCCACAGGGGCCGCAGCCGCCGCGACCAGCACCGACACCTCGCCGCCCTGCGGCAGCACCGTGGCACGGGCGAGGTCCTGCACCGGGCCGGGCGCGCCCGCAGACGCGCCCACGATCACGGCCTCGGCGCAGGTGGGGGCCGACCCCGCCGCAGCGGGCAGGCGCGCCAGCGCCGCCTCGGCAACGCTCTGGGCGGCGTCCAGCCGGGTGCCGTCACCCTCGGGCAGGCCCATGCTGTGCGTCACGTCCAGCACGATGCGCAGGCCTATGCCCTGGTCGCCCGCGCCCGCCCGGCGGTCGAGGTCCAGCATCAGCGCGGCGATGGCCAGCGCCACCGCCAGCATCCGCAGCCAGAACCCCGCCGACCGCAGGGGCAGCGTCAGGGCGAACCGTCGCTCGGGCGCTTCCGACACCGGCGGCTCGGGCAGCAGGCGCGCGAAGGACAGCCGCAGCGGAAGCGGGGCGCGCCGCTGCATGTGCCAGGCCAGAAGCCCCGCCCCCGCCGCCGATGCCAGAAGCAGCGCCAGCATCAGACGCCCCCCCGCGCCGCCACGCCGCGAAACACCGCCGATCCGGGAAAGGACGCCGCGAAGAGGTCGGCCATGCGGGCCGCGTCCAGCCCCTCGGGCCAGACCACCGGCGCGGGCCAGACCAGCCCGCCCCGCGCCCAGGCCTGGCGGCGGGCGGCGCGCAGGCGACCGACCTCGGCGCGCGCCCCATTGAACACCGCATCGTCCAGCACGCGCGGGGTGTCGCCGAAGCCCCGCCCCTCGACCGTCTCCAGCCGGGCCGGAACCCCCTTGCGCAGGGCGGCCCATTCCATCGCCAGCGTGTCCATCTCCATCACGAAGAACTCGCGACGCGACGCCTGCCCCGCCAGCGCCAGCCGCGTCACCGCGCCCGGAGCATCGGCAAACAGCAGGTCCGACAGCAGCACCACGGCACTGGCGGGCTTCAGCCGCGCGACCAGCGCATCGACCTGCGCCACCGGCTCGGCCCCCAGGGAGGGCGGCGTGGCGTCCCATACACGGCGGGCAAAGCGCGTGGCGGCGGCGGGGACGGCACGGCCGCGCAGGCGCAGGGGTGCGCCGTCCTGCGGCCCGAACAGGGTGGCCAGGATCACCGCGTCACCCGCCTCGGCCGCCACCTGCGCCAGGCAGCGCAGCGCCCACAGCGCATAGACCAGCTTCGGGGCAGGCGTGGGCAGGCGCATCGCCGGGCGCACGTCCACCACCAGTGCCAGGGTCATCCGCTCTTCCGCCTCGAAGGTCTTGACGATCAGGTCGTCCGCGTTCCCGCGCCGCAGCGAGGCGCGCCAGTCCACCGCGCGGATGTCGTCGCCCCTCTGGTACAGCCGATAGTCGCGGAACTGCAGGCTCTGCCCCTGCTTGCGCCGCAGGTGCGCGCCCAGACTGTGGCTGGGCACCGTCTTGCGCAGGCCCAACCGCAGGCTGCGCAGGCGGTCGGGGGACAGGGGCGGTTCGGTCGGGTCGGCCATGGCTACAGCGGGTTCAGCTTGCGCATCTGCGCCAGGTCGGCGGCAAAGCGCGCGTCATAGCCGGGCGGCTCGTCGCCCGTACTCAGGTCCGGGGCGGCAGCGGCGGCCAGGCTGGCGATGAAGTCGTCGAGCGCCCGCGCCTCGGCGGCGGGCGCGCCCTGGTCGATGTCCTGATAGTCGTGCCGGATTTTCAGGCGGTGGCGCAGCACCGGCACCACCACCGCCGCCAGCCCGCCGCGCTCGAGCCCCGGCACCTGATCGGCTGCATCGGGCCGCGCGAGGTCGACCGCCGCCCAGCCGACCGCCGCCTTGGCCAGCGACGACGCCGCGCGCGGGCCGAAGGCATAGGTGATGCGGTTGCCGACCAGCGCCCGCAAGGCGGCCATGCGGCTGCCGGACAGGTTTGCCACCTGGTCGAAGGTGCCGTTGCTGGCCTGCACGATGTTGACGATATGGGTCTTCACCACCTTCGACAGCGACAGCGACATCACCGCGCAGGAGGCCAGGTGCAGCCGTGCCAGCGCCTCGTCCGTCTGCTGCCGGACGGCGGCCACGGTCGGCTGTTCGACCGGCGGGGTCAGTTCCTTGTCCATGATCTGGCCGATCACGCCCGCCCCCGGCATCTGCATCAGGACCTTGAACATGAAGCGGTCGGACTGCGCCTCGGGCAGGTCATAGGTGCCGTCCTGGTCGATGGGGTTCTGCGTGGCCATTACCATGAACGGGCTGCGCACCCGTTCGCTGCGCCCCTCGAAGGTCACATCCTGCCAGGCCCGCAGCGGTTTCGTCTCGCCCAGCACGGTCACCTGGTACTCGGCCATCGCCTCGAGCATCGCGGCCTGTGTCTTGGGGGTGGCGCGGTTGATCTCGTCGGCCAGCAGAAGCTGGTGGAAGATCGGGCCTTTCTTGAACTCCAGCCTGCGGCTGCCGTCCTCGGCCGGCATCAGCGTGCCGGTGATGTCCGAGGGCATCAGGTCGGGCGTGAACTGGATGCGCCCGACCGCGCCCTTGCCCAGGCCCAGCGCCTCGGACAGCGCCCGCACCAGCGCCGTCTTGCCCAGGCCGGGGTTGCCCTCCAGCAGCACATGCCCGCCCGACAGCAGCGCCACCAGCAGCGCCTTGACCACCGGGTCCAGCCCGAACATCTGGCGGTCGCGGACCGACTGCGGGATGCCTTGCAGGTAGTCGATGTCGCTGCGGCGCAGGTCGTGGGTCATGGTGTGCAGGGTCCTCAGGGGGTCAGCAGGTCGGCGATCCAGGCCGGCAGACGCTGTTGCGGCGGGGGACCGGGTGGCAGATCAGGCGGCAAGGCGGCATCCTCGTCAAGCCGGGACTCGACCGTGTCGGGCGCGCGCCCCGGTTCGGCGAACAGGGCCTGCGGGCTGCCGATGGCCAGGTCCTGGCCGCCCTCGGGGTCGGCCGAGGGACCGCCGGTCGCCTTCAGTTCCAGCATCGGGGCATCCGGCGGCACCGGCCCGTCCAGCGGCGACACCGCCAGCCCGGTGCCCTGCGGGGACGCGCCATCGGCGGCTTCTGCGCTGTCCGCGCCACCCGTGGTCGCGTTGCGCGCATCGTCGGGGGCCGGCCCGCCGGGCACGACGGTCGCGGCAGAACCGGCCTCTCCCTCGGTCACCTGCCCGCCCGGCGCGGGCTGTCCGTCAGCGCCGCCCGGCCCGCCTTCGGCCCCGTCGGTCGGCTGGGCAGGCGAGGGGGCACCGGGTGTGTCCAAGGTCGCGGTCTCGCCCGTTGCCTGGCCGGGGGCGGCCTGCGGCGACGCCGGGCCGTCCGCCGCCTGTCCCGCGCCTTGCCCGGCGCTGTCGGTCGGCTGCGCGCCGCCCGGTGCCTGCCCCTGGCCCGGCGTCGGGCCTTCATCCGGTGCCGGGCCCTGTCCTTGGCCCGCGCCCACAGCCTGACCCTCGCCGGGTCCTTGACCTTCGCCAGACCCCTGGCCAGCGCCCTGCCCCTCTCCCTCGCCCGGCGCATCGCTTTCGGCCTGGTCCTGTCCCTCACCGGGGGCGTCGCCCTTGCCCTCTCCCTCGCCCGGTGCGTCGCTCTCGGCCTGGTCCTGTCCTTCGCCGGGGGTGTCGCCCTTGCCCTCTCCCTCGCCCGGTGCGTCGCTCTCGGCCTGGTCCTGTCCCTCACCGGGGGAGTCGCCCTTGCCCTCTCCCTCGCCCGGCGCATCGCTCTCGGCCTGGTCCTGTCCTTCGCCGGAGGTGTCGCCCTTGCCCTCT
>JBQTJI010000063.1:0-8156 GCA_052387255.1 Gemmobacter sp. | reverse complement strand
GGCAGTTGCGCGCCTTGCCGGGGCGGGTGAAGCGACAAGACCCCGGTCAATCGTCCCTGAACCCGGACCGGAGCGGTGAAGGGATGGCACCACGATGAGCCTCTGGGTGATCGTCACGCTCTTGGCCGCCGCCGCGCAGACCACGCGGTTCGTGCTGCAGAAGCGGCTGGGGCAGGCGGGGCTGTCGGCCACAGGGGCCACATTCGCGCGGTTCCTCTATGCCGCGCCACTGGCGTTCCTTGCGGCGATGGTGACGTCGCGAGCGCTGGAAGTGCCGGTGCCGCCCATGGATGCGCGGTTCTGGGGCTTTGTCGCGGCGGGCGGCGTGGCGCAGATCGTGGCGACCGAGCTGACGGTTCGGCTGTTCGCCTTGCGGAATTTCGCCGTGGGGGTGGCCTTTACCAAGACCGAGGTGGTGCTGGTGGCGGCGTTCTCGGCGCTGGTGCTGGGCGAGGTGCCGACGGCCTGGGGGATGGCGGCGATTGCCGTGGGCCTGGCGGGGGTTCTGGCGATGGCGCGCACCGGCGGCGCGGTCGAGGGGCGCGCGGTGGCGATGGGGCTGGCGGCGGGGGCGCTGTTCGGGGTGGCGGCCACGGGGTATCGCGGGGCGGCGCTGGCGCTGGAACCTGCGCCGTTCTTTCTGCGCGCGACGGTGGCGCTTGCGGCGGCGACGGCACTGCAAACGGCGCTGATGGCGGCCTGGCTGGCGTGGCGCGACCGGGGGGCGCTGGCGCGGGTGCTGCGCGGCTGGCGCGCGACGGCCCCGGTGGGCGTGATGGGAATGCTGGGGTCGCTGGGCTGGTTCACCGCGTTCAGCCTGCAGTCGGCCCCCTATGTGCGGGCGCTGGGACAGGTCGAACTGCTGTTCACGCTGGCGGCCTCGGTCGCCATCTTCCGCGAGCGGCCGCGTGGGCGGGAACTGGCGGGGATCGCGCTGGTGGGGGTGTCGGTCGTGATGCTGGTGAAGGGGGTCTGACCTGGCGCTATGCCACCGAATTCGCTGGCCCTAGAGTGTCCTGCGGGGGCGGCCTAGAAGGGCGCAGGCAAGCGGGGAGGCACGGCGATGCGGATGACCACGGAAGAGGCCTTTGTCAAGGTTCTGCAGCGGCACGGGATCGACAACGCCTTTGGCATCATCGGATCCGCGTTCATGCCGATTTCCGACCTGTTCCCGCGCGCGGGGATCACCTTCTGGGACTGCGCGCACGAGGGGTCGGGCGGCATGATGGCCGACGGGTTCACCCGCGCGTCGGGGCGCATGTGCATGATGATCGCGCAGAACGGCCCCGGCATCACCAATTTCGTGACGCCGGTCAAGACCGCCTACTGGAACCACACGCCGCTGTTGCTGGTCACGCCGCAGGCGGCGAACCGCACCATCGGGATGGGCGGCTTCCAGGAGGTGGAGCAGATGGCGCTGTTCCAGGACATGGTGGCCTATCAGGAAGAGGTCCGCGACCCCGCCCGCGTGGCCGAGGTGCTGAACCGCGTGATCCTGAACGCCAAGCGGATGAGTGCGCCGGCGCAGATCAACATGCCGCGCGATTTCTGGACGCAAGTGATCGACATCGAGATGCCCGCCGTCGTCGAGTTCGAGCGGCCGGCGGGGGGTGAGTCGGCGATCCGGGCGGCGGCGGACCTGCTGTCGGCGGCGGCATTCCCGGTGATCCTGAACGGCGCAGGCGTGGTGCTGGGCGGGGCGATCCCGGCGTCGATGGCGCTGGCCGAGCGGCTGGATGCGCCGGTTTGCGTGGGATATCAGCACAATGACGCCTTCCCCGGGGGCCATCCCCTGTTTGCCGGGCCGTTGGGGTACAACGGGTCACGGGCGGCAATGGAGTTGATTTCGCGGGCAGATGTGATACTCTGTCTGGGTACCCGACTGAACCCGTTTTCAACGCTGCCGGGATACGCGCTGGACTACTGGCCGAAAGCGGCCAAGATCATCCAAGTCGACATCAACCCGGATCGGATCGGGCTGACGAAGAAGGTCACGGTTGGGATTGTCGGCGACGCTGCAAAGGTCGCCGAGGCGGTTTTGGCGCGATTGGCCCTTACCGCAGGTGACCATGCGCGGTCGGAACGCAAAGCCATCATCGCACAGACCAAGTCGGCATGGGCGCAGGCGCTGGCCTCGATGGACCATGAGGATGACGATGCGGGCACGTCGTGGAATCAGCGCGCCCGCGCTGACAAGCCCGACTGGATGAGCCCTCGCATGGCCTGGCGCGCGATCCAGGCGGCGCTGCCGCGTGAGGCGATCATTTCCAGCGACATCGGCAACAACTGCGCCATCGGCAACGCCTATCCGACGTTCGAATCGCCGCGGAAGTACCTGGCACCGGGGCTGTTCGGTCCCTGCGGCTATGGCCTGCCGTCCGTGGTGGGGGCCAAGATCGCCTGCCCGGACACGCCCGTGGTGGGGTTCGCGGGCGACGGGGCCTTTGGCATCGCCGTCACCGAACTGACCGCCATCGGGCGGCCCGAATGGCCTGCGGTCACCATGGTCGTCTTCCGCAACTATCAGTGGGGCGCGGAGAAGCGGAACTCGACGCTCTGGTACGACGACAACTTCGTCGGCACCGAACTCGACACCCAGGTCAGCTATGCGGGCATCGCGCAGGCCTGCGGGTTGCAGGGCGTGGTCGCGCGGACGATGGACGAGTTGACCCTTGCGCTGCGCCAGGCCGTCACCGACCAGATGGAGCATGGCAAGACCACGCTGATCGAGGTGCTGATCAACCAGGAACTGGGAGAGCCGTTCCGCCGTGACGCGATGAAGAAGCCCGTGCAGGTGGCGGGCATCGACCCTGCCGACATGATCCCGCAACGGGTGTGACGCTGCCGTTCGACCTTGGGACGGGGGCCGCACTGTGGGTGGCGCTGGTCTGCCTGGGGGCGGGGTATGTGCGGGGCTATTCGGGCTTTGGCTTTGCCGCGCTGGTCGTCACCGGCACGTCGCTGGTGGCCGATCCCCTGCGCTTTGTCCCGGTGGTGATCCTGGCCGACATCGCGCTGACGGCGCAGCAGGCGCGCGGCATCCGGGCGGATGTGGACTGGCGGCGCGTGGCGGGGCTGTTCGCGGGCTGCGTGGTGACGGTGCCCCTGTCGGTCTGGGCGCTGACCTCGGTCGGGGTCGATGCCGCGCGCGCGGTGATTTCGGCCTATGTGCTGGGGATGTGCGCGCTGTTGCTCGCGGGGGTACAGCTGCGCCCTTCGGGCGACGCGGGCAACATAGGCGTCGGGCTGGTGTCGGGCCTGGCCAACGGGGCGGCGGTGGGGGGGCTGCCGGTCGCCGTCTATTTCGCGGCGATGGACGTGCCTGCGGTGGTGTTCCGCGCGACGCTGATCGCGTACTTCACGCTGCTGGATCTGTGGACGCTGCCGGTTCTGGCGCTGTCGGGGGTCTTTGGGCGCGAGACGCTGGTCGCCACGCTGGTGTTCTTCCCGCTGATGAGCCTTGGCGTCTGGCTGGGCAGCCGCCGCTTTGTCGCCGCCAGCCCGCAGGGGTTCCGCCGCTTTGCCATCGGCCTGCTGGCGGCCCTGGCGCTGGCCGGGCTGGGAAAGTCGCTGCTGTGACGCGGGCGTCCGGTCCAGGGCACGCGCGGGGGGGTGCGGCGTGACGGCGGTGCTGGTGGTCAACGCGGGGTCATCCTCGCTGAAGGTCGCGGTGTTCGATGCGGCCCTGGCCCCGGTGGCCGACCTCGCCGTGGCCGAGATCGGGGGGGCGGCACGCATCGGTGACGTGCCGGTCGATGCCCCCGACCATGCGGCAGCGATGGACCTGGTGCTGGACCGTCTGGCCGCGCATGGATGGCCCCTGCCCCGCCTGACCGCCGCCGCGCACCGGATCGTGCATGGCGGGGCGAGGCTGACCGCGCCGTGCCAGTTGACGCCCGCCGTGGTCGGCGACATCGAGGCACTGGTGCCGCTGGCCCCGCTGCACAACCCCGCCAATCTGGCGGGGGTGCGGGCGCTGGCTGCGCTGGCCCCTGCCTTGCCCCAGTACGGCAGTTTCGACACCGCGTTCCACGCCACGATCCCGCCCGTCGCCTATCGCTATGCGCTACCGCCGGAGGCCGAGGCCCTTGGGCTGCGGCGCTATGGCTTTCACGGGCTGTCCTATGCGGCGATGGTGGCGGGGTGGGAGGGGCCGTTGCCCCCGCGCCTTCTGGCGTACCATCTGGGCAACGGGGCCTCGGCCTGTGCCATCGCCCATGGCCGGTCGGTGGCAACGACGATGGGCTACAGCCCGCTGGACGGGCTGACCATGGGCACGCGGGCGGGCGAGATCGACGGCAACGCGGTGCTGCGGTTGGCGGCTGTGTACGGGATTGCGGGGGCCGGTCGCATCCTCAACCGCGAAAGCGGGCTGATGGGGCTGGCGGGGGCGTCGGACATGCGGGCGCTGGCGGGACCGCGCGGTGACTTTGCCCGCGCGCATTTCGCCTATTCCGCCGTGCGGCACGGCGGGTCGCTGGTGGCGGCGATGGGGGGGCTGGACGCGGTCGCCTTTACCGGCGGCATCGGCGAGAATGATGCAGACCTTCGTGCCGCCATCGTCGCGGGCCTGGGCTACATGGGGGCGCTGGTCGATCCCGCCGCGAATGCGCGGGGCCTGCCCGTGATCCATTCGGATGCGTCCCGTGTCGCAATCCGGCTGGTCCCGGCGCGGGAAGAACGGCAGATTGCGGCAGAGGCCATGACCGTCATGGCGTCGGAAAGCCCGCGATGAACCAGCCCCGCATCGACACCTCACCGCCCGTCAGCGACGAGATCCGGCGGACGACCTGCTACATGTGTGCCTGCCGCTGCGGCATCAACGTGCATCTGAAGGCGGGCACGGTCAGCTACATCGAGGGGAACCGCGACCATCCGGTGAACAAGGGCGTCCTCTGTGCAAAGGGGGCCAGCGGCATCATGCAGGTGACCGCCCCGTCCCGCCTGCGCGCGCCCTTGCGCCGTGTCGGGCCGCGCGGATCGGGCGCGTTCGAGGAAATCTCGTGGGACGAGGCGCTTGCGACCGCCGTGTCCTGGCTGAAGCCGATCCGCGACACGGCCCCCGAGAAGCTCGCCTTCTTCTCCGGGCGCGACCAGAGCCAGAGCTTCACCGGCTGGTGGGCGCAGATGTACGGCACGCCGAACTATGCCGCGCATGGCGGGTTCTGTTCGGTCAACATGGCGGCGGGCGGCATCTATACCATCGGCGGCGCGTTCTGGGAATTCGGCGCGCCCGACTGGGACCGCACCAAGCTGTTCGTGCTGTTCGGCGTCGCCGAGGATCACGACAGCAACCCGATCAAGATCGGCATCGGCAAGCTGAAGGCGCGCGGCGTGCGGGTGATCGGGGTGAACCCGATCCGGACCGGGTACAACGCCGTGGCCGACGACTGGCTGGGGATCACGCCGGGCACCGATGGCCTTCTGATCCTGTCGCTGATCCATTGCCTGTTCCAGGCGGGCAAGGTCGACCTCGACTATCTGGCGCGCTGGACCAACGCGCCCTATCTGGTGAACGGCACGGAGGGCCCCGAAAAGGGGTTGTTCGTCAAGAACGCCGAAAGCCAGCCCTTCGTCATCGACCGCCGCACGGGGATGCCCGCAAGCTGGGACGCCAAGGGCGTCCAGCCCGATCTTGGGGCCGTCTGGCAAGGGCACCGCACCGTGTTCCAGCACATGGCCGAGCGCTATCTGTCGCCCGACTACGCGCCCGAGGCGGTGGCCGACCGCTGCGGCATCCCGGCCGACCGCATCCGAGGCCTCGCCGCCGAAATCGCCGCGGCCGCATTTGACGCGCCGGTGGTGATCGAGGAGCCCTGGGTCGATTTCCGGGGCGACCGGCATGAGCGGATGGTCGGACGACCCGTCAGTTTCCATGCCATGCGGGGCATCAGCGCGCATTCCAACGGGTTCCAGACGGCGCGCGCGCTGCACCTGTTGCAGGTGCTGCTCGGGTCGGTCGAGACGCCGGGGGGATGGCGCATGAAGCCGCCCTATCCGAAACCGGTCGAGGCGCACCCCACCCCCCACTACACCGCCGTGCCGGGCAAGCCGCTGGCGGGGCCGCATCTGGGCTATGTCCGGGGGCCGGACCAGCTGGCCCTGCGCGCGGACGGCAGCCCTGCCCGCATCGACAAGGCGTTCTCCTGGGAAAACCCGATGTCGGCGCATGGGCTGATGCAGATGGTCATCCCGAACGCCCATGCGGGCGATCCGTACCGCATCGACACGCTGTTCCTGTACATGGCCAACATGGCGTGGAATTCGTCGATGAACACGGCGTCGGTCATGCGCATGCTGACCGACAGGGGGCCGGATGGCGACTATGTCATCCCGCGCATCATCTATTCCGACGCCTACGCGTCCGAGATGGTGGCCTATGCCGACCTGATCCTGCCCGACACGACCTATCTGGAACGCCACGACTGCATCAGCCTCTTGGACCGCCCGATCAGCGAACCCGACGCGGCAGGCGATGCGATCCGTTGGCCGGTGACGCCGCCGGACCGGGATGTGCGGGGGTTCCAGTCGGTGCTCCTGGACCTCGGCGCGCGGCTGGCGCTGCCGGGGATGGTGACGGCGGACGGCAGTGCGAAATTCGCCGACTACGCCGACTACATCCAGCGGCACGAGCGGCGTCCGGGGGTCGGGCCGCTGGTCGGGTATCGCGGCGACGGCACCGACGCGGGGCGGGGCGCGCCCAACGATGGCCAGATCGACGCCTATATCGCGAACGGGGGGTTCTTTCAGGCGCACGTGCCGCCGGGGGCTGCGTACTTCAAGCCTTGGAACATGGCCTATCAGGACTGGGCCGTGGGGATGAGCTTCTTCGACCTGGCGCAGCCCTATGTGTTCCCGCTGTGGTCCGAACCGATGCGGCGGTTCCAGCTGGCCGCCGAGGGGCATGGGTTTGTCCAGCCGCCCGACCATTTGCGGGCACAGCTGAAGCTGGCGATGGACCCTTTGCCTGTCTGGTATCCGCCCTTCGGCGATGCGGCACATGGATTTCCGCTGCATGCGCTGACGCAGCGACCGATGGCGATGTACCATTCCTGGGGGTCGCAGAACGCCTGGCTGCGCCAGATTCACGGGCGGAACTTTCTGTATGTGCCCACGAAGGTGTGGGTCGAGCATGGCTTTGCGACGGGCGACTGGGCGCGGCTGACCTCGCCTGCCGGGGAAATCGTGGTGCCGGTCGCCCACATGGCCGCGCTGAACGAGAACACCGTCTGGACCTGGAACGCCATCGGCAAGCGCAAGGGGGCCTGGGGGCTGGACGCGGGCGCGCCCGAGGCGACGAAGGGCTTTCTTCTCAACCACCTGATCCACGAACTGCTGCCCGCACGGGGCGACGGGATGCGCTATGCCAATGCCGATCCGGTAACGGGACAGGCGGCCTGGTTCGACCTGCGGGTCAGGATCGAACGGGTCGGGCGGCAGGCTGTGGCCGAGCCGCAGTTTGCCGCCCTGGGCAGGCCGCCTGTTGCCGGTGGCGGGCGCAGCAGCTTGGAGATTTCCGGCAATTCGGGTGGCAATGACTGGCGCGACTGGCTACAAAATTGGACAAATCGGACATGACCCTGCAAATGGCCCTGCGGTGACCGCGCTTCCCGCCCATGTCGACCGGCAACTGGGGCTGGTCATCGACCTGGACACCTGCGTCGGCTGCCATGCCTGCGTGACCGCCTGCAAGGGGTGGAACGATCAGGGCTATGGTGTACCGCTGTCGGATCAGGACCCTTACGGCGCAAACCCTTCGGGGACGTTCCTCAACCGGGTTCACAGCTATCAGGTGCAACCTGTTGATGGCCCTGCGCAGATCGTGAACTTTCCCCGGTCCTGCCTGCATTGCGCGGATGCGCCCTGCGTCACCGTCTGCCCCACCGGGGCCAGTTACAAGAGGGCCGAGGATGGCATCGTGCTGGTGAACGAGGACGCCTGCATCGGCTGCGGGCTGTGTGCCTGGGCCTGCCCCTATGGTGCGCGTGAACTCGACGCGGCGGAGGGGGTGATGAAGAAATGCACCCTCTGCGTCGACCGCATCTACAACGACAACCTGCCCGAGGAAGACCGCGAACCCGCCTGCGTCCGGACCTGTCCCACCGGAGCACGCCACTTCGGCGATCTGTCCGACCCCGACAGCGCCGTGTCGCGGC
>JBQTJI010000062.1:0-3470 GCA_052387255.1 Gemmobacter sp. | reverse complement strand
GGCTGCGCCCTCGCCCTCTCTCTCGCCCGGAGCCTCGCTGTCTGCCTGTTCCTGTCCATCACCGGGGGAGTCGCCCTGGCCCTCTCCCTCGCCCGGCGCATCGCTCTCGGCCTGGTCCTGTCCTTCGCCGGAGGAGTCGCCCTTGCCCTCTCCCTCGCCCGGTGCGTCGCTCTCGGCCTGCTCCTGCCCTTCGCCGGGGGCGTCGCCCTTGCCCGAAGACTCGCCGTCGCCTTGTCCTTCGCCGGGTGCCTCTGCGTCGGACTGCGCCTCGGCTTCTCCCTCCCCCTCGCCCTCACCGGCAGCGGCGTCATCGCCTTGCCCTTGTTCGGACCCCTCGCTGTCGGCCTGACCCTGCCCCTCGCCGGGTGGCTCGCCCTCTCCCCGCCCCTGTCCTTCGCCCGGCCCTTGGCTGTCGGCCTGACCCTGCCCCTTGTCCGCTGACTCTCCCTCACCCGCGTCCGGCGACGGGCCTTCGCCCTCCGCACCCGAGGCGTGTTCCTGTCCGGTGTCGCCTGCGTCCTGCTGGCCCGATCCTGCGCCCGGATCGGGGGTTTCCGGCTGCTCGGGGGCGGGCGGTGATTCGGGCTCCTGATCCTCGGCGGGGGGCTCTTCCTGTGGCGCTGGCGGGCCTGCCAGACCCAGCAGGGTGCCCGGCGACGGCAGGCGCGGCACCCAGCCGTCGGGCAGCCAGGCGGCACAGGCCCAGGCCGCCAGCGCAAAGGGCAGCGATGCCGTGAGAACCGGCGCGAGCGCAGTGGCCCGCCAAGCGGCATCCTGCGGCAATGTCGGGCCGCGCGGATCGAGGTGCGGGCGGACCGCGCCGTCGCTGTCCAGTGCGTGCGACCAGGCCATCGCCGCGCGGTCGCCCTGGGCCGCCGCTCGCGCCAGCCCCACGCGCGCCGCCAGCCGCCAGCCCGCCGCCGCCCGGTCCGCTGGCAACAGGCGGTCCGCCAGCGCCCGCTGCGCCGAGGCGGGGGCAAGTCGTTCAACCCCCGCGCCGGCGGCACGGGGCGCGGCGGCCAGCCCCCACAGCGCCCACACCGCTGCCGTCAGGACAATCGTGACGGGCAGGGCCTGTACCGGCAGACCCGGCAGGACCAGCGCGGCCAGCGCGGCCAGGCCCGCCAGCGCCGCGATGCCCAGAGCCTGCACTCCGGCAAACCGCAGCACGGTCAGCCGGTTGAGCCTGCGGTCGAGGCGCGCAAGGGTCAGCGCCTCGGCGCGATAGGCGCGAAAGCCGCGCCACAACCCGACAGTCCCGGCCAGCGTCACGGCCGGGCCGACGGCTGCCATCGCGAAGGCCGATGCCGCCAGCCATTCCGCCGCGCCGAACCCGCTGCGCGACAGGATCACGGCCGCCACCCCTGCAAGGCAGGCAGCACCCCAGACTGCCCGCATCACCCTGACCACCGCAGAACCCCTTTGCCGACCGTCGCAATAGATCACCCGAACCGGCGGCGGTTCAAGGGACAGTCCCGGCCCCTATCGTCCCGTTTCGGGTCTGCCGGTCGGTCTGCGATGAACGGCCGCCGCTAGGCCGGGGTGCCGCCGCGCCGGAGCGCCGCCAGCGCCAGCGCCGCAGGCAGGGTCTGGACCACCGCGATCAGCGGCGCGCCCGCCGAGGCCGCGCCGTAAGCCCCCGCCACGGCGACGCAGGCGAGGAAGAATTCGGCCACCCGCCGCGCCCAGACGGGATCGCGGATGACCAGCGACCAGACCAGCCCCGCGACGAGAATGGCGTTGTACAGCCCCTGGTTGGCAGCCAGAATCTGGGTCGGCGCGAACAGGTCGGCGTCCAGGCTGCGGAAGACCTTGGGGCCCAGCGTCAGCCAGGCGACCATCTCGACATAGACGATCGCCGCGTGGATCGCGGCCACCGCCGCCACGGCAAACCTGGCATACCAGCGCATGCAACCCCTCCGTCATCGGTGCCGACCGCAGCATGCACCGGATGGTGCCGCCCTGTCACCCCATCCGCGCCGCCACATCCAGCATGCGGCACGAGAATCCCCATTCGTTGTCGTACCAGCCGAAGACCCGCAGCAGGCCCTGCGGCGTCATCCGGGTCTCGGGGCAGGCCATGACGATGCTTTCGGGGCGCGCCCGCAGGTCGGAGGACACCAGCGCCCGGTCGGTGGCCCCGATCACGCCGCCCGCCGCGCGGAAGGCCGCGTTGACACCCTGAGCCGTCGTGGGGCGCGCGGTCATCACGCTCAGGTCCACGCAGGACACCGAGGCCACCGGCACCCGCACCGCCGACCCCATGATCCGCCCCGCCAGCCCCGGCAGCACCCGGTCGAGCAGGCGCTGCGCCGAGGTCGTCGTCGGCACCATCGACAGGGCCGCCGCGCGGCTGCGGGCGAAATCGGCAGCGGGGGCGTCGGTCGTGGGCTGGCTGCCGGTATAGCAGTGGACCGTGGTCATCGATCCCGTCACCACGCCCCAGCCGTCGTCCAGCAGCCTGACCAGCGGGGCCAGGGCGTTGGTCGTGCAGGACGCGTTCGACACGATGCGCTGCCCGGCCAGCCCGGCCTCGTTCGCCCCCAGAATCACCGTGAACTCTGCCGCTGCCGACGGCCCCGACACCAGCACCCGCCCGGCCCCGGCGCGCAAGGCCCGTCCGGCCATCTCGGGCGTGTCGGCGCGACCGGTGCATTCCATCACCACATCCACGCCCGACAGGTCCAACGCCGACAGATCTGCCACCCGGTGCAGCGGGATCGCCCGACCGTCCACCACCAGCGACGCCCCTTCCAGTGCGACGCTCCCCCGCCACGGCCCGAAGACCGAGTCGTATTCGAACAGGTAGGCGCACATGGCAGGGTCGGCGATGTCGTTGATGCCCACGACCTGCACCGACGGCCAGCCTCCCTGCGCCCAGGCGCGCAGCACCGACCGCCCGATCCGCCCGAACCCGTTGATGAAGACGCGCATGCCGGTTGCCCCCCCGTGGACCGCTCCGGGCGTGTCAAATCACGCCCGGCGGGCGGCCACAATCCCGACCGGGAAAGCCGCAGGCATGGTCACATCCGCTCACCCGGCAGCAGGCTGGCCTGGCGTACCCAACCGGCGAACTGCGCTGCGTCGGGCAGGGAGTCCTCGGCCACATGCAGGTAACGCACGCGCGGCTGTCTCGATCCGACCGGCGGCCGCGGCACCAGGTGTGCCCCGTCGAAGAAGGCGACCTTCACGTACCGCGTCATGCAGTGGAAGCCCAGGAACCAGACCCCGTCCTGCATGCCGTACAGCGGCGAGTTCCATTTCACCGCCTTGCGCGGGTGCTGTGTTTCGTCTGATTGCAGAGAGCGTCGAGCGGTGCCCTGTTGGCGATGCATCGGAGCCTGGTGCGGTTGTCGGCGTCTGCGAAGGCGGCGATGAAGCGGGCGCGGTCGGCGTGGGTTTCGAACCTGTTCTTTCCGGCGTTGGTGGCGGGGTTCGGTTGCTGGCGGATCGCCTCGGCCGGGCGGCGG
>JBQTJI010000061.1:0-15822 GCA_052387255.1 Gemmobacter sp. | reverse complement strand
GGGGGGTGTGGCCTGCGCGGCCGCCCCCCGCCCCCCCCCCCCGGGGCCCCCCCCCCCCCCCCCCCCCCCCCCCCCCCGGCGGGGGGGGCGGGGGGGGGGGGGGCCCCCCCCTGACCGCCGGGACGGTGCCATGGACTGGACCACGCACCCGGATCCCGACGCTCCGCCCCCTCACCCCATCCCTCTCCCCCGGGGGGAGAGGGAGGCGCGGGCGGCACCGCCGCACCCGTCCCGCAGGGGGCGCGCGCCCTAGACATGGTCACGGGGTATCCTTTCGTCCCAGTCGCGGGCAAAGACCTGTTCGTCGTTCTCGGTGATGCGCAGGGTCATGCGCAGGCGGAAATGGGTCGCGTCACAGGTCAGGGTGCCATGGCTTTGATGCTCGAACACCGCGTCGGGGCGTTCGGTCCGCACGGCATAGCTGGTCTCGCAGGTGGCGCTCAGCGGGTCGCCGTCGGTGATGATGTGGCGGCACAGGGCGCGGCCCCGGTGGGTCTGGCCGATGGCGGGCATGTGGGCGGCATAGGTCCAGCGCGGGAAGTCCACGACCATCTCGCCTGTCAGCAGGTCACGGGTGACGGCGCGGCGTTCGGTGGCCTCGATGGGCAGGTCGTGCTGGACATCGCTCGCCGCCCCTTCGGCGGGGCCGAAGGGGCGCAGCGCGGCGTCGGCGGGATCGGGCGGGCGGACCGGCAGGTCAAGGGCGCAGTCGGCCAGGTGCAGGGTCAGCGTCGCCAGTTCCGGCGAGGGCCAGGCAATCGGCCAGTAGACGGTCGAGATCGACACCGCGATGCGGTGGCCCGCCGGAAAGGCATGGGCGATGTCGTCCAGATCGACCGTGGCGGTCTCGGTCTGGCCGGGTGTCAGGG
The DNA here is from genome assembly GCA_052387255.1 of Gemmobacter sp. Taxonomy (GTDB): domain Bacteria; phylum Pseudomonadota; class Alphaproteobacteria; order Rhodobacterales; family Rhodobacteraceae; genus JBBQXK01. The sequence continues at coordinate 14,953 of JBQTJI010000061.1, read as the reverse complement.
CCAGGGGGCGGTCGTGGCCGTGGCGGTGGCACAGGTTCAGGTGGCCGACGGTGACGCGGGTGGACGCGCCCGACGGGGCCACGTCGTTCAGCCGCACCGACACCAGGGCCTGCGGCCTGTCGCTGGAAAAGCGGATCGCCAGTTGCGGCGCACCCAGGATTTCCAGCGGTTCCGCCAGGGGTTCGGTGACGAACACCAGCGACCCGCCGTCATCCTCGCGCTGGTCGGTGGCCCAGTCGGCGTTGTCGCCGTAACGGCCGACCTCGCCTGCGGCCTGCCCGACCCAGAGGGGGGAACAGATCGAGGCGGTCGCCGCCGCGACCCCCGGGTCGGGTGTGCCTTCCCTCCCCCCTGTGGCGAGGGGATGGGGGTGGGGGGCGGCCGGCGGATGCAGCGCGAGCCCCCCCTCCCCATCCCTCCCCCACAAGGGGGGAGGGGGGCGCACGCCTTGCTGTGCCGTGTGTCCGGCAAGATCGCGCAGGCCCGTGCCGCGTCCAAGTCGCCCGCCCGGCCCGAGCGTCAGACGCAGCGCCTTGATGCGTGGCGAGGGCCAGACGGCCTCGCCCACCCAGCGACCGGGACGGTGGCGATAGCAGGTCCGGGGCGGCACATGATCCTGCATCCAGACGCGCAGCATGGGTTCCTGCATGATGCCGGTGTCGCGGCCCTTCAGCCAGTGGTCGCACCAGCGCAGCACCTCGGCCAGCCAGCCGATGGCGGGCTCGACGGCCACATCATGCGGAAAGGAATGCGCCCAGGGGCCGATCAGGCCAAGGCGCGGACCGGACAGGCCCGCCAGCAGGCGCGGGACGCTTTCGGAATAGTTGTCGGCCCAGCCCGACACGGCATAGACGGGAATCGTGATGCGCGAAAAATCCTCGCAGACCGACCCCTGCCGCCAATAGGCATCGCGCGACGGGTGGCGCAGCCAGGTCAGGATCCAGGGTGTGTTGGCCTCGCGACGAGCCTCCCACATCGCGCGCCACGCGTCGCCCACGATCACGGGGTCGGGGGGCAGGTCCTGCATCGCGAACATGGTCGATGACCAGTCGAAGTTGTCCTTGGACAGGCACCCCCCGACCCAGTGGATGTCGGTGGCATACCGGTCGTCGGTCGATCCCACGGTGATGACGGTCCTCAGCGCGGGCGGCCGGCGGGCGGCGATCTGCAACCCGTTGAAGCCGCCCCAGCTGATGCCGAACATGGCGACCTGCCCGTCGCACCACGGCTGCCGCGCCAGCCAGTCGATGGCGGCCACGCCGTCCAGCTGTTCCTGTTCGGAGTATTCGTCGTGCAGGATGCCCTCGCTGTCGCCGGTCCCCCTTATGTCCAGCCGCAGGCAGGCATAGCCGTGGCGCGACAGGTAGCGGTGGGTCCGCTCGTCCCGCGCCCGCGTGCCGTCGCGCTTGCGGTAGGGCAGGTATTCCAGGATCACCGGCACCAGCCCCGCGCCCCTTGGCAGCCACAGCCGACCGGCCAGGCGCGTGCCGTCGGGCATCGGCACCCAGATGTTCTCGGTCTCGTCGCCTTCGAAGGGAAACGCTTCGCGGATCAGCATGGGTCGGTCTTTCCTTGGCGCAGCCCCCCCCACCTCCATCCCCTCCCCACGAGGGGGAGGGGAGGTGCCACCCGTTGAGGTGCAGCGCCGTGTCTGCATGAACCGGATAGCGCGGCCATCCGCGCCTCCCCTCCCCCTCGTGGCGAAGGGATGGGGGTGGGGGGCCGTTCGCGCGCTGCAACCGCCATGGTGATCCTGCCCCTGCCCATCAGTTCATCGGTGCTCCGCCCATCGCCTTGCGGCGCGTGACATAGGCGGCCAGCGCCTCGTCGATGCCTGCATCAAGGGGAGGGTCTTCAGCCCCGGCCAGCAGTTCCTTCCAGACGGTGTTGGCGCGGGCGCGGGCGTCGATGCCGCCTTTCAGCAGCCAGTTCGGGTGGTTGTCCCAGTTCGACAGCATCGGTGCATGGAACGCGGTCTGATAGCGTTCCATGGTATGGGCGGTGCCAAAGAAATGACCGCCCGCGCCCGCCTCGAGGATCGCGTCCAGCGCCAGATCACCCGGCGAGGTGGACAAAGGCTCGAAATAAGCGTCCATCATCTGCAGCATCTCGGCATCCAGGATCAGCTTTTCGAAACTGGCCGTCAGCCCGCCATGCAGCCACCCCGCCGCATGTTCCAGCAGATGCGCCCCGCCGGTCAGCGCGCCCCACAGCGCCATCTGCGATTCGTAGGCCGCCTGCGCGTCCACCTCGTTCGCCGCCGTGACGTTGGACGACCGGAACGGCACCCCGATGTGGCGCGCAAGCTGGCCACTGGCCTGCGCGGCCTTGGCATACTCGGGCGTGCCGAAGGCGGGGCTGCCGCTGCGCATGTCCACGTTGGACGTGAAGCCGCCGTACATCACCGGCACGCCGAGCCGCACGATCTGGGTCAGCACGATGCCCGCCATCGCCTCGGCATGCTGCAACACCAATGCGCCTGCCACGGTCACGGGGGCCATGGCACCGGCCAGCGTGAACGGGGTGATGACGTTGACCTGGCCGTGGGCGGCAAGGGCGATCAGCCCCTCGGCCATCGGCACGTCCAGTTGCAGGGGCGAGTTGGTGTTGATGATCCCCAAGAGCACCGGGGTATCGGTCAGCCCTTCGGGCGTGGTCCCCAGCATGATCGCGGCCATCTCGATGCCGTCCATGGTGCGGGCAAGGCCAAGCGTCTGGGTCTGCCAGCTCTTGTCCAGATGGCGGATCTGGGCGTGATAGATGTCAAGGTGCCGGGTGTGGCTGGGCAGGTCCAGCGGTTCGAACGGACCGCCGCCTTCCTGGTGCAGGACGTTCAGGGTCTGGATCAGCTTCAGATAGTCGCACATCTCGGCAAAGGTGCCGTCGCGGCGGCCCCGGTCGTTGTCCATCACATAGGCCGGACCACCGACGGCGGCATAGACGCAGTGCCCGCCGCCGAGCACCAGGTTGCGGGCGGGGTTGCGGGCGGTCAGGGTGAACGAGGGCGGCACCGTCGCCAGCCGCTCGGCCACCAGCGCGGGATCAAGGCGGACGGTCTGGTCCTGCACCGATGCCCCCGCCGTCCGGAAAAGGTCGCGCGCGGGCCCATGCAGCACGCGCATCCCCTGGTCCGACAGCACGCGCAGGGCGGCGTCGTGGATCGCCGCCACCTGGTCGTCCGAGATCACGCGCACGGGTGGCAGACGGCGTTCGACCTGGCCGAAGGGGCGCTGCGGCACGCCTTTGAGCGAGGACCGCCTGCGCCCCTCTGCCCGTGTCATTCGGCGGCCTCCGGCAGCACGAAATCGCGGGGCGCAAAGGGGGCATCCCGGCGGACCATGGCCTGCGCGCCCCCCAGATCGCGGGCGGTCTTGTGGCCCTGGTACACGGCATGCACGATGGCTCCCGGCGCATTGGCATCGCCGGTCAGGTGCAGCGTGCCGGGTTTCGCCGTCGCCTGGAGGGCGTCGTAAAGGGGGCTGCCGGAGGCGCGGTAGCCGACGATCACCAGCGACCGCGCGGCCACCTGCGCAGGCACGCCGGTGAAGATGCCCGCCAGGTGCAGGGTGTCGCCGTCGAACCCCGTCACCACCTCCAGCGTGCGCAACCCGATCCCCTTGGCGGCAAAGGACTGGTGCACCAGCGGCTGTTCATTGGTCATGAACCCCCAGGCGGCGGCGGCCCCTGCCGTAGTGATGTAGGTGACGGCCAACCCCTTCAACGCCAGCATTTCGGCAACCGCCGAGCCGAGGTAGTAGTTGTCATAGTCGAAGACCGCCACCGGCCCTTTGGGCACCACGCCGACCGCGAGGTCATCGGGGGTATAGACGCGCGGGGCGGACAGCGGACCCGAGGGCAGTTCGTTCGGCCCGCAGAGGTGGGGCAGCCAGCGGGCACCGGTGGCGATGACCACATGATCCGCGCCGAATTCCTTGACGTCCTCGGGGGTCATGTCGCTGCTGAGATATGGTATGAAACTGTCCATCCTTGCCAGTTGTCCAATCCGGTACTCGGTAACCCGGTGCCACTGCCGCAGACCTGGCAACTCGGCCTCCCAACGGAGACGCCCGCCAAACATCCGAGCCTTGTCGGCGAGCGCCACATCGTACCCCCGCCGTCCCAATGTCAGCGCCGCCTCCAGCCCCGCCGGGCCGCCGCCGACGACCAGCACCTGACCATGGCCGTCGCGCCGCACGATCTCGGGGTGCCAGCCGCGCCGCCACTCCTCGCCCGCCGTGGGGTTCTGCGTACAGCGCACCCAGACCCCGTCATGCCAGCTTGAAATGCAGATGTTGCAGCCGATGCATTCGCGGATGTCCTCGGCGCGGCCCTCTGCAATCTTGTTCGGAAGGAAAGGGTCGGCGATGGACGGTCGCGCGCCGCCGATGAAGTCGAGCACGCCGCGCTTGACCATCGACACCATCGTGTCGGGGCTGGTGAACCGGCCCACACCCACCACGGGCTTGTCGGTGACCGACTTCATGAAGTCGATGACGGGTTCGTGGCTGCCCTCGGGCGTGTAACGGCTGGCGGCGCAGTCGGTGGCGGAATAGTCCATCTTCACGTCGAACAGGTCGGGCGCGTCACGCAGGTGGCCGATCACCTCGTGCGCCTCGGACGGGGCATTGTCGGACGGGCGGCCCCGCAGTTCCTGCATGGAAATGCGCAGCGCCACGGCGCAGCGCCCTCCCGTCGCCCCGCGCACCGCGTCGATCAGTTGCGCGACCAGCCGCACCCGGTTTGCAACCGATCCGCCATAGGCATCGGTGCGCCGGTTGTAGTCGGACATGAGGAACTGGTAGGGCAGATAGCCCATCCCGGCATAGACATAGAGGATGTCGAACCCCGCCTCCTCGGCCCGCACGGCGGCCTCGGCGTGCCAGCGGATCAGGTCGCGGATGTCGCCCGCGTCCATGACGCGGGGCCGGGCCGACGACATGAAGCCCACATGCGTGGCCATCCACGGCACACCCGACGGCGACAGCGGGGCCACCCGCGTGATGCGGTTCATCGCCGCCGCGCCGCCGTGCCACAACTCCACCGCCGCGAGCGACCCGTGGCGGTGGACGGCCTCGGTCATCAGGGCGTGGCTGCGGATGTCGGCGGCGTCCCAAAGCGAGGCAGCCGGAAACGGGCTGTCGTCCGACGAGGGGTCCACCGAACAGGCCCCGGTCGACACCACGGCCCACCCCCCCTCGGCCTTGGTCTCGCGAAAGGCGGCGCGGACGTGGGGGGCGGCGTTGGTCATGCCGGATGCGTGGGGCACCTGGAAAAAGCGGTTCCGCGCCACCTTGGGCCCGATGCGGACCGGCTGGAACAGGATGTCATGGCGGGGGTCACAGGGCACGGCGATTCCCTTGCTGAACGACCGTATAGTAACACGGTTCGGCACTGGCGCAATGGGTTCGCGCGATGCAGTCGCCAAGCCGGTTTCCACGTGGAAGCCGGACCCGGAAGATACGTGTTTTCCGCTGGTTGGGATGGTTCAGACAGGGGCAACGGGTACCAGATGGTTGTCCCAGGCGGTCGCGTGGCGTTGCAGCGGCGTCAGCCCGGACGTGGTGCAGGACCAGATCGCCCCCTGCCCGTCGGTTGCGACGAACCCCTGCCCCCCCGCCGCGATACCGCAAAGGTCAAGGCGGCGATGCGTGGCCAGCGGCCGCCCGGCATCGTCGAACATCATCGCGGCCCCCCCCTTCGGCGAGGTGATCGCAATCATGCCATGGGCGGCGGCGATGGACCCGGCATAGCCCTGCATCGCAAAGGCGTCTTCGGGGGCAGCTTCGCACAGGCGGGGGGCGGTGCCCGGCCTCCACAGCCCCAGCAGCGGCACGGGTTCGGCGGGGTCGCCCTCCCACTGCATGGCAAAGGCTGCGGCATCGGGGGTCACGGCCAGGTGGCGGATCGAATTCCGGTGCAGGTCGGGCGGCAGTTCGGCCTGGTCCAGCAGCGCCCCCTGCCCCGACAGCAGCGTCAGGTTCGGGCGCATGCTGTCCAGGTTCAGCTTGGTGCGGTCGGCGGGGTCGGTGCGGATGCCGCCGTTGGCCACGACGACGCGGCCATCGGGCAGCTGTTTCAAGTCATGCGGCCCGATCCCGCCCGAGGGCACATCGCCGATGCGCCGGTAGTCCGCATCCCACAGCCCGATCCGCCCCTCCGAGGTTTCGCCCACCACTTCCGAGGTCATAAGCAGGGCGCCGTCGGCACTGAAACAGCCGTGCCCGTTGAACTGCTGCCCCGCAGGCGGCGTCAGGCGATGCAGCACGGTCCCGCCGACACAGTCGATCACCAGCGCGAAATGGCCGGGGCGGCGGGCAAAGGCCACGGCGTGGGGCCGCAGGGGATGTGCTGCGGCAGCATGGCCGCGCGCGGGCAGGGGGATGCGGAACAGGCTGTCGCCACCGGCAGTCAGGCCGTGCAGGATGAAGGCGTCACCCTCGCGTCCCGCCGCCAGAAAGGCCGGGCTGCCCGCATCCGCCCATCCCGGTTTCGGCAGGGTCAGCGCCGCCAGCCCCGCCAGAAATCCGCGCCGCGTGGCCATCAGTCGCCATCCTGCGCATTGAAACCCAGGTCCACCCCCAGGGCCGGGGCCATCTCGGCAATCGCCGCATCGCGCACGGCGCGGACCGCCTGCTGCAGGACCTCGACCCTCAGCCTGCGCTGCGGGTCGGCCACACCCTGCAACGCGGGGTCGGTGTCCTCCAGCGCTGCGGCCAGGGCGATGGCCCTGTCGAAGGCGGCCAGCGTCCGGGGGCTGTCGGCGTCCAGCCAGGCCGCCATGTCGCGCATCGCCACCAGCGCCAGCGCCACATTGCGCAGCGACCGGCCCGCGGCGCGCGCCTCGGCCCGTTCCGGGCGGGGCTTGTCAAAGCTGCCCAGGGGGCGGCCAAGGCGCTGGTCCGCCACGAACGCCAGCCCGGTCGCCAGCTGCGTGAACAGCGCCTGCCGCGCCTCGGTCTCCGACAGATAGACAGTGTTGCCGGGCCGGCCCGCCGTGATCAGCAGATCGCCGTACCCGGCCCATTCCTGCGCCACGTCCCTGGCCATCCGGGCCAAGTCGCGGGTGGTGGCGCGGATCAGGGGGCAGGGGTCGGCGGGCGGCGCGTCAGCCGGGAACAGCAGCCGCTCCAGTCCCGTGAGCCCCCGCGCCGCGACCGACTGTTCGGCAAAGCGGTCGGGTGCCAGTGCCGCCGGATCGCCCGTCATCAGCCCGCGCTGCGCCTTGGCCCCCAGCGCCTTCGGGTCGGGCCAGAAGGCGATGGCCAAGGCGCGACCGTCCCGTTCGACCGGGCCGAGGCGCAGGTGCTGGACCCCCATCCAGGCATCAAACGCGGCCTGGAAGCCGGGCCGCAGCGCCGCCGCATCGCAGGTGTCCAGCCCGGCCAGATCGGCGGTCGCCTGCGCGAAACGGTCGTATCCGGGGCGGATGTGGCCGGTCACCACCTCGGCCACATCAGCCGGGGCGGGCGATGCCACCAGCCACAGGATCAGGGCAAGGCTGCGCATCTACAGGCTCTCCAGCCAGGCCACCAGGGCATCGCGGTCCGCCTTCGGCAGCGCGACCACACGATCGCGGGCCGCCTGCGCCTCGCCCCCATGCCACAGGATCGCCTCCAGAAGCGACCTTGCCCGCCCGTCATGCAGGAACTGCGTATGCCCCGACACCTGCCCCGTCAGCCCGATCCCCCAAAGGGGCGGCGTCCGCCATTCGCGCCCGTCCGCCCGCCCCTCGGGCCGGTCATCGGCCAGCCCCGGCCCCATGTCGTGCAGCAAGAGGTCGGTGTAGGGCCAGATCAGCTGAAAGCTCTGCTCGGGCTGTCCCCGCAGGCGGTGGGTGACCTGCTTGGGCGTATGGCAGCCGGTACAGTTCAGCGCGCGGAACACCGCCTTGCCGCGCAGCACCTGGGGCGCATCGACGTTGCGGCGTTCCGGAACGCCCAGATTGCGGGCATAGAAGGTCACAAGGTCCAGCGCCTCGGGCGATACTTCCGCCCCGCCGTGGATGTCCTGCGCACCGTCCGGGGCGGCCAGGCAGGCCCCCTGAGCCGCCGTGCAATCGCCCCAGGGATCAGGGAACAGCGCCGTCGACAGCCCCATGTCGCCCGAGAATGCCGCCGCTGTCTGCTCGCGGATCGTCGGCTCCCCCGCCTTCCACCCGAACCGCCCCAGCATCGGCACGCCGAACGCGCGGCTGACCACCACCTGCGCCCGGCCCGAGATGCCGTCGCCATCGGCATCCTGCGGGTCCTCGCGCGCCAGGATGTCGGCGGCAGGGATCGCCTCCAGCAAACCGAGGCCGATCATCTGGGGGGCGATGCGGGGCGACAGCATCAGGTCGGGCGACAGCGGGCCATAGGCGGGGTCGCCGATGCGATAGGCGGGCGCGCGCAGCGACACCACCGCGCCATCGGCCAGCGTCACCGGCGTTTCGGTCCAGTCGATCACGATCCGCCCCTCGGCCCGCTGGCCGATGGCGGCGAAGTCCTGCAACTGGCCGCCATAGACCGGGTCGGGCAGGGTCGCGTGATACCCGGCAATCTCGGGCGGGCTGGTCCCGCCCGGCACCGACAGCCGCAGCAGCATCGACACGGCCGTCGCCCCCTCGGGCGAATGGCCGCGTCCGTCCTTCAGATGGCAGTCCTGACAGCCCCGCGCATTGTACAGCGGCCCCAGCCCGTCCGACGCAAGGGTCGAGGCCGGGGCCGCCACCCAGGTCTTGCGGAACAGCGCATTGCCCAGCCTGAACGCCATCTCGGCGTCGAAGGGCATGTTGGCCGAAGGCTGCGAAAACGCATCGCGCGTGGCAGTGGCCCGCACGGTGGCCGCACCCGCCGATTTGGCCTCGAACGGTTCCAGTGCGGTGAAATCGACAGGCGATTGCAGCACGCGGGCGATCCGGGCCGCCTCTGCCTCGGTCCGGGGGATCAGGGCCAGGTGCCGGTCGTCCGGCACCTGCGCACCGACCGGACCGGCCAGCAGAACCGCCAGGATGATGGCCCGCCCCATTGCGTCAGCCCTGCCTGTCGCCAGTGTGGATACCCCGGCCCATCCCTACTGGAACACCGCCTCGGGATTGTCGAGACTGTCCGACCCCTCGAACGCGACCTTGGACAGGCCAAGCGCCGTTACCGCCCGCTCGATGGACGCGGTCTGCGTGACCAGCGCATTCACCGCCCCCATGATCAGCGCCTCGCCCTCGGCATTGCCGGGGGCCAGCATCATGTCATAGGCGAACCCGCCCTCCGCCGCCGCCTTGACCGCGCCCAGGGCGGCGACCGAGGCATCCAGTTCGGTCTTCAGCCGGGCATCGGTGCCGGGGTCGGTCGCCGCCACCAGATCGGACAGCGACGGACCGGCAATTTCGGTGCCATCGACGCGGGCATAGCGCCCGAGATAGACGTTCCGGATGCCCACACCGTCGAAATAGTGGCTGTTGTGGGTGTTGTCGGAAAAGCAGTCATGCTCTTCCTCGGGGTCGTTCAGCATCAGGCCCAGGCGCATCCGTTCGCCCGCCAGTTCGCCGTAGCTCAGGCTGCCCATGCCGGTCAGCATCATCAGAAGCCCCGCCTCCGGGTCGGCGGTCACCGCCGCGCGCCCCTCTCCGCCCTCGGCCCAGACCCCGGCCATGTACGTCAGATCGCCGACCAGCAGGTCGGTCGCCGCCACCAGATAGGCCGAGCGCCGGTCGCAGTTGCCGCCGGTGCAGTCGGCCCCCGCCGCGAAATCGGTGTGGGGCCGGTTGCCTGCGCCGGGGCCGGTGCCGTTCAGGTCCTGCCCCCACAGCAGGAACTCGATGGCGTGATAGCCCGAGGCGACGTTGGCCTCGATCCCGTCAGCCTCGTGCAGGGTGTCGGCGATCAGGGCAGGCGTGATGACCGTCGCGTCGATCTCGGTCCCCGACAGCGTGAACGTTGGTGTCGCGATCACGTTCAGCACCGCCAGCGGGTTTTCCCCGGATGCGATCTGCCCCGCATCGACATAGTCGATCAGCCCCTCGTCCAGCGGCCAGGCGTTCACGCGGCCCTCCCAGTCATCGACGACCGGGTTGCCGAAGCGGAACACCTCGGACTGCTGGTAGGGCACGCGCGACGCAAGCCAGGCGGTGCGGGCGGCAGCCAGCGTTTCGGGTGACGGGGCCGCGACCAAGGCGCTGACGGCGGCCTGCAGGGCCTTGGCGGTGGTCAGGCTGTCGCCATAGGTCGCCTCGGCGATGTCGGCATAGGTATCGACCACGGCTGCGGGATCGGCGGCCAGCGCGGGGGCCGCAAGGGTGGTGGACAGGATCAGCGATAGCAGGCGCATGGCAGGTTCCTTTGCGACCAAGGCGTCGGGCGCAAAGATGACAAAATCAGTCGGAAAGGTAAAGACAGATTATTTTTATCGGGAATATCATCTGGGTTGCCCTGCCGATTCGCGATGCCGGGTTAACGACCGCAGGGGGGGGGCCTACAACGTCTCCACCAAAGGAAGACGTAGGGAAGACGTCAAGAAGACCCCGCGAAACCCGGCGCATCGGCCGATGAATCCAGCGTTCGCAAGGGGATGCAGGGACTACCGCCGGGGCTTGCCCCGCCACGTCCCCAGCCACCCGGTGAACCGCGACCACAGCCCCCCAGCCCGGTCCCGCGCCGCATCCGCCCGCGCGTCCACCGCATCCAGCGTCTGCGCCACCCGGTCCACCGCCGGGTCGATCATCCGCTCGCGGAACTGCGCGATCATCATCCGCGCCATGATCAGCAGGAACGCCAGAACCGCCAGCAGCACGATGTTCACCCAGGGGACCAGCGTCACATCCGGCCCGCTGACCGGACGCACCGCCACCGCATTCGGAAAGATCGAGAAGATCGGCAGCCGCCACCCGTAATGCGTGACCGCCACCCACTGGGGGGTGTCCTTGCTGGATGTAAGGTTCGTGGCCTCCGCCTGCAACGTACTGGAATCCCACTTGAAATAGGGGGGCCACAGCCACCCCGTATCCTCGTTGCGATAGACCATGACCGACGAGCGGTCGGGAAACACCGCCTCGATGAACCGGATGTCGCGGATCGTGGCCGAGGTTTCCACGCCGGTCCCGGTATCCTCGATGGAATAGAACATCCAGTTCGACCCGATCGGCGTGTTCTTGTTGTAGGTGTTGATCACCGCCACCACGTCGCGCTGCGGCATCGTGTAGTGCAGGAACGCCGCGATCAGCGCCACGACCACCACGCGGAAGCCCCATTTCAGATACCACCACATCTAGCGCCCTCTCAGTCCCAGTTCACAAAATAGATGGTCACCGCCACCGCCGCCAAGGGCAGGATGATGACCAGCCAGATCAGCCGCTTGCGCAGGCCCGTCTCGTAGGCCCGCATCCCGGCCTCGATATAGGCATCCCGGTCGCCCGGCACATCCCCCGCATCGAACCGCTTCTCCAGCCGCTCGCGCCGCACCGACCGCGAATAGACCGAGACCAGCAGATACACCACGCCCAGCAGGACTGCCGCCATCAGCATCAGCCGCAGCCAGCCAAAGATCATCGCCGCACCCGCTGCACCGCGCCCCAGGGGCCGACGCGGTCGATCATCGATGGCGCGGGGGCCGGTCTGTCAGGGGCCGGTCGCTCGGGGGTCGACATCCCCGGCTCGGGCCCGAACAGCGCCGCCCGCGCGCCCTGCCGGTCCACCACATACTCCCGCGCCAGGAAATCCACCACATACTGCCGCTTGCGGTCCGACCAGGTGGCATAGTCGGCGTAGAACTTCTCCTTGTGGGTGATGTACAGCTGACGCACATCCAGTGGGGCCAGTTCCGACAGCAGCATGTTCACCAGGTCACGGTCGGGATGGGCTTTCGACCGCAGCGCATAGAAATACGCCGGATGCGCCGCCGTGATCTCGGGCCACTCACCGCCGCCCTCCACCCACCGCAACAGCGCCGCCAGCCCGGTGAACTCGTCCGGCAGCGCATGCCCGATCCGATGCGCGATCTTGCGCAGGTCGGTGCGCGTCGCCTGCCCCAGGTCCAGCCCCAGGGCATCCGCCGCATCCACCAGGATGAAGTCCATCTTCTGCCGCAGCACCGCCGCCGCTTCCATGCCGCGCGCCTTGACGATGGGTTCGACCAGGTCATTCCTTGTCAACCACTCGGCAATATGGTTCCGCTGCCGCAAATCGAACGAATTGGCAATCGGCAGCGCCCCGATGGTCGCGCGCGGGGCCACGGTGATCGCCCCCGGCGCCTTGACCTTGCGAAAGATGTAGAGACCGCCGAAATGGGATGTCCAGAAATTCGCCTGCTCGAACACCATCGCAGGCAGGTGGATCGGCACCCGCGTGACATCGCCGGTCTTCTTCGCCAGCCCGATCATCTCGGCAATCAGCACGTCGTCGCGCCAGCCGTCGGGTTCCTTGCGGAACCGCTCGATCAGCCGCGCCAGCTTCCCCGCATCCGCCACATGCCCGCCGATGGTATCCGCCTCGACCGTGATCTGCCGGATGTCGAACAGGTTGGCGGGCGTCGGCACCTCGTAGACGCTGTTCTGCAACTCCCCCGCCACCGCATCGCGGGCGGTCAGCGCGAACAGTTGCGCCTCGTTCGTCTCGATGAACTGCCGCAGGATGCCCCGGCTGGTCGAGAACTTGATGTGCAGCAGGGGCGCATCCTTCTGCGCCGTGGTGAGCAATATGAACTGCCGGTTGCAGCCGTTGGGGTTGAGATAGAGGTCATCGTTCAGCTTATCCCCGATCTCGGGCGAATAGCCCGAGATGTCGATGTGGAAATCGGTGAGCGTGGTGGTCTTGCCGGTGAAGTGCTTCATCGCGCGGTTGTAGCGTTCGATGAGCGCGGGGGAGGAGACTTCGATGAGGCTGCCGAACATCAGGCCGGCGGAGATGAGGCGTTTCATTCTGACAGCCCAAACAAGAGTTTCTGAGCAATCATCATTTCTTTAAGCAATTCAATTTCAATTGGAGGGCTTTTCTTGTGGAGCATAGCATGACAATTGGCGCAAACTGGGCGAAGGTCATTGACATAATCAACCACATACTTTCCGCTCTTGCAGCTTATCGGGACCAAATGATGGACGTGCACAAAGCTGTCTGCAATCTCACCGTAGACGCTGTCGAAGTTCATTTCACACACACTACATACAGCACCATAGTGGGCGATGCATTTCTTGCGCGCTTTCACAGACCTTTCATATCCAACTTGCAACACCGAAAATTTTCCGCCCTCCCACAACTCATCTTCCACTCTAGAGGCGATTGGAACCAATGTTTGCTGCTTTGACGAAGCACCAACAGGACTGAATGGACCTGCACGATAGACGTCACCATCAACAATCAGGGTTCTCCTCTCCAAGTATCTACGAAAATTCTTCACCTGCAAGGGCTCATCGATAGGGTTGACAGCGGTCTTTGTGACAACACGAAGTTCAAAGCCACCATTTTGAACTAAGTCTATTGAAATTCTTGAGAAATCGTATGCGGCGTTCTTTCGTCCTCTGCTGTCTTTACTGACGCGGAAATCGGGAGAGAACAAAATAGGATCACCATTTTTTCGTTCGTGCTCCCATTCAGTAAAAACTACGAAATTCTCTGAATAGTTGACATAAGACCAAGTGTGTCTTGGGTTGTTGCAGCTAGCGCCAACTTCTTTCATGTATTCAAGAAAGTTCACCCCTTCCCCCCCAGATACCGCTTCTTCGCCTCTTCCGTCCGCCGGTACTCCCTCACCATCCCCTCGATGGCCACCTCGTCCGACTTGTCTGCATAGCGGAACTCGGAATCTGCATAGCGGTTGACCTCCTGGATCACCATCTCGACCGTGATCGGCTTCGCCAGCCCCCGGATCATCGCGGCCTTTTCGTCGTAGCCCTTGATCAGGAACAGGTCGGGGTTCTCCATCCATTCATCCGGCAACTCAAAGTCCATCGCCCGCACCTTCACCGCGTCGGTGATGTTCTTGATGGCGCGGCCGGTGAACCGTTCGTCCGCCTCCTGGATCGCCTTCAGATACCGCCCGATCTTGGCGATGGTGTCGAGGGAGCCGATCTCGGCCGCCACCCGGTCCCATACCGCAACCAGCCCGTCCTCCTTGGGCCGCCCATGGGACTCGAACGAAGCAGCCACCGCCCGCTTGATCTCCTGCGACGCATAAAGATCATGCTCCCCCAGCGGAATGCCGTGGTTCTTGCCCAGCAAAAGCGCCAGGATGTCGATGTAATCCTCACGCGAAATCGGCCCGTCCACCAGAAACCGCGCCCCGGCCCGCTGGCGCAGGGCATCGTCCACGTTCTCGGGGTAATTGCTGAACATACCGAAGGTGCAGTTCCCCCGCACCACGGTATTTGCCCCGGCAAAGGCCCCCATGAACACCGCCGTCACCTCCTGCTGGCCCGCCGAGGAGTGCCGGTCACCCCGCTTGCCCGCCACCTGGTCGATGTCGTCGATGGTGCCAAAGGCGATCACGCCTGGGTCAAGGATGTTGTCGATGAAGGCCTTGGCGTTCTGGCCCGACTTGCCCTGATAGCTGTCGATCTGGTCGATGGAAAAGTTCTGATAGCGGAACGGATAACCCGCCACCCCGCAGTAATCGTTCAGCAATCCCGCCATCATCTGGATCAGCGTGGTCTTGCCGGTGCCGGGCTTGCCATCGCCCATGAAGGTGAAGATGAAGCCGCCCAACTCCGCGAACGGATTGAGACGCCGCTCGAAATCGTAAGCCATCAGCATCTTCGAAAGCCGCATCGCCTGGTATTTGGCGATATGGTTGCCGATCACCTCCTCGGGCTTCTTGAACGCCATCGTCAGCGCGGTGCCCCGCGCCTTGCGCGCCGCCTCGAACCCGGCGATGGGGAAATCGTCGGCCTTCACCCGATAGCTGCGCGCCCGGAACCCCTCCAGACGCGGCGCGCCCTCGGCCCGCGCCTTGGCCTGGCCCATCAGCGCCTCAGCAAACGCCAGCACCGTCG
>JBQTJI010000060.1:0-28565 GCA_052387255.1 Gemmobacter sp. | reverse complement strand
CAGGGCGACGCGTAGGTCGGGGCTTGCCCCGACTCCTCCCCAAACCCTACGCCACCCGTTCCTCGACCTGCGCGGCCATAGCCTCGGCCCGCGCGGCAAGCTCGGCCAGCGTCTCGACCACGCCCTGCGGCACCACCGGCACCTCGACCCGTTCGGGCCCGCGACCCTCGGCCTCGCCCAGACGCGCCTTGAGGCTGCGCAACTCGTCCTCGACCGCCGCCGTGCGGTCGGCCAGCATCAGCCCCGCCATCAGCAGCATCCGCGTCTCGGGCAGGCGGCCAAGCTGGGCCTGCAGCGCCTCGGCCTCGGCGTTCAGCATGGCCGAGGCCGCGCGCAGGAAATGTTCCTCGCCCTCCTGGCAGGCCACGCGGAAGGGGCGGCCGCCGACGGTGACTTCGACTTCAGGCATTGGCTGCGGGCTCCTCGATCAGGGGGGCAAGGGCGGACAGGATCGCCTCCATCTCGGCGGACTCAGAGCGGCGCTGCACGCGCAGCGCCTCAAGCTCGGTCAGGAGCGAGCGGTTGATCACCTGTGGCTCGCTGACCCCGGCGCGCATCGCGTCGTTGGCCTGGGTCAGCGTGTCGCGCAGCTGCGCCACCGTCTTGCGCAGGCGCTGCAACTCGACGCCCTGCTGGTCGCGCGCCTGCGTCAGCGCGGTGATCTGCGCCTCGAGGTCGGCCCGCGCGCGCGCTTCGCGGTCCTTGATCAGGCGCAGCCGTTCGGCCAGTTGCGCCACGGCCCCGCGTTCGGCCTCCAGCGCCTCTTGCAGGGCCGCCTCGTTGCCGCCGGGCGGCGTGGCATCGTGAACCGGTGCGGCGGCGGCGGTGGGCAGGCGGTCCAGCCCCTGGCCGATGCGGTCGAGCGCGGCGATGATGCGCTGTTCCAGTTCGGCAATCGTCGGCATGTCCGGCATGGGGCGTCGTTCCTTCGCATCGGGCGCTTGGCCCGCCAGCCATCACGCTGCCACCCGCCGCGCCCTGCCGCAAGGTGAAAATCCGCATGTCGGGCCGGTGACCGGGCCTTGGGCCGACCGCCATGCTTGATCTTGCCGACCGTGCTGCTATGCACCCCGGTGACTTTGCGCGCCCCCGGACGGGCGGCGTGGCCCCTTCCCGCACAAGGAGACCAACCGTGGACATCGCCACCCTGAAGGACCGTCATCCCGAACACTGGCGCATGGCGGCCGCGATCCGCACCCTGACGCTGGATGCGGTGGCGGCGGCCAACTCGGGCCATTCGGGCATGCCGATGGGCATGGCGGACGTGGCGACGGTGCTGTTCACCAAACACCTGTCGTTCGACGCAAGCGCGCCGCACTGGCCCGACCGCGACCGGTTCATCCTGTCGGCGGGGCACGGGTCGATGCTGCTCTATGCACTGCTGCACCTGACCGGGTACGAGGACATGACGCTGGACCAGATCCGCGCCTTCCGCCAGTGGGGCGCGATCACGGCGGGGCACCCCGAGTACGGCCATGCCGCGGGGATCGAGACCACGACCGGGCCGCTGGGGCAGGGCATCGCCAATGCCGTGGGTTTCGCCATCGCCGAGGAATCGCTGCGCGCCCGGCTGGGGCCGAAGCTGGTCAACCACCGCACATGGGTGATCGCGGGCGACGGCTGCCTGATGGAGGGGGTCAGCCAGGAGGCGATTGCGCTGGCGGGCAAGCTGGAACTGTCGCGCCTCTGCGTGCTGTGGGACAACAACGGCATCACCATCGACGGCAAGGTCAGCCTGGCCGACGTGACCGACCAGAAGAAGCGGTTCGAGGCCAGCGGCTGGGACGTGATCGACTGCGACGGCCACGACCCCGAGGCCATCGACGCCGCAATGACGCGGGCGAAACGGGCCAAGCGCCCGGTGATGATCGCCTGTGCCACGCATATCGCGCTCGGGTCTGCGGCGCAGGACACGGCCAAGGGGCACGGTGCGCTGACCGACGCCAAGGTGGTCGCGGATACCAAGGCCGCCTACGGCTGGGACTATCCGGCGTTCCATATCCCCGCCGACATCGCCGGGGCCTGGCTGGACGCGGGCGCACGGGGGCGCGAGGCGCGGCTCGCTTGGGACGGGCGGATGGCCGCGCTGCCGGCACTGCGCCGTGCCGCCCTGACCCGCCAGTTCGCCAACGAGCCGCCCCGCAGGCTGGCCTCGCTGGTGCGCGGGATCAAGGCCAAGGCGGCGGCGGACAAGCCGAAGATGGCCAGCCGGTCGGCGTCGGAACTGGTGCTGAAGGCGCTGAACCCGGCGATGCCCGAAACCCTGGGCGGATCGGCCGACCTGACGGGATCGAACAACACCCGCACGCCCGACCTCGGCGTGTTCGGCCCCGAGAACCGCAAGGGCCGCTACATCCATTTCGGCATCCGCGAACATGGCATGGCGGCAGCGATGAACGGGATGGCTTTGCATGGCGGCATAAGGCCTTATGGCGGGACCTTCATGTGCTTTACCGACTATGCAAGGCCCGCGATGCGGCTGTCGGCGCTGATGGGCATTCCGGTCGTCTATGTGATGACGCATGACAGCATCGGCCTGGGTGAGGATGGCCCGACGCACCAGCCGGTCGAACACCTGGCGATCAGCCGGGCCACGCCCAACACGCTGGTGATCCGTCCCGCCGACCTTGTGGAAACCGCCGAGGCCTGGGAAGTGGCCCTGTCGCAGACCGGCCGGCCCACCGTGCTGGCCCTGTCGCGCCAGAACCTGGCGGCGGTGCGGGTTGCACCGTCGAACGCGAACCTGGTGGCGAAGGGCGGCTATGTGCTGTCCGAAGCCACCGGCAAGCGGCAGGCGATCCTGATGGCCACGGGGTCCGAGGTCGAGATTGCCATGGCGGCGCAAGGATTGCTGCTGGCCGAAGGGATCGGCACGCGGGTGGTGTCGATGCCCTGCATGGAACTGTTCGCGGCCCAGGACGACGCCTGGCGCAAGCGCGTGCTGCCCGCAGGCCCGGTGCGCGTGGCGGTCGAGGCGGGCGTGCAGCAGGGCTGGGACCGCTGGCTGTCCGGCGAGCGGGGCCGGGCCGAGCGGTCGGCCTTCGTCGGCATGACGGGTTTCGGTGCCTCGGCCCCCTACGACCGGCTGTACAAGGAATTCGGCATCACCGCCGAGGCCGTGGCGGGCAGGGTGAAGGCCCTGCTGGGATAAGCGACCTGCGGGATGGCCCAGGCCATCCCGCGCCCCCCTTCAATGGGCCTTCGATGTCTTGCCCGTCACCGCCGCGATGGCCGGGCCGATCAGGCGTGTCGCGATCGGGATCAGCAACAGGCCCAGCCCCAGCCCGATCACGCCGTCGATGGCGGCCTGCACCGCCCACTTGATGAACCCTTGCGCCGTGCCGACGGCATAGGCCGCCGTCTCGGCCAGCTGCTTGATCGACTCATAGGGCCAGGCCCAGAGATGCGTCACCTCAAGCCCGTGCAGCACGATGGATCCGCCGACCCACAGCATCGCCGCCGTGCCCACGGTGGACAGGAACGACAGCAGGGGCGGCATCCCCGCCACCATCCCGCGCCCGAGGCCCCGCGTCGCCTGCGTGCGCCCGGTGCCCGCCAGATGCAGGCCGATGTCGTCCATCTTCACGATCAGCCCGACCGCGCCATAGACGAACCCGGTGATCGCGATGGCCACCACGGCCAGCGTGATCGCCTGCAGCACCAGACCGTTCTGGGGCAGTTCGTTCAGCGCGATGGTCATGATCTCGGCCGACAGGATGAAGTCGGTCTTGATCGCGCCCGCGACCTTTTCCTCTTCCAGATGGGCGGGGTCCTTGGTGTCGAAGTCTTCCTCGACCTCGTGGTCGGCATGGGGGAACAGGATGTGGAACACCTTTTCCGCACCCTCGAAGCACAGGTAGGCCCCGCCCAGCATCAGCAGCGGCGTGATCACCTGCGGCAGGAAATACTGCAGCAGCAGCAGCACCGGCAGCAGCACCAAGAGCTTGTTGCGCAAGCTGCCCTTGGCGATGCGCCAGATGATCGGCAGTTCGCGGTCGGCCTGGAACCCGGTGACGTATTTGGGCGTGACCGCCGCATCGTCGATCACCACGCCTGCGGCCTTGGCGCCCGCCTTGGCCGCCGCCGCCGCGATGTCGTCGACCGAGGCTGCGGCCACCTTGGCAATCGCCGCCACGTCGTCCAGAAGCGCCAGCAACCCGCTCATCCGCAATCCTTTCCGT
This sequence comes from Gemmobacter sp., assembly GCA_052387255.1. Lineage (GTDB taxonomy): Bacteria > Pseudomonadota > Alphaproteobacteria > Rhodobacterales > Rhodobacteraceae > JBBQXK01. The sequence continues at coordinate 24,384 of JBQTJI010000060.1, read as the reverse complement.
CATGATCCGGGCGTCAGGGTAGCCGCTGACGCCGCCTTCGCCTAGCCTGCACGATCCTGCGGGCGTTCCGTGACTTTCCCATGTCGCCGGAACCACCATCGCCATCGCCCTTGCCCTTCTGTCGCGGCCCGGCCCGGTCTATGGTGCCGCCCGACGCCTTGGGAACCCTTGCCGATGACGAACCGCCTTGCCGTGATCCTGGCCGTGCTGATCGTGGCGGCCATCCTGGCCGACCAGGTTCTGAACGACGCGCGGGCAGGGGTGTTCCTGCTGCGCAAGTTCGTGGACATGGTCGAATATCTGTCCTTCTGGCGCTGACTGTGGCAGGGATTGCTTGAAATGCGGCGGGTTTCGGGGATGGTGGCGCTAACAGCGACCCCGAGTCGCATCACGCCAAGGTCAGGAGGATATCGGACATGACAGTCAAGGTGGCGATCAACGGCTTTGGCCGCATCGGGCGCAACGTGCTGCGGGCCATCGTCGAATCGGGGCGCAGCGACATCCGCGTGGTGGCGCTGAACGACCTCGGGCCGGTCGAGACCAACGCCCACCTGCTGCGCTATGATTCGGTGCATGGCAAGTTTCCCGGCACGGTGACCACGGGTGCCGACTGGATCGATGCCGGCATCGGGCCGATGCGGGTGACGGCGCTGAAGAACCCCGCCGAACTGCCCTGGGGCGACGTGGATATCGTGCTGGAATGCACCGGCATCTTCACCTCCAAGGAAAAGTGCCAGGCGCATCTGCAGAACGGGTCGAAGCGCGTGCTGATCAGCGCGCCGGGCGACGGGGCGGACAAGACCATCGTCTACGGCGTGAACCATGACACGCTGACCGCCGCCGACGTGGTGGTGTCGAATGCGTCCTGCACCACGAACTGCCTGGTGCCGGTGGCCTCGGTCCTGCATGCCGCCATCGGCATCGAGAAGGGGATGATGACCACCATCCACAGCTATACCGGTGACCAGCCGACGCTGGACACGATGCACAAGGACCTCTACCGCGCCCGTGCCGCAGCACTTTCGATGATCCCCACGTCGACGGGTGCCGCCAAGGCCGTGGGCCTGGTGCTGCCGGAACTGAAGGGCAAGCTCGACGGCATCTCGATCCGGGTGCCGACGCCGAACGTGTCGGTCGTGGACCTCAAGTTCATCGCGAAACGCAGCACGACGGTGGACGAGATCAACGCCGCCATCCGGGCCGCCGCCGACGGGCCGCTGAAGGGCATCCTCGGCTATACCGACGACAAGCTGGTGTCCTCGGACTTCAACCACGACCCGCATTCGAGCGTGTTCCACATGGACCAGACCAAGGTGATGGACGGCACGTTCGTGTCGATCCTGTCGTGGTATGACAACGAATGGGGCTTTTCCAACCGCATGGCCGACACGGCGGTGGCCATGGGCAAGCTGATCTGACATCGGGCCCAACGGGGCCCCAAGCCACCGAATGTTGCAGGGCCGGTCATCAATCGTGACCGGCCTTTTCCTGTTCATCGCGGGCGCATTGCGTACACTCGAGCGATGGATATCGTCGTCATCATCGCCGTTCTTGCGGGCCTCTTCGTTGCCGTCGGCCTGACCGAGCCCCTGGCCGACCGGTTGCGCCTTCCTGCCACGGTGGTGCTGGCGGCCCTGGGCATCGGTCTGGGGGCGGGGGCGACCTGGCTGTATTTCACGCCGCTGACCAACACCTTCAACGAACCGGCCCTGGCCATCCTGACCCTGCCGATGTCGTCCGAGGTGTTCCTGTTCGTGTTTCTGCCGACGCTGCTGTTCCATGTCGCGCTGACCATCAACCTGCGGCGGATGCTGGACGACTGGGTGCCGATCCTGACGCTGGCCGTGGTCGCGGTGCTGGTGGCGACGATGATCATCGCGCTGGCGCTGCAGCCGTTTTCCGGCCTGCCGATGATCGCCTGCCTGCTGATCGGGGCCATCGTGTCGACCACCGACCCCTCGGCCGTGGTCACCATCTTTCGCGGCACGCCCGCACCGCAGCGCCTGGCGCGGATCGTCGAGGGGGAAAGCCTCTTGAACGACGCTGCCGCCATTGCGCTGTTCTCGGTGTTCCTGACGGACGTGGTCATGCGCGCGGCGGAACCCGACGTGCTGGGGGCCTTGCTGCGGTTTCCGCCCGCGATCCTGATCGGGGGGGCCGTGGGCTGGATCGTGGGCCGGGTGGCCATCGCCGTGATGGGCCGGATCGGCGACTATCCGATGGGCCAGGTGACGATGTCCATCGCCGTGCCCTATGCAACCTTCCTGCTGGCCGACAAGGGGTTCCATGCCTCGGGCGTGGTGGCGGTGGTGGTGGCGGGGATGACGGTGAACTTCCTATCGCCGGGTCGGCTGTCGCCCGCCGCGCTGATCCGGCTGCGCGACGCCTGGGACCTACTGGCGCATTGGGCGGGGTCGCTGATCTTCGTGCTGGCGGCCCTTCTGATCCCGAAACTGGTGCCCGACCTGCGGCTGGCCGACCTGGGCCTGATCCTGGTGACCGCTGTCGCGGCCTTTGCCGCGCGGGCGGTGATCCTGTTCGGCCTGCTGCCGCTTCTGACCCTGGCCCGCGCCAGCCCCAAGGTCGAACGTCCGTACCGGCTGGCCATCCTCTGGGGCGGCCTGCGGGGCGCGGTGACGCTGGCCCTGGCGCTGTCGGTCACCGAAAGCCTGGGCGTGCCGCCCGAGGTCAAGCGCCAGGTCGGCGTCATCGCCGTGGGCTTTACGATGTTCACGCTGCTGGTGCAGGGCACCACCCTGCGCGCCGTGATCGGCTGGCTGGGGCTGGACCGTCTGTCGCCGCTGGACCGGGCACTGGCCGACCAGGTGGTGGCCGTGGCCCTGCAGTCGGTGCGCGAGACGGTGGCCGAGACGACGCGCAGCCTGACCCTGCAACCCGGCATCGTGCGGGACGAGGCCAAGCGCTTTGGCCAGCGGCTGGAGGCGGCGGTGGAACGGGCGGACGCCGCCAAGGACCTCTTGGACAAGGACCGCGTCACGCTGGGGCTGGTGGCCCTGGCGGGGCACGAGCGCGACGTGATCCTGTCGGCCTTCGGGGCCGACCTGATGCAGGCGCGGCTGGCCGAGCGGCTCTTGAACGACGCCGACCGCCTGATCGAGGTCACCCGCATCGACGGGCGGTCGGGCTATCGCGCCACGGCGCGGCGCAGCGTGCGGCCGGGGCGGGGCGCGCGCGCCGCCGTCTGGCTGCACAACCGGCTGGGCCTGTCCGATCCCCTGTCGCGCATCACCGCCGACCGCTTTGGCCAGCTTGTGGCGCTTTCCCAGGTGCTGCGGGCGCTGCACGCCTTTGTCGACCGGCGCATCCTGCGCATCCATGGCCGCCGCGTGGCCGACCTCTTGCACGAACTGCTGGAGCGGCGCGGCGACGACATCGAGAAGGAACTGGAAGGGCTGCGGTTGCAGTTTCCCGGCTATGCCGAGCGGCTGGAGCGCCGCCTGATCCGGTCGAACACCCTGATGCAGGAGGCGCGCGAGTATCAGCAGCTGACCGAGGACGGGCTGATCGGGCCGGAACTGCACGCCGCCCTGACCGCCGAGGTGGCGGCGGGGCGGCGCGTGCTGGCCAAGCGGCCCAAGCTGGACCTGGCGCTGCAGAAGGACGAATTCGTGCAGAAGTTCCCGCTGTTCACCGAAATGCCCGAGGCCGCGCGCCACCGCCTGGCACAGCGGCTGCGCACCGTCTATGCCGAACCGGGCGAGGTGCTGATGCGCCACAGCGAGGTGGCGCGCGGCGTCTGGTTCATCGCATCGGGCGCGGTCGAGATGCTGCAGGCGGGGCAGGTCGCCCGTCTGGGGCGGGGCGAGATGTTCGGCGAACTGGCGCTCTTGTTGCGCCGGGCGCGGCGGGCGCGGGTGACGGCGATCACGCATTGCACGCTTCTGGCGCTGGACGAGGCCAGTTTCCTGGCGCTCGCGCGCGAGAACGAGACGGTCGCGGCCCTGATCGTGGACCGCGCCGCCAAGCGCGGGGTGACGCTGGACCCCGGCGCGTTCGCCGCGCGCAACGCGCCGCCGCCCCTGCCGTTGCGATGGCTGAAGGCGTTCCACGCGGCGGAATAGCCATGCGCGGGGCGCATGGCGCCTATCGCCCCATGGCGGTTGCGCCTTGTCCCTTCGACGCCCATCCTCATCACAGCCGGGATCCTTTGGGAGGATGGAGCCCGTGTGATGACGAAAGGAAAGACCATGACGAACATTCTGAACCGCCTGCGCGCCCGCCTGAACGAACAGGCCCGCTACCGCAGGATCCGCGACGAGATCGCCCGCATGCCGCTGGACGTGGCGCTGGACCTCGACATCTATCCCGGCGACGCCGAGCGCATTGCCCGCAAGGCGGTCTGGGGCTGATCGGCCCCTACACCTGACGATACCGCGCCGTCAGCGCGGTCACCACGCGGGGCGGCACGAACTTGGACACGTCGCCCCCAAGGCGGGCAATTTCCTTGACCAGCTTGGACGCGATGGCCTGCCTTTGCGCATCGGCCATCAGGAACACGGTCTCGATATCGTGGTTCAGCGCGCGGTTCATGCCGACCATCTGAAACTCGTACTCGAAATCCGCGACGGCCCGCAGGCCCCGGATGATCACGCCGGCACCCACATCCGCCGCGCAGTCGATCAGCAGGTTCTCGAAGGGATGCACCACGATCTCGCCGCCGGTGCGCGCGACGATGGCGGCGCATTCCGCGTTCACCATCGCAACCCGTTCTTCCAGCGTGAACAGCGGCCCCTTGTCGCGGTTGATCGCCACCCCGATCACCAGCCGGTCGACCAGCGCCATGGCGCGCTCGATGATGTCGACATGGCCCAGGGTGACCGGATCGAACGTCCCCGGATATAGCCCGATGCGCATGCGTCCCTCCCCCGCCGACCGGTGCCACGCAACGATATTGCGCGGCCGGATGCAAGGGCCGGATGCAAGGGCCGGCGTCAGACCAGGAAGTTGCCGATGTCGAACAACTGCGCCGCGGTGACGTTGTTCACCTGCGCGATGATCACGAAATTCAGGCCGCCGGTGGCACCGTTGGCATCGACGGCCAGAAAGCTGTCGGCGACACCCGAGGTCGAGGTCTGCACGAACTGCGACAGGTTGCCCGCGTTCACCACCGATCCGGTCGCGGCAAAGATCGCGGCCAGGCTGATGTCCTCGATCCCCAGCCCGAAGTCCTGCACGATGTCAAAACCTTCGGCGGGCGCGGTCGAGGTGAACACGAACACGTCGAACCCGCCGCCGCCGCGCAGCGAATCGTTGCCTTCGCCGCCGGTCAGGGTGTCGTTGCCTGCCTGGCCCTCAAGCGAATCGTTGCCGAGGCCCCCCAGCATGACATCGTTGTTCTCGCCGCCGCGCAGCAGGTCGTTGTCCGCCCCGCCGTCCAGCAGGTCGTTGTCGACCCCGCCGTCCAGCGTGTCGAGCCCCGCGCCGCCGAACAGGCTGTCGTTGTTGCGGTCGCCCAGAAGGCTGTCGTTGCCCTCGTTGCCGTTCAGCACGTCGTGGCCCGCCCCCCCCGACAGCAGGTCGTTCCCCGTCCCGCCGCCAAGGGTATCGGCAAAGTTGCCCGCCCCGCCGCGCAGCGTGTCGTTGTCCGTGCCGCCTTCCAGCATGTCGTTGCCGAGCCCGCCATCCAGCGAATCGATGCCGATACCCCCCACCAGCACATCGTTTCCGTCGTCGCCGCGCAGGGTGTCGTTGCCGTGCTCGCCGTACAGCACGTCGAGGCCGTTGCCGCCCGACAGGCTGTCCTGGTCGTCGCCGCCCGCCAGCGTGTCGTTGCCGTCGTTGCCGCTGACCGTGTCGTTTGCGGACAGCGACACGATGTAGTTGTCCTGGGCGCTGCCGTTGAAGACGTTTGACGAAGCCGTGCCGACCTGCGTCGGGTTGCGGTGGATGATCACCTCGTAGGTACCGATGTCGCCCGCGACCGTCCCGGTGCCGTCCTCGATGTTGTAGGCGGTGTTTCCGGTGCCCGAGATGGCAACGTAATAGACGCTGCTGCTGGACGCGATGAAGTTCAGTTGTGCATCGTTGCCGGTGCCGGACCCGCTGTCGAACCCGATCTGCGTACCGTTGCCGGTGAACACCCGCAGGACAGTGCCGTTGCCCTCCAGCCCGTTCACATCGACCACGATCCAGTCGCCCTTGATCAGGTCGATGCGCCCGACATCGACATCGTTCGCAAACTCCATCGCGCCGGTGTACTGCACGCGCAGGCTGCCGTCGTCCTCGCGGAAGACGTCGGTCTCGTCGTTGACGCCTTCGGCCGTCAGCCCGCCCGCGCCGATGGCGTTTGCGCCGGGGAATGTCAGGTTGCTGCCCAGGTCGGTGATCCGCAGATCGCCGGAAAACGTGGCGGGCGGGTTCTCGGGGCTGATCCGACCAGCGGTCGTGGTCGGATCATACTGGCGCAGGTAGGTGGGGCTGAGCGCGACATAGTAGGTGCCCGAATAGTTCGGCATGAACACCGCATAGGGGCTTTGCACAAGGACCACGTCGTCCGTCAAAAAAGAACCGTCATCGACCGCCCGCACCTCGTTGCCGAAGGCATCGAAGATGCGCAGGAAGGCGTCGCCCGAGGCCAGGTTGTCCTCGTCGATCTGATAGGTGTTGCCTGCGACCAACTCGATGCGGACCATGTCCACATCGGCCGAGGGGAGGGTGAAACTGTCGAGGAACGTGCCCGAGGTGAAGGTGGCGATTTCCGCCACGCTGAAGATGTTGCCGTCGAAGGCCATCGCCAAGTCCTTTCCGATGCAAAAATGAATTTCCGTTATCAACCGGGCGCAGCGCATGTCGGCCCGCCCGGCCGCCGTCGATCATCCGCAAGGGGGGCGGTCAGAACCCCTTGATCATCCCCTCGAGCGCGTCCTTCTCCATCGCCAGTTCCGACAGCCGCGCCTTGACCACGTCGCCGATGCTGATCAGGCCCACCATCTGGTCGCCCTCCATCACCGGCATGTGGCGGAACCGCCCGTCGGTCATCGCCTGCATCACCACCTCGGCGCTGTCGGTCATGCCGCAGCCCACCGTCTTGGCCGTCATCACCGCATCGACCGTGTCCGCCATGCAGGCCACGCCGCGCCGGCCGAGTTCGCGCACGATGTCGCGTTCTGACAGGATGCCCGCCACCCGCTTGCCGTCCGGCGACACGATCAGCGCCCCGATGCGCCGCGCCGACAGGGTTTCGGCGGCCTTTGCGATGCTGGTGCCGGGCGGGACGGTGACCACCCCGTCATCCGATTTCCCTTTCAGGATCTGCTGGACCAGCATGCGGACCTCCCTTTCCGTGACTGTAGGGGGAAAGCGTCGTCCTAAGGCACGGGCCTGTCAAGCGTTCTGCACCGGAACGGGTGCCACGACGAAAGGGGCCACCCTGGCGGATGGCCCCCGGAATTCGGGCGGACCGGTACGTGGGGGCGATAACCCGGACCGACCGAAATCCCGCGCGACCGGACGGGAAGAGTGACGCAACCCGCCCGGCCGCCACGCGATCACGTCGCGGGCAGAAGCACGCGGTCGATCACGTGGATCACGCCGTTCGACTGTTTCACGTCGGCGATGGTCACCGATGCGACGCCGCCCTGACCGTCCTCGATCATGATCACGCCGTCCTTGGCCATCGCGGTGAACTCGCAGCCGCCCACGGTCTTGACCGTGTGCTTGCCGCCGTCATCGGCAACCATCTTGGTGATCGCATCCGACATGGCGTTGGCCGCGACCACGTGGCAGGTCAGGATCTTGGTCAGCTGGTCCTTGTTCTCGGGCTTGAGCAGGGTTTCCACCGTGCCTGCGGGCAGCGCCGCAAAGGCGTCATTGGTCGGCGCGAAGACGGTGAACGGCCCTTCGCCTGCCAGCGTCTCGACCAGACCGGCGGCCTGCACGGCGGCGACCAGCGTGGTGTGGTCCTTCGAGTTCACCGCGTTCTCGACGATGTTCTTGTCTTCGTACATGGGTGCTCCGCCCACTTCGGGGTTGGCAGCCTGGGCCAGCCCGGCCGACAGCGCGATGGCCGCCGCAAGGGCAACAGAGGTGAAACGAATGGTCATGGGCAGCGTCTCCTCAAGCGCAGCAGGGCTTGTCCCTGCCGCATGCCGGGGAAACGGGCGGAAATGCGGCAGAGTTTCGGCGGGCCCCTGGCCTCACGCCTTCGTGACCTGTCAAAGGTCGGTCACCGCCCCCGTCACCAGCACGGGGCCGGTCGGCGCGCCGGTGGTCGACCCGCCGGCCGGTTCCAGGCTGATCGCCAGAACCGCACCGGGCGGCAGCACGGGCAGGGGGCGGCGCAGTTCCGCCGTCTCGATCAGGCCCAGCGACACCGGGGCCGCCGTGCCCGCGATCAGCCACAACTCGTGGACCAGGGTTGCCGCCGCAGGCTCGCCCGCCGTCCGCGTGACGATCAGCTCGCCCGCCGCCGCGTCATAGCGCGCGGCATAAACCAGCGCCTGCCCCTCGGCCGCCAGCGTGGCCACCAGCGGAGCGTCGGGGGCAGGCGGCGGCGACACGATGAACAGCGCGGCCAGGGCCACCGCTGCCGCAAGCCCCGCCCCCAGCAGCCATTGCGGCCACAAGCTGCGGCGCGGGGCCTCGGGGCGGCCGAACAGGCGCGCCTCGATGGCCGCCAGCAGCGCCGGGGCAGGGGCCTCGGCAAAGCCGTCGTTCAGCCCGGCCAGCCGGTTCTCCCAGCCGGTCACCTGCCGCGCAAAGGCGGCGTCGTCGCGCAGACGCCGCTCGACCAGCGCGCGCTCGGCCGCGTCCTGCACGCCCAGCACGTATTCGGCAGCCAGCGCCTCGTCTTCTTCGGCAGGGCTGAAGGTGTCGGTCATGACCCCAGACACTCCTTCAGCCGCAACAGCGACCGGCGCAGCCAGGTGCGCATCGTGTTCAAGGGAACATTGTGGCGTTCGGCGAGTTGTTGGTAGCTGAGACCCGCCAGATAGGCCCCGCGCACCGCTGCCGCGCGGTCGGGTTCAAGCTGGCCCATGCAATCGACGATCCGCCGCGCCTCGCCCTTGGCGATCAGGCCCGCCTCGGCGTCGGGGCGGTCGTCGGGCAGGGCGTCGGTCTCGTCGCCCTCGGGTCCCGGTGCGGCCTGGGGACGGGCGCGCAGGCGGTCGATGGCCAGGTTGCGCGCGATCGCGACCAGCCAGCTCATGCCCCGCCCCATGGCGGGATCGAACCGACCCGCGCGCGTCCAGACCCTGGTGTAAACCTCTTGCAACGCATCCTCGGCATCCGACCTCGTGCCCAGCATACGGACCAGCACGCCCATGAGTTTCGAGGCCGTCGTCGCATAGATGTCACGAAACGCCTGACGGTCGCCCTGCGCGATGCGGGCGAGAAGCGGGGCCAGGGGATCGGCGTCGTCGGTCAAAGGGCAATCGGCCTTGTCGGGTGTCGTCTGGACGCACCCTAGCCGATTGCAACGCACAGGGAAACCACCAAGGACGCGAGGTTCGGGGGCAATCGCCTGAAACGGGATTTGTGTTGCATCATGGGCGCTTGCGCAGGAATTATCGCACAGGTCGCGCCGCCTGCGCCCCCTCTCCCCCTGGGGGAGAGGGCCGGGGTGAGGGGGGATCACCGCCGGAACCCCGCCCCAGTGCCCCGCCCCAGTGCCCCGGCCTAGCGCCTGCGCCTGCGCCCTTCGCCCCCGCCCGCGTTGAACGCGACATCGGGCAGCGTCACGATGCGTTTCAGTTCGGGGAAGGGCGCTGTCGCGTGCGGAATCGCGTTCGCCGCGACGAAATGTTCCTGAAAGCGCGGCTCGATGGCGGTCTCGACCTTGTGGATGCGCCCGACGGTGGCCTCGATCTCGGTCCGCGCGGCCTTGTTGCACAGCGCGATGCGCGCGCCGGTGCCTGCGGCGTTCCCGGCACTGGTGACGCGGTCCAGCGGCGCATCGGGGATCATGCCCAGCACCATCGCGTGCTTGGGGCTGATGTGCGCGCCGAAGGCCCCGGCCAGCACGACGCGGTCGACGGTGTCGACGCCCATCTCGTCCATCAGCAGCCGGGCCCCCGCATAGAGCGCCGACTTGGCAAGCTGGATCGCGCGGATGTCGCCTTGCGTGACCAGGATCAGCGGCCCGCCCGCGTCGCGCCCGTCGTGCAGCACATAGGAATGCGTCCGCCCCTCGGGCAGAAGGCGGGGCGTGCCCACCTGTTCCGCCGACCCGATCAGCCCGCCCGGATCGACGATGCCCGCCATGCGCATCTCGGCCACCGCCTCGATGATGCCCGACCCGCAGATGCCGGTGATGCCGGTCTGCGCCGCGACCGCGGCAAAGCCCGGATCGTCGGACCACAGGTCGGACCCGATCACGCGGAACCGGGGCTCCTTGGTGACAGGGTCGATCTCGACCCGCTCGATGGCCCCCGGTGCCGCCCTCTGCCCCGACGAAATCTGCGCGCCCTCGAACGCCGGGCCGGTGGGTGACGAACAGGCCAGCACGCGGCTTTCATTGCCGAACAGAAGCTCGGCGTTGGTGCCGACATCGACGATCAGAACCATGTCCTTGGACTTGCCCGGTTCCTCGGACAGCGCCACGCCTGCGCAATCCGCGCCGACATGCCCCGCGATGCAGGGCAGCACATAGACCCGCGCGGCACGGTTGACCTGCGCGATGTCCAGTTCGCGCGCATCCAGCGACATCGCCCCGCTGGTCGCCAGGGCAAACGGGGCCTGCCCCAGTTCGACCGGGTCGATCCCCATCAGCAGGTGGTGCATCACCGGGTTCATCACGAACACAAGTTCATAAATCGACGACGGCGCGATCCCCGCCTGTTCCGCGATGCTGCCCGCCAGCCCGTCGATGGCCTGCCGCACCGCCCGCGTCATCTCGGCATCGCCGCCGGGGTTCATCATGGCATAGCTGACGCGGCTCATCAGGTCTTCGCCAAAGCGGATCTGGGGGTTCATCATGCCCGACGATTCCAGCACCCGGCCATCCGACAGCGAACACAGATGCGCCGCGATGGTGGTCGAGCCAAGGTCGATGGCCAGACCATAAAGCGCAGGCTCATGATAGCCGGGGAAGATGTCGAGGATGCGCGCCGCCGCGTCGTGGTGGCCCTGGTGCAGCACGACGGTGACCTTCCACGCGCCCTTGCGCAGGGCAGGCTGCAGGCGGCGCAGGATGTCCAGCCCCGCCGTGACGCCTGCTACCTGCCACTGGTCGCAGAGCGCCGCCGCCAGACGTTCGAAATCGCCCGAGGGTTCGTGCATGTCGGGCTCGGCCACCTCGACGTAGACGGCGCGCGTTGCGGGGTCCATGGCGATCACCCGCTCGGCCGCCGACTTGCGGATGACCTGCTTGTGCACCTGGCTTTCGGGCGGCACGTCGATCACGACATCGCCCCGGACGCAGGCCTGGCACCCCAGGCGGCGACCGGCGGGAAGGCCCCGGATGCGGTGATAGCGGTCCTCGACGGCGTTCCAGTCGGACAGGGCACCCTGCTGCACCGTGACGCCATGCTTGGGGAAGGCCCCATAGCCGGGCGACACCTGGCACTTGGAACAGATGCCGCGCCCGCCGCAGACCGAGTCGAGATCGACACCCAGCTGGCGCGCGGCCGTCAGGACCGGCGTGCCAGGCGCAAACCGCCCGCGCTTGCCCGAGGGGGTGAAGATGACAAGCGCGTCGGTCATGGGGCGTCCTCTGGCGGCAAGGGCAGGACCGGGGGCCGGCCCCCGGACCCCCGTGATATTTGTGGACTGAAGAAGGGGGCAAGGATCACATAGCGGTGGGGCGGCGGTTCCGCCATGCCTGCTTGCGGCATCCCCGGCAGGGATTGCGTCAGAGCGGGCGCAGCTTGAGCCGGGTGACGCGGTTCTCGCGCCGCGCCACCACCTCGAAGCGGAACCCGTGAAAGCTGAACACCTGGCCCTCGGCGGGGATCGTCTGGGCCTCGTGGATGACCAGGCCCGCGATGGTGTTGGCCTCGTCGTCGGGCAGGGTCCAGTCCATCAGCCGGTTCAGGTCGCGGATCGTCATCGCGCCCTCGACCTCGTAGTCGCCGGTCTCGGTCGGCTTCAGGGCGGGTTCGCGGTCGGGCACGTCGAACTCGTCGGTGATGTCGCCGACGATCTCTTCCAGGATGTCCTCGAGCGTGACGAGGCCGCGCAGCGTGCCGTATTCGTCGACGACCAGGGCGAAATGCGTGCGCCGTTTCAGGAACTGGCGCATCTGTTCGTCCAGCGCCGTGGTTTCGGGAATGAAATAGGGCTTCATCGCGATCTTGAGGATGTCGAGATCGGCCAGCCGGGCCAGGTCGGCCCCGTCGCCCCGCACCAGCCGGTCGACCTCACGCAAGAGGTCCTTGGCATGGACCACGCCCAGGATGTTCTCGTCATTGCCGCGAAACACCGGCAGGCGCGTGTGCGGCGAGGCAAGCGCCTGGGTGATGATCTCGTCCGGGCTGCGGTCGGCGTCGATCATCTCGATCCGGCGGCGGTGGCGCATGACCTCTTCCACCGTGCGCGACCCAAGGTCGAGCGCGCCCAGCAGCCGGTCGCGGTCGGCCTTTTCCACGGCACCCCCGGAATGGCCGACGGTGATTGCGCCGAGGATATCGTTGCGCAGGGTGCCGTGCGTGCTGTCAGGTCGGTCGCGCAGGCCAAGGGCGCGCAGGATATCCCTGAACAGCTTGCGCAAGGCCGCGCCGAGGGAAGACAGGACTGCCGTCATGATGTCTTTCGCGGGTCAGTCGGCGGCGGGATCGCGCGCCAGCGGGTGGCGGTCGAAGACCAGCGCCTTCAGGTGGTCGTCCAGCACATGGGTGTAGATCTCGGTGGTGGACAGGTCGGCGTGGCCCAGAAGGGTCTGGATCACCCGCAGGTCCGCCCCCCCCGCCAACAGATGCGTGGCAAAGGCGTGGCGCAGGGTATGGGGCGTCACGCGGGCCGGGTCGATGCCGGCGGCAAGCGCCACCTCCTTGACCAGCCCGTGCATCTGCTGCCGCGTCAGGTGGCCCGCAGCACCCCGACCGGGAAACAGGTGGCGCGACGCCGACGTCCCGGCCTTGCGCAGCGCCTCTTCGGCGGCATCGCGGTGCACCAGCCAGGCGGCAAGCGCCGCCCGTGCCGGACCCGACAGCGGCACCATCCGCTCGCGCCCGCCCTTGCCGCGCACCAGGATCATCGCCGGGTTGCCGCGCGCCGCCGCCACCGGCATCCCGACCAGCTCGGACACACGCAGGCCGCTGGCATAGGCCATCTCGAACAGGCAGGCATGGCGCAGCCGGTCGCCCTCGGTCCGCCCGGTCACGCGCGCGGTCGCCAGGATCGCCTCGACCTCGGCCAGGGTCAGGGTCTGGGGCAGGGTGGCGTCGCGCCCCGGCCCGGCGATGCGGATTGCCGGGTTGTCGGCGCGCCACCCCTCTTCGACGGCAAAGCGGTACAGCTGGCGGATCGCCGACAGGCGGCGGGCGCGGGTCGCCTTGGACAGGCCCAAGGCGTCGCAGTGGATCAGATAGGCCTCGACCGCCGGACGGGTCACGTCGGCGAAGCCCTGGTTGCGCCGTGCCAGCCAGGCCGCGAAATCCAGCAGGTCGCGGCCATATGCCTCTTGCGTGTTGCGCGCCGCGTCCCGCTCGGCCGCCTGCGCCTCGAGAAACGCCGAAATCCAGCGCTGCGCATCGGCGGGCGCGGTCATCCGCGCCGCTCCAGCAGCAACAACTCCAGCGCGGTGCGCCGCGCCACATCCTCAAGCCCGACCTGGCGCAGCAGCGACAACCCTTGCGTCACGCCCGGCAGATCGCCCTGCACGCCGACCGTCACCCGGTCCACCGCCGTCAGGATCGCCTCGCCCAGCCGGTTGTCGTCCAGAAGCGCGCGCAGGGTCGGCCCCGGATCGGGGGCCGCGAAGGCCGCCGCAATCGCGCGGGACAGCGAATCGGGGGGCGTCAGACCGCCCACGTCGCCGCGCGCCACACCCAGCAGAAACGCCCTGACCGCATCGCCGCCGGGATCGCGCGCAATGGCCGCGCGCTCATAGTCGGGCGACAAGAGCGCCACGCGCAGCGCCAGGTCCGCCGCAGGGCCGGTCAGGGGCTGGCGCAGCAGGCCCGCGCCGAAGACCTGGGCAAAGGGCACTTCCAGCTCGGCCCCGACCATCTGTTCCCAGACACGGGGCAGGGCGGCGTCCAGCGCCGCCGCGTCGCCCCCCTGCAGCGCCTCGTCAAACCGCTGGACCGCCGCCACCCGCTCCCACACCCCGCCCGAGGCCGCCGCCGTCCGTTCGGTGTACAGCCCCAAGAGCAGGTTGGGGTCCACCACCCCCGCCCGCGACAGCCGTTCCGCCGCCTCGATCCGCGACTTCCAGCCCGCCGTGTCGCGCAGTTCGGCATGGCTGAACGCCAGCGGCAGGTTGCCGGTGGGCAGCGCCTCGCCGATCGCCTCGAAGAGCCGCCAGTCGAGCGGCGTCACCAGGTCGGGCGGAACGGGCGGGGGTTCGGTCTCATAAAGCTCGAGATCAAGAAAGCGCGACAACAGCGCCTCGTCCGCCTCGCCCAGGTGCCCCAGGGCGACGCCCGTGCGCAAGGTCAGCGCGGCGGCGTTCCAGTCGCCCGACCGCGCCAGGCAGAAGATGCGCGCCTGGAACGTGGGGGCCAGGTTCGGCGTCGTCTGCATGGCGGTGCAGGCCCGGTCCTCGGTGCCGGTCAGCAGCGCCACGTCGAAGGCGCGGCGAAACAGGTCGGGCTGGCCGGTCTCGCCCGCCGCCGCCAACAGCGCCTCGGCCTGTTCCAGCGCTCCAAGCGCCAAGAGCACATCCAGCCGCGCCAGCAGCAGCGCACCGCGACCGGCGCTGTCGGCCGGCGCATCGGCCTCGGCCAGAAGCACGGTCAGCAGCAGCCCCTTCAGCGCAGGCAGCACATTCGTCCGGTCCTCGGCCAGAAGGGCGATGATCTCGTCCGTCCGCCCCAGTCCCCACAGTCCCCGCGGCAGGCCGGTGACCGAGGGCGGCAGCACGCCGGCCGCATCCAGCGTCGGCTGGCCCAGCACGGTGACGGCCACCTGCGGCACCGTCACCGACCCCGACACCGGCGGTTCGGGCGGCGGGGTGATGGCAACCGGGGTGGCGACCGACTGCGACAGCCAGTCGATGGCCGACATCGGCGCTTCGGCCGACAGCGCCTGCGGTGCCACGAGGCCCAGCACCAGAACCGCCGCGCGCGACCTATTGGCCATCCAGCACCACCGGCTTTTTCACCTCGGTCTGTTCCGGCGCGAGGTCGGCCAGATAGGCGAAAGCGGTCAGCCCGATGAACCCCAGTACCGCCAGCACCGCCACTGCCTTGATGATCCGTCCCATTGCCGTCCTGCCTGCCTTGCCTGCGGCCCGAGGTTGGTCCTCGTGCCTGCGCCGTCGGATTGTATATGGCCTTTCATCCGGGTTCACGCCATTCAGGCACGAAAGCGGGCATGGCGGCAAGGGACCGCCGCAGGGGGCGGGGGCACGCGGGCGCAAGGATGGGTCGGTTGCGCAAGACAGTGGTGATGGTCGGCATGATGGGCGCGGGCAAGACGGCCATCGGCACCGCGCTGTCGCGCAACCTGGGCGTCCCCTTCCTCGATTCGGACGAAGAGATCGTGCGCGCCGCCAACCGCAGCATCGCCGAAATCTTCGCCCGCGACGGCGAGCCGTTCTTTCGCCGGAAAGAGGCGCAGGTGATTTCCCGCCTGCTGCGCGGCGCGCCCAGCGTGCTGTCCACCGGGGGCGGGGCCTTCATGGCACAGGCGAACCGCACCGAGATTGCGATGCACGGCGTGTCGGTCTGGCTGCGGGCCGAGCTTGACCTGCTGTGGACGCGGGTGCGGCACAAGGCGACGCGGCCCCTCTTGCGCACGCCCAACCCCCGCGAAACCCTGCGTGCGCTGTACGAGGCGCGCACCCCCGTCTATGCCCTGGCCGACCTGGCCGTCGATGCCGAGGCCGACCTGTCGGTCGACGCCATGGCGCGCAAGGTCGAGGCGGCCCTGGTGCAGAACCGCCCCGATGTGCTGGAGGCAAGATGACCGACATCGTTTCCGTGGCGCTGGGGGACCGATCCTACGAGGTGCGCATCGGGGCGGGGCTGACCGCGCGGGCGGGGGACGAGATTGCCCCCCTGCTGGCGCGCCCCCGCGTCGCCGTCGTGACCGATCAGACCGTCGCCGCCCTGCATCTGGACGGCCTGCGCCAGGCCCTGGCCGAGGCAGGGATCGCGATGCAGGTGCTGACCTTGCCTGCGGGCGAGGCGACCAAGGGGTGGGCGCAGCTTGCGCGCTGTGTCGAATGGCTGCTCGAGGCACGGGTCGAACGCCGCGATGTGGTGGTGGCCTTTGGCGGCGGTGTGATCGGCGACCTCGCGGGCTTTGCCGCCGCGATCCTGCGGCGCGGCGTGCGCTTCGTGCAGATGCCGACCACGCTGTTGGCGCAGGTCGACAGTTCGGTCGGCGGCAAGACCGGCATCAACACCGCGCAGGGCAAGAACCTGGTCGGCAGCTTTCACCAGCCCAGCCTAGTGCTGGCCGACATCGCACTTCTGGACACGCTGCCGCGCCGCGACCTGCTGTCGGGCTATGGCGAGGTGGTGAAGTACGGCCTTCTGGGCGATGCGGCGTTCTTCGACTGGCTCGAGGCGCATGGTCCGGCCCTGGCCGACGGCGACCGCGCCCTGCGCCAGCACGCCGTGCGCCGGTCGGTCGAGATGAAGGCCGGCATCGTGTCGCGCGACGAGACCGAGACGGGCGAGCGCGCGCTTCTGAACCTTGGCCACACGTTCTGCCATGCGCTGGAAAAGGCCACCGGCTATTCCGACCGGCTGTTGCATGGCGAAGGGGTGGCCATCGGCTGCGGCCTGGCCTTCGATCTCAGCCAGCGGATGGGCCTTTGCGCGCAGGAAGACCCCGGCCGCGTGCGCGCGCATCTGGTGGCCATGGGCATGACGTCGGCCCTGCGCGACATCCCCGGCGGGCTGCCCGATGCGGCGGCACTTGTGGCGCTGATGGGGCAGGACAAGAAGGTGGTCGACGGGCGGCTGCGGTTCGTCCTGGCACGGGGAATCGGGCAGGCCTTCGTCGCCGAAGATGTGCCGCCGGGGCTGGTCGAGAGACTGCTTTCCGAGTCTTGATGGGTTGACTGTCAATATGTTGCGACGCAAAGCTTGTGTAGTGGATGAACTGTTAGCCACCCGGCCCCACCCCATCATCCCGGTTTACAGCGCGGCACGGGGCATGCTACCACAGCACCATTGCAGCGATGTGTTCCGACCCGGAAATTGTGCGTGCCCGGCCACGGAACCTGACGGTTTTGGAGGGAATTGATGGCCAAAGATGAATCCGCCAGCGGCAATTCGCTTGCCGAACTGGAAGAGATCGTCAGGGACTGCAAGAAGAAGCCCCACAACTTTGCCCTGCTCAAGGCGAAGGAGGGCGTCGTCCTCAAGGCCAGTCCGCTCAAAAGCTGCGAGGTCATGTTCCGGGCCGCCAAGGATGCGGGGGGCATTCCGGCCATCTCGATGACCGGCACGATGATCGCCACCGGCAAGACGCTGGAAATGACCATCCCGACCGAAGAGTTTCCGGCCAGCCTGCCCAAGCTGGCCAAGAAGCACTTCATGTCGATGAAACTGCCGCTCAAGGTCGTGGTCATCCTGCCGAACGGCCAGCGGATCGAGGACAGCGACGACGGCGAGCTTGAGGCGCAGGAGGGCACCGAGGTCGAGGTGGCCGAGCAGGTCAGCGACGCCGCCCAGACCCAGGACGATCCCGACGCCGCGCGGAAAGAGAAACTGGCGGCCCGCATCAAGGCCATCGTGCCCGGGCTGCGGGATGCCGTGGCACGCGCCCTGCCGGGGGTCGACAAGCTGTCCAAGGCCGTCCAGACGGCGGCAACCGAGATGGCCAATGCCAGCCTTGAGCGCGCCGAAAAGCTGCTGGATGCGGCCGAGGCTGGCCTGAGGCAGTTGACGGGTGGCGGCGACGGCAATGCCACGGTCGACAACGAGGCGGGCCTGCGCGAGAAACTCGTGCAGGAATTCAGCGGCATGGCCGCCGATCTTCGGACCATGCTTCAAGGTGCGGAAAAGGCCGTCGCGGGCAAGGCAACCGGCCTGATCGGCATGTTCAAGGCCGAGATCGAGCGCGACCTCAAGAAATCCGGGCAGATCCTGTCGCTGTTGCGCAGCATGGCGACCAGCGAACTGGCCAAGCGCCAGCAGGACAGCAACGAGGGCAACGAGAGCGAGGGCGAACAGTCGCCGCAGGGCGAGAACCTGTCCGGGCCGGGGCAGGGCGAGGGGCTGTCGGGTCCCGAGAACGAGGGCGCGGGCGAGGGCAACATGTTCAAGAAGATCAAGCAGGCCCTGTCCGGCAAGAAGTCCGAGGAACCCACGGTCGTCGAAGGCGGCGGTGGCGTGGTCGAGGACGTGCTGTCGCTGGCCGACCGGATCGGCAAGGCGGTGACCGACGGGGCGGGCAAGGCGCTGGAGCTTCTCAAGGACAACGCAAACCTGCTGGCCATGGCGGGCGAATACCCCGCGGCCGCGCTTGCCGCCAAGGAGGCGCTCGATGCCTTTGACGAAACGCTCGGCGGCGATATCGCGATCACCCCGGAATTGCTGGCCAAGGCATCCGGCGATGTGACCACCGCCAAGGGGTTGCTGGCCGATGCCGAGAAAGCACTTGAAGACGCGAACGCGCTGAAGAAGGGCGGCAAGCGCAACAAGGCGGTCAAGGCGGCACAGAAGGCGATTGCCGAGGCGAAGGCGGCGTTGACCAAGGCGCAGGAGTACGAAAAGGCCGCCAAGGGCAAGAAGGTCGTCGAAGATGCGATGACCACCGGCCCGCTGTCGCCCGATGCGCCCAAGAAATTTTCGGGCGGGGCGGCGCTGGAACTGATCAAGGGGGCCACCCGCGACCCCGACCTGACCGCGACGGCGCTCGAGGCGGCCCGCACCGGCGAACACCACGAGGCGGTGGCGGGCAACCTGGGCAAGATGATCGACCTCAAGGCCGGTGGTTTTGCCGGGGGCGGCAAGTCGTACAAGGAAGACTATTCGGCCGAATAC
Source organism: Gemmobacter sp. (assembly GCA_052387255.1). GTDB lineage: Bacteria > Pseudomonadota > Alphaproteobacteria > Rhodobacterales > Rhodobacteraceae > JBBQXK01. Next base: position 5,317 of record JBQTJI010000060.1, on the reverse strand, counting down.
GCAACCAAGCTGATGAAGATGGGGGGCAGCGCCGGCCCCGAATACTTCGCCCGCATGGGCGACTACATGGCCTCGGGCCGCCAGTTCGAGAACAACCCGACGAATGAACTTCCCGCCACAAGTTTCGGGGAACTCGAACAGAAGCGCTCGATGTCGGTGGGCCGCGCGCTCTACAAGGACGATGGCACCATCGACCTGGACAGCGACAAGGCCAAGAATGCCATCGGCGACGCGCTGTTCAATCCGACCGCGCTGAAGAACCCGCGCCCCGCGCTGTCGAGCCACATGCTGAAGACCGTCGATTTCCTGAAGGACCCGACCAATGCGGGCAAGGCGGGGACGATCCTCAAGAACGTGCCCGAACCGACCGACCCGAACGCCAAGGGCCTGGTGCAGCGCGCCACGGGCAAGGGCCCGACCGACGCCGTGGGCAAGGGCGACGTGCGCGACAGTGTCATGGCCTCGATGCTGAAACCGCTGGACCAGGGTCCGGTGGGATCGTGCTTTTCGACCGCGCCGACGCGGCGCATGCGCGAGACCGATCCCCTGGGCGCGATGGGGGCCTATGCCCAGATCGCGGGCACCGGCAAGTACAAGCCGCCCTTCGGCCCCGAGGTGCCTGCCGTCTCGAACACGCCGCCCGGCGACGATCCGATCATGCGCAGCTGGGAATACTCGCTGGCCTCTTCGACCGCGCAGCGCGGTGCAAGTTCGACCAAGGCTTCGCTTGGGTCGGCGAACAACGCAGGCCTGGCCACGCTGAGCGGTGCCATCTCGACCAAGAACCTGGCCGGAAACAGCGGACTGCCGCCCGAAGAGCAGAAAAAGAAGAAGGAAGAGGAGGACAAGAAAGCGGCGCTGCGCCTGTCCAAGCTCAAGGGCGATGTCGCGGCGGCCTTCAGCTTTGTCTATGATCCGCTGGACGAGGTGAAGGATGCCAACGACGGCTCGTCCACCTCGGGGCGCTATATCCTCAAGCGGATCAACCCCGAAAAGGAGGTCCGCAAGAAGGAAGACTTCATCGAGGTGATGACCGAGATCGCGCTCGCCTCGCTGGGGATCGACAAGAACGCGCCCGAGGCAGTGACCATGGTCGACCATGTGAAGTCCGACGCCTTCATCAACGCCGTCACGCAAGTCTTTGGCACAAAGAAGGAAAACGAATACCTGCCCTGGGCCCTCGGCAGCGGCGGCCAGACCACCGAGGCGACGCAGGCGCTGCACGGCGATACCCTGGCCGAGCGGCAGACGACGCCCAAGGCCGGTGATCCGAAACCCGACGAGGCCACCCGCACCAAGGATGTGCTCAAGGGCTTCCTGACGGGCATGACCGGCAAGACCGAAGACATGATCACGATGCGTACCACCGGCATGCACGGCTTCAACGCGCTGCCGAACCACCCGTCGCTGGACAAGCTGAAGGGCGACACCCAGACCAAGCGCGACCAGGCGATGGAGGACAACCTGCTGAAACCCGGCCGCGCGCTGCGCGACACGAAGATTCCGGCCGACAAGGCCCTGGAAATGTTCATGAAGGAAATGCAGCCCAAGGTCGACAACGCCAAGACCGAGGACCTCAAGACCGCCTACGGCGACGGCATTACCGCGCACAAGCCGACCGCCGAGATGACGCCCGCCGAGCTGGAGACGGCGATCAAGAAGGCGACCAAGACCGCCAACGCGGCGCGTGGCAAGGCGGACGCCGACGCCTGGAAGAAGGGCAAGACCGACAAGGGCGAGACGGTGACCGACGAGGACTACACCAAGAAGCTGGCCGAAGAGACCGCCGCCTGGGAAAAGGCCGTCACCGGGCCGCTGCTGTCGCGCATGATGGCCGATCTCGGCGCGCCCGAGTTCGTGCTGGCCGACACCAACTGGGGCAGCGGGGCGGACCACACGTTCTTTGTCGTAGCACCCGACCCCACCACCGGCGAACCGGCGCTGTGGCAAAAGACCGTCCCGCCCGGCACGCTGACCAAGGCCACCCGCGACTGGATCGATGCCGAATGGGCGAAGATCGACTGACAACACCTGATCGGAAAAGGAAAAACAGATGACAGACGGCATTCCTCAGGTGGCATTGGGCATCGACGACGCTGCCCAAAGCGTGGTCATCGTGGAGGGCGAGACCGAGGTTGGCACCCTGGCCGCGCTGGCTGCGGCGGCACCGGGCCTGCGGCATCCCGATGCGGCGGCGACCATGGCCCGCGCCGTGGCCCACCTTGCGGCGGGGGCGGACTACCGCGTGATCGAGGACCCGGCGGCCTATGAGGCCGCCTATCGCGCGCAGGTGGCGGGCGAAGACCCGAATGCGCCCTGGACCGACGGCGTGCTGCGCCTGCGCGACCACGGGATGCCCGACTTCACCGGTATCGCGGCCCCCGCCTATCACGGCACGCGGCTGGTGTTCTTTGCGCAGAACGCGCTCATCGCGCTGCCCTACCGGGTCGAGGTGGACGTCGGCGATGCCGGTGCCACGCTGAGCCCCGACCTGTTCCGCGCCGTGTCGCTGGTGCCGTTTCCGCCTGCGGGGACCACGCCTGCGGCGAACCCGCTGTTCGTGGGGGCGCAAGGGTCGCCGGACAACACGCCGGACGATCCCGACGCAAACCTGGCGTCCGCGCCGCTTGTGGTCGAGGACGTGGGCGATGACGACGCGCCGGAAGAACAGTAGGTGGCTGGGGCGCTAGGATTCGAACCTAGGTATGGCGGTACCAAAAACCGCTGCCTTACCGCTTGGCGACGCCCCAACTGGCGGCTCTTCTAGCGAAGCCGCGCCGGGCCTGCAAGGTGTTTCAGGCGCTTTTCCGGGCGGTTGCCGGGGCAGGGCGCAGGCGCTAGACCCGTGCCCATGAAGGTGGATGTCGTCATTCTGGGGGCGGGTGCGGCGGGCCTGTTCTGCGCCGCCGAGGCCGGTCGTCGGGGCCGCAGCGTGCTGGTGGTCGAGCACGGCGCGAAGGTCGGCGAGAAGATCCGCATCTCGGGCGGGGGGCGGTGCAACTTCACCAACCTTGGCATCGCGCCCGACCGGTTCCTGGGCCGCAACCCGCGCTTTGCCATCTCGGCGCTGCGGCGGTTCACGGCGCGCGACTTTGTCGCGCGGGTCGATGCGGCGGGCATTGCCTGGCATGAAAAGACGCTGGGGCAGCTGTTCTGCGACGGGTCCGCCATGCAGATCGTGGACATGTTGCGGAGGCATGCAGAACGGGTCGGTGCGACGCTGTGGACCGGCACGGCGTTCGGCTCGGTTACCAATGAAAATCAAGGATTTGCCATCGAAACCTCGCGTGGTGTTGTAACCGCGGGCAGGGTGGTCGTGGCGACCGGCGGCAAGTCGATTCCGAAGATGGGGGCGACCGGTGCGGGCTATGACATCGCCCGCGCCTTCGGTGTGCCCGTGGTCGAGCCGCGCCCGGGTCTGGTGCCCATGACCTTTGCCGAGCAGGAACTGGACTGGATGCGCCCGCTGGCCGGTGTGGCGGTCGCGGGCCATGTCAAGGCGGGTCGGCAAGGGTTTGACGAAGCGGTTCTTTTCACGCATCGGGGACTGTCGGGACCGGCCGTGCTGCAAGCCTCGAGCTATTGGGAGCCGGGTCAGCCGATCCTGGTCGATCTGGCGCGGGGACAGAATGTTGCAGCGCATCTGCGGGCACGTCGCGCACAGTCGGGCCGTACCGCGCTGCGCAGTGCACTGGCGGACGTGCTGCCCGAACGCCTGGCGCGCGTCATCGAGGACCGCAGCGGAACAACCGGCAATCTTGCCGACCAGTCGAACGCAGCGCTCGACCGGATCGCAGGCCAGGTCCATGACATGCAACTGAAACCTGTCGGCACCGAGGGCTGGCGCACGGCCGAGGTCACGCTGGGCGGCATCGACACGGACGCGCTGGACAGCCGAACGATGGAGGCAAAGGGCGTGCCGGGGTTGCACTTCATCGGGGAAGTGGTCGACATCACGGGCTGGCTCGGCGGGTACAACTTCCAATGGGCCTGGTCTTCGGCCTGGGTCGCGGGTCAGGCGGTCTGATGATTATCCTGTAATCAATATTATGTAAATAAACTCGACAGGATGCCGCAGGGCTTTGCCCTCGACACGGGCGCCGACGCAAGGGTACAACCATTGCGGGATGAGACAGGCTTTGCAGCGCTTCGCACCGGCGGATTGGCCGTGACGCTGGCGCGCAACGACGAAGGAACGGCTGCCGGATGACCGACACCTTGCAGCTTCTGGGCCGCATTGCCGGGGCCGACTGCGTCGATGCCGTCTGGGCCCCGGCGTCGGCCTACTTCGCTGACCTGGGATTCCGCCGCCTGAACTATGGCCTGACGCGGTTCCGCACCGAACGGTCGATCGGCGACCCCGACGATGCGCTGTTCCTGTCGACCTCGGACCCCGACTATGCGCGGCTGTACTTCCGCGGCGGGTTCTATCTGAAGACGCCCATCTACCGCTGGGCGCTGCGCAGCACGGGCGTGACGACGTGGCGCTGGGTGCAAGAGGAGTTCACCGCCGGCCGCCTGTCCCGGGATGAGGCCGAGGCGGTGCGCGTCAACGACCGGTTCGGCATCGTCGCGGGCCTGGCGATCAGTTTTCCCGAGATGGCGGGCCGCACCAAGGGGGCCCTGGGGATGGCGGCCGATCCCGACCTGACCCACGATGACGTCGACCGCATCTGGGCCAGTGACGGTTCCGCCATCATGGCCGTGGCGCAGATGATGCATCTGCGCATCGCCAGCCTGCCTGCCGCCCATGTCCGCCGCGACCTGACCGTGCGGCAGCGCGAGGCGCTGGAATGGGTGGCCGACGGCAAGACCACGGCGGATGTGGCGGTGATCCTGGGGGTTTCGACGGCGATGGTGGAAAAGCACCTGCGCCTGGCGCGCGAGGCGCTGAATGTCGACACCACCGCCCAGGCGGTGGCCAAGGGCACGCTGCTGAACCTGATCTTCGTGCGGCCTGATGCGGCAGGTATGGATTCCCTGACTGTCCTGCCGCCACGGAAAGTTGCAATCTGATCTTGTTCCGGCGAGCAGGGCGTTGGCCCTCGGAACACCAGGCTCCCGACCGGCAGCCGCGATTTCGGGCGGGTCGGGGCCGCAGTGAAACGGGGTGGGACGGTTGCTTCCCCTGCCCCGTGGTGCCATCGGTCGGTGCTATTCCTGCGCCGGTCGATGATTGGTCGGACGTCGTTGCCGTTCTCATCCCCAAGCGCGGCAGCTTGGCGGGGCAGTCCAATTTGACTGCCCCGCCGATCCAATTTGTAGTCTTTAGGCGCGTTGATCTTGGCGACTTGCGCAGCGAAATACTCTTTGTACT
>JBQTJI010000059.1:0-25747 GCA_052387255.1 Gemmobacter sp. | reverse complement strand
GCGGGGCCCCCCTACAACCCGGCGCATGGCTTGGGGGGCGGGCCGGCCGCGGGCACGACCGGTTCTGTTGGCGCGGGGGGGAATCGCATCGGCCGCGACCCGCCCTAGGCCCGGTCGGCCAGCGCCAGCCATTCCTCTTCGGCGGCGGCAATCTGGGTCTGGCGGTCGGCCAGCGCTTCTGACGCCTTGCGGAACTTGACCGGCTCCCGGCTGTACAGATCCTCGGATTCCAGCAGCGCCGCCAGTCGGGCGATCTCGGCCTCCAGCCGCGCGATCGTGCCGGGCAGGGAGTCCAGCCGCTTGCGTTCGGTGAACGAAAGCCCTTGCAGGGCAGGACGCGCGGCGGGCCTGGCCCCCGGCTGGCCGGGACGGTCCTTTGTCGGCATTTCCAGCGCCCCCACGCCGCGCTGTGCCGCATAGTCCGACCAGCCGCCCGGATAGGCGGTCGCCCGCCCCCCGCCTTCCAGCGCCACCGTCTGCGTCGCCACCCGGTCGATGAAATCGCGGTCGTGGCTGACCAAGAGGACCGTGCCGTCATACTCGCCGATCACGTCCTGCAACAGATCCAGCGTCTCGACGTCCAGGTCGTTCGTGGGTTCGTCCAGGACCAAGAGGTTCGACGTCCGCGCCATGATCCGCGCCAGCAGAAGCCGCGCCTTCTCGCCCCCCGACAGCGACCGCACCGGCGCGCGGGCCTGGCGTTCGTCGAACAGGAAATCCTTGAGATAGGCCACCACATGCCGGGGATTGCCCCGCACCATCACCTGGTCCGACGCCCCCGACACGCGCATCGCCGTGTCGCCCGTCAGGCTGTCCCACAGCGTGGCCTCGGGGTCGAGCGCGGCGCGCGTCTGGTCGAACACCGCGATCTCCAGGTTGGTGCCATGCGTCACGGTGCCCCGGTCGGGGGCCACCTCGCCGGTCAGCATCTTCAGCACCGTCGTCTTGCCCACGCCGTTCGGCCCGACAAAGGCCACCCGGTCGCCGCGCATCACGCGCAGGTCGAACCCGTTGACGATGTTGGTCTTTCCCCAGGCCTTGACCAGCCCCTTCGCCTCGATCACGCGGCGGCCCGACTGCGCGCCGCCGTCCAGATCCAGCGCCGCCGTGCCCTGCCGCCGGATCTGGGCCGACCGCTCGGCCCGCAGCGCGGCCAGCGCCCGCACCCGGCCCTGGTTGCGCTTGCGCCGCGCAGAGATTCCCTCGACCGCCCATTTCGCCTCGGCCTTGATCTTGCGGTCCAGCTTGTGGCGCGCCTCGTCCTCTTCGGCCCAGATCGTGTCGCGCCAGTCCTCGAACCCGTCGAACCCCGCCTCGCGCCGCCGCACCTGTCCCCGGTCGATCCACAGCGTGGCCTTGGACAGCGCGCGCAGGAACGCGCGGTCGTGGCTGATCAGGACAAAGGCCGTCCGCGTGTCCAGCAGCTGCGCCTCCATCCATTCGATGGCCTGGATGTCCAGATGGTTCGTCGGCTCGTCCAAGAGCATCAGTTCGGGCGCCTCGGCCATCAGCTTGGCCAGTGCCGCCCGCCGCCGTTCGCCGCCCGAGGCATTGGAAACAAGGGTTTCCGGGCGGAACTTCAACCCCTCGGCCACCATCGGCACGCGGTAATCCTCGCCCGGCCCCAGGCCGCTGGCGGCAAAGTCGCCCAAGCTGGCATAGCCCGACAGGTCGGGGTCCTGCTCCATGTAGCCCACGGTGACGCCCGGCGGCACCACGCGCAAGCCCTGGTCGGCCTCGGCCAGCCCGGCCATCACTTTCATCAGCGTGGACTTGCCCGACCCGTTCCGCCCCACCAGCGCGACCCGGTCGCCCGCCTGCACCACAAGGTCCAGTCCCGCGAACAGGGGATTGCCGCCGAAGGTCAGCGAGATGCCGGACAATTGCAGAAGGGGTGCGCGCGCCATGGGGCGGCAGGTATGCGGGGGCGGCGTTGCCGTCAACCCATCCCCGCCCCGGCATCTTGCTGGCGCAACACGATGCCGCGTGGACGATGCGCGCCGCTTCCCCTATCTGGCATCCCAGACGCCCCGACAGGAGACGCCGCCCATGTCCGAACCCGGATCGAAAGAGTTCCGCGACGCCATGCGCGCCTTTGTCGGCAATGTCAGCGTGCTGACGGTGGGCGCGGGCGATGCGGCGACGGGGCTGGTGGTGACGTCGGCCATCTCACTGTCGGCGGAGCCTCCGCTTCTGCTGGTCTGCGTCAACCGCAGTGCGTCCAGCCATGCCCTGCTGGAGGCGGCCGGCTGCTTTGGCTGGTCCTCGCTCGGGGCCGCGCATCAGCAGGTGGCCGAGCGGTTCTCGGGGCAGGGCGGCATCCGGGGGGCCGCCCGCTATGACGGGGCCGAATGGGAAACCGCCGTCACCGGCGCACGGCTGCTCGCGGGGGCACCGACAGCCTTCGACTGCACGGTGGACGAGATGATCGGACGGGCGACGCATTCGATCCTGATCGGCCGCGTCCGGGCCATCCGCAGCACGCCGGGGGCCGGGGCGCTGGTGTACTGGCACGGCGGCTACCGGACTCTCTTGAACTGAGAAGCCAGGGTTCTGGTGTTCAGCCCGCGACGCCGCGCAACAGCCGCGCCCGCGCGGGCGGGATCGCCTTGATCTCGAGCCCCGTGAACACGTGCAGCGTGTTCAGGTCGGGGTCCACCACCGCGTGGTCGCTGACCCAGCCCCCCATCATCAGATAGGTCCGCAGCAAGGGCGGCATCCCCAGCATGGCGCGCCTGGCGTCGGGCTTTTTCCGCCGCAGCTTCTGGGCGAAACGGAACACGTTCGGGGCCTTGACGCGGGGCAGCCAGCGTTTGGGGGCCAGGTGCGCCTCTTTCAGCATGGCAAAGGCATCCAGGTACCCCTCGGCCTCGGTGCCGTGGAAGGACGAACAGCCGAACAGCATCTCGACCCCCTCGCGGTCGACGTAGGCCGTCATGGCACCCCAGGCCACGCGCAGGATGTCGGGGTCGCGGGCGTCGGGGTGGATGCAGAACCGCCCCATCTCGACCATCCGCCCCGGATAGGCGGAAAGTGCCGCCAGATCATAGAACTGCGCCGAATAGCTGCGGGCGATCTCGCAGCCCCCTGTCAGGGGCAGCAGGCGGAAACAGGCAACCAGCGCGCCGGTCCGCGCCTCTTCGATCAGGACATGGGTGCAGATGGCATCGAAGGCGTCGATGTCGCGGGCCGCACCCGCGCCGCGAAAGCACAGGGTCCGCAGGTCCTGCGCGGCCGTCATGTCGGCGGGGGTCAGGGCGGTCCGGGCACGATAGCGGCCGCGAAGCAGGGACAGCACGGGACATATATCCTTATGCCGGGGCGGCGGGTCGGGGCCGCGCTACAGATATGGTCGCTTGGCACCTACCACGCAAGCCGTGACGGTCCTGCGACGGACCGTGCCGCCGCACGTTGCCGGACGGAGGCCCTTGGCGGGGCGGGGGGCTGCGCCTACATCCCTGGGGCAGCAACACGGAGGGCATCGGCAATGGACGGACAGGACAACGCAGGCAAGGTGGTGAAACCGGAGGCCGCGTGGCGGGCCCAACTGTCGGACCTCGCCTATCGCGTCACCCGCGAGCACGGCACCGAACGGGCCTTCACCCACGACGACTTTCCCAAGGGCCGCGGCACGTTCCAGTGCGTCTGCTGCGGTGCGCCGCTGTTCGACCAGGCGCACAAGTTCGACAGCGGCACGGGATGGCCGTCGTTCTGGGCCCCCGCCGAAGGTGCCCCGGTCGCCACCAAGCAGGACCGCAGCTGGTTCATGACCCGCACCGAGGTGCATTGCGACCGCTGCGAGGCGCATCTGGGCCATGTCTTCCCGGACGGACCGCAGCCCACCGGCCTGCGCTACTGCATCAACGGCGTGGCACTCACCTACACGCCCGACCAGGGTTGATATCAGCGGCGGATGTCTGCGGCTGGCCTCAGCCGCCGTCCTCGCGCAGGAAGTCGCCCGCGTTGAACCGGCCGAAGTTGCGCAGAAGCTGCCGGATCAGGCTGGCACCCTTGATGTTGGTGTCGGTCACGCGGCGCGACAGGGTGATGACGCGCCCGTCCTCAAGCCCGAAACGCTCGATGTTGGTGACGGTGCCGCCCTCGTCAAAGCTGATCGCGACCAACTGGCGCTCGATCTCCTGCGCCGCGCGCGGGCCGAACTGGCGATAGCGGCTCTGGACATAGTACCAGCCCTGGTCGTTCAGCAGGCCCGCCGCCGAAGGCCGCCCCACCGCCACCTCGACGCTGTCGCGCGTGTCCTCGCCCACCGTCAGCAGCGCCAGCTCGTCGTCGGCGGGCACATAGCCGTGGTTTCGAAAGGTCGGCGAACAGGACAGCAAGCCCACCAGTATCAGCGGAGCCGCGACCCGCCATCCGAGCCGTCCCCTCATCCCGCCTGCCTGCCCTGCCATCGCACCCTCTTGTCACGGGCGGGGTCAACCCCTAGGACGGTCCTGTGATGCCGCCAGCCCTTTTGTCAGGGCTTACGACAGGTCGGGCGGCGGTTCAAGAAAGTTGCGACGGCCCGCCGAAGCGTCGGCACGCCAGCGGGCCGCACGACCGCCGCAGGAGCGTGACCATGCCCGATGCCCCCAAGGCCCTGCGCCATCCGCTGCCGGTGCGGCTGTTGCCTGCGCGCAAGCCCACCCGGTTCGACCTGACCCCCGATGACGCGACGCGCCGGCACCTGGCCGCCGAGACCGGCCTGATCGCCCTGCCCTTCCTGCGCTTTAGGGGCGAGGTGCGCCCGCAGGGCCGCCGCGACCTGCTGCTGACCGCCACGCTCGAGGCGGTCGTGGTGCAGCCCTGTTCGGTGACGCTGGCCCCGGTGACGTCGCGCCTGTCGGCGGCGGTCGAGCGGCGCTATCTGGCCGACTATGCCGAACCTGCGGGCGACGAGGTGGAACTGGACGGCGACGATACCGAAGAACCCATGCCCGAGGTGATCGATGCAGGGCTGGTCGCGACCGAGGAACTGATCCTGGCCCTGCCGCTCTATCCCCGCGCGACCGGCGCGCACCTGGGCGAGGCCGCCTTTGCCCCGCCGGGCGCGGCCCCGCTGGAAGAAACCGCGCGCCGCCCCTTTGCGGGCCTCGCCGCCCTGCAGGCGACGCCGGCCCCCAAGGACACGGACGACGACGGCGGACAGGCCCAGGGGTGAGGGCCTGGCCGCCCGCCAGATACCCCCTTGCGTCCGCGCGGAAAGCCAGTATGTTCCGCGCCTCGCAAACGATCCGCGCAAGGTCTGCCCACAGGGTGGGATGCAAGACGGATTTGTCAGGAAGATCAGGGGCAAGCGCCCGAACACCCGAAGGTTTACGTCATGGCTGTCCCGCAGAACCGCACCACCAAGTCCCGCCGCAACATGCGCCGCGCGCATGATGCGCTGGTCGCCGCCAACCCCGCCGCCTGCGGCAACTGTGGCGAACTGAAGCGTCCGCACCACGTCTGCCCGTCCTGTGGCCACTACGATTCGCGCGAGATCGTGGCCCTGGCGCGTGAGGTCGATCTGGACGAGGACGCGGCGTAAGCCGCGCCACGTCACGCCCCCGGCATGACCGCATCCGACGCCATGCCCGAACCGGGCGCAGCCGTTGGGCAAACCGCTGGGGACAGGGCGGCCCGCATCATCATTTCGGTCGATGCCATGGGCGGCGACCAGGGGCCTGCGGCGGTGGTCGCAGGCCTTGTCATTTCGGCCCAGAAGAACACCGAGATCGGGTTCGTCCTGCATGGTGACGAGGCCGTGCTGCGCCCGCTGGTCGAGCGCCGCGCGATCCTGGCCGGGCGCTGCGACATCCGCCATGCGCCCCGCACCGTGACGATGACCGACAAGCCCAGCCAGGTCATGCGCCATGGCGAGGGCACGTCGATGTGGTCCTGCATCGAAAGCGTGAAACAGGGCGAGGCAACGGTCGCGGTCAGCTGCGGCAACACCGGCGCGCTGATGGCGCTGTCGATGATCCGCCTGCGCAAGCTGCCCGGCGTCAACCGCCCCGCCATCGCCTGCCTGTGGCCGTCGCGCAATCCCGGCGGGTTCAACCTGATGCTGGACGTCGGTGCCGACATCAAGGCCGATGCCGAGGATCTGTTGCAGTTCGCCACGATGGGCGCGTCCTATGCCCGCAACGGCCTGGGGGTGGAACGTCCGCGCGTCGGCCTCTTGAACGTCGGCACCGAGGAACACAAGGGCCGGGCCGAGCTGAAGCAGGCGCATGACCAGATGGCGGCGGCGGCGGATGCCGGGGCCTATACCTTTGTCGGCTTTGTTGAGGGGGGCGATCTGCCCTCAGACCGGGTCGACGTGATCGTGACCGACGGCTTCACCGGCAACATCGCGCTCAAGACCGGCGAGGGCACCGCCAAGCTGATCGCCGATTTCCTGCGCGAGGCGTTTAACGCGGGCTGGCTGTCGCGCTTTGCCGCCCTGCTGGCGCTGAACTCGCTGAAACGCCTGCAAAAGCGGATCGATCCCCGGCGCGTGAACGGCGGCGTCTTTCTGGGGCTGAACGGCACGGTCGTGAAATCGCACGGGGCAGCCGATGCCACCGGCGTGTCCTCGGCGATCAAGCTGGCGTTCGAGCTGGCGAAATCGGGGTTCAACGACCGTCTGGCCGCACGGGTTGCGTCCACGGGCCGCGCAGGGCAGGATGCCGCGCGGGAAGTCGCAGGGGACACCAAGCCGGAATGACTTTGCGCGCCGTGGTCAAGGGCGTCGGGCACTACCTGCCCGACAGGATCGTCCCGAATGCCGAGCTTGAGGCCCTGGTCCACACCAGCGACGAATGGATCCGCACAAGGTCGGGCATCGAGCGGCGGCATTTCGCGGCCGAGGGGCAGACGACCTCCGACCTCGGCACCCGCGCCGCCCTGGCGGCGATGGCCGACGCGGGCATCGGGCCGGACGACCTCGATGCGATCATCCTTGCCACCTCGACCCCCGACCTGACCTTTCCTTCGGCGGCCACCATGGTGCAAGCCGCCATCGGCATGCACCGGGGTTTCGCCTTCGACGTGCAGGCGGTCTGTGCGGGCTTCGTCTTTGCGCTCGCCAATGCCGATGCGATGATCCGGGGGGGCATGGCGCGGCGCGTTCTGGTGATCGGGGCCGAGACGTTCAGCCGCCTGATGGACTGGACCGACCGCACCACCTGCGTGCTGTTCGGCGACGGCGCGGGGGCGCTGGTGCTGGAAGCTGCGGAAGGCGACGGCACATCGGCAGACCGGGGCGTCCTGGCGGTCGACCTGAACAGCGACGGGCGCTTCAAGGACCTGCTCTACGTCGATGGCGGCACCTCGACCGGCACGACCGGCGTGCTGCGCATGCAGGGCAAGGAGGTCTTCCGCCACGCCGTCGAAAAGCTGGCCGAAACCGCCCACGCAGCCCTCGCCAAGGCCGGGCTGACCGGGGCGGACGTGGACTGGATCGTGCCGCACCAGGCCAACATCCGCATCATCGAGGGCACCGCGAAGAGGATGGGCGTGCCGATGGACCGGGTGGTGGTGACCGTGCAGGACCATGGCAACACCTCGGCGGCGTCGATCCCGCTGGCGCTGTCGGTGGGGCGCGCGCGGGGCCAGATCCATCCGGGCGACCTGATCGTGACCGAGGCCATCGGCGGCGGGCTGGCCTGGGGGTCGGTCGTGCTGCGCGGGTAGCTCTGTCGGGAACGGACCGCGCCGCAGCGCCCCCACTCCCCTAGGGGGAGAGGGTCGGGGTGAGGGGGGATCGCCGCCCGCCCCACGATTTCCGGCGGTTTGAAGAACCTCGGCCAAGTGTCTGATATTGACTCGCTAATCCCCAGCGCGCATCTTTGTGAAAAATCCGGGGGGATGACATGGGTGACACGACCTTGACTCGCATGGACCTGAGCGAAGCGGTGTTTCGCGAAGTGGGGCTGTCGCGCAACGAATCCGCCCAGCTGGTCGAATCGGTGCTGCAGCACATGTCCGATGCCCTGGCCACGGGCGATACGGTCAAGATTTCGTCCTTCGGCACCTTCTCGATCCGCGACAAGTCGGCCCGCGTCGGCCGCAACCCCAAGACCGGCGACGAGGTTCCGATCTCGCCCCGCCGCGTGCTGACCTTCCGGCCCTCGCACCTGATGAAGGACCGCGTCGCCGCCGGGGGCCAGGGCTAGGGCCCGAAGGAGCGGACGTGGAGAAATCGCCCGACGCCTTCCGCACCATCAGCGAAGTGGCCGACCACCTCGACATGCCCGCGCATGTGCTGCGGTTCTGGGAAAGCCGCTTTCCCCAGATCAGGCCGGTCAAGCGGGCGGGCGGGCGGCGCTACTATCGCCCCTCCGACGTGGCCCTGCTGTCGGGCATCCGCCGCCTGCTGCATGACGAGGGGATGACGATCCGGGGCGTGCAGAAGATCCTGCGCGAACAGGGTGTGCGCCACGTCGCGGGCCTGACCGAAGAGGACTTGGCGGCGGACGAGGCGGTGACCGCGCCGCCCGCACCCAAGCCCGCCCGCAAGGCCGTGGCCCCGAGTGCGCCGATCCCCTTCCCCATGGCGGTCGCCCCGCCCCCGCCGGTCGAGCCCCAGCCAGTCGAGCCCCCGCCCGTCGAACCCCAGCCGGTCGAACTCCAGCCCGACCCGCCCCCCGCCCCGGCGCAACTGGCGCTGTTCGGCGACGAGGCCGACAGCGGTTCGGTCGATCCGGCTTCCGAGCACGACACGCTCCCCGACCTGGCGGCCCGCCTGCGGGGGTTGCCCCGGGGCGGTCTGGCGCATCGCCGCGACGCGCTGCTGGCGCTGGCCGAACGGATGCGCGCCCTGGCCGACCTGATGGCCGCGCGGCTTCGCGACCCCCGGCTCTAGGGTCGCGGTGGCATCGGGCGCATGGATCGTTTTCCCGCTTGCCCCCGCCCGCAAACCCGGTATGTACACAGCCGTTCGGGCCGTAGCGCAGCCTGGTTAGCGCGTCCGTCTGGGGGGCGGGAGGTCGAGAGTTCGAATCTCTCCGGCCCGACCACTACCGAAACCGCCCGCCTTGTCCCCCCTCAGATCGGGGCAAGCGCGGGCGCTTCCGCTTTGCGGGGGATGCCATGACATCCGGCGTTTTGCCCGATTCCGCCCTGCGCCGCCTGATCGAGGGTGGCGAGATTGCCGCCGAGGCCGCCATCACGCCTGCGCAGGTCCAGCCCGCCAGCCTCGATTTGCGCCTGGGGACGACCGCCTACCGGTCGCGCGCGTCGTTCCTGCCGGGGGCGGACCGCAGCGTCGCCGACCGCTTGGCCGAGTTCGAGATGCACCGGATGGACCTGGGCGCAGGGGCCGTGCTGGAAAAGGGCTGCGTCTATGTGATCCCGCTGATGGAACGCCTGGCCCTGCCCCCCGGCCTGTCGGGCGTCGCCAACGCGAAATCCTCGACCGGGCGGCTGGACCTTCTGACCCGCACCATCACCGACGGCGGCACCGAGTTCGACCGCATTCCCGACGGCTACGGCGGCCCGCTCTGGGCCGAGGTCTGCCCGCGGTCGTTTTCGGTCCTGGTCCGCCCCGGCATGCGGCTGAACCAGTTGCGGCTGCGGCAGGGGGCGGCGGTGCTGGACGATGGGGAACTGGCCGCGCTGCATGCGAAGGTGCCGCTGGTGGACGGTCCGGCGGTGATCGCGCAGGGGCTGGGGTTTTCCGTGGACCTGAAACCGGCCACGGGCGACCTGGTCGGATACCGGGCGAAACCCCATGCCGGGGTGATCGACCTGGACCGGATCGGCCACTACCCGGCCCGCGAGTTCTGGGAGGAGCTGCGGACGGGGGACGCGCGCGTGATCCTCGATCCCGGCGCGTTCTACATCCTGGTCAGCCGCGAGGCGGTGACGATCCCCCCCACCCATGCCGCCGAGATGGCCCCCTATCTGGCGATGGTGGGCGAGTTCCGGGTGCATTACGCGGGCTTCTTCGACCCCGGCTTCGGCTGGGCCGCCGCCGGGGGGGCGGGGTCGCGCGGGGTGCTGGAGGTGCGCTGCCACGAGGCCCCCTTTGCGCTGGAACACGGGCAGGTCGTGGGGCGGCTGGTGTACGAGCGGATGGCAGGGGTGCCGGAGGTTCTGTACGGGGCGGGGATTGCGTCGAACTATCAGGGTCAGGGCCTGAAACTGGGCAAGCATTTCCGCGCCTGAGCGACCCTGTCCACACGTGCGACACCCATCCGTGACAATGAAATCAAAGTGTTGCGGGACGTGGTTCGGCAAATCTTAACTATTCGCCCCGGCGCAGGCCGGGGCCTCGGTTCCCCGTGCACCAAGGCCCCGGCCTGCGCCGGGGCGATTGTGCCGGGCGAGCGGCAAGCCCCTGTGGCGGGGACGGGCCTAGCGCCGACGGTTGAACCGGTTGATCGTGCGCACCCCGCGCACGGCCCGCCGTGTGGTGTCGGCGTTGCCGCGCCCGAACAGGCGGGTGATGCCGCCGAAGAGGCCGCGCATCAGCAACCGCCGGACGATCATCGACAAAAGCTGGTTCATGGGTCGGGGTCGCCTTCGAACAGGTTGGTCTGGCCGGGATCGGCCTCGCCCTCTTCAGATGGGGGGTCTTCGGCCCCCGGCAAGGGGCGGCTGTCGAGCAATCCCGCCGCGCGCAGATCCTTGAGCCCCGGCAGGTCGCGGGCGCTTTCCAGGCCGAAGTGGTCGAGAAAGGCTTCGGTCACCACGAAGGTCACCGGGCGGCCCGGCGTCATCCGCCGTCGCCCGAAGCGCACCCAGTCGAGTTCCAGAAGCTGATCCACCGTGCCCCGGCTGACCGCGACGCCCCTGATCTCTTCGATCTCGGTGCGGGTCACGGGCTGGTGGTAGGCGATGATCGCCAGCGTCTCGATCGCGGCGCGGCTGAGCTTGCGCGTCTCCTGCACCTCGCGCGCCATCAGGTGGCCAAGGTCGGGCGCGGTGCGGAAGGCGTAAGCCGCGCCCACGCGCGCCAGCATCACCCCCCGGCCCTGATAGCGCCGCTGCAGGGCCGCCAGCGCCTCGGACGGGTCGGTGCCGTGCGGCAGGCGGGCGGTCAGGTCGGCCAGGGTGACGGGCACGGCCGAGGCGAACAGGATCGCCTCGACCATCCGCTCGAGCTCGGCCAGCGGCGGGACGGCGAACAGGCCGGGTTCGACATCGGGATCACCGGTCATCGCGACGTCCCGGGACAAGGCGCCTCCCCTCCCCCTCGTGGGGAGGGGGGCGCAGGCGGACAGGGGTCCGCGCCATCCGATGGGGCGTCAGGGCGGTGGTCATGGGGCTTTGGCGCGCAGGTGGATCGGGGCAAAGGTGGCCGACTGGCGCAGGTCGACCTGGCCCCGCTTGGCCAGTTCCAGCACGGCGGCGAAATGCGCGGCGGTCGCCGACCGGCGGCGCATCGGGTGGGTGCCCCAGCCCTCGGGCAGGAAACTGGCCAGATCGGTCCAATGCCCCGCATGCCCGATCAGCCCGCGCAGCCGGTCGAGCGCCGCTTCCATCGTATAGATGTTGTCGCGGTCCATCACATAGGGGCGAAATTCGTCCTTGGTGCGGATGCGGGCATAGGCGCGCATGAGGTCCAGCAGGGTCGCGGTCCAGGTCACGTTGCGCCGCGCGGTCAGGGTTTCGGGCGCACCGCGCGCGAACACGTCACGGCCCAGCTGGTCGCGCGCCATCAGCCGCGCCGCGGCCTCGCGCATCGCCTCGAGCCGGGCCAGCTGGAAGGCCAGATGCGCCGCGAGGTCCTCGGCACTCGGGCCATCGTCCTGGGGGTCGGGGGGCAGCAGCAGGCGCGACTTGAGGTAGGCGAGCCAGGCCGCCATCACCAGATAATCCGCCGCCAGTTCCAGCCGCAGGGTCTGGGCCTGTGCCACGAAGGCCAGGTACTGTTCGGCCAGGTGCAGCACCGAGATGCGCCGCAGGTCCACCTTCTGCGTGCGCGACAGCGTCAGCAGCAGGTCGAGCGGCCCCTCGAACCCATCGACATCGACGATCAGCGCCTCGGTCGCCTGTCGGTCGGCAGGGGCGAGTTCCGCACCTTCCCAGTCATCCGGCATGCACATCCCCCGCAGCAAGGCTGCGAAGTTCGGCCTCCAGCGCCGCGATGTCAACGGGTTCGGGGGGGTGCCGCCGGTCCAGCGCGCGGTCGGCGCGGGCTTGGGCATCGCGCGTCATGCGCCCGGCGGCGGCCACCACGGCCAGGGCATCGGGCATCTCGGCCTTGCAGTACAGCGCCACGTCGCAGCCTGCCCGCAGCGAGGCTGCGGCACGGTCGGCAATCGTGCCGGACAGCGCCTGCATCGACAGATCGTCGGTCAACAGAAGGCCGTCAAAGCCGATCCGGTCGCGGACATGGGCGATCACGCGGGCCGACTGGGTGCCGGGCAGGTCGTCCAGCGCGCGGTAGACGACATGCGCCGACATGCCCACCGGCAGGTCGGCCAGTGCCGCGAAGGGGGCAAAGTCGGTGGCGGTCAGGTCGGGCAGGCTTGCGTCGGTTTCGGGCAGGTCAAAGTGGCTGTCCGCCACCCCGCGCCCGTGCCCCGGCATGTGCTTGACCACCGGCAGAACGCCGCCGTCCAGATGACCCTGCGCCACGGCGCGGCCCAGGCGGATCACCGTCGCGGGATCGTCCGACAGGCAGCGGTTGCGCAGGAAGGGATGCGTCTCGGGCCGGGCCACATCCAGCGTGGGGGCATAGTTGCCGTCGATGCCGACGCCGCGCAACTCATGCGCGATCAGCCGCGACCGCAGCCACAGGGCGCGTTCGGCGCGCTCGCCCGCGGCACGGACGAAATCCAGGGGTGGCGTCCACTCGCGCCAGTGGGGCGCGCGCAGGCGCTGCACGCGGCCGCCCTCCTGATCGGTGAAGATGGGGGCGTTGCGGCCCACCGAAGCCCGCAGGTCCGCCGTCAGGCGGCGCAGTTGCGCGGGGTCTTCCACATTGCGGGCGAACAGGGTGAACCCCCAGGGGTCGGCGTCGCGAAAGAACGCGGCCTCGTCGGGCAGAAGCCGGGGTCCGGCACAGCCAAGGATCACCGCCCCCTGGCGGGTGCTCATCGCTGGCTGACCGGGATGCAGGCGGCTTCGGCCGACAGGAAGGCCGCGCAGAACTGGCGTGCCGCCGCGTCGCTGTCGAACCCGTGGGCGCGCAGGCGGTAGAACGTGCGCCCGCCCGACTGCGCCGCCTCGACCACGCGGGCCTTGCCTTGCAGAAGGTCGGCAAAGCGCAGGTGCAGCTTGTCCCATTCCGCGCGGGCGGCGTCGGTGGTGTCGAAGGCCCCCAGCTGCACCAGCCGGGTGCCTGCGGTCAGCGTGGCCGCGTCGATCTCGGTCGCCGGAACCGACGGCGGGGCATCGGCCGACACGGTGCTGGTCAGCGCGGCGGGTACACCGCCCAGACGCGCCGGACGCGGCACGGGGCGGATGACGCCCGCCAGCATCACGCCGGGCAACGGCTGGGCCGCCGCTTCGCCCTGGCCTGCGTCCAGCGATCCGGCCAGCGGCACGACATCGGAGGTCTGGTCCAGTTGCAGCAGGTCCTCCTCGGTCGCCTCGGCGATGGCGGCGGCGATGGCCTGGTCCTGCGGCAGGGCTTCGTTGGGGCCTGCGGCGGCGATGGTCAGGCCGGGTGCCTGGTCGCTGCGGGCCGAGACCGGGGCTGCGGGCGCGGCAAAGCTGCCCGCTGTATCCTCGACCGTCAGGTCCACGGGGCGCGGGGCCAGCACCAGCCGGTCCGCCGGGTCGCCCGCCACGCCGGCTGCGGCCACCGCGTTGACCGACAGGCCCTGGTGTTCCGATACGGTGCCGCCGGGGTCGGCCGGGGCCACGCGCATCGGCCCCTCGATGGCGCGGACGACCGGGATCGCCGCCATGTCGCGCACCGCCAGCCGGTAGCCCCAGATGCAGAAGCCCAGCACCAGCCCCACCGACAGGACCGCCCCGCCCATGTAGACGATCCGCTGCACGCGTCCGGGGGCCTCTAGCCGCCCGTCGTATTCAATCTGCGCCATGTCCTGCCTCACCGGCGGGGGTACATCGCCCCCGCGTCTTGCCATTCACTGCCTCAACGACCGGAGGGGCCGGCTGATCTGATGTCAGCGCATTTCCTCGACCGGCGTGACCCCAAGGATAGCAAGACCTGCGCAAATCACAACGCCCGTGGCGCGGGCCATGGCGATTTTCGCCGCCGTTGTGGCGGGATCACCCGTCTGCACGAAACGCAACGCGGGTTCGTCATTGCCCCGGTTCCACAAGGAATGCAGGTCGGAGGCGAGTTCGTAGAGGTAGAAGGCCACGCGGTGCGGCTCGTTGCCGCGCGCGGCGATTTCGACCAGGCGCGGCCATTCGGCCAGCTTCTTCATCAGGTCCGCTTCGGCGGGATGGGTCAGCGTGGCAAGGTCGGGCGCGGGCAGGTCCATCCTGGCCACCTTGCGCATGACCGAATTCACCCGCGCATTGGCGTATTGCACATAGAACACCGGGTTGTCCTTGGACTGTTCCAGCACCTTGGCGAAATCGAAATCCAGCGCCACGTCGTTCTTGCGCGTCAGCATGATGAACCGGGTCACATCGGTGCCCGCCTGTTCGACCACGTCGCGCAGGGTGACAAAGGTGCCCGCGCGTTTCGACATCTTGAACGGCTCGCCGTTGCGGTACAGCTTGACCAGCTGGATCAGCTTGATATCCAGCGTCACGCGGTTGTTCGACAATGCGCCGACAACCGCCTTCAGACGCTTCACATAGCCGCCGTGATCGGCCCCGAAGATGTTGATCAGCGCGTCGAACCCGCGCTGCACCTTGTCAAAGTGATAGGCGATGTCGGGGGCGAAATAGGTCCAGGCCCCGTCGGATTTCTGCACCGCCCGGTCGATGTCGTCGCCAAAGGCGGTGCTGCGGAACAGCGTCTGCTGGCGCGGTTCCCAATCCTCGGGCGTCTTGCCCTTGGGCGGTTCCAGCACGCCCTCGTAGATCAGGCCCATGCCGCGCAGCGTGTCGATGGCGGCCTCGATCCGCCCGGTGCCGTACAGGGCCTTCTCGCTGGAATAGACATCCATCGTCACGCCCAGAAGCGCCAGATCCTCGCGGATCATCGCCATCATGCGGTGCGTGGCGAAATTGCGGATGGTGACCAGCCACTGCGATTCCGGCTGGTCGAGGAACGCCGCACCGTAGGTGTCCTTCAGCGCCTGGCCGACCGGGATCAGGTAGTCGCCGGGATACAGCCCCTCGGCAATCTCGGGCGACATCCCGTGCGCCTCGCGGTAGCGTTCATAGGCGCTGCGGGCCAGGACATCGACCTGCGCGCCGCCGTCGTTGATGTAGTATTCGCGCGTCACGTCCCAGCCCGCGAACGCCAGCAGGCGCGCCAGCGCATCGCCCACCACTGCGCCCCGCACATGGCCCACATGCATCGGCCCCGTGGGGTTGGCGCTGACGAACTCGACGTTGACGCGCGCGCCCTGCCCCAGGATCGACCGGCCATAGTCCGCGCCCTGGTCCAGGATCGCCGCCACCAGCCCCTGCCAGACCTGCGGGCGCAAGGTCAGGTTCAGGAACCCCGGCCCCGCCACCTCGGCCTTCTCGATGCGCGGATCGGCCACCAGCCCCGCCGCCAGCCCCTCGGCAATCTGCCGGGGCGGCAGGCCGGCAGGTTTCGCCAGCACCATGGCGGCATTCGTCGCCATGTCGCCGTGCCCGGCGTCGCGCGGGGGTTCGACCGAGATGGCGGCGGTATCGAGGCCCTGCGGCAGTTCGCCCGCCGCCACCATCGCCGCCACTTCCGCCAGCACGAGGGCGCGGATTTCGCTGAAAAGGTTCATGTCATTGTCCCGTCACTGGCCACAGGGCTTGCCAGAGGGGCGGGCGGGGGTCAAGGACGGGTCAAGTTACCACACGGCTTGCCCGATGCCGTATATGATTGCACATTTCGCTAGCACATGCTATCCTTGCCGCGTGAACAGCAGACATCGCAAGACCTTGGCCGCCGTTTTCGCCGATCCGGTTTCGGGAACGCTCGAATGGTCGGCTGTCGAGGCGCTGTTGCTGGCCGCCGGGGCGCGTCTGATCGAAGGGCGCGGCTCGCGAGTTCGGTTCGAGAAGGATGGCGAGGTTGCGACGTTTCATCGTCCGCATCCCGCCAAGGAAGCCAAGCGTTACCAGGTGCGCGATGCCCGCGACTATCTGGAACGGATCGGGGTGACACCATGACCAACGCCATGACCTACAAGGGCTATGTCGCACGGATCGACTATGATGATGCGGACGGCATCTTTGCCGGTCGCATTGCGGGCATCACGGATCGCGTGGGGTTTCACGCCGAAACGGTCGACGCTTTGCGCGAAGCCTTCCACGAGGCGGTCGACGACTACATCGAAACCTGCGCCCGCGTCGGCAAAGACGCGCAGCGCGCCTATTCGGGGCAGGTCATGTTCCGCGTCAGCCCCGAAGTTCACCGCAAGGCCGCGCTGGCCGCCGAACTTGCGGGCAAGAGCCTGAACCAATGGGCCGAAGAGGTGCTGGACCGGGCTGCAGGTTCGCCCTGACAACGGGCTACCCCCGCCCCAGCCGCGCCTGACGTGCCTTGCGCAGGCCTTCGAAATCCTCGCCCGCGTGGTAGCTCGACCGGGTCAGCGGCGTGGCGGAGACCATGAGGAACCCCTTGCCGCGCGCCGCCGCCTCGTAGCCTGCGAATTCCTCGGGGGTGACGAAGCGGGCGACGCGGTGGTGTTTCGGCGTCGGTTGCAGGTACTGGCCGATGGTGATGAAATCCACGTCCGCGGCGCGCATGTCGTCCATCACCTGGCCGACGCCCTGCCGGTCCTCGCCCAGGCCCACCATGATGCCCGACTTGGTGAACATCGACGGGTCCAGTTCCTTAACCCGTTGCAGCAGGCGGAGCGAGTGGAAATAGCGGGCACCGGGGCGCACCTCGGGGTACAACCCCGGCACGGTCTCGAGATTGTGGTTGAACACGTCGGGGCGCGCTTCGACCACCTTTTCAACCGCTTCCGGGCCACACTTCAGAAAATCGGGGGTCAGCACCTCGATCGTCGTGCCGGGCGCGCGGTGGCGGATCGCGCGGATCGTCTGGGCAAAGTGTTCCGCCCCGCCGTCGGCCAGGTCGTCGCGGTCGACGCTTGTCACCACCACATGGTTCAGCCCCAGTTGCGCCACGGCATGGGCCACCCGTCCCGGTTCGAAGGCGTCCAGGGTCTGCGGGCGGCCCGTCGCGACGTTGCAGAACGTGCAGCCGCGCGTGCAGATCTCGCCCATGATCATCATGGTGGCGTGGCCCTGGGACCAGCATTCGCCGACGTTGGGGCAGCCCGCCTCTTCGCAGACCGTCACCAGCCGCTGGTCGCGGAGGATGTCGCGGGTGCGCTTGTACCCCTCGGACGTCGGGGCCTTGACCCGGATCCAGGCCGGTTTCTTGGGCTGTGCCTGGTCAGGGCGATGCGCCTTTTCGGGATGGCGGTCCTCGGGCAGCCTGAGATCGCGCAAGCGGAATTCCCCCTGTCTGGACGACATGATCCCGAGATAAGCTGTTCGCGGCCCCAAGGCAACGACCGGGGGCAGTGACAGTCAGGGGAAGAGGGAAACATGACAAAGAAACTGGTGGCGGAATTTCTGGGGACGCTGATCCTTGTGCTGTTCGGCTGCGGATCGACGGTGCTGATGGGGCCCGAGATCGGGATGCTGGGCATCTCGCTGGCCTTCGGGCTGGCCATCGTGGCGGCGGCCTATGGGCTGGGGGCGATCTCGGGCGCACATCTGAACCCGGCGGTCAGCCTGGGGGTGATGCTGGCGGGGCGGATGGGTGCCGGCGATTTCGTGGCCTATGCCGTGGCGCAGGTGGCGGGGGCCATCGCCGGGGCGGGGCTGCTGCTGCTGATCGCCAGCGGCCAGGCGGATTATGCGGTGGCGGTGAACGGCCTGGGGCAGAACGGGTTCGGGCCGGGGTACCTGGGCGAGTACAACCTGATGTCGGCACTGGTGTTCGAGGCGGTGATGACGTTCCTGTTCGTGACCGTGATCCTGGGGGCCACGGCAAGCGGGGCACCGGGGGCCATGGCGGGCCTGGCCATCGGCCTGACGCTGGCGGCGATCCACCTGGTCGGGATCAACGTGACCGGCGTGTCGGTGAACCCCGCGCGGTCCATCGGCCCGGCCCTGTTCACGGGGGGCGAGGCGCTGGCCGACCTGTGGGTGTTCATCGTGGCCCCGCTCGTCGGGGGGGCGGTGGCGGGCGTGCTGCACGCGGCAGGGATCACGGCGGCCGACTGACCCCGGGGTCTGCGGACGGGCGGGCGGGCCAGGCCCGCCTGCCCTGCACCCCGCCTGCCCTGCGATCCTGCCTGCCTTGTAACTTTGTGAAACAGTCAAGATACGGCTTGTCCTTCTCTGGAATAATTCTAATTTCGCGTCGGGCGAACCGCGAGCCGGTTCCCCCGCGAGATCACGGCAACAGGGCGGGACGATTCATGGACGGAAACACTTCGGCGGGCGGCTGCCCGGTGGCGCATGGCATGGCACGGCCGGCGGCCCGGTTCAGCGGGCGGGGCAACCGGCAGTGGTGGCCGAACCAGCTCAACCTGGGCATCCTGCACCAGAACGGCGCGGCGCAAGACCCGATGGGTGCGGGCTTCGACTATGCCCGCGCCTTCGACGGGCTGGACTTCACGGCGCTGAAGGCCGATGTCGCAGCACTCATGACCCAAAGCCAGGACTGGTGGCCGGCCGATTATGGCCACTACGGCGGGCTGATGGTGCGGATGGCCTGGCATTCGGCGGGCACCTACCGCACCGCCGACGGGCGCGGCGGGGCCGGGTCGGGCACGCAGCGGTTCGCGCCGCTGAATTCCTGGCCCGACAACGGCAACCTCGACAAGGCCCGCCGCCTGCTGTGGCCGGTCAAGCAGAAGTACGGCAACGCGATTTCCTGGGCCGACCTGATGATCCTGGCGGGCAACGTCGCGATGGAGACGATGGGCTTTCGGACCTTCGGCTTCGGCGGCGGTCGTGCCGATGTCTGGGCCCCCGAGGAAGACATCTGGTGGGGCAAGGAAGCCACCTGGCTGGGCGATGAACGCTATACCGGCGACCGCGTGCTGGAAACGCCGCTTGCGGCGGTGCAGATGGGGCTGATCTATGTCAACCCGCAGGGGCCGAACGGCAACCCCGACCCGGCGGCATCCGCCCGCGACATCCGCGAGACGTTCCTGCGCATGGCGATGAACGACGAGGAAACCGTGGCGCTGACCGCAGGCGGCCACACGTTCGGCAAGACGCACGGGGCCGGTCCCGAACACCACGTCGGACGCGAACCCGAGGGCGCGGCGCTGGAGGCGATGGGGTTCGGCTGGCTATCCACCTACGGCTCGGGCAAGGGCCGCGACGCGATCACCAGCGGCATCGAGGGGGCCTGGACGCCGAACCCGACGACCTGGGACATGGCCTATTTCGACGTGCTGTTCGGGTATGAGTGGGATCTGGTCAAATCGCCCGCCGGGGCGTTCCAGTGGACCCCGCGCGACCTGCGGCCCGAAGACCACGCCCCCGATCCCGAAACCGGCGAACGGACCCACCGCATCATCATGACGACTGCCGACATGGCGATGCGGGTCGATCCGGCCTATGAGGCCATTTCGCGCCGGTTCCACGCGAACCCCGACGAGTTTGCCGATGCCTTCGCCCGCGCCTGGTTCAAGCTGACCCACCGCGACATGGGGCCGAAGCGGCTGTACTTGGGCCCCGAGGTGCCGGCCGAAGACCTGATCTGGCAGGACCCGATTCCGCCCCGCGACCACGCGATGATCGACGATGCCGATGCGGTGGCGCTCAAGGCGCAGATCCTGGCGGCGGGGCTGCCTGCGGCGGATCGGGTGTTCACCGCCTGGGCCTCGGCCTCGACCTTCCGGGGGTCGGACAAGCGGGGGGGGGCCAACGGCGCGCGGCTGGCGCTGGCCCCGCAAAAGGACTGGGACGTCAACGAACCTGCCCGCACCGGGCCGGTCATCGGTGCGCTTACAATGATCCGCAACGCCTTCAACGCGCAGGCGGCGGGCGGCAAGCGCGTGTCGCTGGCCGACCTGATCGTGCTGGCCGGCACGGCGGCGGTCGAAGCGGCGGCGGTGGCGGCGGGCTATCCCGTCGCGGTTGCCTTCCACCCCGGTCGCATGGACGCACGGCAGGACCAGACCGACGCGGAAAGCTTTGCCTGGATGGAGCCCGAGGCGGACGGGTTCCGCAACTGGCAGCGCGCCGAATACGTCGTGGCGGCGGAAGAGATGCTGGTCGACCGCGCACAGCTGCTGACCCTGTCGGCCCCCGAGATGACGGTGCTGGTGGGCGGCCTGCGCGTGCTGGGCGCCAACCATGGCGGCAACGCGCAGGGCGTGTTCACCAGCCGTCCCGGCGTGCTGACGCCCGACTTCTTCCACGGCCTGATGGACATGGGCACGGCCTGGACGCCCGCCGACGACAGCGCCGGGGCCTTCACCGGCCGCGACCGGGCGACGGGGGTGCAGAAGGCCACGGCAAGCCGCGTCGATCTGGTGTTCGGGTCGAACTCACAACTGCGCGCGCTGGCCGAGGTCTATGCCCAGGGCGACAACGCCGGCAAGTTCGTGCGCGACTTCGCCGCCGCCTGGACCAAGGTGATGGACCTCGACCGGTTCGACCTGCGCTGACGCCGTACTTCGCCGCGCGCCCCGGTCCGGGCGCGCGGCGATCCTTGGGGTGTCAGTGACGCCCGGCTGCCCGCGCGCGGCGGTTCCGGACGTACATGTTCAGCAGTTCCACCCCTGCCGAGAAGGCCATCGCAGCATAGATATAGCCCTTGGGCACATGGACCCCCATGCCCTCGGCGATCAGCG
Organism: Gemmobacter sp.; assembly: GCA_052387255.1. GTDB lineage: Bacteria > Pseudomonadota > Alphaproteobacteria > Rhodobacterales > Rhodobacteraceae > JBBQXK01. Next base: position 4,916 of record JBQTJI010000059.1, on the reverse strand, counting down.
TCGTGCCGATCAACAGCAGGAACGACAGCGCCAGCATCACGATGGTGGGGTTGCGCTCAATGAAATTGGCCAGCGGGTTCGCCGCCACCAGCATCAGCGTCACCGTGACGACGACCGCGATCACCATGATCTCGATGTGGGGTGTCATGCCCACGGCGGTGATGATCGAATCGATCGAGAACACCAGGTCGAGGATCAGGATCTGCACGATGGCCGCCCCGAACGAGGCCACGGCGCGTTCGGTGACAGGCGTGTCCATGTCATGCGAGGGGTCGACGGCGTGGTGGATTTCCTTGGTGGCCTTCCACACCAGGAACAGGCCGCCCGCGATCAGGATCATGTCCTTCCAGGAAAACGCGTTGCCCAGGACCGTGAACACCGGTTCGGTCAGCTGCACGATCCAGGCGATGGTCGCCAGAAGGCCGAGGCGCATGATCAGCGCCAGGCTGATGCCGATCTTGCGCGCGCGTTCGCGGCTTTCGGCGGGCAGCTTGTTGGTCAGGATCGAGATGAAGATCAGGTTGTCGATGCCCAGCACGACCTCCATCACGATCAGCGTGATCAGGGCGATCCAGGCTTCGGGGCTTTGGGCAAGGGCGATCAGGTCGGTCATGGGGCGGGTCCTGCGATGGATGCGACAGGGCGGCGGGCAACGCCTGCGCTGCCCGCAACCTTGGCCCCAGATGGGATGATGCGCTGCGGATGCAAGGTCCGGGCCACGGATCCCGGACCGCATGGCCCTGCAGGTGTTGCAGCTTTACCCGATCAGCGGCCCTGCCCTGCCATAGGTTTCGTCATAGTGCCGCCGCAGCCGGATCAGCGCGATGCGCAGCACGATCTTGCCCGACCGCGCGGCCCAGCCCATGCGTTTCTCGGCCACCTCCAGCCCTTCGAGAAAACAGCAGCAGCGCAGGGCGACGTCGCCCAGGCCCGGCCCCAGGTCGCGCAGCGCCGCCGCCACCCGTTCGCGCGCGCCGCGCGGCCCCTCGGCCCCGCCGCCGTCGCCCCGGAACCCGCCCCGGTCACCGGCGGTCAGGAACCGTTCCCAGTTCTGGGCCACGCGCGGCCCCATCTGCGCCAGTTCGAAATCCTCGCGCAGGCGTTCGGCGGCGTCGGCCAGTTCGGGTTCCAGGAAGGCGCGGCCGTCCTTGTCGCGCCGCCGGGCCAGCACCGCGACCGGGCTTTCCGCCATGTTGTAGCGCACCCGGCGCGGCCCCTCGGCCTCGGCCACGTCGCGCGTGCCCCAGGTGCGGTGCTGGTCGGCAAAGGGCGCGGCACCTTCGGCAAAGCCGCCTGCGCCGCGCTCATCCTCGTCCACCATCCGCTTCAGCGCGGCACGGCCCGCCGGGGTGATCTCATAGGTGGCGATCCGCCCCGGCTTGCGGCAGGCGATCCAGTCCTTGAGCGCGAAGGCCTGCGCCACGGCGCGTTCCACCACCGCCGTGCGCAGGGTGCGCCCCTCGGGCAGGTTGCGCACGACCGCCGCCTTGTCCATGTCGGGGGCGATGGCCAGCACCGCGCCCGGCTCGGACAGGCGGCGCAGGATGCGCCGTGCCTCGCGCGCAATCGTTTCCTCTTCGATGACAATCGTTTCGCTGCGGATCGGGGCTGACATGGCGGGGCTGTCCTTCTGGTCGGGGCGAGGGGAAGCATTCTGCGCAGACCCGGCCTGCGCAGGGGCGCAGGCACGGGCGATGGCGGCCACCGCCTCGTCCCAGAGGGGATCGTCGCGGCGGCTTTCGAACCGCCGCACCTGCCGCATCACGGTCGAGGCATGCCGCCCCTCGCGCCGCGCAAGGGCGCGGAACGACAGGCCATCCTCGGTGTGATGCAGGTACAGCCGCACGGCATCCGGCAACCAGGCCGGCAAAGCCCTCGCCGGCAGGTGGTGGTTCGACACGTCAGCTTCCCCTGACACCCGACCGGACCCTTTCGCCCGATCTTTCACTTTTGCAACTCTGGGTGGCATTGGTTACCGACAGGTTAATTTCTGCGCTTCCCGTCATAGTTGTTTCTAAATTCTAAACAAAGTCGCAGGGCTCCGAACGCGGGAACATGCGTTTGCGCAACGCTGGGTTGAGCGGGATATGGATCGGAAATGTCAACCTTGGGGGTCACACCGATGCAGGATTTCCGCAGCTTCCTGGCAGGGCTTCGCCGCCCGCGCCTTCTGGTCCGCGCCGCGCGCCACGGGCTTCAGGACTACCGCCGCGACCGCGACCTCGGGCGGCTGATCCAGGCGCGGGCGGGTGTGCGGCCCGAGGCGGCCCTGGAGCAGTTGTTCGAGACGGAAGAGGCGCTGGAGGCCACGCGCCGCGCGGGCGACGCGACCTATTCCATCGCCCGCCACATCGAGGTGCTGATCGCGATGATGGCCGAGGCGCGGCTCTTGCCGCACCGGACAGCAGTCTGATCCGCCGTCAGATGAAGGCGTCCGGCACCGACGCCTTCTTGCGCGCGACATAGTCCGCCAGCCCCTCGGCGATGCCCTCGTCCAGTGCCGGGGTCTGGTAGTCGGACAGAAGCTTTTTCACGCGCAGCGACGCCAGGGCCTGCGTGTCGCGCGCGCCCTCTTCGTCCCAGGTCTCGAACGGCTTGTAGTCGAACAGGTCCGACCGCCAGAACGCCGTCTTGAAATTCGCCTGGGTATGCTCGCAGCCCAGATAGTGCCCGCCCGGTCCCACCTCGCGCATCGCCCCCATGGCCTGGGCGTTGTCGTCCATCGCCACGCCCTGGGCCAGGTGGTGCAGGGTGCCCAACTGGTCGGCGTCCATCACGAATTTCTCGTAGGAACTGACCAGCCCCCCCTCCAGCCAGCCGCAGGCGTGCAGCATGAAGTTGACCCCGGCCAGCAGCGCCATGTTGAGGGAATTCGCCGTCTCATAGGCCGCCTGCGCGTCGGGCAGCTTGGACCCGCAGAACGACCCGCCGCTGCGGTAAGGCAGGTTCAGCCGCCGCGCCAGTTGCCCCGCGCCATAGGTGATGTGCGCCGCCTCGGGGGTGCCAAAGGTGGGCGCGCCGCTGTTCATGTCGATGCTGGTGACAAAGGCCCCCGCGATCACCGGCGCGCCGGGGCGGACCAATTGGCTGTAGGCCACGCCCGTCAGCACCTCGGCCAGGACCTGCGTCAGCGTGCCCGCGACGGTCACCGGGGCCATGGCACCGCCCACGATGAAGGGGCTGACGATGGTGGCCTGCCCGGCCCGCGCATAGACTTCCAGCGCGCCCATCATCACGCTGTCGAACGTCAGCGGGCTGTTGATGTTGATCAGGCTGGTCATCACCACGTTCTGGTCGACCACCTCCGAGCCGAACAGGATGCGGCTCATCTCGACCGAATCGGCGGCGCGCGACGGTTCGGTCACCGACCCCATGTAGGGCTTGTCCGACAGCGTCATGTGCGCATGCAGCATGTCGAGGTGGCGCTTGTTCACGGCGACGTCCGTGGGCTCGCACACCGTGCCGCCCGAATGGTGCAGCCACTTCGACATGTAGCCCAGTTTCACGAAGTTCTGGAAATCGGCGATGGTGGCATAGCGGCGACCGCCGGTCGCATCGCGCACGAAGGGCGGGCCATAGACCGGCGCCAGCACCAGGTTGCGCCCGCCGATATCGACGTTGCGGGCCGGATTGCGGGCGATCTGGGTGAAGGACTTCGGTGCCGTGGCGCACAGCTTCCGCGCCAATCCCCGCGGCATCCGCACGCGGTCACCCTTCACATCGGCTCCGGCATCCTTCCACAGCGCCAGTGCGCCCGGATTCTCGGGGAAGTTCACCCCGATCTCTTCCAGCACGGTATCGGCGTTCCATTCGATGATCTGCAACGCCTCTTCGTTCAGGATCTCGAAGTTGGGGATGTTGCGCTTGATGAAGCGGGCGGTGTCCATGCTGACCGCCGTGCGCTCTGCCCGCCGCGTCGCCCCGCCGCCGCCCCGTGCCCTGCGCCCTGCCACGTCGTTCATCGCCGCCCCCTGCCACGTATGCCGCCGCTTATGCCCCGACGCCTGCCGCCGCTGCCCCCCGAAAGCGCCGCTTGCCACCCGAAAACGACACCCGGCCCTGTCGCAATCGCCCCCCCTTTCATCATGGCCCAAGTATCCTTGGGGGTGCCGCAGGCGTGGGCAGCGCCCGCCCCTTGCAACCCCCGCAAGCGCGCGCTACCGGGGCCCCATGCAGCACGACCGCCTTCTGATCATCGACTTCGGCAGCCAGGTCACGCAACTGATCGCGCGGCGGCTGCGCGAGTTGCGGGTCTATTGCGAAATTCACCCCTATTCCCGCGTGGACGATGCCTTTCTGCGGGATTTCGCGCCCAGGGCGGTGATCTTTTCGGGCGGTCCGGCATCGGTGTTTGCAGAAGGTGCGCCGATGCCGCCGCCGTCGGTGTTCACGCTGGGGGTGCCGATCCTCGGCATCTGCTATGGCCAGCAGGTGATGATGCACTGCCTGGGCGGGCGGGTCGAACGCGGCCAGGGCACTGCCGAATTCGGCCGCGCCTTTGTCACGCCCACCGACCTGACGCACCCGTTCCTTGCGGGCTGGTTTCCGCCCGACCTCGGCCCCCAGGCGCGCGAACAGGTGTGGATGAGCCACGGCGACCATGTCTCTGACATCGCCCCCGGTTTCGCCGTCTACGGCACCTCGCCCAATGCGCCCTTCGCGATCACCGCCGACCCCGCGCGCCACTTCTACGCCGTGCAGTTCCACCCCGAGGTGCACCACACCCCGAAAGGGGCGACGCTGTACGAGAATTTCGTGCGGCTGGCGGGGTTCACCGGCGACTGGACGATGGGGGCCTACCGTGCCGAGGCGATTGCGAAGATTCGCGCGCAGGTCGGCGATGCAAAGGTCATCTGCGGGCTGTCGGGCGGCGTGGATTCCTCGGTCGCCGCCGTGCTGATCCACGAGGCGGTCGG
>JBQTJI010000058.1:0-14328 GCA_052387255.1 Gemmobacter sp. | reverse complement strand
GGCCCGACCCGATCCCCCCCGTCCCCTCTACATAATCCGTCAACACCGCCCCGATAAGCGACAGCCCCCCGGCTATGCGCAGGCCCCCCTGGAAATAGGTCTGCGCCGAGGGCAGTTGCAGATAGCGCTGGCGCTGCCACCGCGTCGCCCGGTAGATCGTCATCAGGTCGCGCAGGTTGGTGTCGGCCGATTTCAGGCCCAGGGTGGTGTTGGCCAGAATGGGGAAGAACGCGACGATCCAGGCGCACAGCAAAAGGCCCACCAGACGGTTGTCGACGTAGATGAAGATCAGGGGCGCGATGCTGACCACCGGCGTCACCTGCAGGATCACGGCATAAGGATAGAACGACATCTCGGCCCAGCGGCTCTGGTTGAACAGCACGGCCAGCCCGACGCCGCCCACCACCGCCACAGCCAGGGCCATCAGCGTGATCTGCGCAGTCACCAGCAACGAGTCCCGCAGCACGGGCTCCCAATCCTTTTGCAGTGTTTCGACCACCAGACCGGGCCCCGGCAAGATGTAGTGGGGAATGTCGTTCCACACCACGATCCGGTCCCAGAACCAGATGCCGATGGCCAGCACGGCCACCGGCAGAACCCATTGCGCAACACTCTCGACACGCCGCGCGCGGACGCGGGCGGCTTCGTCGGCGTCAACAAGGGTGTCGATGTCGCTCATCGGTGCACCATCGCTTCCATCAGCACCTTCGACACCTCCATCGCATAGGCGCCGTAGCGCGCCGATGTTCGCCACCCCATGTCGCGCGGATAGGCGGCATCCACCCCGATTTCCTGCACCACGCGGCCAGGGCGGGGGGCCATCACCAAGATCCGGTCCGACAGGAAGACGGATTCGAACACCGAATGGGTCACGAAGATCACGGTGCAGCCGATGCGCGCCTTCATCGCCAGAAGGTCGTCGTTCAGCTTCTGGCGCGTGATCTCGTCCAGCGCGGCAAAAGGTTCGTCCATCAGGATGAGGCGCGGATGGGTGACCATGGCGCGGGCGATCGAGACGCGCATCTTCATGCCCCCGGACAATTCGCGCGGGTAAGCCCCTGCGAACAAATCCAACCCCACCAGCGACAGCACCGCCTCGACCTCTTGTTGCACACTGGCATAGCTTTGCCCGCGCAGGCGGAACGGCAGCCAGACGTTCTGCGCCACCGTCGCCCAGGGCATCAGCGTGGGTTCCTGGAACACCACGCCCAGGTCGCCCGCCTGCATGCCGCCTTCCCAGACGATCCGGCCTGCGGTCGGCGGCATCAGCCCCGCGATCAGGCGCAGCGCCGTGGACTTGCCGCAGCCCGAGGGGCCGAGCAGCGAGATGAAGTCGCCCTCGTTCACGCCCAGCGTCATCTGCCGCAGGGCCTGCACGCCACCGGCGAAGGTCTTGTCGATGCGGTCCATCCGCAGGACAGGGCGGCGGTGGACGGGGGGCGCGTCTGTCATCTTTGGACGGCGCTTCCGGGGTGTGAAGAACGCCCCGGAAGCGCCTGTTCCCGTTTACTTCTTCAGGTCCATCCCCACGCCCTTGCCGACAAAGGCGGTGGTGTAGGCCTTGGTCACGTCGATGTCGCCCGACACCACGCCCGCCACGACCATCTTGTCGAAGAAGTCCTTCACCTTGGCATCGGTCATCACGCCGATCCCCATCGTCTCGGCCTCGCCCGAGTCGACGATGCCCGCCTCTTTCATCTTGGCGATGGCATAGGCGATGGCCTCGTCCGTCATCTCGGGATTGTCCTTCTGGATCATGGCGTTGGCGGCCGCGTTGTCGCCATACAGGTAGGTGTACCAGCCCTTGATCGACCCTTCGACAAAGCAGGTGACCTGTTCGGGCTTGGTCGCCACGGTGTCGGCCATGGTCTCGATCAGCGTCGAATAGGTGCTGTAGCCTGCGTCCGCGATCAGCCAGACGTCGGGTTTGAACCCGCCTTCCTTTTCGACAAAGAACGGCTCGGACGACAGGTAGCCCTGCATCGCGCTGTTCTCGTCGGCGATGAAGGGGGCGGCCTGAAAGGTATAGGGCACGCGCTGCTCGGCGGTGAAGCCATAGGCGTTGATCATCCACTGGTAGAAGCTGGCAAAGCCCTGGTCGCCGATGAAGATCGTCGGCAGCGCCTTGATCTCTTCAAACGACTTGGCCTTGCCCGGATGGGTCAGGATCACCTGCGGTTCCTTCTGGAAGGCGGCGGCCACGGCGACGATGGGGATGCCCTCCTGCACGGCGCTGAACGCCTCGAGCAGGTTGCCGCCCATGTGGTAGTCGACCTTGCCCGCGATCATCAGCGCGCGGTTGTTGACCTGCGGGCCGCCCGGCTGGATCGTGACGTCCAGCCCGCAGGCGGCATAGGTGCCGTCGGCGACCGCCTGATAGAAGCCACCATGTTCGGCCTGCGCCAGCCAGTTCGACCCGAAGATCACGGGGGCATTCTGGGCCAGGGCGGCGGTGGACAGGGCAAGCGTTGCGGCCAGTGTCGCGGCACCGGCGGTCTTGGGGGACAGGGACATCGGGGGCACCTCCAGGGGCATGATTCTCTTGTTCCCAGCCTAGGGCGGCGGCGGGGCACGGCCACAGGCCGCGCGGCGCGGGGTGCAGATTTGCGGCGATTCCGCCCGGATCGGCAGCACAGCCTTGCCAGATGCGCCCAATTATTGTGCAAATCCTTGTCGTGTCACGCGAAGCACCGGCGTCGTCCGCACGGCCCCGCTGCCCCTGTGGCATCTGTTCACCCGAAAGGACCCCCGATGCGCAGCCTGTCCCCCCCGTCGATCAGCCCGCCCTTCGCCGCCTATGCCCATGGCGTGGAGGTTGACCCTGGCGCGCGGATCGTGGTCACCTCGGGGCAACTCGCGCTTGCCCGCGACGGATCGGTGCCCGACGGCGCGCTTGCGCAGGCGCGGCTGTGCCTGTCGAACTGTGCCGCGATCCTGGCCGAGGCGGGGATGGGGCCTGCGGACGTGATCCGCATCAACGCCTTTGTCACCGACCGGGCGCATATGGCGGGCTACATGGCGGCGCGCGACGCATGGCTGGCCGGTGTCGCGCGCCTGCCCGCGTCCACGCTGGTGATCGTGGCGGGCTTCACCCGGCCCGAGTTCCTGGTCGAGGTCGAGGTGACGGCGGCGCGGCCCTGAAAGGTCAGGTGCCGACCTTCCTCTTGTCATCGGGCAACTTCGGCGGGTCGGGGATCACGCCCTGCGCCTCGGGCGGCAGCGGCGGCAGCGGATCGGGGGCAGGTTCCGCAGGCATCGTCGCGCCCTTCACGCTGGGACCGAAGCGGCCCGCGACCTCGGCCAGCTTGGCCTCGGCCAGCACATACCTGCCCTTCGGACCGACCAGCCGCAGGATCTCGGCGTTGACCGCCTGGATCTGCGCGTCCATCAGCGCCAGCGTGCGGTTGGTCTCGTCCATCGCTGCCTGCGCGCCGACCGGATCGGCCAGAGCCCGTTCGTAGAACGCCTTCTGGATGGCCGGGATCGCGGCAATCTGGCGGTCGCGCAGCTTGACCGCGTCGGACAAAAGCAGATAGCCGCCATCCTCGCCCGGAACCTGCATCTCGTTCCATTCGTCGTTCACCGCCGCCGCGATCTCGGCCCGCCCCTCGGCGCGGTTCTCTTCCATCTGGCGGTTCACCTCGGCCATCCAGAAGGCGCGCTGCGCCTTGGCCTTGTCGATGGCCTCGCGCGCTTCCATCGCCTCGCCGGGAGGGCCTTCGCGCAGCTTCTTCTCGGTATCGCGGATGTAGTCCTCCAGCTTGACCACCATGGTGTTGAAGGCGGTGATCTGGATCTCGGCCCCTTCGCGCAGACCCTTTTCGTGGTGGGGGGCCCACATCGTGTCCAGATACTTGCCCGGAGGACTGTTGTCCTTGAGGTCCCCGGCCGACACCTTGGCCTTGACGCCTTTCAGGGCCACGTTCACCGCGGCGGATGCCTTCTGCAGATCCTTCACATCCTCGGGGTTGGCATCGGCCGCCGACTGGTCCAAGAGCGACGACATCAGCACCGCATCCAGCGACGGGCGCTTGGCGGGGTCGTCATCGGTCAGCGCCTTGGTCAGCCGCCCCATCGCCGAGACGGGCTTCAGGTCGGTGCCAACCGCCGCCTCGCTCATCGCCGGGTTCAGCATCACCTTGATGATCCCGCCAAGCGCAAAGGCATCGGCCTTGGCATCGACGGTGCCGCCACGGTCATAGTGTTCGGGGGCCTCGTACCCCGGCGTCGTGTTGTATCCGGCATCGGGGGCATTGGGGATGATGCCGGTCGTTTCGTCGACGAACATGCTTTCGCCGAAGTCGATGATCTTCACCGTGCCGTCCTTGTTCAGCATCATGTTCTGCGGCTTGAGGTCGTTCTGCACCAGCCCGCGTTCCTGCATTGCCTTCATACCCTTGACGGTCTGGGCGATCATGTCCAGCGCCAGCACCTTGCGCGCCGCATCCGGCAGCACGCCCATGGTCTGCAGCATCGCCATGTTGTTGCCGACGGCACCCATGTCGCCGCCCTCGGCCTCTTCCATCATCATGTGCAGCGAACCGTCGTTGCTGACCGCAGCACCCTGCATCTCGACGATGTTGGTCGCGTCCGACACGCCGTCATCGGCCCCGGTCATCAACTGCCGGTGGGTGCGCATCTCGTCGGCCATCTTGTCGAAGCGTTCGTCGGTGTCGCCGCCCCGCTTCTTCAGCGACTTCACCACGAACGTCTGGTCGCCGTCGGTATAGCGCCGCACCGCGCCGTTCGCGCCCTCGCCGATCACCTCGACCAGGCCAAAGACCTTGCCGTTCACCGTGATCTCGGTGCCGTCGTCCTTCATCCGGTTGGGCGAGGATGCGAGGATCTCGGCCCGCATGCCGGATGCCATCTTGGGCAGCATCGCCTGGTGCGACTGGGTGACCCCCTTGGCACTGTCGATCCCGGTCAGGGCGCGGTTGCACATGCGCGCCAGGGCCTCTTCGTTCGACAGCATGAGGTCGAACATCTCGTCGCTCTTGGGGTCGAGGCCGCTGATCACGTCCTTCAGCTTGGCCCGGGCCTTGCCGATCAGCGCCTCGGCCTGTTCAAAGGGAATGTCGTCGGGCACTCCGCCGGTGCCGAAGACATCGGCCAGCACGTTGTCGAACACGTCATCCGGATCGAACGACTTCAGTTCGGGCGACCGCTTGACCTCGGGGTTCCGGGTGTCGCGCGTCAGGGCCGTGTCGCGATAGCCTGCGATGGCCATCAGGCGCTTGGCCTCGGCCACGCGGTCGGTCTCGTCGACCTCGACCCAGGCGAATTCGGGCGTCCCTTCCAGATCTTTCCGTGCCGTCGCGGTCTTGTCATCGGGGGCCGACACCGAAGCGATGTCGCGGAACTTGCCGATATCCTTGATCCGCCGCATCTCGGTGTCATAGCGCGCGCGGTTCGCCCGGTTCAGGTTGATGTTGTGGTCGGGGTCATTGTAGAACACCTTCGACATCAGCGTGACGCGGTACTCGGCCGCCCGGTCGGCGTGGGCCTGCACGAGATCCCGATGTCCCGCAGCCACATGCACGGCGATGTCGCGTTCGATCTCGGCCAGCACCGGCACCAGATTGGCGCTGCGCACGGTGACCGATGCGTTGATGACATGTTGCTCGCGGCCCATCAGCTCCGCCAGAAGAACGGTTTCCTCGGCGGCAAATTCCTTCAGCCGCAGCGTGGCCTCGCGCAGCGTCGGCTTGGCCCCGGCGGATTCGATGGTGGCCAGCCTTGCCAGGAACTGCTCGGCGTGACCGGCGGCGAAGTCGCACAGCGACACGCAGGTTCCCAGCGTCGAGCGCACCATGTTCAGGCGCACCCGCAGGTCGTCGACCGACACCGCCCGCGCCCGTTCGACCGACGCCGCTGCGCCGATCTTCTTGGTCGCGTCCAGCGACTTGTAGGCCTCGGCGAACTTGCCGTCCTTGGCCAGGGCGTCGGCGCGTTTCAGCCCGTCATCGACCAGCTTCTTCTGCGGATCGTCGGCCAGCAGGCCGACACTGCCCGCTGCCGCCTTGTCGCGGCGGCGGACATAGTCGTCCCAGTTCTTCTTGACTGCCTTGGCCCTGGTAAAACGGCCCTTGGACCGCAGGGCCGCGTCCAGCCATTCGCGCTGCTGCTCGGAAAGCGATTTGGGCATTCAGTGTCCTTTCGTCACGCGGCCAGGGCCCCGGCCACGACGGCCAGTGCGGTATCGGCGGTCTCGGCGACGGCAACGGTCGTGAAGGGGTTGTTCTTCATCAGGGGAAAGACACCGCCCGACAGCACCTGTCGGTATTCGGCGATCACGCCTGCCGCCTCGCGCTTCAGCGCGTCGCGCGCAGCACCCTCGGGGGCGACGGTCAGGCGGTCGAGCACGCCCTGCAGGCGGTTGTCGACCTGTGCCACCTCGGCCAGGATCTCGCGCGCGCCGGCCGCGATCTCAGCGGCGTCTTCGTCATCGGCGGACTGGGCGATGATCTCGTCCACCAGCTTCTGCGCCTCGGCCACCATCCGTCCTTGCGCCCCCTGCCAGACGATGCGCGCGCGCTGGAAGGCGACCACGCCGACGGGCGGCGCACCCGCAGCGGGGGCCGTGGCAGGCGTGCGCAGGATCGCGACGATGCCGGGTACTGCGGCCAGGGCGCGGTCCCAGCCACCCTCGGCCACCAGGTTTTCGGCAAAGTTCCAGCGCGTGCGCAGCCCGTCCACGTCGGCCACACTGTGTTCGGCCAGCGCGCGGGTGACCAGCGGTTCCACCGACGCGTGCACCTGGTCCCACTTCTCGCGCGCGGCCTGGGAGGCGCGCAGGTTCTCTTGCACCGCGCGCAGCGCACCCAGGGCCGCCTCGGTCTCGCCCGCGCCGATCAGGCCGTCGATCCTGGCCAGTTCGTCCAGAAGCGGCCCCGCCCCGTTGCCCAGGACCGCGCTGACCTTCTGCGACAGCTTTTCCACGGCGTCGTGAAAGCGCGGCAGGCGGGGGTCCGCCTTGGCCTCGGCTGCCGCCGGTGCCTCGTTCGGCGGTGCCTCGGCTGCCTGTGCCCCGGTCGGCGGCTGCGGCGGTGCGGGGGGCGGCGTGCCTTGGGCCCGGGGTTCCGGGGCCGCGCGCGGGGCCGCCGCCAGCCGCGCCATGATCGCCTCGAGCTGGGCAATCGTGATGCTGGCCTGTTCCAGCCTGCCCGACTTGATCAGCCCGACCGCCCCGGCCAGGCCCACCGTCACCCGGTCGATGACGCCCGGCGGGGCCGCCGCGATCTTGGGCTGCAGGGCGCGCAGCCGTTTCGCCAGTTCGGCCGGGTCGATGCCGTCGTTGTCGGGCTCGACCTCGGCCGCCGCAGCCGCCTCGGCGGCATCCGCCGCCGCATCCTCGCGGTCCTCGACCTCCTGGAACCAGTCGTCCAGCGTCTCGACATCGCTGTCGATGACGTTGCCCTCGGGGTCCATGACCACGCAGTTCAATGTGATCTTGAACCTTTTCAGGTATTTCTTGAACTTCTTGGCCAGCTGCGGAATGGTCTTGAAACAGGTCAGGTGCACCTCGCTGCCATCGACCGCAAAGGTGCCGAAGGACGTCTTGGTGCCCGCCCCCTCGTTCAGTGCCAGCTTGCCCAGAATCTCGGGGGCCTTGCGCGCATGGGCGGCAAGGTATTCGTCCTCATCGTCCGACGTGCCGGGGTTGAAGCCGAAGGGGATCGGCATCGACCGCGATTTCTTGATCAGCTTCTTGAGCTTGTCGCCCTCGATGGGGTAATCGGATGCCACGGACCGCAGGCTCCTTCTTGAAAATGCATTCGTTGCAGAATGGGAAACAGCGGGCTGCGGGTCAAGTCCCTTGCAGCACCGCCATCGCGCGGACGGCAAAGCGTTCGGCCAGCGGGGCAAGACGCGCGGCGTCGGCACCGGATGCCGTGCCCGACCGCGCGCGGTCGGCGATGCCCAGGAAGATCACCGCAAAGCGGAACATCGCAAAGGCCCGGTGGAACGGGTCGAGCGGGGCAACGTCCGGGCGGCCCGCCGCATAGTGCGCGACGAATTCCGCCTCGGACGGCAGGCCGAGGGCGGCATGGTCCAGCCCCAGGATGCCGCCGTATTCGTCCGGGGCCGAATGCCACGGCATCACCACGAACCCCAGATCGGCCAGCGGAGGACCAAGGGTCGAAAGCTCCCAGTCCAGGATCGCCACGACGCGCGGCTCGGTCGGGTGGAACAGCACGTTGCCCAGCCGGAAATCGCCATGCGCGATACGGACCGCCCCGTCATCGGGCGGCAACAGCGGCGGCAGTCGTGCGGCAAGGTCGCGCAGCACCTGCGGCACGGGGCCGGGGCTGGCCTGCATCTGCCCGGTCCAGCGCGCCAGTTGCCGCTGGAAATAATCGCCGGGCCGCCCGAAGTCGGCCAGGCCCACGGCTGCCGGATCGACCCCGTGCAGTTGGGCCAGCGCATCGGCCAGCCCCATCCACAGCGCGCGGCGTTCGGGCCGCGCGACCCCCGGCAGCGCGCAGTCGGTGAAGAGCCGCCCCTCGACCCGCTCCATCAGATAGAAAGGCGTGCCAAGAACGCCTGCTTCCTCTTCCAGCGCCAGGGGGCGGGGCACCGGCAGGCCCGCCGGGTGCAGCGCCGCCAGCACGCGGTATTCGCGTTCGACCGCATGTGCGCCCTTCAGGATCGGCCCCGCAGGTTTCTTGCGCAGCACCATCCGCGCCGTGCCATGGGTCACGACGTAGGTCGGGTTCGACTGTCCGCCCCCGATCCGGTCCAGCGCCAGGGGACCGGGGCCGAACCGCGCGTCCAGCCAGCGGGCCAGCCGCACCGGGTCGACGTCCGGCGTCATGTCACCGGCCAGCGCCAGAACCCCTGCCCCGCCGCCCCTTGGGCGCGGGCCAGCACCATGCGGTGCACCTCGTCCGCGCCATCGACCAGCCGCGCCTGCCGGGCATAGCGGTAGATCCATTCCAGCACGGTGTCGCCCGAATAGCCCCGCGCCCCGTTGATCTGGATCGCCACGTCCGCCGCCCGGTGCAAGAGGTTCGCGCAATGCACCTTGGCCATCGACACCTCGGTGCGGGCGAACCCGCCCCGGTCCAACTCCCACGCCGCCTTCATCACCAGAAGCCGCCCGATCTCGATGTCCATCGCCAGCGTGCCCAGCATGATCTGCACGCTCTCGCGGTCGGCCAGCCGGATGCCGAACCCGTGGCGTCCGGCGGCATAGGCCGTGGCCTCTTCGACGCAGCGTTTCGCCAGCCCGAGCCACCGCATGCAATGCGTCAGCCGCGCCGGCCCCAGCCGCATCTGCGTCAGCTTCAGCCCGTCGCCCTCGGCCAGCAGCACATCCTCGGCAGGGATTTCCAGCCCGTCGAAGGTCAGTTCGCAATGCCCGCCGTGTTCCTCGGGCCCCATGATCGGAATACGCCGGTCGATCCGCCAGCCGGGGGCGGCGGCATCGAACAGGAACGCCGTCAGGCCCTTGCGCACATCCTCGGACGTCCGCGCGATCAGGATGAAATGCCGCGCCACCCCAGCCCCGGTGATGAACCATTTCTTGCCCTGGATCACATAGCGGTCGCCCTGCCGGATGGCCGTGGTACGGATCATTGCCGGATCGGACCCGCCGCCAGGGGCGGGTTCGGTCATGGCAAAGGCGCTGCGCACCTGCCCCGCCACGATGGGGGCCAGCCAGCGGTCGCGCTGTGCCGCCGTGCCCGCCTTTTCCAGCACCATCATGTTGCCGTCATCCGGGGCGGCTGAATTGAACACGACGGGTCCGAAGATCGAGCGGTTCATTTCCTCGTAAGCCACCGCCATGCCGGTGAAGCCCAGCCCCTGCCCGCCCGTCTCGGGGCGCAGTTGCAGGCACCACAGCCCCTGTTCCCGCGCCTGCGCGCGAAGGGCCTGCAACGGCCCCTCTGCGATGTTGCCATGGGCGTCCCACATGGGGCGATCCGCCTCGAGCGGCAGGATGCGGTCCTCGACAAACCGGGCGATCCGGGTGCGAAAATCCTCGATGCGGGGGGTGAGCGAGAAATCCATCACAGCGATGATACCAGATGCCCGCCGTCCACAACCACCTCGGTTCCGGTCATGAAGGCCCCGGCGTCCGACGCCAGCAGCAGCAGCGGCCCGTCAAGGTCGGCCATCTGACCCAGGCGGCGCTGCGGAATACGGCGGACCATGGCCCGACCCGCTTCGGTGGCAAAGAAATCGCGGTTGATGTCGGTCTGAACATAACCGGGGCAGAGGGCGTTCACCCTTATGCCATGGCGCGCCCATTCCAGCGCCAGGGCGCGGGTCAGTTGCACCACCCCCGCCTTGGCCGCCGTATAGGCCGCGATGCGGCCCGCCACGCGCAGCCCCGTGATCGAGGCGATGTTGACGATGGCCCCGCCCTGCCCTGCCGCCACCATCGCCCGCGCCGCCCCCTGCGCCACGCGGAACACGCCAGACAGATCCGTGTCGATGACGCGGTGCCAGTCGTCTTCGGTGGTGTCCAGTGCAGGCCCGTCCAGCGCGATCCCCGCGTTGTTCACGATGATGTCGAAGGGCGCAGCCATCACGGCGGCGACCGAGGCTGCATCGGTCACGTCCAGCGCCACGGATGCAGCGGCGTGCCCGTCGCCGTGCAGGGCGGCCACCGCCGCCTCCAGCGCCGACACCCGGCGCGCGGCCAGCGTCACCTCGGCCCCCGCCTGTGCCAGCACCCCCGCGAAATGCAGGCCTAGCCCGCCCGAGGCCCCTGTCACCAGCGCCCGCCTGCCTGTCAGATCGAACATCGCGCCCCCCTTGCCCGGCGATCCTGCCCGCGAAAGGCGGCGGTTGCCAAGGGGGGTCAGGCCCGGTGCCGACGGCGGACCGTCGCGGGCCGCCCCGGCAGCGCCAGCCGCGCGTCGTTGCGCGTCTTCTGCGACACCACGCGCCCCTTCGACACCACGCACAGCCGGTCGGGGCGCAGGCGCACCGCCTCGGTCGGGTCGCCCGCGTCCAGCACGACCAGCGCGGCCACGCAGCCCGGCGCCAGACCGTAACCCTCCAACCCCATGATCCGCGCATTCTGGGCCGTCACCATGTCGAAACACCGCGCCATCTCGGCGGGGCTGGACATCTGCGCCACGTGCAGCCCCATGAAGGCCACGTCCAGCATGTCGGCGGTGCCCAAGGGATACCACGGGTCGCGCACGCAATCCTGGCCCCAGCCGACGGTGATGCCATGGGCCTGCATTTCCTTCACCCGCGTCAGGCCGCGCCGTTTGGGATAGGTGTCGTGCCGCCCCTGCAGCATGATGTTGATCAGGGGGTTCGGAATCGCGCACATCCCCGACTCGGCGATCAGCGGCAACAGCTTGGACACATAGTAGTTGTCCATCGAATGCATGGATGTCAGGTGGCTTCCGGCGGCCCGCGCGCCCAAGGCGTGGCGCGTGACTTCGCGCGCCAGCGTCTCGACATGGCGGCTGAGCGGGTCGTCCGTCTCGTCGCAGTGCAGGTCCAGCATCAGCCCGCGTTCGGCCGCGATGCGCGCCAGGTCGCGGACCGATTCCGCCCCCTCGTCCATCGTGCGCTCGAAATGCGGGATGCCGCCGACCACCTCCACCCCCATGTCCAGCGCCCGCACCAGGTTCGCCCGCCCCGTGGCGGTGCGGTACAGCCCGTCCTGCGGAAAGGCCACCAGTTGCAGGTCCAGATACGGCGCGACCCGGCGCTTCACCTCCAGCATCGCGGTCACGCCGCGCAGGTGGTCGGGCGTGGTGTCCACATGGCTGCGGATCGCCAGCAACCCCATCGACACCGCCCAGTCGCAATAGGCGACCGCGCGCGCCACCATGTCGTCCACCGTCGCCATGTCGCGCAACTCGCCCCACAGCGCGATGCCTTCCAGCAGCGTGCCACTGGCGCTGATGCGCGGGGTGCCATAGCTCAGCACCGCGTCCATGTGGAAATGCGGGTCGACGAAGGGCGGGCTGACAAGGTCGCCGGTGGCGTCGATCACGCGCGCCCCCGCAGCGCCCGCCAGGTCGCCCACCACCGCGATCCGGTCGCCCGCGATGCCGATGTCGGCCACCCGCCCATCGGGCAGCGTGCCGCCCCTCACGATCAGATCGAACACCGGCCTTCCCCCTTCATCTGTTCCCAAATATCCCACGGGGGGTCCGGGGGGTGTGAAACCCCCCGGTCCTGCCGCCTCAATCCGCGAAGGGGTCGGTCACCAGGATCGTGTCTTCGCGCTCGGGGCTCGTGGACAGCATGGCGACCGGGCACTGGATCAGTTCCTCGATCCGGCGGACATACTTGACCGCCGCCCCCGGCAGGTCGGCCCAGGACCGCGCCCCTGCGGTGCTCTGCGTCCAGCCTTCCATCTCCTCATAGACCGGCACGACGCGCGCCTGCAGGTTGGCCGCCGTCGGCAGATAGTCCAGCCGCGCCCCGTCCAGCATGTACCCTGTGCAGATGCGCAAGGTCTGAAACCCGTCCAGCACGTCCAGTTTGGTCAGCGCGATGCCCGACACGCCGCTGGTCGCACAGGTCTGGCGCACCAGCACCGCGTCGAACCAGCCGCAGCGCCGCTTGCGCCCCGTGACGGTGCCGAACTCGCGCCCGCGTTCGCCCAGCCGTTCGCCGTCGGCGTCGAACAGCTCGGTCGGGAACGGCCCCTCGCCCACCCGCGTGGTATAGGCCTTGACGATGCCCAGCACGAAATCGATGGCGGTCGGCCCCAGGCCAGTGCCCGTGGCGGCCATCCCGGCCAGCGTGTTGGAACTGGTGACATAGGGATAGGTCCCGAAATCAACATCCAGCAGCGCCCCCTGTGCCCCCTCGAACAGGATGCGGCGGCCCGCGCGGCGGGCGTCGTGCAGCACCTTCCACACCGGCGCGGCATAGGGCAGGATCTGCGGTGCCACCTCCAGCAGTTGCGCCTTGAGCCCCGCCTCGTCCACCGGACCCAGCCCCAAGCCCGCCCGCAGCGCGTTGTGATGCGTCAGAAGCCGCCCGGTCCGCGTGTCCAGCGTCGCCTCGTCGGCAAGGTCGGCCACCCGTACCGACCGCCGTCCCACCTTGTCCTCATAGGCCGGACCGATGCCGCGTCCGGTGGTGCCGATCCGCCCCGCCCCCGCCTGCCCTTCGCGCGCGCGGTCCAGCTCGCCATGGATCGGCAGGATCAGGGGCGTGTTCTCGGCGATCATCAGCGTCTCGGGCGTGACGGTCACGCCCTGCGCCGCCAGCCGCGCGATCTCGGCAATCAGCGCCCAGGGATCCAGCACCACGCCGTTGCCGATGACCGACGGCTTGCCCCGCACCACGCCCGAGGGCAGCAGCGACAGCTTGTACACGGTATCGCCCACGACCAGCGTGTGGCCCGCATTGTGCCCGCCCTGAAAGCGCGCGACGATGTCGGCCCGCTCGCTCAGCCAGTCGACGATCTTGCCCTTCCCCTCGTCGCCCCACTGGGCGCCCACGACGACGACGTTGGCCACTCTTTTCCCCGATCATCCGTTGAAACCGCAGCAGCTATAGCGACGGTGCGCCGCGCGGGAAACCGCTAAATCCGCGTCAGTTGTTGCCGGACAGCTTCACCGCCCAGGCGACGACCACGAAGACGGCAACCAGCGCCAGCACCAAGTTGAACAGCACGCCGCTGCGCCGCCCGATGACCAGCATCCCCAGCCCCAGAAGCCCCGCAACCGCCCCGAACGCCAACAGGAACAGCGCCACCAGGCCCGGCGCGCTGAGCATCCGGTCCTGGGGCGACCCTTGCGGGCCCTGCGCCGTGGGGACGATCTCGGGCGGCACGAAGACGGGATAGGCCCAGCCCATGGTCAGATACATGAGCCACAGCCCGAATCCGCCCAGCAACGCGGCGCACAGGACCAGCAACCCACCCCGCAGCCGCACCATCGGACCCATCCCCCCTGCCGTTCCCGCGCAGGCTGCGTCCGGTGCGCCCCGTTGGTCAAGCGGCAAAGGTGCCGTGACGCCCGGGCGGCACAGTCCCTGGACCTGACCGGGGGTGCGCGCCGCGTGGGCAAATCTGGGGAATGGTGGGCGATAACGGATTTGAACCGCTGACATCTTCGATGTGAACGAAGCGCTCTACCGCTGAGCTAATCGCCCCCGCCGCGTGTCCTACTCGGCTTCTTCCTGTGCTGCAAGAGCCTGTTTGGCCCCCGTGGCGCGCTTGGACTTGGGCTTGGCGGACGCGGCCTGGGTGGCCTCGGGTGCCGCTTTGGGTGCCTTTGCCCTGGCCGCCCTGGTCGGCGCGGGGGGGGGTGCGCCCCCCCCCACGGCCCCCGCCCCGGGCCCCGCGTTCGCCCCCGCCGGGGGCGGGGGGGGTGTGGGTTGCTTGAACAC
>JBQTJI010000057.1:0-38403 GCA_052387255.1 Gemmobacter sp. | reverse complement strand
GGTCCGGGCGCTCCGGCATAAGGTGGTGCCGCGTACTTCCTTGGCCCGTGGGGCCGGGGCCTTCGCCGGCACGACCGGGTCGGATGGCAAGAGAGTCGGATCGGGTCGCAGCCCGGTCAGTCGATGGCGTACAGCATCGTCACGCTGACCTGCATCGCGACCTCTCCGCCCGCCACCGGCACGGCATCCTTCATCGATGCCTCGGCCCGGAACATCGGCACCGGGTTGGCAAAGCCGCCGGCCTCGGTGATGTTGACGATCCGGCCCAGCTTCACCCCCGCCGCCTCGGCCAGGATTGCGGCCTTGCGCGCGGCATCGGCCACGGCGCGACGCCGCGCTTCGTCCAGCGCGGGTGCAGGGTCGGCCAGGCCGAAGGTCAGCCCGTTCAGCGTGTTGGCCCCGTCCTTCACCGCCGCGTCCAGCACGCCGCCCAGGGCGTCCAGCGCGCGCACCCGCAC
Organism: Gemmobacter sp.; assembly: GCA_052387255.1. Classification (GTDB taxonomy): domain Bacteria; phylum Pseudomonadota; class Alphaproteobacteria; order Rhodobacterales; family Rhodobacteraceae; genus JBBQXK01. Next base: position 37,945 of record JBQTJI010000057.1, on the reverse strand, counting down.
GGTCACGCTGTTCACCGCGCTGTAGCTGTCGATCTTCTGCACCGCGTCATAGGTCGACCACACCGGGTTCAGCGACAGGCCGCTGGTCTGGATGTCGCGCGTCTCGATCCCGGCGGCGGTCAGGTTGGCCAGCACCTTGGCCACTTCGGCCGAATTCGCGGCCATCGCCTCGGCCGCCGTGGCCCCTTGCGTGGTGACCCCCAGCGAGATCGTGGCCATGTCGGGGGCCGACTGCACCACCCCCTCGCCGCTGACCGAGATCTGCGGGAAGGGTGACTCGGCGCGGGCGGACAGCGGCAGGGCCAGGACGAGGGCCAGGGCGGTGGCGGGAAGGAAGGTCGCAAAGCGGCGCATCATCGGTCTCCTATGGGGATTGGCGCGGACAGTCACCCTCCTGTGACGCCGACCGCAAGCCGATCCTTGGGCATCGGGCGGCAATTCACCGGGCTTTTTCTTTCCTTCGGCAAATTCCTGCTGTAGGAAAGGGCGTTCTCCGGGGCCACGCTACCCGGCCTGTCGCCAACTGTGCTAGACCCGTGGAATGAAACCGAATTTCGCGCTCAACCTCACGCATGAGGCGATCGTCCTGTTGCACCGCACCGCCCGTGGCTGGATGGCCATCGGCGAGGCTGCCCTGGACAGTGCCGATCTGTCCGACGCCCTGGGCTATCTGCGGGCCTCGGCACTTGGCCTGTCGCCGCAGGGTGTGACGACCAAGCTGATCCTGCCCAACAGCCAGGTCCTGTACACCGAGGTGGACGCCCCCGGCCCCGACGCCGCCATGCGCCGCCGCCAGGTGGCCGCCGCGCTGGACGGGCTGACCCCCTATCCGGTCGAGGACCTGGTGTTCGACACCTGGGGCAAGGGGCCGCGCGTGCAGGTCGCCGTCGTCGCGCGCGAGACGCTGGTAGAGGCCGAGGCCTTCATCGACCAGCACCGGTTCAACCCCGTCTCGTTCGTCGCCATTCCCCCTGCGGGCAGTTTCGGGGGCGAGCCGTTCTTTGGCCAGACCCAGGCCGCCGCCCGGCTGCTGGCAGCGGGCGAAAGCGTTGCGCGCGACCAAGACCCGGTCAGCATCGTCACCCGCGACGGCACAAGGGACGATGGCACGGCCCGGGCGGTCAGGGAACCTGCCGTCAAGCCGTCAGTGGCCCCGGTGGCCGACGCGCCCACCCCGGCGGTCGTGGCCAAAGCGGATGCACCCAAGCCTGCGCCCGAGGCCCCTGCCGACGCCCCTGCGCCATCCCTGCCCGAAGTCATGGCGGACGCGTCCGCAGCAAAGGCCCCGGCACCAAAGCCCCCCGCCCCGCAGGCGGATGTCGCGGTGGCAACGGCAAGGTCGGAACCGCCGTCCGCGATCCCGGCCCCGGCTGGCCAGGCCGAGCAGATGCCCTCCCCGCCGCCGCCGACGGTCGGGACACCGACCGCAGCGCCTGCGGCAGAACCCGCCGCCCCGGCGTCCCCCGACCCGGTCGTCAAGGCCGACATGGCCGCCAGCGTCGCCCTGTCGGTCCCGTTGGACCCGACCTTGCCCGAACCCCCGGCCCCGACCGGAACAGGCGTGCCCACGCCGCCAAGGTCGGCCACGCCGGTGGCCCCGACGCTTCGTGCCGATCCTCCCGCAGCCCGGACGGCCCCGGCACCCGCTGCGTCGCCCGAAGCGCCTGTCGTGCCGTCCTTCTCCAGCCGCCGCCGCGAAGAGCCGGCGCGCCCGCCACCGCCTGCCCCGGCCCCCGCAAGTGCCGATGCGCCGCCGCAGCCCCGGCTGACGGCGGCCCCGGTCGCCGGTCCGCCCCCCGCTCCGCCCGCGACGGCGACGGCCACCCGGCCGCCCGCGCCCTTTGCGGCGTCACCGCCGCCCGCCGCAGCACCGCCGCCCCTTGGCGCACAGGCCCGGACGGCAACCGGACAGGGCGCGCCCGATGCCGCCGCCACGATCAAGGCCCCCCCGGCGCAGGCCACCGCCGAAACCGGGCTTCGGCCCGCCGTCGTGGCACCTGCCACCGCCGCAGCGCCCCGTCAGGTGGCCGCGCCGTCACCGGCCCTGGGCGAGCTTCCGGCCAAACCCTCCGCCGCCGGTGCCGCGTCGCGGCTGCGGGCAGGGTCGGGCACCGCTGTGCCCAAGGCCGCAATGGCAGCCCTTCCCGCGTCCGGCGCGGCCAGGCCCCCAGCCGCTTCGTCGGGCGACGGCAGCCTGCGCCCCGGCGCGGCGACGGCGGGCCTCGGCGGGCGCGGGGCCGTGCGGACCCGGGGCAAGCCGCGCTACCTGGGGCTGGCCCTGACCGGGGTCTTGCTGATCTTCCTGATGCTGGTGGCGGCCTATTCCTCGCTCTACCTGTCCGGCGATGCCCCCGCGACCCCCCCCGACACCCAGGTTGCCGCGACCGGCGATGCCGCTGCGGGCAGGACGGCGGCCCCCGCCGCCCCTGCCCCGGTCATCGTGTCGGCAGGCGACCCGGTCGAACCCGACCCCACCCTGCTGGCCACCCCGGTCGAGACGGCGGCCCCCCCGCTGCCGCCTGCCGACGCCGAAACAGCGCTGGCAGACACCGCGCCGGTCGCAGCGCCCGTGCCCGAAGCAGCGCCCGTGCCCGTAGCCGAACCCGCGCCCGAGGTCGCAGCACCCGCCGAGCCGCCGCCCGCCGCCCTGGCCGGCGACACCGACGTGGCGCTGTCCACCGCCTCGGCGGCAACCGGACAGGACGAGATCTACCTGTCGACCGTCGACACGCCGCCCCCGGCCTTCGATGCCACGGCACTGCCCGCCCCAGTCGCCGCCCCCGACCCTGCCCCCGGTTCGACCGCCCCGCCGCCGCCTTTCGGCACCGTGTACCAGTTCGACGACCAGGGCCGGATTGCCGCCGGGGAAACCGGCGTGGTGACGCCGGAGGGCGTCTGGCTGATCGCCGCGCGCCCGCCGGTGGTGCCGCCTGCCCGCCCCGACGCCCTGGCCGTCGCCGATCCGGCCCCGGCCGACGCACCGGTTGCCGCCGCCCTGCCGCCTGCATCCGACCCCGTCGCCCCGGACGCCGCCGAGGCCGAACCTGCCGAGGGTGCCTTCACCGCCGATGCCTCCGTCTCGACGCGCCGCCCGCCATTGCGCCCGGTCGGCTTGGTTCCGCCCGCCGACGCTGGCCTGGCACCGAGCGACCCCCAGTTGACCGATCCGCAGCAGGCCGATCCCCAGCAGGCCGACGACGACGCCTCGATCTCGCGCGACGATCCGCGCCTTGCCACGCTGCGGCCCCCGGCGCGACCCGCTGCCATCCTGGCAGCAGCGGCAGAGGCGCAGCAGGCCGCCGCCCAGGCGCAGACCCTGGCCGCCGCGTCGCTGGTCGCCACCCCGGTCGCGCTGTCGCGGCCCGCCGACGCAAGCCCGCTGGCCGTGCCCCTGTCGCGCCGCCCCGCCGCGCGTCCGCGCGACTTTACCCGCGCCGTCGCCGCCGCCGCTGCGGCGGCCACCCAACCGCCGCCCGTTGCAGAACCGGAACCCGACCCCCAGGACCAGGCCGCCACGCCCGAGGACGAACCCGAACCCGAGGTCGTGGCCTCGGCCGCGCCGCGCATCCCGACGCGGGCCAACGTGGCCAAGCAGGCGACGTTCAAGAACGCGATCAACCTGTCCAAGGTCAACCTGATCGGCATCTACGGCACGCCGTCCAACCGCTATGCGATGGTGCGCACCTCGGGCGGGCGGTTCACCAAGGTCAAGGTGGGCGACCGGGTGGACGGCGGCACCGTCGCCGCGATCACCGCCAGCGAGGTGCGCTACAAGAAGGGCGGACGGATGCTGGCACTGGCCATGCCGCGCGGATAATGGTGCGTGCAAGCACGCACTCTACCCACCGCCGGTAGGGTGCGTGCTTGCACGCACCGTCCGCGTCACCCCGCCGTCAGCACCCCGCGCGCGATCTGGTCGGCCTCGATCGATTCGAACAGCGCCTTGAAGTTGCCCTCGCCGAACCCGTCGTCGCCCTTGCGCTGTATGAACTCGAAGAAGATCGGCCCGATCACGGTTTTCGAGAAGATCTGCAGCAGGATGCGCGTCTCGCCGCCATCGACGACCCCCTCGCCGTCGATCAGGATGCCGTGTTTCGCCATCCGGTCCACGGGTTCGTCGTGCCCCGTCACGCGGTCGAAGGAGGCCTCGTAATAGGCCATCGGCGGCTTCGGCATGAAGGTCAGCCCGCGCGCGGCAATCGCGTCGGTGGCGGCATAGATGTCGTCCGTGCCGACCGCGATGTGCTGGATGCCCTCGCCCTTGTAGCGCCGCAGGTACTCGACGATCTGCCCGGTCTCGCCCCGGTCCTCGTTGATCGGAATGCGGATGCGGCCGCAGGGGCTGGTCAGCGCGCGCGAGTAGAGGCCCGTGTACTTGCCCGCGATGTCGAAGAACCGGATCTGGCGGAACCCGAAGATGCCTTCGTAGAAGCGGAACCAGGTCTCCATGTTGCCGCGGTGCACGTTGTGGGTCAGGTGGTCGAGATAGTGGAACCCCACCCCCGCCGGACCGGGCGCACACAGCCAGTCGAAATCGCCATACGGGTTCGCCTCGCCATACTGGTCGATGAAATAGATCAGCGACCCGCCGATGCCGACGATGGCGGGCACGTCCAGCGTCCGGTCGGGCGACACATAGGGCGTGGCCCCCCTGGCCACGGCATGGGCAAAGGCATGGGCCGCATCGACCACGCGCCAGCCCATCGCGGCGGCGCAGGGCCCGTGGTCGTCGGCAAACCGGCGCGCATTGCTGCCCGCATCGTCGTTCAGCACATAGGTGATGTCGCCCTGCTGCCACAGTTCGATGGCGCGCGTGCGGTGGCGGGCCGTCAGGGTGTATCCCATGCGCCGGAAGGTATCGCGCAGCTTGTCCGGTTCGGGATGGGCGAACTCGACAAACGCGAACCCGTCGGTTCCGGCGGGATTGGCGGGGCCGATGGTGGCGCGGGGGGCGGCATGCGGGAAGGGTCCCATGGGGCGGTCTCCTGAACTGGCGGTGTTGTCAGGATAGCGCACTCGGCTTGCGGTTTTCGCGCATTCTGTGGCACTGTTTGCCCATGTGAAGCGCTGAACTGACGTATAGCGCATCTTCTGTGCGAGATATCTTCATGCTGGACGCCACCGATTCGCGCCTGTTGTCGGCACTGCAGGACAACGCCATGCTGACCGCGCAGGACCTGGGCGATATCCTGCACCTGTCGCCCAGTCAGGCCGCCCGCCGCCGCGCGCGGCTGGAAACCCTTGGCTACATCACCCGCTACCGCGCCGAACTGGACCCTGCCAAGGTTGGCCTGGGGGTCGAGGCGTTCATCCGCGTGGTGATGGCGACGCATACCGAAGCGAACGCCCGCGACTTTGTCCGCATGAGCCGCGCCCAGGCCGAGATTACCGGGGCCTGGACGCTGACGGGCGAGGCCGACTATCTCTTGCGCGTGTTCTGCGCCGACCTCGCGGCGCTCAACCGGCTGGTGCAGCAGGTGCTGCTGCCGCATCCGGCGGTGAGCCGGGTGCAGAGCCAGATCGTGATGGAACGGGTGAAACCCGACGCGCCCCTGCCCCTGTGATCAGCCCGCCGACACCCCCGCCTCGGCAAAGGTGGCCATGCCCGAATGACAGGCCACAGCGGCCCTGAGGATGCCGATGGCCAGCACCGCGCCCGACCCCTCGCCCAGCCGCAGGTTCAGCGACAGCAGCGGCTCTTTCCCCAGCCGCGCCAGCAGCGCGCCATGCGCGCCTTCGGCGCTGCGGTGGCCTGCGACGGCATGGTCCAGGGCACCGGGGGCCGCCTGATGCAGCACCGCCGCCGCCGCGCAGGAGATGAATCCGTCCAGGACCAGGGGGATGCGTTCCACCCGCGCCCGCGCCATCGCCCCCGCCATCGCCGCAATCTCGCGACCCCCCAGACAGCGCAGCACCTCCAGCGGATCGCGCGCGGCGTGGCGCGCCACCCCGTCCGCCACCACGGCGGCCTTGCGCGCCAGCCCTGCGTCATCCACGCCGGTGCCGCGCCCGACCCAGTCCTCGGCCTGCCCGCCGTACAGGGCAAGTGCCATGGCGGCGGCCGAGGTGGTGTTGCCGATGCCCATCTCGCCCGTCACCAGCAGATCGGCCCCCGGATCGACCGCCTGCCAGCCGGTGTTGAGCGCCGCCAGCACCTCGTCCCCGGTCATCGCCGGGCCCGTGGTAAAGTCCGACGTGGGCCGGTCGAGGTCCAGCGCGTGGACCGCCATCGTCGCGCCAAACGCCTTGGCCAGCTGGTTGATCGCGGCCCCCCCGGCGCGGAAGTTCGCCACCATCTGCAGCGTGACCTCCGCCGGGAAGGCCGACACGCCGCGCGCCGCAACCCCATGATTGCCCGCAAAGATCAGGATCTGCGGCCGATCAAGCGACGGCCGCGCATCGCCGCGCCACCCGGCATACCAGACCGCCAGATCCTCGAGCCGCCCAAGCGCCCCCGGCGGCTTGGTCAGCTGTGCGTTGCGGGCACGGGCCCCCGCGACGGCGGCATCGTCTGGACCGGGCGCAGCCGCCAGCAAGGCGCGGAAGGCATCGAGCGAGGGGATGTCGGGGGTCATGGGCCGTCTTCTCCGTTGTTCTTCCGCCTCGCCTTGGCTAGTGGCAGTCACGCCCCGATGCCACCCCCGAAAGCGACCCCCCGCCCATGAAGCGCGACCCCTGGAACGACATCCTCGCGGCCTTCGGCCTGCTGACCCGCCTGCCCCTGCCGCCCCACCGGCCCGCCGGGGCCGATGCCGCCTGGGCCTGGCCCGTGGTCGGCCTTGGGGTCGGCGCGGCGGCGGGAACGGCGGGCCTTCTGGCCGAAGGCTGGACGACGCTCGTGGCCGCCGTGGTCGTGCTGGCGGTGCAGGCGATGCTGACGGGGGCCATGCACGAGGATGGGCTGGCCGACACGGCGGATGGCCTCTGGGGCGGCTGGACGCGGGAACGGCGGCTCGACATCATGAAGGACAGCCACATCGGCACCTTCGGCGTGCTGGCCCTGGTGCTGGTCACTTTGGCCCGCTGGTCTGCGCTGGTCGTCCTGATCGGTGCCGGCGATGTCCTGTGGGCCGTGATCGCCGCCGGGGCGCTCAGCCGGGCACCGATGGCGGTGATGGCCGCCGCCCTGCCGCACGCCCGCCGCAGCGGGTTGTCCCATGGCGTGGGGCGGCCCGACGCGGGCACCGCGCTGTTGGCCATGGCCCTGGCGCTGGTCATCGCCGTGCCTGCGGTGGGGTCCGTCGCGACCTTGCAGGCCGCCCTGCTGGCGGCGGTTCTTTGCACTGTCCTCGCCTTGGTGGCGCAGTCCAAGATCGGCGGCCAGACCGGCGACATCCTGGGCGCGGCGCAGCAGCTGTCCGAAGCGGCGGTGCTGGCGGCACTCGCAGGGCAGTACGCATGAAAAAACGGCGGCCCCACCGGGACCGCCGCCTTGAACATTGCCGGAAAGGTCAGGCCGCGCGGGTCAGCAGGACCTCGTCCACCTGACGCTGCGCGCCCTTTTCGTCCACGCCTGCCACGGCGGCGACTTCGCGCGTCAGCCGCTCCAGCGCGGCCTCGTACAGCTGCCGCTCGGAATAGCTCTGCTCGCGCTGGTCGTCGCTGCGGTGCAGGTCGCGCACCACCTCGGCAATCGCCATCAGGTCGCCCGAGTTGATCTTCTGCTCGTACTCCTGCGCGCGGCGCGACCACATCGCCCGCTTGACCCGCGCCTTGCCCTTGAGCGTGTCCAGCGCCCGCGCCACCACGTCGGGCGCGGACAGCGACCGCATGCCGATCTCGGTCGCCTTGTGCGTCGGCACCCGCAGCGTCATCTTGTCCTTCTCGAACGAGATCACGAACAGCTCCAGCTGCAGCCCCGCGATTTCCTGCTCTTCGATCGAGATGATCTTGCCCACGCCGTGGGCGGGATAGACGACGAACTCGTTCGGGCGAAACTCGGCTCTCTTCGATTTGGTCATGCGTTCCATTCCTCTGTCGGGATGCCCCATCCGGCCAAAAAATCACCGCGCGGGGCAGGAAAAACCCCGACGATGGCGATCATTTTTCACGGATGAACCTGACCCAGGCGAGCAGCTCCGGGGCAGGTGGAAGACTCCCATGCTCATTTGTAACATTGGTATATCACGATTCTGCCTTGATTCCAACAGCGACACAGCGGTGTCGCTGCCGCTGCAGGCCGTGAAACCCCGAAATTTTCCGTCACAGGCGCAGAATGCCGCAGCGTCACCCGATTCGGGGTCCGTCTCGGGGCGTCTCAGCCGCCCTCGCCCGCCGCCGGAGAAAAGTACTTTTCCAACTTGCCCGTCTCGCCGTCGCGCGCCTCGGCCTCGGGCATCGGGTCTTTCCGCGTCACGATCACCGGCCAGGCGATGGAATACTTGCGGTTGAACTCGACCCACTTGTCCATGTCGGGCTCGGTGTCGGGGCGGATCGCGTCGGCGGGGCATTCGGGTTCGCAGACGCCGCAGTCGATGCATTCATCGGGGTGGATGACCAGCATGTTCTCGCCCTCGTAGAAGCAGTCCACGGGGCAGACCTCGACACAGTCGGTGTACTTGCAGGCGATGCAGTTGTCGGTCACCACATAGGTCATCGTCGGTCCGGGTCCGTTCGGGGGCGTTCGGGGGTTTCGTACCCCCCCGGCGCGGATCATTCAAGCGGGGGCGCGTCCAGATCGAGGTACAGCGCCTGCGCCTCGGTTGCAGGCCCGCGCCGCAGGCCGGTGGCCTGCACCCGGATCAGCCGGATGCGGTCGCCCTGCGGAAAGGTCAGCGTGTCGCCGGGACCGACCGTCGCCCCCGGCTTGACCACCCGCTGCCCGTTCAAGCGCAGATGCCCCGCATGCACCAGTTCCGCCGCCAGCGTCCGCGACCGGAAGAACCGCGCCTGCCACAGCCATTTGTCAAGGCGGAGTTTCGGGATTGCGGGGGGCTGCGCGGGTGGCACTTCAAGTGGCCCTCAGGTTCCTGGGGTTGATCGCGTCGATCCCTTTGGCGGCCAAGCGATTGCACGGGTGAAAGTCCACTGAAACGACGCGGGTATCGGATCCGGCAAGGTAGTGAATGGCCGCGTCGGTTAAGCCAAGCGCATGGAACTCGGGGTTAATCGCTACTTGCCTTGCCGGAACGTGAATTTCGTTCAGCACAGCGATATATTTGGCAAGCGCGACTGTGCCCCCTTCAACAAACTGCTGCCGACCCGATCCCAAAAAATTGGACACTTCGGCAAAAACATGCGGGGTAGAGATGTGATCGGAACTCTCCAGAGCCAAGCGAGCCACAATGTCGAAGTCATACAGGTCGAACGCTTGCAGTCGTTTGGTTCCAACTGCCTGCATCTTCACGGACCCGGCGATGAACAACAGAAGCACGTTGGTGTCGAGAAGCAGCCTCAAGGATGCTCCAGTTTGACGAATTGACCGTCCAAAGAGGAAAGCTTGACTGCGCGAAACTCGCGGACAATCTCGACTGTCGCAGAGTAATGCGAAGATAGAGCCCGAGTCATTGCCTCCAACGGCGAAACTCGTGATGGCACCTCCCGTTCGGAGTCAAATCCGACGGTCACAACCCAATTCCCGGTTCTTTCCTCCAAGGCAAGACCCTCCAGCAGGACACGGCTGGTCGGTTGATCTTCCATCAACTCGGTAAAATACTTCATTCCCAAGGCGATGGCTTCCCTTGGTGAAATCGTAGGTGATGTACCATCTGCCATTTCATCCTCCTTCGGTCACGGCGCTGGACGAAGTCGGCACCGACAACGCGACAACAATGACTACACCCGCCCCTTCAACGCCGCCAGAACGGCGAAGGGGCTGTCGGGGTCGACGGGTTTTTCGGCGCGGGGGGGGCGGGCCTCGTAGGTCTTGGGGCGGTCGTCCCTGGGATAGGCGGGCTTGCCGCCCTTGCGATCGCCTCCCCGATCACCACGGTCGCCACCACCACGTTCGCCTTGCGCCTCGCGCGGCGGCTTGCCGCCCGGACGGTCGCCCTGTTTGCCCGCAGGTCGGTCACCCTGGGGCTTGGACCCCTGTTTGTGCCGGGGCCGGTCGTGACGCTGCGACTCGGAGCGCGGCTGATCGGGGCGCGGATCATCACTGTGGACCAGGTCGGGTCCGGCCACGGCTTGTGCCCCGCCCTCGACCGGGGTCGGTGCGCTGCCACTCGTGCCCCGGTCTGCCGACGGTCGCTGCCCCTGGCGCGGCGGACGGGGTCCGCGCGGACGGTCGTTGGCACCTTCGGCGCGCGGCGGTCGCGGCGCGGCGCGGGAACGGGGTGCCCAGGTGAAGGTGTAGTAGACGTCCGTTTCAGGTGCGGGCATCTCGGGTGCGGGCATCTCGGGTGCAGCTGCGCCCGTCACCTCGGAGACGGGTTCGGGCGCAGGTTCGGCTGCTGCCTCGACCACCTCTGCGGCCTCGGGCAGGACCGCCGCCTCGGCATCGGGAGCAGTGTCCACAGCCTCGGCCGGGGCCGCCGCCACCGCCGCCTCGGCCTTCACCTTCGCCCGTTCCGCCTTGACCCCGCGATAGCCCAGACCCTCCATCAGACCGGCGAACTGGTCCAGCGTCATGCCGGTGATCGACAGCATGTCGGGCGTCGCCTCGAACCCCGCACGGCTGTCCTTGGCCCGCAACAAATCCGCCAGCCGTTCTAGCATGTCGATGCGGATCGCCCGCGCGCCCGCCGGGTGATAGCCCGCCAGCGTATAGTGCCCGCGCGGCACCGCCGGCAAGTTCGGGATCGTCACCAGCCCCGGCGGCGGGCTTTCGGGCATGTCGTCCAGGCCGTTGGCCAGGCTCCACAGCACCAGCCGCAGCGCCGTCGCCTTGGGCTTGAGCAAGAGCGGCTGGAAGATGGTGAACTGACCGAACCGCACGCCATGCTTGCGCAAGGACGACCGCGCCTCCTGGTCCAGCGCCTTGGCCTCTTCGGCCACCGCCTCGCGCGGCAGCACGCCCAGCCCCTCGACCAGGCGGAACGCGAACCCGCGCGCCAGCCCCTGCAGGCCCTCGTCCTTCTGCATCGCCGTCAGCGGCTCGAACAGCGCGGCCACCTTGCGGTCGATGAAATGCTGCAGGCGGCGGCGGACCTTTTCGGCCACCTCGGGGCCTGCATCCTCGTCCACGAAGGGCTCGACCAGCGGGTGCAGGATGTCCGGCCCCCTGACCAGCTTGCCGACCGCGTTCGTGCCCCACATCAGCCCGCCCTGGGCGGTGAAGTCCACCTCGGTGTCGGGCGCGTTGTAGAACTTGTCCGACCGCAGGTGGAACTCGGGGCGCAGGGCCTGCACCGCCGCCTGGCGCAGGGTGCGCGCCTCGTCGGGGGACGTGCTGGCATCCTGGCGGAACCGGAACCCTTCCAGCCGCCCGACGAATTCGCCCTCGACGGTGACTTCGCCCTTGTCGTTGACCTCGGCCACGAGGCTCTCCTTCTGCTTCAACCGGCGCATCAGCACGGATGTGCGCCGGTCAACGAATGCTTTCGTCAGCGCCGCATGCAGCGCGTCCGACAAGCGGTCTTCTACCCTGCGCGTCTCGCCCCGCCAATGGCTTTCGTCCGCGATCCAGCCATTGCGCTGCGCCACATAGGTATAGGTGCGGATGAACGCCAGCCGTTTCGACAGCGTGTCGATGTCGCCCTCGGTCCGGTCGATGCGGGCCACGGCCTGGGCCATCCAGTCGGTCGGCACCTGACCGTCGCTCAGGTACCCGAAGATTCGGGCCAGAAGCGTCGCATGTTCGGCCTCGCTGACCCCCCGGAAATCGGGCACGCGGCAGACGTCCCACAGGCGGCGCACCTCTGGCGGGCCGGTCAGGCGGGCGGCCACCTCGGGCATTGCCGACAGGGTCTTCAGCGCCACAAGGTCATCCGACTCGCGCGCGCGGATCAGCCATTCGTTCGTCGTGGGCGCTTCCAGGCTGTCGATCAGCCGGGCCACGGAGCCGAACTCCAGCGCCTCGTTGCGCCAGTGCAGCCGCTTGACCGGCGCAAAGCGGTGGTTCTCCAGCGCCTCGACCAGGTCGTCGTCCAACGGTGACGCCTCGCCCGTCACGCCAAAGGTGCCGGGCGTCAGGTGCCGCCCTGCCCGGCCCGCAATCTGGCCCATCTCGTGCGGGAACAGGGGCCGCATCCGCCGCCCGTCGAACTTGGCCGTGGCCGAGAACGCCACGTGCTTGATGTCGAGGTTCAGGCCCATGCCGATGGCATCGGTCGCCACCAGGTAATCGACCTCGCCGCCCTGGTACATCGCCACCTGCGCGTTGCGCGTCCGTGGCGACAGCGCGCCCATGACCACCGCGCAGCCGCCCTTCTGGCGGCGGATCAGTTCGGCGATGGCATAGACGTTGTCGACCGAGAACCCCACGATGGCGGCGCGGGCGGGCATCCGGCTGATCTTCTTCGACCCCGTGTAGGTCAGCGTGCTGAACCGCTCGCGCCGCAGGAAGGTCACGTGCGGCACCAGCGCGGCAATCGCGCCACGCATCGCCTCGGACCCCAGGAACAGCGTCTCGACCAGCCCGCGCGCGCGCAGCAGCCGGTCGGTGAAGACATGGCCGCGTTCAGGGTCGGCACAGAGCTGGATCTCGTCCACCGCGACGAAATCCGCGCCGATGTCCAGGGGCATCGCCTCGACCGTGCAGACCCAGTATTGCGCGCGGTCCCCCACGATACGCTCTTCGCCCGTCACCAGCGCCGCCACCGACGGCCCCCGCGCGGCCACGATCCGGTCATAGACCTCGCGTGCCAGCAGGCGCAGCGGCAGGCCGATCACCCCCGTGCGGTGCCCCAGCATCCGGTCGATGGCATAGTGCGTCTTGCCGGTGTTGGTCGGCCCCAGCACCGCCGTGACGCGCGCATTCGTCAGCATCGGGGGGCGTCCAGCGGGAGGTTACAGGTCTTGACCGACAGCCTTGGCTTCCAGTCGCTTGATCGCTTCGATTACCCCGTCCATATGGGGATGTACAGCAAGCGCCGCGCGATAGACCTCCATCGCCTCGGTATCGCGTCCGGTTTCCTCAAGGATCATCCCGAAGCCGGACAGCGCACCGAAATGGCGCGGGTTCAGGCGCAGTACCGTGGCGATGTCGGCCACCGACGGCCCGTATTCGCCCGCCTGGAAATAGGCCGTTGCACGGGCGTTCCAGCCTTCGGCAAAGTCGGGGGCGTGGTCGACCAGCGCCGTCAGATGCTCGATGGCCAGCTTCAGGTCGCCCGCCGCCATGGCATCGCGGCCCCGCTTGAGCAAGAGGTCCATCGCGGGCGACCCGGACTTGGACCATTCCGACCAGATTTCGCGCTCGATCCGCGCCGCCGCCCCGGCATCGGCGTCCTTCAGCCGCGTGAACAGGTCATCCAGCGCCTTGGTCTGGGCATGCGCCCCCGTCGCCAGAAAAATCGGCACCAGGAACGCAACGACATGATTGTGAAACCCGAGACGCGCTTTCATAACGACAAGTGTAACCGAGCCCGGCCCGAAATCCAGAGGGCACAGGCTCACGTCCCCGCGACACCAAGGGAGGATGAGGATGAGCGACGTGATCACCGCTGCCGTGCAGTTGCTGGCAGCCAAGGTGCAGGGGTTCGACGGCGTGGCCAAGTTCGTGATCCCCGGCGAAGGATCGATCATCATCGACGGCGCGGGCGTGCGCGAAGGGGATGACGAGGCCGACGTGACCCTGACCGCCGACGCCGACGTGTTCCGCTCGATCCTCGACGGCGACACCAACCCGACGGCGGCATTCATGCAGGGCAAGCTGACGGTCGACGGCAACATGGGGCTGGCGATGCAGCTCGGGGCCATCCTGGGGTGACGCCTGCACCGTTTTACGACGATGTCGCCGACGGTCCACCCGGCGGGCGGGCGGTCTGGCTGACCGCGTCGGACGGTGTGCGCATCCGGGCCGCGCACTGGCCGGGCGGCGCGCGCGGCACCGTGGTGATCGTGCCGGGCCGGACCGAGTGCATCGAGAAATACGGCCCCGTGGCCGCAGACATGGTGGCGGCGGGCTATCACGCGGTCGCCATCGACGTGCGCGGCCAGGGGCTGGCGGCGCGGCTGCTGCCCGACGCGATGGTCGGGCATGTCGGGCATTTCCTGCACTATACCAAGGACATGCAGGCGCTGCTTCCGCTGCTGGATGAACTGCCGCAGCCGCGCCTGATGCTGGCCCATTCGATGGGCGGCACGATTGGCCTGCGTGCCCTGGTGCAGGGCTTTCCCGTCGCCCGCGCGGCGTTTTCCGCGCCGATGTGGGGCATCGGGTTCTCGCGCGGGATGGCCCCGCTGGCGCGCGGGGTGGCGGCGCTGGCCACGCTGTTCGGGCGCGGGGGCCGCTATGCGCCGGGCACCGGACCCGCCGCCTACCTGCTGACCGCGCCGTTCCGGGGCAACACGCTGACCACCGACGAGGCGACCTGGGACTGGATGAAGCGGCAGGTGCAGGCCCATCCCGACCTGGCGCTCGGTGGCCCGAGTTTCGCCTGGGTGCAGGCAGCCCTGGCCGAATGCCGGGCACTGGCGCGCCTGCCCGCGCCCGACGTACCGGCACTCGCGATCCTCGGCAGCGCCGAAAAGATCGTCGATCCGCAGGCGATCCAACGGCGGATGGCCACCTGGCCCGGTTCGCGCCTGCTGATCCTGCCCGGCGCCGAGCACGAGGTGCTGATGGAGGCCCCCCGCCTGCGGGCCGAGGCGATGCGCGCTGTTCTGGACCACTTCGCCGGAGTCTAGCCCGAAACCGCCTGCCGACCCAAAGCCGGAATTTTTGAAAATTCCGGTCCGATTTCTTCAAAGAAATCGGCTGCGCAGCCGATCGCGCACCATGCCCGGCACCGCCGCCTGCCCGGTCCGCGCGGCCTCCAAGGCGGCAAAGGTGTTCGCCAGGCTGACCAGATTGCCCCGCGCGCCGTTCTCGGGCGGCGTGCCTGTTTCGATGGCGACCAGCAGCGCGCCCATCGCTCCGGCAAAGCCGTCGTTGAACCACTGCCCCTGCAGCACGGGCCGGGCCACGCCCCGTGCGGTATGCAACTCGACCGCCTGCCGCCCCAGGTCGGGCCCGGTCGAGCGCAGGCTGCCCTCCGTCCCGGCCACATAGGTCGCATCCTGCGCCCCGAACGGCGTGGCCGCATCGAACACCAGGCTCGCCTGTGCATCGCCGAAGTCCAAGAGCGCCGAGGCCAGCATGGGCGGCAGCCTCTGCCCCGCCCCTGCCACCGCCTGCGCCTGCACCCGCAGCGCGGGGCGGCCAAGGATCGACGTCACGAAGTCGAACCAGTGCACCCCGAAATCGTACATCACGACATCGGGCATTGCGGCAAAGGGCGTGCCCGCGATCCAGCGGTGGTCCCAGTGGATGGCGCAGTGCACCGCCATCACCTGCCCGACCAGCCCCGCCCGCACCGCCCCGCGCATCCAGGCCAGATGCGGGGCCCACCGCCCGTTCTGGTTGACGGCCAGGTGCAGCCCCCGGTCCTCGGCCATCGCGCACAGGCGTTCGCCCGTGGAAAGGTCGGTGACAAAGGGCTTCTGGCTCAGCACATGCTTGCCCGCCGCCAAGGCCTGCTCGATCAGCGGCAGGCGTTCGGCGGGGTGGGGGGTCAGGTCCACCACCGCGATGTCGTCCCGCGCCAGCAGCGCGGCATAGTCGGTCATCACCTCGGCCTGGGGAAAGAACTCGTCCCGCCGGGCGGTTGCGCGGCCCTCGTCGCGCGACAGGATCACCGCCACCTCGAAGCCATGGCTGCGATAGGCGTCCAGATGGGCGAACGAGATGCCGCCCGCCCCCACCAGCGCAATGCGGTGCGACCCCCTTGGGCGCGACGGGCGATAGTCGATGTCGGGGGCCGCCACCTCGGCCGCCCCGCCCGATGTCAGCGCGTAGTCGTCGCGCGACCCCATGTCAGCCGACCAGCGGCAGCGTGCGCCCGGCCCTGGCCGAGGCAAAGGCGGTATCCACGATCCGCTGCCCGGTCCGCGCGATGGCGGGGTCGAGCGGGCCGGTGATGGCCGCCCCGCTGTCCAGACAGTGCAGCAGGTATTCGACGGGCGCACGGAAGGGCGCGACCACCGGGTCGTTCGGCACCGCCGTCGCCTGCGGCCTTGCCCGCGTCTGCACCGTCACATGAAGGTCGTAGTCCCAGGAGGCAATCGTGCCCTCGGTCCCGACCACCACAAACCCGCATTTCGGCTGCGGCTGGGTCGTCCAGGGGTCGGTGAAGGTGCCCCACCGGGTTTCCATGCGCGACAGGCCGCGGGCATAGCGCAGCACGCAGATCGCATGTTCGTCCACCTCAAGGCCCGGTGCGCCCCAGGTCACCGCTGTCACCTCGGTCGGGGCCTCGCCGTCCAGGAACCAGGTGCCTAGGGTGGCCCCGTAGCCCAGGTAGTCCAGCAGCGACCCGCCCCCCGAGGCCGCCTTGTACCACCACGATCCCGGCTTCTGCCGTTCCACCTCGTCGCGGCTGACCTCGACCTTGTCGGCCAGGTGGTACAAGGGCCCCCGGTTGCCGTCGTAGAAGTGCACCTCGCAGACCTGCCCGATGGTGCCGTCGCCGATCATGCGCTTGGTCGTGATGTGGGGCGGGTACCAGGCCAAGGGCCAGTTGATCGCCAGCCGCGTGCCGGTGGCAGCACAGGCCGCGATCATGCGGTCGGCATCGGCCAGACTGGCGGCAAAGGGTTTTTCCAGCAGGATCATGCGCGTATGGCCCGCGACCCGTTCAACATGGGTCGCGTGGTCGGCGGTCGCGGGGCACAGGATCACGATGTCGGGTCGCGTGGCCAGGCAGGCCGCCACATCGGTGAACACCCGCTCGGGCGGGATGGCGAAGGCCGCGATGGCCCCTGCCATGCGCGCGGGGTCGGCATCGCAGATGCCGGTGATGTCCGCCCCCGGATGGTCCTGCACCTGGCGCAGAAGGTCGCCCATGTGCATGTGGTCGAAATTGATGCCTGCCACGCGGAATGCCATGCGCCTCTCCTATGCCAGATGCCCCGGATCGACTGGAAGCCGCCGCTCTGCGCCCCCTGCCCCCGTCACCACCACGCTGTCGCCCTCGACCGCCACCGCCATCACCCGCGCCCCCGTGGGCCAGCGGAAAGCCCCCGTGACATGGCGCATCCGCACCGTGCCCCCCAGCATCAGGTCGCGCCGGTCGGGATCGTCGGCCCCCAGGATCGGGCCGGGAAACCCCTCTTCGACCCCCAGGCACCCCCGGTGCCGCCCCGACCAGGGGGCATAGTCGCGCCCGCCGTTCGACTGCCACAGCCTCGTCGCCGGGGCCTCGGCCGCCCGGCGCAGCGACAGCCAGCAGTCGCCTTCCGCCGGGCGGACCACCGCCGTCCAGGCCAGATGCGCCGCCACGGGTTCCAGCGCCACGACGAAATCCTCATGCGCGGGGCCGAAGGGATAGGTGGTCAGATCGACCGGCCCCGCCTGCCCCGGAAAGGCGCGGGGATCGGTGGCGCTTGCGGGATAGCGCAAGGCTGACCGGCCCCGCGCGGGGTCGGGTTCGGGGGCGGATGGGGACGTGCGGAAGGCGGCCTTGGGCGACAGGCAGATCAGGCCCCCGTGCGGCAGGCTGACCATCGCATGGTTCGCAGCCCCCATGCGCCCCGCCCCGCCGTGAAAGCTGTGGGTCTGGTAGACCCACGGATCGCCGTCGCGGACGGCCAGCGTCTTGGTCACCCCTGCGCCCATCACGGTCCGGTCAAGGGTGGCCACGATGCTGCCGGGGGCGGCCTCGGTGACCGACCAGTGCCCGTTGGCGGGCCAGCCGTGCAGGGGGGCACCGTCGGCCCCGGCATCGCCGAAGGGCGCGCAGAAGAAGTCGCCTTGCAACCAGGCCTGATGCGGCGGTGCCCCCTCGGGCAACGATTCGCCAATCCAGGGCGCGCGGTGCATCGGCGCGACGACGGCCCCCCGGTCGGTCACGGCAAGTTCGGCCAGGAACCCGCAGTCGGGCAGGAAGGCGGCGGCGATACCGCTGGCGCGCAGGCGGATCATGCGCCGACGACCTTCTGCTCCAGGTCGATCAGCGCGCCCGTCATCAGGCCGCTGGCGTCCGACAACAGGAAAGTGGCCAGCCGCGCCACCTCGTCGATGGACAAGAGCCGCTTCAGTGGCATCCCCGCCGCCACCTCTGCCGCCCAGTCCGCGCCCTTGCCCAAGGTCTCGGCCTGCACCCGTTCCTCGGCGGGGCTGGCCGCCCAGCCCATCATGATGCCGTTCACGCGGACGCGGTCGGCCAGATGCGCGTTCGCGGCGTTCTTGGTCAGCGTCGCCAGCGCGCCCTTGGACGCCGCATAGACCGCCAGTTCGGGCGTCCCGCACCACGCATTCATCGACAGGATGTTGACGATGCTGCCGCCCCGCCCGCGCGCCAGCATGTCACGGATCGCCGCCTGCATCAGCAGGAACGGCGCGCGGGCGTTGACCGCGAACATCCGGTCCCACAGGCCCGCGTCGCCGGTCAGCATCGACCCCCGATCGGTGATCCCGGCGGCGTTCACCAGCCCGTCGATCCGCCCGAACCGCGCCAGCGCCGCCGACGCGACGCGGGCCGCAGCCTCGGCGTCTGCCAGGTCGGCGGGCACGAACAGCGAAGGCACCCCAAGGCTGTCGGCCACCCGCTGCCCCTTGGCCCCGTCGCGCCCTGTCAGGACCAGTCCCTCGGCCCCCGACGCCGCCGCCAGCCGCGCAATCGCCTCGCCCACGCCCTGCGACCCGCCGGTGACCAGGACCACCATGCCGGACAGCAACACGTCCATCTCAGCGCGCCTTCGCTTCACGCCCGTAGGCGGTCATGAAGGCGATCAGGACCAGCCCGTACAGCACCTGCCGCGTTGCCGCGTCGATGTTGACCGTGGTCAGGAACGCCGTCAGCACGGTCAGGAACACCGCCCCCACCGCCGTGCCGTTGTAGCTGCCGCGGCCCCCGGCCAGCGAGGTGCCGCCGATCACCACGGCGATGACCGATGGCAGGATGTACTGCTCGGACGCGCCCACGAACACGGTGCCGGTATAGCCCAGCAGGCAGAACCCGCCGAACCCCGAGAACAGGCCCGAGGCCCCGTAGGTCGCGACCCGAGTCCAGCGCACGCGCACGCCCGACAGCTCGGCCGCCAGGTCGTTCGACCCCACAGCATACAGGTTGAACCCGAACCGCGTCGAGGTCAGCATCAGGTGGATGGCCAGGATCACCGCGCCCCAGACCCAGATCAGGCCGGGCAGGCCCAGAAGGAACGGCTTCTGGATGAACGACTGCAGCAGGGGCGAGGCCGCGCCCGATGTCTGCCCCTGCGTCAGGACCACCAGCAGGCCCGTGATCACCCCCGCCGTGCCCAAGGTCATCACCAAGGGCGGAATGCGCACGATGGCCACCCCCACCCCGTTGAACAGCCCCACGGTCACCCCGATGGCCAGCGACGCCGCCAGCGCGGGCAGGGTCAGCGCGTTGTCGCCGCCCATGACGTTGCCGGCGGTCAGCGCGGCCAGCGACATCACCGATGCCACCGACAGGTCGATCCCCTCGCGCCCCGACAGGATCACCAGCCCCTGCCCCGCCGCGACGATGCCCAGGATCGCCGCGACCGTCAGTTGCGCCGCGATCTGGGTCGGCGAGGCGAATCCCGGCGCGATGGCCTCGCCCGCCGCCAGCATCACGGCGGTGCCGATGATGATGGCCGCGACCGGGTTGTCGGCAAGATAGGCGCGGGCGCGGGGCAAGAGGTCGGTCATCCGGGTTTCCTCGACACAAAGATGCCTGCGGCCAGCGCCAGAAGGATGATCACGCCCTGCACGATGCTCTGGAACTGGTAGGGGATGTTGGCAAAGAAGATGATGTTGTTGATGAACCCCAGGATCGCGCCCCCCAGCACCGCGCCCAGGATGTGCCCCCAGCCCCCCGACAGCGCGATGCCGCCCAGCACCACCGCGCTGACCGACCCCAGCGTGAAGGCCTGCCCCATCAGCGGGTCGCCCGCGCCCGTCACGCCCAGGATGCAAAGCGCCGCCACCGCCGCCATCCCGCCGGCGATGACGTGGGCCGTGATGCGGATGCGGGCCACCGGCAGGCCGGTCTGGAACGCCCCCTGCCGGTTCGCGCCGACGGCGGTCAGATGGGTGTGGAACGCGGTGCGCGCGGCCCAGGCGATTGCGCCCACCAGCACGCCCAGCACGATCAGCACAAAGGGCAGCACCCCCCCCACCCAGCCGCCATATGTGATGTAATAGGTCGCAGGCAGCGCTCCCCCGGCCTGCGGCAGCACCTTGAGTGCCAGGCCCCCGATGACGATGGAGGTGGCGAAGGTGGTGACGATGGCCTGCAACCGGAACACCGCGATCAGCACGCCGTTCACCACCCCGCAGGCCAGGCCTGCGGCCAGCCCGCAGGCCATGCCCAGGACCATGCCCCCGGTGCCGCCCGTCCGTTCGGCGACGACCACGACGACGACATTGACCAGCGACACGATGGCCCCCAGCGACAGATCGATCGACCCGCCCTTGACCACGAACGCCTGCCCCACCGCGATCATCATCAGCGGCAGGAACGTGGTCAGGTTCGACACCAGGATGCCGGGCTTGAAGAAGTTGCGCTGCAGCAGCGCATTGACCACGATCAGCACGATCAGCAGTGCCACCGCGAGGCTGATCGGATTGCGCCGCAGGCCCGCGATCAGGGACGGTGCGGCGGTCATGCCGCGCTCCGCAGGGCGGCGGAATACAGATGGAACTCGGTCAACCGCTCGCCTGCCAGTTCCTCGACCACTTGTCCGCCGTTGAACACCAGCACACGGTCGGCGTTCTCCAGCAACTCGTGGTCCTCGGACGAATACAGGATCACCGCCGTGCCCTGCGCGCCCAGTTCCCGGATCAGGGTATAGAGGTCCTCCTTGGCGCGCACGTCGATGCCCTTGGTCGGATCGTCCAGCAGCAGCACGCGCGGACCGGCGGCCAGCGCCCGGCCGAGGATCGCCTTCTGCTGGTTGCCGCCCGACAGCGTGCCGATGGGATGGCTCAGCCTGCCGTACTTCAGCTTCAGCCGGTCGATCACCTCGGCCAGCCCTTCGGCCAGCGCCCCCCGCCGCGCCAGAAGGCCGCCGCGCCGCGACAGCGTGGACAGCGCCATGTTCTCCAGGATCGGCCGCCCGTGCAGCGCCCCGGCCCGGCCCCGGTCACCCGAGACATAGGCGAGGCCTGCGCGAATCGCCTCGTGCGGCCCGCGCGGGGCGTGGGGCCGGCCGCCCAGGGTCATGCGCCCCGCCGTCGCCGGCAGCGCACCGAAGACCGACAGCAGGAACTCCGACTGCCCCTGTCCGTGCAGGCCCCCTAGGCCCAGCACCTCGCCGGGGCGCAGGTCCAGCGTGATGCCCGACAGCCGCCCCCCGCTCAGCGCGTCCACCTCCAGCACCGGGGCGGCGGCATTGTCACGGCGCGTCCGGATGCCCCGCTCGTGCCGGCCGCCTACCATCAGCTCCACCAGATCGTCGCGCGTCGTCTCGGCAGTGCGCCGCGTCCCCACGCGCGTGCCGCCCCGCATCACCGTCACCCGGTCGGCGATGGCAAAGATTTCCTCCATCCGGTGGCTGATGAAGATGATCGACACGGCCTCGGACTGCAGACGCCGCACCAGCGCAAAGAACGCATCCACCTGTGCGCGGTCGAGCGAGGACGTGCTTTCGTCGAACAGGATCACGCGCGGGGCCATGGCAAGGGCCTTGAGGATCTCCACGATCTGCTGGCGGTCGATGGGCAACTCGCCCACCAGCGCATCCGGGTCCAGCCCTGCGGCCAGCGCGCCGACCGAAGCGATCAGCGCCTCGGCCCGCGCCGTGACCGCCGCCCGGTCCACCATCCCCCCGCGGCGGCCCGGCTCGGTGCCCAGCGCGATGTTCTCGGCCACGCTCAGCGTCGGGATCAGCGACAGTTCCTGATACACCGTCGCGATCCCGCCCCGCCGCGCATCCAGCGGTCCCTTGAACACGGTGGGTTTACCGTCCAGCAGAACCGTCCCCGCATCCGCCGCCAGCGCCCCCGCCATCACCTTGCACAGGGTCGACTTGCCGCAGCCGTTCGACCCCAGAAGCGCATGCACCTCGCCCCGCGCCAGGTCAAAGGCGCAATCCTCGACCGCGACCAGCGCGCCGAAGCGCTTGGTGATGCCGGTGGCGGACAGGGCGAGGTCGGTCATCGGACACCGTGAATCTGCGCCGTCCCTGCGGGCGGCGGGGGCAGGACCGGGGGGTTTCACACCCCCCGGACCCCCCGTCGGATATTTGGGAACAGATGAAGGGCAAGACGCAAAGGGGTTGCGCCCTGCCCTTCGCGGCCTGTCAGGCGAAGAACGCCGCCTTGATCTCGTCCGGCCCCGGCGTCAGCGACACGAAGTAGAACTCGGGCTTGTCGGCCAGTTCGGTGGCCAGGGCCGCGATGTCGTCCGACGTCACAAGCTTGGTCGGCACATAGAGCGCGTTTCCGTTCGGTCCGCCCAGCACGCCATCCTTCAGCGTGCCCCCTTCAAGCGTCAGCACCGCGACATGCACAGCACTCGACATGCACCCGGGCGGGTTGATCGAGGCCGCTGCGTTCCAGCCGTTCGCCGCCCACTGCTTGACAAAGCTGTGGCGCAATTCACCCGTGCAGGGCATCGACGCGGCCTTGCCCGCGCCCTCGATGGCACGCCAGACGCCCTCGGCCATGCCGTCCTGCGTCCAGATCGCCGTCAGGTCCGGGTAGGTCGCCAGCAGCGTGGCCGCCGTCTGCTGCGCCTTGGCCGGGTCCCAGTCGGCGTTCGCCTCGTTCTCGATCTTGATCTCGGGGAAGCCGGCGAAAACCTCGGTATAGCCCTCGACCCGCGCCTGGTTGGCGGGGTGGCCGGCGATGCCGTTCAGGCAGACGATGCTGCCCTTGCCGCCGATCTTGTCGGCCAGCCATTTCGACGACAGCTTGGCCCATTCCTTCTGGTCGATGCCGACGAAATACGCATCGGGCGAGGCGATCTCGCCGTCGGTCGAGAACACCTGGATGCCGGCAGCCTTGGCCTTGGCGAAGGTCGGGCTGAAGGCGGTGGGCGAGTTCGGGTTGATGATGATGGCGTTCACGCCGTCGTTGATGAAGTTGCCGACATCGGCGATCTGGCCCTGCACGTCGACGTTCTTGGACTGCACCAGCACCTCGATGTTCACGCCCGCGTCGGCCCAGGCGGCGGCCGCACCTTGGGCCTCTTCGATCATCTGGGTGCGCCATTCGCTGCCGACCCAGCCGTTCGACAGGGCGATACGGTACTTTACGTCTTGCGCGGCGACGCCCTTGACCCGCACCGACAGGAACCCTGCGATGCTGGCCGCGCCGACGATGAACTCTCTTCTTCCGATGGTCATTGGTCTTCCTCCCGTTGACGTTGATTTCGTTCAGATGGCCGTCCACGCCCCTCCCGCTTCGTGCGAGTTGACGGACGCTTCGATGAACCGCAGCCCCGCCAGCCCATCCTCGACTGTCGGCACGACGGCGGCAATGGCGGGATCGGGGGCCACGCCTGCACGGCGCGCGGCAATCAGCTGGGCCGCGTCGCGATAGAGATTGCCGAACCCCTCGACATAGCCCTCGGGGTGGGCGGCGGGCATCCGGCTGACCCGCGCCGCGTCAGACATCGTGCCGGGGCCGCCCCGAATGATCGTGCGGGCCGGCTCGCCAAAGGGGGTGAACAGCAGCTTTTCGGGGTCATCCCCGTGCCATTCGATGCCAGCCTTGGTGCCATAGATCTTGACGCACAGGTTGTTGAGGTTCCCCGGCGACACCTGGCTGGCCACCAGCACCCCCCGCACGCCGCCGTCATAGCGCAAGAGGCAATGCGCGTTGTCGTCCAGGCGGCGGCCGGTCACGAACGTTGTCAGGTCGGCGGCGACCTGCGTCGGGTAGACCCCGCTGATGAAGGCCGCCAGCGAATGCGCGTGCACGCCGATGTCGGCCAGGCAGGCCGACCGCCCCGCCCGCGCCGGATCGGTGCGCCATTCGGCCTGCTTCTGGCCGTCGGCGTCGATCGGATTGGTCAGCCAGTCCTGGATGTACTCGGCCCGGATGATCCGCAGGTCGCCCAGCGCGCCCTCGCGCACCATCTGGCGGGCCTGCCGCACCATGGCATAGCCCGTGTTGTTCAGCGTGACGGCAAAGACCAGGCCGCTGGCGCGGGCCAGAGCCGCCAGATCCTCGGCCTCGGCCAGCGTGGCCGACAGCGGCTTGTCGCAGATCACGTCGATGCCGGCCGCCAGGAACGCGCGGGCGACGGGCGCGTGCATGTGGTTCGGCGTCACGATGATGACGGCCTCGATGCCGTCGGCCCGCGCCGCCTCGGCCTGCGCCATGTCCGCATAGCTCGCATAGCAGCGGTCCGCCGCCAGCCCCAGTTCGGCACCGCTCGCGCGGGCATTCTCGGGGTCCGCCGACAGCGCCCCCGCGACCAGCGCGATCCTGTCATCCAGCCGCAGCGCCATGCGGTGCACGGCCCCGATGAACGCGCCGCGCCCGCCGCCGACCATGCCCACACGCAGGCGCTGCCCGATGGCGTCGGAAGTCGCGTAGACCATGTCCCCTCCCCCCAGGTACAGTGCCGATTCCCCTCATGTAATGCTTTACATGTGTCGATGTAAAGCATTACATTCACTCAATCGCCGCAGGACCCCCCGCATGACCCCGCGCCCCACCATCGAAGACGTGGCCCGCCGCGCGGGCGTCTCGACCGCCACGGTCAGCCGCGCGCTGCACGAACCAGCCAAGGTGTCGCCCGATACCGCCGCCCGCGTGCACACGGCGGTGCAGGACATCGGCTATACCCTGAACATCGCGGCCCAGACCCTGCGGCAGCGGCGGTCGAACGCGCTTCTGGTCGTCGTGCCGAACATCGGCAACACCTTCTACGGCGAGGTGCTGGCGGGGATCGAGGCGGCGGCCCATGTCGCGGGCCAGACCATCCTGATCGCCGACAGCGCCCAGGATGCAGGCCGCGAGGCGGCCTATCTGGCCTGGCTGCGCAACGGGCGGGCGGACGGCGTGTTCCTGATGGGGCGGCCCGAGGTCGACTGGACCGCCGTGGCACCCGTGCCCGAGACCGGGCTGCGCCCCGTGGTGATGATCTCGGAACCCCCGGTCACGCCCGGCACCCCTTGGGTCACCATCGACCACCGGGGGGCGGCGCAGGACATCACCGCCCACCTGATCGCGCGCGGGCACCGCCGCATCGCCCATGTCACCGGCCCCGACACCACGACCCTGCGCGCGCACCGTCTGGACGGCTGGCGCGACGCGCTGGCCGCCGCCGGTCTGCGCGCCGACGCGGGCCTGGTCATTCCCGGCGATTTCAGCGCCGACAGCGGCGCGCGGGCGGCGCAAGGGGTGCTGGCCCTCGATCCCCGCCCCAGCGCCGTCTTCTGCGCCAACGACGAAATGGCCATGGGCCTGATCGGCGCATTGGCCCGGCGGGGCATCCGCGTGCCGCAGGACATCAGCGTTGCAGGCTTCGACGACATCCAGTTCGCCGAATGCTTCGTCCCCGCCCTGACCACCATCCGCCAGCCCCGCCGCGCCATGGGCCAGGCCGCCGTCGCCCTGATGCACCGCCTGCTCGGGCGCGAGGGGGCAGACATCACCGCACCCATCCAGCAGGTTCTGCCGCATCATCTGGTGATCCGCGACAGCGTCGCCGCCCCCGCCTGACCCTGCCCCCTTTTTCTGTCGCCAAATATCCCACGGGGGGTCCGGGGGGGGTGAAACCCCCCGGTCCTGCCCGTCGTCACGGGGCGCGCGCATCTCACCCAAGCCCCAGCAGCGCGCGGTTCGTCGCCATGTCCGCCCCGGTCCGGGCGAAATCGTCGAACACCCGGTCGGTCGCCTCGATGATCTGGTCGGCGATGAACCGCGCCCCGTCGCGCGCCGCCGCCTCGGGGTGCTGCAGGCAGCATTCCCATTCGTAGACCGCCCAGCCCTTGAACCCGTACTGCGTCAGGCGGCTGAAGACGCCCTTGAAGTCGACCCGCCCGTGGCCAAGGCTGCGGTCCCGCCCGGCCCGTTCCAGCCACCCCTTGTAGCCGCCATAGACCCCCTGCTTCGCGGTCGGATTGAACTCGGCGTCCTTCACATGGAACATGCGGATGCGCTCGTGATAGGCGTCGATGAACCCCAGATAGTCCATGCACTGCTTGATGAAGTGGCTGGCGTCATAGTTGATGTGGCAGCGCCCATGGCCCCCCACCGCGCCCAGGAACATCTCGAACGTGTCGCCGTCGAAGATGTCCTCGGTCGGATGGATTTCGTAGCACAGGTCCACGCCGTTCTCGTCGTACACATCCAGGATCGGCTGCCACCGCCGCCCCTGCTCGGCGAAACACTCTTCGATCAGGCCGTCGGGGCGCTGCGGATAGGGATAGAAATACGGCCAGGCGAGCGATCCGGTGAAGCTGACGCTTTCGGTCAGCCCCAGGCGGCGGCTGACGACGGCGGCCTTCTTCACCTGGTCCATCGCCCAATGCCGCCGCTTCTCGGGGTTGCCGCGCAAGGTTGCATCGACCTGCCCGTCGAACATCAGGTCATAGGCGGGGTGGACCGACACCATCTGCCCCTGGAAATGCGTCGACAGTTCCGAGATGACGATCCCCTTGTCCGCCAGCCCGCCCTTCACCTCGTCGCAATAGGTCCCGGACGTGAAGGCAAGGTCCAGGTCGAACAGCCGCCGGTCCCAGGTCGGCACCTGCACCGCCTTGTAGCCGTACCCTGCGGCCCATTCCGCCATGCCCATCAGGCTGTTGTGCGGTGCCGTGTCTTGCGCGAACTGCGCCAGGAACAGCCCCGGCCCCTTGATCGTCTGCATGCGCATGTCCCCCCTTCGTCGTGTCCCGCAGCCTAGCAGCCCCGCCCCGTCCGGCAACGATTTTCCATTTTCTCCGAATGGAAACCCGCACCTCACACCGGAACCGGCCCGCCCCCCTCGCCCTGCGCCAGAAGCAGCGCCACCTTCCCCGCAACGCGCCCCACCAGCGCGCTGTCCCGCCCCAGGTCATCGCCGAAAATCGCGCGCAAGCCCATCACCCCCGCGACGAACGGCCCCATCCCGCCCCCCGCCCGCCGCATCACGCCCTCGACCTCTGCCGCGACAGGATCGGCCACATCCCAACGCCCCGCCCGCAGATAGGCCAGCCAGGCGGCCAGCCCCGTCTCCAGCCCCGGTGCCGCCAGCCCCGCCGCCCGGCGCGCGCGCAAGGGATCCAGGATGCGCTGCCGGATCTTCTGCGACGTGTCCGTCGCGATCTGGTGGCAGCGGTGATGGATCGCCCGGTTCCCGATCCGCACCATGGCCTGCGCCAGATAGGGCACCGGGGCCATGCCTGCCGCCTGCGGCAGGTGCGGCAGCGTCTCGTCCCGCAGCGTGGCCTCGATGAAGGCCCGCAGCCCCGCATCCGCCACCGCCTCATGCGTGAACGCATGCCCGCGCAGCGCCCCCAGCAGCGCCAGCATCGTCTGCGCCGCATTCAGCACACGCATCTTCACCGCCTCGTGCGCCGCCATGTCGGCCACGATCTCGGCCCCTGCCGCCTCCCACGGCGGGCGGTCGCTGCGGAAATCGTCCTCGATCACCCATTGCCGGAACGCCTCGCACCGCACCGGGCAGGCGTCGCGCAAACCCAGCCGTGCCGCCGCCGTCACCACGTCATCCGGCGTGGTCGCGGGCACGATCCGGTCCACCATGGTCGACGGAAACGTCACATGGTCGTCGATCCACCCCATCAGGTCCGGCCGCATCGCCCCCGCCATGCCCCGCACCACCGCCCGCAACACCTGCCCGTTCCCCGCGATGTTGTCGCAACTGACCAGCGCCAGCGGCCCCGCCCCCGCCGCCCTGCGCGCCGCCAGCCCGCGCAGCAGGAACCCCGGCACCGTCACCGGTTCGCCCCCCGCCAGATCGGCCAGAACGCCCGGATGCCCTTCGTCCAGCGCCCCCGTCGCGGGGATGTGGCAATAGCCTTTCTCCGTCACCGTCAGCGTGACCACCGTCACCGCAGGATCGGCCAGCCAGGCCGCCCCGCCCGCGCCGTCGGCCCAGGCCGTGATCGCCCCCAGCACCCGCACCCCTGTCCGGTCCCCCTCGGCCAGCGTCCGGCTGTACAGGCCCCCCTGCGGCCCCAGCGTCTCGCCCAGCACCGGCTGCCGCAGGTTCAGCCCGACCTCGGCCCCCCGCCAATGACCGCCCGCGATCAGGTCATCCAGATACTCCGCCTGGTGCGCGCGGTGGAATGCCCCGACGCCGACATGCGCCACCCGAACCGGCAGCGCCGCCCGGTCATAGCCCGGCCGCGCGACCGCCGCAGGCAACCGGGCCAGCGTCGCGGGCGTCAGGACAGGCAACACCGCCGCGTCCATCACACGAATCGGCACGCATTTTCCATTTCCCGTTTCTGGAAAATCCGCGCCCTTCCGTCAAATCCTTTTCAGCCGCGCCGCCGCAGCGCGCCCCGCCGCTCTGCCGCCGCCACGGCCAGCCCCAGCGCCGTCACCATCGTCGCGGCCAGCGTGCGGTATCCGCCCGCGCTCTTCTCGGCCACGATCAGGCAGGGCTCGGCCACGGCGACAAGGGGGCTCAGGCCGCTGTCGGTCAGCGCCAGCACCCGCGCGCCGCGCGCCCGCGCCATCGCCGCCAGCGCGGGCGTGGGTGAATTGTAGGGGCTGAAACTGACCGCCAGCACCACGTCGCCCGGCCCCAGCACATTCACCTGGTCGCTGGCCTGCGACCCCAGGTTGTCGATCATGACCGTGCGGAACCCGTGCTGCAGCAGCGTCAGCGACAGATAGCTGACCACCGGAAACGCCCGCTTCGACCCGATCAGGTGCAGCACCGGGGCCGCCGCGACCGCCCCGGCGATGGCGTCGAATGCGGCCCCGTCGAACCCCGCATCCAGCGCGCAAAGCGACGCCTCCGCCGCCCGCAGGAACGGGGTCAGCGCATGCGCGCCCCCCTCGCCCCCCCCCGCAGGCATCCCCAGCCCCGCCCGCAGGTGCGCCTTGAACACCGCCTGCAGATCCGAAAACCCGGCATAGCCAAAGGTCTTGGCGAACCGCACCAGCGTCGACGGTGTCGATCCCATCGCCTCGGCCAGCGACGTCACCGTCGCCAGCGCCACATCGTCGGGGTTCTGCGTCACATGGATCGCCACCGCCCGCAGCCGTTTCGGCAGCCGGTCGCCGTCCGAGGCGATGACCGCCAGCAACTCCTCGAATGTCTCGGGCCGGGCATAGCCCAGGCTCGGCCCTTCCTCCGCTTCGCGCTTCACCTCGGCCTCCCCCTGCCCCGATGACCACCGACCACAAACCGGCAAAAGAATCTTCCCCCTTTCATCTGTTCACAAATATCCCGCGGAGGGTCCGGGGGGCGCGAGCGCCCCCGGTCCTGCCGGTCACGGCGGCGCGCCGGTCCCCAGAAGCGGCAGCATCAGCGCGAACAGCTCGGCCTGCGACGTGACCCCGCAGCGCGCATGGACCTGGCGGCGGAACACTTTCACGGTCTGCGCCGACACCCCCAGAACCAGCGCGATCGAGGGCGTCGAATGCCCGCGCAGGATCAAGAGCGCCACCTCGGCCTGGCGCGGTGACAGCCGGATGCCCCGCGCCCGGTCCAGCGCGCCCACCAGCCGCGCGGCGGGGGCGGCCTCGGGCAAGGGCTCGCTGGCGGGCAGGCCTGCCCAGTGCGCCTCGGCCAGGGCCACGACCAGGGGCGCGATCCGCCCCGCCACCTCGATCTCGCGCGCCGAAAACACCCGCCCCGTCCCCGCGTCGCGCCCCAGGCAGAGGTTCAGCGTGACGCCCGGCGCGGGGTAGGCCACATAGGTCAGCTCGTCGATGATCCCGGTCGCCTGATAATATTCGATCATGTAGCGGCTGCGCTGGAACGCGTCCGGCGCGATGTCGGCAATCCGGTACAGCCCCGCGCCCGCGCGGCGCACATGCAGGTCGTGGTAGGGGTCCAGCACATAGGCCCCCGCCAGATAGACCCGCTCCAGTTCCGCGAAAACGCTGGGCTGCTGCGCCTGCCGGAACAGCACCAAGGGCGGTGCCGCATCGCGGTAGGCCAGCACGATCAGGTTGTCGGGCGCGACCGCGCGGCCGAGGAACGCCAGCAGCGCGGATTCGAACCCCGGCCGCCCCTGCCGCCGGATCACCTCGGCCAGCGCCGCCTCGGCCGCATTGGGCAGTGCCTGCATCGTACCCCTCTGGGGGTATGTACCCCCGCCCGTGCAGCATCCTAGTCTGACCCCGCAGGTCAAGGGGTATGGATGGGCATCGCCGTCGACATCAGGGGGGCCGTCAAGCGCTATGGCACCGTCACGGCGCTGCATGGCGTGTCGCTGGCCATCGACGACAACGCCTTCTTCACGCTGCTGGGTCCCTCCGGCTGCGGCAAGACCACCCTCCTGCGCCTGATCGGCGGGTTCGAGGACATCACCGAAGGCGCGATCCTGCTGCACGGCCAGGACATCGCGCATCTGGAACCCAACCGCCGCCCGGTGAACACCGTCTTCCAGAACTACGCCCTGTTCCCGCACATGACCGTGCTCGACAACGTGGCCTTCGGGCTGAAGATGAAGGGCCTCGACACCGCCGCCCGCACCGCCCGCGCCGGGCGGATGCTGGAAATGGTCCACCTCTCGGGCATGGCCCACCGCCTGCCCGCACAGCTTTCGGGCGGCCAGCAGCAGCGCGTCGCCCTGGCCCGCGCGCTGGCCCCCGAACCCCGCGTCCTTCTGCTCGACGAACCCCTCTCGGCGCTGGACCTCAAGCTGCGCCAGGCCATGCGCGTCGAGTTGAAGACGCTGCAAGAGGACACCGGCATCACCTTCATCTTCGTCACGCATGACCAGGAAGAGGCGCTGACGATGTCCGACCGCATCGCGGTGATGAACGCCGGCCGCATCGAACAGATCGGCACGCCGCGTGATATCTATGAGGCCCCGGTGAACCGCTTCGTTGCCGATTTCATCGGCGAAACCAACATCCTGGAGGCCGAAGTTCACAAGGTGTCTCAAGACGTGGCAACCCTCACCCTCGCGGGCCGGACACAGACCTGCCCCGCACCGGGCATCGCCCCCGGCCGCCACCACGTCTCGATCCGCCCCGAGCGCGTCAGCCTGGCCGCCACCGGCCTGCCCGCCACGGTCGAGCGGGTGATCTACCTCGGCACCGACCTGCACCTGATCACGCGGCTGGCCGACGGGTCCGAGATGCGCCTGCGCCTGCAGAACGCCGCCCGCGTGTCGGTCCCCGAACCGGGCGCGCCGGTCCACCTGCACCTCGAGGACGGCGCGCTGCGCCTGCTGGCCGACTGATGCGCCGCCGCGCGCTCCTGTTGCTGCCGACCTGGGCCGTGATCGGGACCTTCCTCTTGATCCCGGTCCTCTTGATGGCGGTCTATTCCTTCCTCACCAAGGAATTCCGGGGCGGCGTCATCTGGGACTTCTCGCTCGCCGCCTACGACCAGTTCTTCCTGTACCGGGGTCTGTTCGGGGACGAGCCGCCGACCCTCGAATGGACCTACATCGCGATCTTCTGGCGCTCGATCTGGCAGGCGGCACTGGCCACCCTGCTGTGCCTCGCCATCGGTTTCCCGACCGCCTGGTTCATCGCCACGCGGCCCCCGTCGTCCCGCTCCATCTGGCTGTTCCTGATCACCGTGCCCTACTGGGTCAACCTGCTGATCCGCACCGTCAGCCTGAAATTCCTGATCCGCGACAACGGCCCGCTCAACGAGTCGCTGATGGCCATCGGCCTGATCGACGGCCCCCTGCCCCTGGTGAACACCAACCTCGCGGTGCAGCTTGGCCTGTTCTACAGCTATCTGCCGTTCATGGTGCTGCCGATCTATGCCGCCGTGGAACGCTACGACGCCGCCCTGTCCGAGGCTGCCGCCGACCTCTACGCATCGCGATGGACCACGTTGCGCGAGGTTGTCCTGCCCGTGGTCCGCCCCGGCATCGTCGCGGGTTGCATCCTGGTCTTCGTGCCCTCGCTTGGTGCCTTCCTTGCCCCCGACCTGCTGGGCGGGGCGAAAACCTTCATGATCGGCTCGCTGATCGACGAACAGTTCCGGGGAAGCCAGGGCAACTGGCCCTTCGGCGCGGCGGTCAGCATGGTGCTGATGTCGCTGGTGCTGGTCGTGCTGCTGGTCCAGGCGCGGGGGCAGCGATGAAGGGCGTCCGCCACTATCCGGGGTTCATGGCCGCGACCGTTGCCTGCCTGGTCATCCTCTATGCGCCCCTCGTCGTCGTCACCGCCTACAGCTTCAACGGCTCGAACTCGATCACCACCTGGGGCGGCTTTTCCCTGCACTGGTATGCGGATGTCTTCACCGGCCCCGAGGCCCCGCGCTTCCGCGCCGCCGCCTGGAACTCGCTGACCATCGCCACCCTGGCCGCCACCGCCGCCACCCTGATCGCCACCGCCGCCGCCATGGCCATGGTGCGCGGCGGGCGGTTTTGGGGCAAGGGGGCCACCTTCGCCCTGATCAACCTGCCCCTCATGGTGCCCGAGATCGTCACCGCCGTGGCCATGCTGATCTTCTTCAGCGCCATCGGCCTGACCACCGGCTATCTGACGATCCTGATCGCGCACATGGCCTTCTGCATCCCCTTCGCCTACCTGCCCATCGCCGCCCGCCTCGACGGCATCGCGCCCGCCTACGACGCCGCCGCGCGCGACCTCTACGCCACCCGCTGGCAGGCGTTCCGGCTGGTGCTGTTGCCGCTGATGGCCCCCGGCATCGCCGCCGGCTGGCTTCTGGCCTTCATCATCAGCCTTGACGATTTCATCATCACCAACTTCGTCAAGGGGGCGGGGATGGAGACGCTTCCGACCGCCATCTTCGGCGCGGTGAAACAGGGCATCAAGCCGAACATCATGGCCATTTCCACCCTGATGCTGGCCGTGTCCGTCCTTTTCGTCACCACCGCCTGGTTCATCAACCGCAAGGGCCAAAAGACCGCCTGACCCAACAAGGAGCATCCCATGAAACGCCTGCTGATCCCCGCCCTGATGTTCGCCACCCCGGCCCTCGCCGAGGGCGAGTTGAAGATCTACCACTGGTTCGAATACATCCCGCAAGCCCTGGTCGACAAGTTCACCGCCGAAACCGGCATCGCGGTGACCATCGACACCTACGACAGCAACGAATCCATGCTTGCCTCGCTCAAGGCGGGCAAGCTGGGGCAATACGACGTGGCCGTGCCCGCCGACTTCATGGTGGGGATCATGGCCGCCGACGGCATGCTCGACAGCTACACCCCTGCCGAAATGCCGAACCACGCCAACATCGCGGCGCAGTGGATGGACGTGCCCTTCGATCCGGGCCGCAAGCATTCGATCCCCTACCAGTGGGGCACCACGTCCTTCGCCGTGAACCGCGACGTCTATGCGGGCGACATCGGCTCGCTCGGCATCCTGTTCACCCCGCCGGACGAGCTGAAGGGCAAGATCAACGTGCTCGACAGCCAGAACGAGGTGCTGATCCTCGGCAGCCTGTTCCTCGGCATCCCGCAGTGTTCGTCCGACCGGGAACAACTCAAGGCGCTGAACGACATGCTGCTGGCGGCAAAACCGCACTGGGCCAGCTTCGGGTCGGACATCGCCAAGGACGTGCTGGTGTCGGGCGATGCGGCGGCGGGGATGATCTACAACGGCTTTTCCGCCAAGGCGCGGGCCGAGGGGGCGAATGTCGAATACGCCTATCCGAAAGAGGGGCACGTCGTCTGGATGGACAACATGGTGCTGCTCAAGGACGCGCCGAACCGCGACAACGCCATCAAGTTCATGAACTTCCTGCTGGTGCCCGAGAATGCGGCGGCAGTGACCAACTACGCCGCCTACATCTCGGGCGTGTCGGGGGTCGAGCCCTTCCTCGACGAGGCGATCCGCAACAGCCCCGAAAACAACCCGCCCGCCGGCATCACCCCCGGCGTCTTCGCGCAGGCCTGCGACGAGGCCACGCAGAAGCTCTACGATGCGGTCTGGACGAACCTGAAGAAATGACCGATTGCGCCGCTCGTCGGTCCCTGGCGGTCCCTTCTCGCTCGACCCCGCGAAGAGGGACCGCAAGGGACCGATGAGCGCGCGCGCCCCCCTTGCGAAAGACCGCCCGATGCGCCTCGCCGTGCTGCAATCCCCCTCGCCCGCCGGTGACGCCGACGCAGGCCTTGCCACCCTCGCCCCGGCCCTGAGGGCAGCAGGCGCGGCGGGGGCCGATGTGCTGGTCGCGCCCGAAACCTTCCTGCCGGGCTACAACTGCGACGCCATCCCCGCCCTTGCCCAGCCGCGCGGCGGCCCCTGGCACCTGTCGCTCGCCACCCTGGCCCGCGATGCAGGCTGCGCCGTGATCACCGGCTATGCCGAACGCGACGGCGACCGTGTCCACAACGCTGCCGTGGCCTTCGACGCCACCGGCTCCGAGATCGCCCATTTCCGCAAGGTGCAGCTCTACGGCCCGCGCGAAATGGCCCTCTACCTCCCCGGCGATGCCTACTGCACCTTCGAGCTGAACGGCATCCGCGCCGCGATCCTGATCTGCTACGACATCGAGTTCGCGCCCCACGTCGCGGCTCTCGCCGTGCAAGGGATCAGTGTGATCCTCGTGCCGACGGCCAACATGGCCCCCTTCACCCATGTCGTGCGCCACACCGTCCCCGCCATGGCCGCGAACCACGGTCTGGCCATCGCCTATGCCAACTATTGTGGCACCGAGGGCGACCTCGCCTACGTCGGCGGCAGCCTGATCGCCGGGCCGCATGGCGAGGTGCTGGCCCAGGCGGGCGACCACCCCGCCCTGCTGATCGCCGACGTGCCCCACCCCGACCCCCTGCGCCGGTCGACGCAGGCGCAGGACCTGCGGAGACTCTGATGCCACGCGACACCCGTGACCCCCGCTACGACATCCTGTTCGACCCCGTCCGCATCGGGCCGAAGGTGGCGAAGAACCGCTTCTACCAGGTGCCGCACTGCAACGGCGGCGGCTACCGCGACCCCTCGGCGGTGGTCGAGATGCGGCGCACCAAGGCCGAGGGCGGCTGGGGCGTGATCTTCACCGAACAGACCGAGATCCATCCGACCTCCGAAATCACCCCCTTCATCGAACAGCACCTGTGGGAGGACAAGGACATCCCCGCCCTGGCCCGCATGGCGCAGGCGATGAAATCGCACGGGGCACTCGCGGGCATCCAGCTGGCCTATTCCGGCATCAACGGCCCCAACCTCTATTCCCGCGAGGTGCCGCTGGCGGTATCCCCCGGCCCGATCCTGACCTTCACCTCCGATCCCGTGCAGGCCCGTGCCCTGTCGCTCGACGACATCGCCACCCTGCGCGGCTGGTTCCGCGACGCCTTCCGCCGCAGCCACCAGGCCGGGTTCGACCTGATCTGCCTTTACGGCGCGCACGGCTTCGGCATCTTCCAGCACTTCCTGTCCCGCGCCACCAACCTGCGCACCGATGCCTACGGCGGCAGCCTCGAAAACCGCTCGCGCTTCCTGCGCGAGGTGATCGCCGACGCGCGCGAGGTGACGCGCGGCGAAATGGGCATCACCGTCCGCCTGTCGCTGCACGAGGATGGCCCGCGCGGGTTGTCGAACGCCGAACTGCGCGACTTCATCGCCCTGAACGCCGACCTGCCCGACCTGTGGGATCTGGCCCACGGCACATGGGAACAATGTTCGGGCACCTCGCGCTTTGCCGAGGAAGGCGCGCAGGAGGATCTCGTGCGCGGCATCAGGGACCTGACGACCAGACCCGTCGTCGGTGTCGGCCGCTTCACCAGCCCCGATGCCATGGTGCGGCAGATCAGGTCCGGCCTGCTCGACTTCATCGGGGCCGCCCGCCCCTCGATCGCCGACCCGTACCTGCCGCGCAAGATCGAGGAGGGGCGGATCGAGGACATCCGCGAATGCATCGGCTGCAACATCTGCGTGTCGGGCGACATGACGGGGGCGATCAGCCGCTGCACCCAGAACACCGCCTTCATGGAGGAATGGCGCAAGGGCTGGCACCCCGAACGGATGCGCCCCAAGGGCCGGTCGGACTCGGTCCTGATCGTCGGTGCCGGCCCGGCGGGGCTCGAGGCCGCGACGGTTCTGGGCAAGCGCGGCTACAGGGTGACGCTGGCCGAGGCCACCGCCACGCTCGGGGGCCGCGTGGCGCTGGAACGGCGCCTGCCCGGCCTGTCGGCCTGGGGCCGCGTCGCCGACTGGCGCAGCGGTCAGATCGCGCCCCTGCCGAACGTGGACATCTACCGCGACAGCCGCCTGACCGCCGACGACGTCCTGGGCTTCGGCGCACAGCATGTGGTCCTCGCCACCGGGGCCACCTGGCGGCGCGACGCGGTCGCCCGCCACCACCTGACGGGGGTCCCGACCGACCCCGCGCTGCCGCTCTGGACCCCCGACGACCTGGTGGCGGGCGCAGGCCCCGCCGGGGGCCGGGTCCTGCTGTACGACGACGACCATTTCTACATGGGTTCGGTGCTGGCCGAGCTTCTGGCCGCGCGCGGCTGCGCCGTGCATCTGGTCACCCCTGCGGCCAGGGTCGCCGAATGGACCACCAACACCCTGGAACAGCACCGCATCCAGCGCCGCCTGCTCGACCTTGGCGTGACCCTTGCCCTGTCGCACGCGCCCCTGTCGCTGGGGTCCGACACCACGCTGGCCTGCACCTACACGGGCCGCGAAACCACGGTCGCAACCGATGCCGCCCTGCTGGTCACGTCCCGCACCGGCAACGACAGCCTCTACCGCGACCTCGGCGCGCGCGACTGGAAGGATGCCGGGATCGAAACCCTGCGCCTGATCGGCGACGCCGAGGCCCCCGGCCCCATCGCCTGGGCCACCTATGCGGGGCGGCGCTATGCCGAAGGGATCGATGCGCCCGACGACAAACCTGGCGACCGGGCCCATGGCCTGGCCTTCCGGCGCGAGATCACGGCCCTCAACCCCGGCTGCAGCCTGCTGCCCGCCTGATCCTGCCCGGAAAAGGGCTTGCCCGACCCGCCCGTTTGGCATTCTATACGGCCAGTCAATATCGGAGCCGCTGCCATGCCCTTCAGGCTGACCCTTCTTGCCCCCATCCTCGCGCTGGCCACACCGGCCCTGGCCGAGGCCCCGCTGGTCCGCAGTGCCGCGACGGGCGCGGTGGTCAGCCGCCAGGACGCGCCCTCGCCCGGCTTCATCGTCACGGGGGGCATGTCGCTGGAATTCACCGACGGCGAATACGGCCGCGACACCGGCACCTCGGTCAGCGTCGATGCCTATCTCGAGGCCGAGGTGAACGGCTTCTACCTCGGCGTCTACGGCGAGATGACGGACGAGGAATCCGACGACGAGGTGAACCTGTACCTCGGCTACCGCAGCGAACTGGCCTCGGGCCTGTCCTGGGACGTCGGCTATACCCGGTACTATTATCCGAACGACGGCGGCGACTGCTGCGGCGAGGTCACGCTGGGGCTGTACCAGCCGCTGGGTGACAGTTTCGCCCTGGGCCTCGACCTCGCCTGGGACCCGGACGCCGAGATCGGCAATGCCTATGTCTATGGCGAGTATTATGTGTCCGACAAATGGACGCTGTCGGCCAACTGGGGCGTCTACGAGGTGGAAGAGGCCCCGTCCGAACAGGAATGGGACTTTGGCGCAGGCTACGCCATCACCGACAAAACCGCCCTGGACCTGCGCTGGTACGACGGGTCGGAGTACGACGGCTATGTCGCGCTCTTGATCAGCTTCGACACGACGCTGCTGGGGAACTAAAGCAGGTCGCGGCCGATGTGATTCACCCCTGCGCCAACAAAACCGGTCGTGCCCGCCGTCGGCCGGGCGCCCCGGCCGGGGGGGGGGACCCAAATAACGCCCCCAGCGCAAAAAACCCGCGCGGTCAAACCGGCC
>JBQTJI010000056.1:0-15465 GCA_052387255.1 Gemmobacter sp. | reverse complement strand
GGGGGGGTGGGGTGTTATTCCCGTCCGCTTGCTGGGGCCGGCGCCGCGGGGCGTGTGCGGCTTCTCCGGGGCGGGCCCTGGCCCGCGCGGGCGCGCTGCGTGCGGCCCCCCGGCCCCCGCCCGGGGGGCCCCCCGCACCCCCCCCCCGGTTCAGCGGGGCCCGGCCGTGCCCGGGGACGACAGGGTCGGATGGCGGTTTGGTGAACCACACCGGGCGCAACGTTCTGTCGCCGACGCAGGCCCCGCGGCCAGCATCAGCAGGAACGGGGCCAGCGCGGTCAGCGTCGGCCCCGCGCCGGTCATGCCGAGATCAGCCCCATGCCTTCCAGCTTCAAGAGCACCTGCTGCGCGCAGTAGTCGACGTCCGTCCCTTCGGTTTCAAGCCGCAGTTCGGGGTTTGTCGGGGCCTCGTAGGGGTCGGAGATGCCGGTGAATTCCTTGATCTTGCCCTCGCGCGCCAGCTTGTACAGGCCCTTGCGGTCGCGCTTTTCGCATTCCTCGACGGTCGTTGCCACATGCACCTCGATGAAGGCCCCGAAAGCCTCGATCATCTCGCGCACGGCGCGGCGGGTGGCGGTGTAGGGGGCGATGGGGGCGCAGATGGCGATGCCGCCGTTCTTGGTGATCTCGGAGGCGACATAGCCGATGCGGCGGATGTTGATATCGCGGTGTTCCTTGGAGAACCCGAGTTCCGACGACAGGTGCTTGCGCACCACGTCACCGTCCAGAAGTGTCACGGGACGCCCGCCCATCTCCATCAGCTTGACCATCAGCGCGTTGGCGATGGTGGATTTGCCCGACCCCGACAGGCCGGTGAAGAACACGGTGAAGCCCTGCTTGGACCGCTGGGGCGAGGTCTTGCGCAGTTCGGTCACGACTTCGGGGAAGCTGAACCATTCGGGAATCTCGATCCCCTCGCGCAGGCGGCGGCGGAGTTCGGTGCCGCTGATGTCCAGCACGGTGGTGCCCTGCGGCACTTCGTTCGCCGGGAAATACTGTGCCATTTCCTGCACATAGACCATGTGCTTGAAGTCGACCATCTCGATCCCGATTTCGGCGGCATGGGCCGCGAACAACTCTTGCGCGGCGTAGGGATCGTAGAAATCCTTGCCCGCAGAATTCTTGCCGGGACCTGCGTGGTCACGGCCCACGATCATGTGGGTGCAGCCGTGGTTCTTGCGGATCAGCCCGTGCCAGACCGCCTCGCGCGGGCCGGCCATCCGCATGGCAAGATTGAGCAGCGACATCGTGGTGGTCGCCGCCGGATACTTGTCCAGCACCGCCTCGTAGCAGCGCACGCGGGTGAAGTGGTCGACGTCGCCGGGTTTCGTCATGCCGACGACGGGGTGGATCAAGAGGTTCGCCTGCGCTTCCCGCGCGGCGCGGAAGGTCAGTTCCTGGTGCGCGCGGTGCAAGGGATTGCGGGTCTGGAAGGCCACCACCTTGCGCCAGCCCATCTTGCGGAAGAAGGCACGCAGTTCGTTCGGCGTGTCGCGGCGGGCGCGGAAATCGTAGTGGATCGGCTGCTGGATGCCGGTGATCGGACCGCCGAGATAGACGCGGCCGGCCGTGTTGTGCAGGTAGTTGACCGCCGGATGCGCCAGGTCGTCGGCGCCGAAGACCTTTTCCGCCTCGAGCGCCTTGTCAGGGCTCCACTTGTCGCTGATCGACAGGATCGCCAGGATCACGCCCTCGGCATCGCGCAGCGCGATGTCCTGGCCAGGTTCGATGCCTTCCGCGAACTTTTCGGACACGTCCAGCGTGATCGGGATCGGGAACAGCGTGCCGTCTGCGGTGCGCATGCTGGCCACGACGCCGTCATAGTCGGCCTCGCTCATGAACCCCTTGAGCGGCGCGAAGCCGCCGTTCATCAGAAGTTCAAGATCGCACACCTGGCGCGCGGTCAGATCCCAAGACGGCAGGTTTCCGGCCTCGATCTTGAGCTTCTGGGCGGATTCGAACGAGACATATAGTTCGGGGACCGGGGCAAGGTTGGCAAGGGACATCGAAAAGGGGCCTTTCACAGCGGATGTTCGGGGGCGGGGCCAGTTCCCGCCTTTGCGCGCGCCATAGACCCGGTGCGGGGCGGGATGCAAGACGGGACGCAGGTTTTCGAGGCCATCCGACGCAGATTTGCCGCAGTGCAGCGCAAGACTTCCCGCCGGTCTGCGCTCTATCGGTCGCGCGCCAAAACGCGAACGGCGAATGATCTGCGTTCAGTCAACGGTACGCCTGCGAAGTCGTCCAGAACGGCTTCGGCGCTGGCAATCAACGAAAGAACGTCCACCCGAAAGTAACGAGATGCCGGGTCGTAGTCCGCGTCGTGCCGGGCTGTCTGCAGGTCGCAGAAAAGATAGGCGAAGTCGATGACCGGAGGTGGCATCGCAGCAAGCGCGCTTCGGTTTCGGCAACGGTCCTTGGCCTGTCGATGGTCGACCGAACGGTAGATAGAGCGCCAAGCCTCTGACTGGCGTTGTGTTTGCGTTCGACCGACCAGGCAATCTGCGCAAGTTCCGCACAAGGCGTGAAAAAGCGCGTAGTAGGTGCCGCTGACTGCGCGCTTCAGGTCCGTTTGGCGCGGTCTCTTGCCAGAAGAGGCGATCTTGCGCGAAAGCGCAATGAGATCAGCTGGGTCCATTGCCTGCTTCGACGACGTCGGACGGATACAGGAATGTGAACATGGGAAATCGCTCCTCGCCGACCTCGGCAAGGGCGTCGCGAGTGTGTCTGATCAAGCTCTTGAGTTCTTGCGGTTCCAGGCGACTGCCTTCCTCGACCAGAACACGAACGCGCAGGATCTCCTCGCCGTCATGGTCGCGGTCGGGTCGAATGACCACTGATTTGACCTGGCTGCTGGGCAGCCTTGCCTTCAGGACCGTCGAGACTATTGGAGAGAAAAGGCCAGCCATGCCGGGTTCCCGATATTTTGGTTTCCTTTAGGATGCCACATGCCGCTTCAGTTCGCCACGACTGAACCTGCCATTCAGTGCCCGGCCAGAAACCGCTCGGCGTCCAGGGCCGCCATGCAGCCCATGCCGGCCGAGGTGACCGCCTGGCGATAGACGTGGTCGGTCAGGTCACCTGCGGCGAAGACGCCGGGGATGCTGGTTGCGGTGCCGCCGGGGGTGACGACGACATAGCCGCCGTTGTGGGTTTCCAGCTGGTCCTTCACCAGTTCCGAGGCGGGCGTGTGGCCGATGGCCACGAAGAATCCGGCACAGGGGATGTCGGTCGTCTCGCCGGTCACGACGTTGCGGGCGCGCACGGCGGTCACACCACGGGGGGCGTCGGTGCCCAACACCTCGGTGACCTCGTGGTTCCACAGGGTGGCGATCTTGGGGTGCTTGAACAGGCGGTCCTGGTTGGTCTTGTCGGCGCGCAGGGTGTCGCGGCGGTGGATCAGCGTGACCTTGGTGGCAAAGTTGGTCAGGAACAGCGCCTCTTCCACCGCCGTGTTGCCGCCGCCGATCACCACGACCTCTTTCCCGCGATAGAAGAACCCGTCGCAGGTGGCGCAGGCCGACACGCCAAAGCCCTTGAAATGTTCCTCGGACGGCAGGCCCAGCCAGCGGGCCTGCGCGCCGGTGGCCAGGATCACGGCGTCCGCCGTGTAGGTGACGCCTGAATCCGCCGTTGCCGTGAAGGGCCGCTGCGACAGGTTGAGCGAGGTGATGACGTCGGACACCACCTCGGCCCCCATCGCGGCGGCATGCGCCTCCATCCGCACCATCAGGTCGGGACCCATGACATGGGTGTCGCCCGGCCAGTTCTCGACCTCGGTGGTGATGGTCAGCTGGCCGCCGGGCTGGATGCCCTGGATCAGGACCGGGTTCAGCATGGCGCGCGCGGCATAGACGGCGGCGGTATAGCCTGCAGGCCCCGAGCCGATGATGAGTACCTTGGTATGCTTGGCGGTCATGGTCGGTGGCCCTTGGCAGATGCGGCCCCGTCATATAGGCAACCCTGCCCGCCGGGGGAAGGCCCCTTGGCCGCGTTGCGTTTTCGGGCAGGCGCACGCAACAGAGGCAAATCTGGCAGCGACGGATTGAAACATTGTTGCGCGGAACGGGCCAAGCGCCTAGACAAGCGGTCACTCACAAGGGATGCACGCTGCAATGGCCGGTTCCAGACTAGACCCCATCGACCGCCAGATTCTGGCCGAACTGCAGGGCGACGGGCGGATGACCAACGTGGAACTGGCGCGTCGCGTGGGCATCTCTGCGCCGCCCTGCCTGCGCCGCGTGCGCACGCTGGAAGAGGCGGGGTACATCCGGGGCTACCATGCCGACATCGACGCGCGCGAACTGGGGTTCGAGGTGCAGGTCTTCGCGATGGTGCGCCTGCACAGCCAGGCCGAGGCCGACCTGTCGGCGTTCGAGGCGCTGTGCCGGGCCTGGCCGCTGGTCCGCGAATGCCACATGCTGAACGGCGAGATCGACTTCATCCTGAAATGCGTGGCGCCCGACCTGTCGTCGTTCCAGGGGTTCCTGACGGGTGAACTGCTCAAGGCCCCGAACGTGTCCAGCGTGAAGACCAGTCTGGTGATCCGGGGGGCCAAGGACGAACCCGGCGTGCCGTTCGACGTACTGGAAGAGCGGCTGAAACGCAGTGCCTGAACCGAAGGCCGCTCGACGCTCCCTGACGGGCGCTCCTCGCTGGTGCCGCGCCAGCGAAGAGCGCCCGTCAGGGAGCGAGGAGCGCGTTCGAGATGTCCGGGCGCAAGGGGCGCTACAAATGCGAACGGCGGCCCCTTGATGGCGCGCCAGAGGAGCACACCGGGACCGCCGATCGGGCAACGCACTGACCGGGTGGCGATGGTGCCCTGGGCGTGAACCCGTGGTCTTACCTGTCTGGCCAACCGACCCCGCTGGATCGCGTTCTGCAAACATGTCCGAATCGCGGCGGCCTGTCAAAGTTCAATCTTAATTCAGGTGCGTTGCGGCAACGATGTGTGGGGAACAGGGCACATTCCACGGCGGATCGTCATCGAATTGTGACCGTCGGGTGGCAGGGCCGGGGGCCCGGAAACGGGACGGGGCCGGGACGCTGGCGCGTCCCGGCCCCTGCCGATCCGTTCCCCCCCGGGGTCTGGCCTTGCAGCCGGATCAGTGTGCTGCGAACGCTGCGGGCCGGGGTGCCTGCGTCACGTCCAGCGAGGCGGGGCGGACGCGGTTCGCGCGGTCGAAGGGCAGGGCGGGCAGCGGCTGGGACGCGGTCTTGACCGCCTGGGCCAGCCAGCGGTGGCCGAGAACGGGGCGGGAGGCTTCGTGGGTTTCGGCGGGCATGTCGTGCTCCATCAGTCGCTTGGTTAACAACAGATTGACGGGGCAATGCGGCGGCCATTTGGGCCGGTCGCGGCATCGGCAAGGTAAGATTGAGGCGGAAACGGGGCCGGGGGATTGTCGTCGCCGGGGAAACGATTCCCGCTGGCAGAGGGCCGAGAATGCCGGATCAGAGACGGATGACCGAGATCAGGCGGCCATAGTCGGCCTCGCCCAGATGCGTGGTGCGGCGGAACGAATAGAAGCGCTCGGGATCGCGATAGGTGCAATGCCCGGTCCATGTCGCCTGTCCGACGCCGACAGCCCGCAGCCGGTGCAGGCCGTAGGCGGGCAGGTCGAACATCGGCTTGCCCGCCGGGCCATTCGCGAAGAACCGGGCATTGTCCGGGTCATCGTCCAGGAACCCTTGGGCAAAGTCATGGCCCACCTCATAGGCCGCCTGGCTGATCGTGGGGCCGATCACGGCGGCGATGCGCGCGCGCTGCGCGCCAAGCCGCTCCATCGCATCGACGGTGGCTTCGAGGATCCCGTCCCGCGCGCCGCGCCATCCGGCATGGGCCGCGCCGATCACGCCGGCCGATGCGTCGGCGAACAGGACCGGCTGGCAGTCGGCGGTCAGCACGGCCAGGGCCAGGCCGGGGGTGGCCGTGACCATGGCATCGGCCTGCGGGCGAGCGGCGAAGGGGGCGGTGACGGCCAGGGCCGTCGCCGAATGGACCTGGTGCAGGGTCAGCAAGTGGTCGGGGGGCACCGCCATCCGCTCGGCCACGCGGGCGCGGTTGATCGCCACGATCTCGGCCAGGTCGCTGGACCCCGGCCCGCAGTTCAGGCCCGCGAAGATGCCCGACGACGCGCCGCCCTTGCGCGTGAAGAACCCGTGACGGGGCGTCAGCGCGTCTGAGGTGATGAGTTCAAGTTTCAGGGGCATCGAAACCGGGGGGAAGGGGACTGCCGGGGGCATGGAAGGCAAGCGCCTTGAACAGCGAACCCATTTCCGCGGGGTCGGTCAAGCGGTGATGCGCGGCGCGGTGGTTTTCCAGCGCCGCACCGGACATTCCCGATGCCAGCCGTGCCGCCCGCTGGTCGATCCCGAGGCGTTTCAGCAAGCTGCCCTGCGACGTCAGGCCCGACCGGGGCAGAGGGGTGGCGAGGGCCAGGGTCTCGAAATCGACATGGGCGGTCAGGTCGGCCTCGCCGGGGCTTGCGAGGGGATGCTCGGGCCTGTGGCCGCGCAGGGCCTGCAGCGTGTCGCCCCTCGACCGCCAGCCGCCGTAGTCGATGACAAAGGCCGCGCCACCATGGCGCAGGATGCGGGCCGCGACGGCCTGCATCACGGCAGGGGCCGCCGGGCAGGTCTCGACCACGGTGCCGGGCGGGTCGGTGCCAAAGCGCGGGTCGGGCAGGGGGCAGGGGGCCAGTCCGAAGGACAGGGTCGCGCCGTCGAGACCCACCATCCGCTCGCACCAGCCGCCCGCGCGACGTTCGAACTGGCGCACCGGCAGGGCATCGAAGAACTCGTTCGCGATCAGGAACAGGGGGGCGTCGGGCAGGGTGTCCGCGCTGTCGTGCCAGTGCGCCGAGACAGGAAGCGCGCGCGCCTGCACCGCGC
Source organism: Gemmobacter sp. (assembly GCA_052387255.1). Classification (GTDB taxonomy): domain Bacteria; phylum Pseudomonadota; class Alphaproteobacteria; order Rhodobacterales; family Rhodobacteraceae; genus JBBQXK01. The sequence goes on along the minus strand of JBQTJI010000056.1, from coordinate 8,574 downwards.
GAAGCGTGGGCGAGGTTTCCACCAGATGGACCGTCAGCGCGGCATGGAACCCCGGCACGCCACGCGTCGCGCGCAGGGCATCGGCCATCAGCGTGCCGCGACCGGGGCCGAGTTCGGCCAGCACGAAGCGCGCGGGCGCACCCTGGTCGAGCCAGCACTGGCCAAGTGCCAGGCCCACAAGTTCGCCGAACATCTGGCTGATCTCGGGCGCGGTGGTGAAGTCGCCGCCCGCGCCGAAGGGATCGCGCGTGGCGTAGTAGCCATGCACCGGGTGCATCAGGCAGTCGGCCATGTAGTCCGCGACGGTGATCGGCCCCCCTGCCGTGATCCGCATGGACAGCAGGTGCGCGAGCGGCGTCACGCCTTGGCCCGCGCCACGAACCACAGCCCCGCCGCGATCATCGGCAGCGACAGGATCTGCCCCATGGTCAGCCCCATGCCGCCCCAGTGCAGGGCCAGTCCCAGGGGATTGCCGGGGCTCACGAAATGCGCGTCGGGCTGGCGCACGAACTCGACCGCGAAACGGGCCAGGCCATAGCCCGCGAAGAACACCCCCGCGACCGCCCCCGGTCGCGCCAGCCAGCCGCGCCGCCACACCAGCCACAACAGCACGGCCCCCAGCAGCAGCCCCTCGAGCGCCGCCTCGTACAGTTGCGACGGGTGGCGCGCGCAGATGCCGACGATGCCGGGACAGGCCTGCGCCGCATCCCCCGGAAAGGCCACGCCCCAGGGCAGCGCGGTCGGGCGGCCCCAAAGCTCGGCGTTGATGAAGTTGGCGATGCGCCCCAGCAGAAGGCCCGGCGGTGTCGCCACCGCCATCAGGTCGGCCGCCGACAGCATCGGGATGCCCTCGCGTCGGCAGAACCACACGCCCGCGACAACGACGCCCAGGAACCCACCGTGGAATGCCATCCCGCCCTGCCAGACCTTGGGGATGTCGAGCGGATGGGCCAGATAGTACGCGGGCTGGTAGAACAGCACGAAGCCCAGACGACCGCCGATGATGACGCCCACGATCACCCAGGTCAGCAGCCGCTCGACCTGGTCACGCGTCATCGGGGCGGGCCCCTGCCACAGCCGGGGCGAGGACACTGCCGTCACCACCAGCCGCCAGCCGACCAGCAACCCCACGATATAGGCCAGGGCGTACCACCTCAGGGCCAGGGTCACCCCGAACAGCGTGACCGAGACAATCTCGGGGGCGATATCGGGAAAGGGAATGTAGCCTGCCATGGTCCGCGCACCGCCTTTGGTTCCGCAGGCTTGTCCGTGCTGCCTGCGGCGAAGTCAACCGCTGCCGCCCAGGCCCTTGCCCGCCCCCGCCCCGCTGCGCATATAGGGGGCACGCCACGGCCAGGGAGACGGACATGCAGACCCGCAGCAAGTTTTTCGACGACATGTCGCAACTGATGACCAATGCCATGGGCGTGGCGCAGGGCGCGCGGACCGAGGCCGAGACGGCGATGAAGGGGTTCATCGACCGCTGGATGGCCGACCGCGACTTTGTCACCCGTGAAGAGTTCGACGCGGTGCGCGCGATGGCACAGAAGGCGCGCGAAGAGAACGATGCCCTGGCCGCGCGGATCGCGGCGCTCGAGGCGCGGGGCTGACGCCGGCCCGATGACGCTGGCCCTGTGACGCTTGCCCCATGACGTTGGCCCCGTGACGTTGCGTCTCGGCGGCTGCGGGGGAAAGCCTGGGCGGGTTTCCCCCTTTTCCGAATCCCCGCCTTGACGCACGTACACGGCGACCGACTGGCTGACATGTCAGTTCGGGGTTCTGGGGACTGTTGCCATGACCGTGTGTAACGATGTGCCTGCCGCTCGTCTGTGCGGGGGCGTGGTTTCTGCCGTGCCGTCGGCCAAACGGCTGTTCGATGTCAGCGTGACGCTGCTGGCGCTCTTGGCCATCTGGCCCCTGATCGCGATGGTCGCGCTTCTGGTCCGTCTGGGCAGTCCGGGACCTGCGTTCTTCGTGCAGACGCGGGTCGGGCGGAACGGCATGCGGTTCGGCATGGTCAAGTTCCGCTCGATGTCCCTGGACGCCGAGGCGCGGCGGGCGGCGCTGGTTTCTGCCAGCGACCGCGACGGCCTGTGCTTCAAGATGAAGGACGACCCGCGCGTGACGCCGCTGGGGCGGTTCCTGCGGCGGTCCTCGCTGGACGAGTTGCCGCAGCTTTTCAACGTGCTCTGGGGCGACATGAGCCTGGTCGGACCGCGCCCGGCGCTGCCGCAGGAAGTGGCGGCCTATCCGCCCGAGGCGATGGGCCGGCTGGCCGTGCTGCCGGGCATCACCGGCGTGTGGCAGGTGTCGGGCCGGGCCGAGGTCGGCTTCGACGCGATGGTGGCGATGGATCTGGCCTATGCGCGGCAGCATTCGCTGGCGGGCGATCTGGCGATCCTCGCGCGCACCGCGGGTGTCGTGGCCACCGGGCGCGGGGCGTACTGACGGCAGCGCAACAGCCGGAAAACACGTGTTTTCCGGGTCCGGTTTCCACGTGGAAACCGGCTTTGGCCCGACCGTCGGTCGACGTGATCAGCCAATCGCCGTGATCAGCGCAAGCGCTGCCACGATCAGCGCCCAGGTCCGCCACAGCCCCTGCACCGCACGGTCGATGTCGGTCGGCCCCGCATCGCGCCGCCCCTCGGGCCAGACCCAGGGAAACTCGCGGGCCTGCCCGTGATAGCTGCGCGGCCCTGACAGGGCCACGTCCAGCACCACGGCCATCGCCGCCTCGGGCCAGCCGGCGTTGGGCGAGCGGTGCAGCCGGGCGTCGCGCAGGATGGGGCGGTGGTCCAACCAGCCATGGGCGAGCGCGATCAGCATCGCGGTCAGGCGCGCGGGGATCAGGTTCAGCAGGTCGTCGAACCGCGCCGAGGCCCAGCCGAAGTGCAGATACTGCGGGGTGCGGTGGCCGATCATGCTGTCGGCAGTGTTGACGATCTTGTAGACCATCATTCCCGGCAGGCCCGCGACCAGGAACCAGAATGCCGGGGCCACCACGCCATCCGACAGGTTCTCGGCGGCGCTTTCGATGGCGGCGCGGGCGACGGCGGGCTGGTCGAGCCCGCCCGTGTCGCGCCCCACGATCATCGCCACGGCGCGCCGCCCCTCGGGCAGCGACAGGCGCAGGGCGCGGGCGACGGCGGCGACATGGTCGGACAGCGACCGCTGCGCCAGCAGGATCGCGGCGGCGAGGATTTCGATCAGGCCGCCGTCGGGGATGGCGGCGACCAGCCACCCTGTCGCCCCCGCCGCGATGACCAGCAGGACCAGCGTCGCGACCCCCTTGGCCTTGCGGGCCGTTCCCCGGTTCAGGCACCGGTCGAGCCACCCCACCGCCCGGCCCATCAGCACCGCCGGATGCGGCAGGCGCGACCACAGCCAGCGCGGCTCTCCCAATGCGGCGTCCAGCAGCAGCGCGGGCAGCAGGAGGGTGGCGCTCACAGCGCCGCCTCCAGCCGCGCCCAGTCGTGGGCCGTGCCGGGCAGGCCGAGGCGCAGCCAGCGGGGGGTGTAGGGAAACACCCGCGTCCAGATGCGGCGGGCGGCCAGACGGTTCTGCCAGGCGGTTGCGTCGGGGGTGTCATACAGGCGGAACAGGTCGGTGCCGCCAAGCGGGGCGGGTCCGTGTGCAGTGATCAGGGCATCGAGGCGCTGCGCATCGCAGGCCAGCCTGGCCCGAGTGGTCGCGGTCCAGTCGTCGTCCCGCAGCGCTGCGGCGCCGATCGCCAGTGCAGGCCCGCTGACCGGCCAGGGCCCCAGCATGGCCGACAGGCGCGCGATCAGGGCCGGGTCGCCGATGGCAAAGCCGAGGCGCAGCCCCGCCAGACCCCAGAACTTGCCGAAACTCTTGAGCACGACCGTGCCGGGTCGCCCGGCCATGTCGATCAGCGCGGCGTCGGGGCAGGTGTCGGCAAAGCTTTCGTCGATCACCAAGAGGCCGCCGGGGGCCAGTCCGTCCAACGCCTGCACGGCCGTCCAGCGGCGGCCGTCGGGATTGTTGGGATTGACCACAACGCGGGCCGCCGCCGGCCCGTTCTGCACGACGGTCCAGCCATGGACCGAAAAGGCGCGGGCGTGCTCATTGTAGGTGGGCGCAGGGATCGCCACCCGCCCCGGCGCGGCCAGCAGGGGCAGCCGCGCGATGAGGGCCGACGCCCCCGGTGCGGCCAGCACCGCCGCGCCGGGCGGGACGCGCCAGAAGGCGCGCGCGGCCCGGTTCAGGGCATCTGCGGCATCGCGGTCGGGCAGGGCGGTCCAGGCCCCGACGGGCAGGTCGGGCAGTGGATAGGGCCGGGGGTTGATCCCGGTGGACAGGTCCAGCCAGTCGGCCCGCATCCCGCCATGCCGCGCTGCCGCCGCATCGATGCCGCCGCCGTGGTCCGGTGCCCCCCCGATTCCCTCTGCCAGCCCGTCCATGCAACCTTCCGCCCGATTTTCCCGCACCAAAGCCCAAGGACAACGCGCTGACAACCGGTTGCTGCGGCGCGGCACGTGTCATTTCCGGCACGGCTTTCGGTGTGAGGCCGACAAACCCCCGGTGGCACACGGAATCTTCGCAAACTGCCTTGAAAATGCACAAATCACCGGCATCCTGTTTGTTAACGGAGGTTCGCGATGCTCGAGTTTCTGCCTCAGGACGTGCGGGACGGGTTGGAGGTGGCACAACGCCGTGCCGCCAAGCGGCGGTCGCGGCTGCGCGTGCAGGTGGGCGAGGCGGTCTATCCGATCCTGCGCCTGATGGAAGACGGCATGGTGATCGACGCGGGCATGGCCCCGCACCTGCGCGGTCTGGTCGACATCTATGACGGCAGCCGCCACCTGTGCCAGGCGCTGATCGTGGCCTCGACCGTCGAGAACGGCGAACTCGTGTGCGATTTCAAGCGTTCGACCCCGGTGACCGACCGCCCGGCGCTGGATTTCTGGCGCGACGAGAATGCGCCGGTGGCCTTCCTGCCGAAGTCCTGAAGCTCAGGCCTTGGGTTTGCGGAAGGCACCGTCGATCTGGGCACCGCTTTCGATCATCAGCGTCGAATAGACCACATCGGCCTTGACCTGGGCCGCCGACCGCAAGGTCAGCGTGCCGCAGGCGACCGAGCCCTGCATCCGGCCCCGGAACTCGACCGACTCGGCGGTCACGGTGCCTTCCATCCGACCGTCCTGGGCCACGACAAAGGCCTTGGCGCGCACCGAACCCTCGACTTCGCCCATCACCTCGATGGTGCCTTCGGCGACGATGTCGCCGGTGATGCGCAGGTCGGCGGCCAGGACCGACCGGCCCGGCGGACGGGGCGGGGTCACGGGTTTCGTGTCGCTGTCGGTCACGGTGGTCATAAGGGTTTTCTCCCAAGGTCTTTCGCGGCAGCGACGACGCCTTTGGTTAAGCACCGAAGGGGGCCTTGCGGTCAAGGGGTGCGGTCCCCTTGCGCGGCGGCAATCCGCCGGGGGTGACAGGGCGACGCCCGGGTGTTTCACTCGGGCGCGCGGGGAATCAGAACGGGGCGGGGATGGGCAGCGACGGGTTCTTTCGCCCGGTGTCGGGGTTCGACCTGCCGCGCTATGCCGGGGTGGCGACATTCATGCGGCTGCCGCATGTGGCCCTGGACCATCCGCGTCTGGCCGAGGTCGAGGTCGGTCTGATCGGCGCGCCCTGGGACGGGGGCACGACGAACCGGCCGGGTCCCCGGCACGGCCCGCGCGCCTTGCGCGATGCGTCCACGATGATCCGGGCGCAGCACGGCATCACGGGGGTGCGCCCGTTCGAGGCGATGGCCTGCGCCGATCTGGGCGACGTGGGGCCGAACCCGGCCGATGTGATGGACACGCTGGCGCGGATGGAGGCGTTCTATGGGGTCGTGCATGCCGCGGGGATCGTGCCGCTGACGGCGGGCGGCGACCATCTGTGCAGCCTGCCGATCCTGCGGGCGCTGGCGAAGGGTCGCCCGCCCGGATTCAGGGGTCTGGGGATGATCCATTTCGACAGCCACACCGACCTGTTCCACAGCTATTTCGGCGGCACGATGTACACCCACGGCACGCCGTTCCGCCGCGCGGTCGAGGAGGGGCTGCTGGACCCCGCCCGCGTGACGATGATCGGCATCCGGGGCAGCGCCTATGACAGCGAGGACCGCGACTTTGCCGCCTCGGTGGGCATCCGGGTGGTGCCCATCGAGGAATTCCACGCGCGCGGCGTGGCCGACGTGATGGCCGAGGCGCGCGACCGGGCGGGGCAGGCGGCGACCTATGTCAGCTACGACATCGATTTCGTCGACCCGGCCTTTGCGCCGGGGACGGGCACGCCCGAGGTCGGCGGGCCAACCTCCTGGCAGGCGCTGGAATGCGCGCGGCTGCTTGCGGGGGTGAACATCGTGGGGGCCGACCTGGTCGAGGTGTCGCCGCCGTTCGACCCCTCGGGCGGCACCGCGTTCCTGGGCGTGTCGCTGATGTTCGAGATGCTGTGTGCGATTGCCGCCAACCCCCATCGAAAGCCCAAGGCATGATCCCCGATCCTACCGCGACCCCCGACCTGATCCTGACGAATGCCCGCGTGATGACGATGGACCCTGCCCGCCCCGGTGCCGGGGCCGTGGCGCTTGGGGGCGGCAGGGTGGTGGCCGTGGGCGGACGCGAGGTCGAGGCACTGGCGGGGCAGGGGACGCGGATCATAGACTGCGCCGGGCGCACGGTGCTGCCCGGTTTTGTCGAAAGCCACATGCATCTGGTCCTGGGGGGCAACGAGCTGTCGCACCTGCAACTGACGGGGGTGATGGGCCGCCAGGCGCTGAGCGATGCCTTTCGCGGCTTTGCCGCCGCCCGGCCGGACCAGCCGCTGCTGATGGCGCAAGGTGCCGATTACGGTGTCCTCGGTCGCCCCGCGACGCGCCACGACCTTGACGCCATCCTGCCCGACAGGGCCATCGCGATGACCGCGCACGACCATCACACGGTCTGGGCGAACACGGCGGCGCTGCGCGCGGCGGGCCTGCTGCAGGGTGCCGCCATGCCGCAGGGGCACGAGGTGGTGATGGGCTCCGACGGCACCGCGACCGGCGAATTGCGCGAGTTCGAGGCCTTTGCCCCGGTGGTGGCGCTGGGCGGCGAGGCGGACCTGTATCTCGGCATCGCGACCGGGGCCGAGCCCGCCCCCCGCCCCGACGCGGAGATGCGGGCGATCCACCGGGCCAAGGCGCTGGCGGGCCTGCGCCATTGCGCGGCGCACGGGATCACCTCCATCGTCAACATGGACGGGAACCGCTATACGCTCGACCTGCTGGGGGGGCTCTGGGCCGAGGGGAGCCTTCTGGCGCGGGTCAAGGTCCCCTTCCACTTCAAGCCCCACATGGACCTGTCCGAACTGGACCGCGCCACGGCGATGACGCGCGACTATGCCGACGACTGGCTGACCTGCGGCATGGTCAAGATGTTCATGGACGGGGTGGTCGACAGCCGCACGGCATATATGCTGAACGACTATCCGGGTTTTCCAGGCCACCGGTCGGGGCCGCTGTTCGAGCCCGAACGCTTCAAGGCGATCTGCACCGAGATCGACCGCCGGGGCCTGCAGATCGCGGTCCACGCCGTGGGCGACGGGGCAGTGCGGCAGACGCTGGACGGGTATCAGGCGGCCCGCGCCGCCAATGGCGCGCGCGACAGCCGCCACCGGATCGAGCATATCGAGCTGATCGACCGGGCCGACATCTCGCGCCTGGCCGCCCTGGGGGTGACCGCAAGCGTGCAGCCGGCGCATGCGCCGGGGGTGCGGGACTTCCCGCTGGAGGGGCTGGCGAAGGTCTATCCGCCCGCGCGCTGGCGCGACGCCCATCTGGCGCGGACGCTGGCCGACGAGGGTGCGCATGTGGTCTTTGCCAGCGACTGGCCGGTGACGGACGTGTCGGTGATGTCGGGCCTTGAGGGTGCGCTGGTGCGGGTGCCGTTCGAGGGGGCCGCGGACGAGCGGCTGTCCCTGGCCCGCACGCTGCGCGCCTATACCGCCGACGGTGCCTGGGCCGCGCATCTCGATGGGCTGACGGGGCGGCTGGTGCCGGGGCTGGCGGCGGATGTGGTGGTGATCGACGGCGACATCGAGGCGATTGCGCCGGGCGACCTTGGCCGGACGGGAATCGCGATGACCGTTGCGGGGGGGCGGATCACGCATCAGGGGCCGGAATTCGGCGGCTGACAGGGTCTGACTTGTGCCCCGATCAAGCCGAATTATTATTCTTTTGCAATGTGTTGGGGGATCGTGCACAGATTTTCGGGATGCGTGGTGCATTTTCTGCTTGCAGCCCCCGGACGACATCCCTAAACAGCGCCTCACCGAAGCGGGACGACGCGGGAGACGCGGTTCGAACTGATGCGGTGGCGGCGCAAGCCGCGAAAAATCTGGGAATGAAGCGGTCGGGAATACGCTGGGAAGCTGGCGTATCCGGTCGGTTTTGTGCCCTTGCTCTTTGAATGTTTTGGTTATGAAGGGATATGTGGGCGGTTTGGGCGTGATCGGCGTTTGACTGTTTGCATATCGGCCTACTAGGGGACCTGAGAGGGTTTTCCGATGATGTAGGTGTCAGCTTCA
>JBQTJI010000055.1:0-17525 GCA_052387255.1 Gemmobacter sp. | reverse complement strand
CAGTGCGGTGCGATGATTTCCCATTGGGCGTCGGTCAGTGCGGTGCGGATCAAAGGTGCCTCCTATTTGGCAACCTTGAATCACTCCCCGACCAAATTGTGAATCCTCAAACGTCAACAGGCCCTAGCGCATCCAGCCCCGTGCCATCGCGGCGGCCTCGTCTTCGGGGCTCAGCAGCGCCCCGGCACCCAGGCGGTCCAGGAACGGCGCGAACCCCTGCGCCTCGTCGCCACCGGCGGTGCCGAAGCCCTCGGCCTGTCCGGCGTCGCCAAGGTTCTCCGAGATCACCACCTCGACCGTCCAGCCCTGGCCTTCGGTGCAGACGAGGCCGACCTGCAACCGTGCGGTGCCGGCGTCCACCACCTCGATCTCGCGACAGAACCCGGTCGGCGTGGGCAGCGTCGCAAGGATCATCACTTCGGTGCCATTCCCCAGGGCCTGCGGCGTCCCCGACGGCAGGCTGCCAAGCGCGCGGTGCAGGTCCCCCCCGTCGGCCAGCCTGCCCGGCTGCAGGTCAGGCGCCCCGGCCCCCGGCAGGAAGGCCAGAACCGCCAGACCCGCCGCCAGCGCCGCCGCACCCGCCAGACCGGCCCACAGGGCACGGGCGGTGGCCCGTTGCGGGAACGGCACGACCTTCGCCTCGGGCGCGGTGCCCAGGATCAGGTTGCGCAAGGCGTCCGGCACGGGTTCGTCCAGCGGCGCGGAAAACGCCTGCGACAGCGCCTCGTTGGCCGCTGTCAGGTCATCGACCCAAGCCTGGTCCTGGGGATGGTCCGCCAGGTGCATGACCACTTCCGCCGCCTCTTCGGGCGACATCTCGCCATCGACAAAGGCGGCCAGGCGGTCCTTGTCCATCAGGGTCGTGCGGGTCATTGGCGGCGTCCTTCGCTCAGTCCAAGTTTCGGCAACAGCGCTTCACGGGCGCGCGACAGGCGGCTCATCACGGTGCCGACCGGCACGTCCAGCACCTCGGCGGTCTCGCGGTAGCTCAGCCCCTCGACCGCGACCAGCGCCAGAACCTCGCGCTGGCCCTGCGGCAGGGTGGCCATCGCCGCGCGCACCTGGGCCAGCATCATGCGGTCTTCGGGCAGGCTTGCGCCCTTGCCCTCGTCGCTGAGATAGGCATCCTCGGGATCGATCGCGGTGCCCCGCGTGCGCGCCCGGCGCTTGTCGTCCAGCCACAGGTTCTGGACGATGCGGTACATCCAGCTGTCCATCCTTGTGCCTGCACGAAACTGGTCGGGGTTGCGCAGCGCCCTTTCGCAGGCGGCCTGCACCAGGTCGTCGGCGTCCTGCACGTTGCCGACCAGGCTGCGTGCAAAACGGCGGAGTTTGGGGACCAGGGCCACAAGGTCCCTGCGAAATGTGTCCGACACGGGCGTGCCTCCTTTGTCCGGCATATGACAAGAACGTGACGCCGGGCCAGCTATTCCGCCGGGTCGGAAAGAATTCCGGCAATGCGGGCGCGCAAGGTCGGCAGCAGGTCGGCCTCGAACCAGGGGTTGCGCCGCAGCCAGCCGGTATTGCGCCAGGACGGGTGCGGCAGGGGGATGGTGTCGGGACCAAACTCGCGCCAGCGGCGCAGCGTGTCATCGACGCGCTTCGTCCCCAGGTGCCAGGCCTGCGCCGCCCCGCCGACCAAAAGGCGCAGCCGGACGCCCGCCAGCGTCGCCATCACCTCTGCCCGCCAGGTCGCGGCGCACAGGGGCGGCGGCGGCAGGTCGGACCCCGTGGCATCATACCCCGGAAAGCAGAAGGCCATCGGCACGATGGCCAGGCGGCTGCGGTCATAGAACACCTCCTCGCCCACCCCCATCCAGGCGCGCAGCCGGTCGCCCGAGGCGTCGCGGAACGGCACGCCCGACCCGTGCACGCGCAGACCGGGGGCCTGGCCTGCGACCAGGATGCGCGCGCCTGGCGCAAACCACACCACCGGGCGCGGGCCATGGGCCGTCGCCGTGGCGGCAAAGCGGGGCGCGCAGAGGCGGCAGGCGCGGATGCGGTCGGGCAGATCGTCGGTCATGCCCGGCAAGGTGCCACGCGCCGCTGCCTTTCCCAAGGCCCCGCGCCGCACTTGGCAATCCGCCATGGCGCTTGAACGTGGGTCCGCCTGCGCCTAGGCTTTGCCCCATGTCGCGCCCCAGAACCATTCCCGACGACACGATCTTTGCGGAAGTCCGCCGCCTGCTGGCCGAAGGCGGCGACAAGGCGGTGGCCTTCGCCTCGGTCGCGCGCGCCACGGGGCTGGCGGCACCCACGCTGGTGCAACGCTACGGCTCGCGCGAGGGGATGGTGCGGGCGGCGCTGACGGCGGCCTGGGATGCGCTGGACCGTCAGGCCGAGGCGGCCGAAGCAGGGGCCGAGACCACGCTCGGCCTGCTGAAGGCCCTGGGCACGGGTCCGCTGTCGGCCGACCTGTCGCGTCTGGCCGCCGATTTCCGCGACCCCGCGTTGCGCACGCGGGCCGAGGCCTGGCGCGGCCGGGTCGAGACGGCGCTCGCCCGCTCGATGGGCGGCGGCCCCAAGGCGCGCGAGGGGGCGGCGATCCTGTTCATGGCCTGGCAGGGCCGCATGCTGTGGCAGGATGTGGGCGGCAGGGGCATCCGGCTGAAGGACCTGGTCAAGCGGCTGGGCTAGCCCGGCACGGGGCAGGCCGCGCAAGATACCTCCGCGCTGCGCGCACGACTGCGCAGCCCCCGATTTCTTCAAACAAATCGGCCCTGAATTTTCGAAAATTCCGGTTCAGCGCCGCCCCTTCGGCCCGTATTGCTGCCACAGCCAGATCAGCAGCACCGCCCCCGCCACCGCCCCGGCAAAGACCGCGATCCACCCCGTCAGCGCGATCACCAGCCGCAGCACGACCCATCCGATCACCGCCCCGGCGATGCCGATCACCACCGTCGTCGGCACATCGGTCTGCACCCGCATGACCCGCGTTGCCAGAAACCCCGCCGCCGCCCCGATCAGCGCGATGAGAAGGAACGAAGGCATGGGCGTTCTCCGCGTGGGTGATGCGCCAGACATGGGGTGTTTCCCCGCGCTTGTGAAGGATCAGGTCAGGCGGTCGGGCAGGACCGCCCCGCGCAGGATCTCCGCAGCCGCCATCGGGCGCTTGCCCTCGCGCTGTGCCTGCATCACCTCGACGGCACCCGCCCCGCAGGCCACCGTCAGCCCGCTACCCGACAGCCGCTGCCCCGGCGCGCCATGACCGGCCACCACGCGCGACCGCAACAGCCGCAGGCGTTCCGCCCCCGCCAGACACCAGGCCCCCGGCGCAGGCGACAGGCCCCGGATCAGGCGGTCCACCTCGACCGCCGGGCGGGTCCAGTCGATGCGCGCCTCGGCCTTGTCGATCTTGGTCGCATAGGTCACGCCGTGACTTGACTGCGGTCCTGAAGATCGCCCGGCAAGCCCCTCCAGAACCTCGACAATCATCCAAGACCCCAGCACCGATAGCCGGTCGTGCAGATCGCCCGTGGTGTCCTCGGCCCCGATCGGCACCGCCTGGCGCAACAGCACCGGCCCGGTGTCCAGCCCCGCCTCCATCGCCATGATGCAGATGCCGGTCTCGGCATCCCCCGCCATCACCGCGCGGTGGATCGGGGCCGCCCCGCGCCAGCGCGGCAACAGCGAGGCATGGATGTTCAGACAGCCCAGGCGGGGCACATCCAGCACCGCCTGCGGCAGGATCAGGCCATAGGCCACCACCACCGCCACCTCGGCCCCCAGGGCCGCAAACTCCGCCTGCGCCGCTGCGTCACGCAGCGACACCGGCGTGCGGACCGGCAGCCCCAGTGCTGCGGCACGCGCCGCCACCGGGCCGGGGCGCGGGGCCTGGCCCCGGCCTGCCGGACGGGGCGGCTGGGCATAGACCGCGACCACGTCGTGCCGCGCGACCAGCGCGTCCAGTGCCGGCACCGAAAACGCAGGCGTCCCCATGAACACGATCTTCATCGGCGCGCCTGCTTTCCCGCCCTGGCGATCAGCATCCGGCGCTTCACCGGACCCAGCCGGTCAAAGAACATCCGCCCCTCGAGGTGATCCAACTGGTGCTGCACCGACGTGGCCCAGAGATCGCGGAACGCGCGCTCTTCCCGCGCGCCCCGGTCGTTCAGGAACGCGATGCGCACCTCGCGGGGCCGCTCCAGGTCGGCATGGACGCCGGGCAGGTTCGGGCTGCCCTCGACATGGCGGAACGTCTCGGCCGAGGCCCAGAGCAGCACCGGATCGGCCATCCGCACGGCAAAACCGCGTTCGGCCGAGCAGTCCACCACCGCCAGCCGTAGCGACACCCCGATCTGCGGCGCGGCCAGGCCATAGCCCGGCATCGCCTCCATCGTGTCGACCATGTCGTCCCAGATGCGGCGGACCTCGTCGGTCACGCTGCCCACCGGGGCCGCCGGTGTTCGCAGCAGCGGATGCGGCCAGCGCAGGCAGGGGCGGGCGGTCACGGGCTGACCTGCAGGATGGCCTCGGCCCGTGCCTGCGGCGACAGGCGGTCCAGCGTCAGGATGCCGTCCAGGTGGTCGTGCTCGTGTTGCGCGCAGACCGCCGCGAACCCGTCCAGCAGCGCTTCGTGCCGCATCCCGTCCAGGTCGGTCCAGCCGAGGCGGATCTGCGTCGCGCGTTCGATCATCGTGGTGGGGCCGGGGATCGACAGGCACCCTTCGGCCCCCTCGGCCCGCGTGTCGGACTGCCACAGAATCTCGGGATTGAGGCAGGCCATCGGCGCGGGCACCCCCGACCGCCAGCCTGTGTCCATCACGAACAGGCGGACCAATGCCCCCACCTGCGGGGCCGCAAGGCCGCGACCGGGGGCGGCGTACATCGTGTCGAACAGGTCGGCGACCAGCCCTGCCACATCGCCCGCAACGGGCGCGCAGACCTGGCCCAGGCGCGGATCGGGCCAGCGCATGATGGGCAGGACGGGCATGCCCTAGCGCCCCCCAAGGCCCGGGCGACGGTCGCGAACCGGTGCGTCGCCTTGCCCTTGCCAGCGGCGAGGGGCGGCAGAGGTCCCGCCCTCCCCCTCACCCCATCCCTCTCCCCCGAGGGGAGAGGGGGGCGCGTCATGGCCGACACGGCACAGGGTGGCAGCCATCCCCTAAACCTCGCCCCGCGCGCGTTCGCGCTTCAGCTTTTCCATCTTGCGGGTGATCATCTGGCGGCGCAGCGGGCCGAGATAGTCGATGAACAGGCGGCCCGCCAGGTGGTCGATCTCGTGCTGCACGCAGGTGGCCCAGAGGCCCGCGAACTCTTCTTCCTGCGCGGTGCCGTCCAGCGCGGTCCAGCGCACCCGCACCGCCGAGGGGCGCGTAACCTCGGCATAGTGTTCGGGGATCGACAGGCAGCCTACCTCGTACACGCTGCGGTCCTCGGAGGCCCAGGTGATCTCGGGGTTCACCAGCGCCATCGGGCGCGGCGCGGCCCCCGGTTCCTTGACGCAGTCCATCACCATCAGACGCTTCAGCACGCCGACCTGGGGTGCCGCCAGGCCGATGCCGGGGGCGTCGTACATCGTCGCCAGCATGTCCTCGGCCAGCCGTCCGATCTCTGGCGTGATCGTGCCCACGGGATCGCAGGGTTTCTTCAGGCGGGGATCGGGATGCAACAGGATGGGGCGGATCATGCCACAGGATTTACCCAAGCCCCGCTGTCCGTGCAATGGGGGCGGCGTGGCGGCCGTGACCCGGCAGGGTCCGGACACATTTCCCGTGCAGTGCAATGTATCCGGTACAATGTTCCGCAAAGCCTGACGATCCCGGTCGTTCCGCTGCGTCTTGCGCACCCATTGGAATTGCCGTCCGCTTGCGCTATCGCTGCGCCGACCTTCCCGGAAAGCAGGATACCCCCATGAGCTTTGACGACGTCATCGACCGGCGCGGCACCCATTGCAACAAGTGGGACATGATGGAAACGCTCTACGGCGTGTCCCCGCAGGACGGTCTGGCCATGTGGGTGGCCGACACGGAGTTCCGCCCCCCGGCGGCGGTGCAGGCGGCGGTGGAACGGATGGCGGCCCACGGCATCTACGGCTATTTCGGCGACGACCGGGCCTATCTCGACGCGATCTGCGGGTGGATGGCCACGCGCCACGGCTGGCAGGTGGACCCCAAGGCGATCTTTACCACCCACGGTCTGGTCAATGGCACGGGCCTGTGCATCGACGCCTTCACCGAACCGGGCGACGGCGTTGTGATCACGACCCCGGTCTACCACGCCTTCGCCCGCGTCATCAAAGCGGCGGGTCGCGAGGTGCGGGAATGCCCGCTGGCCATCGTGGACGGGCGGCAGGCGATGGACTTCGCCGCCTGGGACGCGCTGATGACCGGGCGCGAGCGGATGTTCATCCTGTGCTCGCCCCACAATCCGGGCGGGCGGGTCTGGACGGCAGAGGAATTGCGCGCGGTGGCCGACTTCTGCATCCGCCACGACCTGATCCTGGTGTCGGACGAGATTCACCACGACCTGGTCTATCCCGGCCATCGCCACATCCCGATGCCGCTGGCCGCGCCCGACATCATGGACCGGGTGGTGATGATGACCGCCACGACCAAGACCTTCAACATCGCCGGGGCCCATATCGGCAACGTCATCATCGCCGACCCCGGCCTGCGCGCCCGGTTCGCGGCGCGGATGGTCGCGCTCGGCATCTCGCCCAATGCCTTCGGCATGCACATGGCGACGGCGGCCTATTCGCCCGAGGGCGCGGAATGGGTGGACGGGCTGATGACCTACCTCGACGGCAACCGGCGTCTGTTCGACCAGGGCGTGAACGCCATCCCCGGCCTGCGGTCGATGCCGCTCGAGGCGACCTATCTCGCCTGGGTCGATTTCGCGGGCACCGGCATGGACGCCGCCGAATTCACCCGCCGGGTCGAACGGGACGCCCGCATCGCGGTGAACTATGGCGCCACCTTCGGCACCGGGGGCGAGGCGGCATTGCGCTTCAACATCGCGATGCCCCGCACGCAGGTGGCCGAGGCCGTCGCGCGCCTGCAAGGTGCCTTCGCGGACTTGCAATAGGCCCCTACTGCCGGGCGGGCGGGATCGAATAGGTCAGCGTCGCCCGCGCCACGGGGTCGCTGCCGCCCGCCGACCGGATCAGCACATCCCCCACGGCCAGCACCCGCCCCAGTTTCAGCACGCGCGCCTCGGCCAGCAGGTCCACCCCCGCCGCAGGCTTGCGCAGGAAATCGACCGAGGCATTCGTGGTCACCGCCAGCGCCACCGGCCCGATCCGCGCCAGGATCGCCAGGTACACCGCCACATCGGCCAGGGCAAAGATCGCAGGCCCCGACACCGTGCCGCCGGGCCGCAGGTGGCGGTCCTGCACGGACAGGCGCAGGGTCAGGACGTCCTCGTCCACCGCCTCGATCGCAAAATCCCGCACGACCTGCCCGAACTCTGCGCCCAGAAACGCCGTCAGCGCCGCCCGGTCCATCACCAACGCCATGCCTTCCCCCCAGCCCCGCCCCGGCGTAGGGTTTCAGCCAAACCGGGGAAAGACAATGACCGACCTGCTTCTGCGCCACGACGACGGCCCCGTCGCCCGCCTGACGATGAACGCGCCCGCCACGCTGAATGCCCTTTCCGATCAGATGCTTGCGGCGCTGAGGCAGGCCTTCTCGTCGCTGGTGACCGACGCGACAATCCGCGTGGTCGTCTTGGCCGGCGCAGGCCGGGCCTTTTGCGCGGGCCACGACCTGCGCCAGATGCAGGCCGCGCGTCAGGCCCCCGACGGGGGCGCGGCGGCCTTTGCCGACCTCTTCGCGCGCTGTGCGGACGTGATGCAGATGATCCCCGCCCTGCCCCAGCCGGTGATCGCCGAAGTGCAGGGCATCGCCACCGCCGCCGGGTGCCAGCTGGCCGCAAGCTGCGACATGGTGGTGGCCGCCGACACCGCCCGCTTCGGCGTCAACGGCGTGAACATCGGGCTGTTCTGCTCGACCCCCATGGTGGCGCTCACCCGCGCCATCCCGCCCCGCGCGGCCTTCGAGATGCTGGTGACCGGGGCCTTCATCGGGGCCGACCGGGCGCGCGACCTTGGCCTCGTCAACCGCGTGGTGCCGACCGACGCCCTTTCCGCCGAGACGCAATCCCTCGCCAATACCATCGCCGCGAAACTGACCGCCGTCGTCCGCATCGGCAAACGCGCCTTCCACGCCCAGAACGCCCTGCCCCTGGCCGAGGCCTACCGGCTGACCGGCGACGTGATGGTCGCAAACATGATGATGCGCGACACCGAGGAAGGGATCGCGGCGTTCCTGGAAAAACGTGCCCCGGACTGGCCGTAGGGTGCGCAATCTGCCGGCCATCTGCGCCGGAAGGTGGGCAGATTGCCCGCCCTACAGCCGGTAGATCGCACCGAACTTGCGCTCCAGATAGTCCAGAAGCGGCCCGGCATGGGGCGTGAACCCCACGGCCTGTTCGATCACCTCGCCCGGCACCATCAGCCCGCCATGGCGCTGCACCTTCTCGCGCAGCCATTCCGTCGCAGGCGACGGATCGCCCTCTGCCAGCGAGGCGTCGAGATCGGGCAGGTCCCGGCGCAGCGCCGCATGCAGGCAGCCCGCGTACAGGTTGCCCAAGGTATAGGTCGGGAAGTACCCGAACAGCCCGACCGACCAGTGCACATCCTGCAGCATCCCCGCCGAGGGGCGCGGCGGCACCTGCCCGAAATCGGCCCGGAAGCGGTCGTTCCAGGCGGCTTCCAGGTCGTCCACCCCCAGACCGCCCGCGATCAGCGCGCGTTCCAGGTCGAACCGCAACATGACGTGCAGGTTGTACTGCACCTCGTCGGCCTCGGTGCGGATGAACCCCTCGCGCAGCTTGTTCACCGTGCCGTAGAAGGCGTCGGCGTCGGCCACCCCGAAATCGCCGAAGGCGTCCCGCATCCGCCCGTACAGCCACCCCGTGAACGGACGGCTGCGGCCAAGCTGGTTCTCGTAGATGCGGCTCTGGCTTTCATGGACGCCCATCGACACGCCCGCGCCCAAGGGCGTCAGCGCATAGTCGGGGTCGATGCCCAGCTCATAGGTCGCATGCCCGACCTCGTGGATCGTCGAGTAGAAGCAGTTGAAGGGATCCCGCTCGACCACCCGCGTGGTGATCCGCACATCCCGCCCCGACCCCGAACTGAACGGATGCACCGCCAGGTCCAGCCTGCCGTGGTTCCAGTCGTAGCCGAAGGCCGAAGCGAGGTCGCGCGACAGGCGCATCTGGCGGTCGACCGGAAAGGCCGCATCCAGATCGGCGGGCTGGTGCGCCGAGGCCAATGCCGCCCCGCGCAGCGCCACCAGGCGCGGGCGCATCGCGTCGAACATCGCCGCGATGGTCGCCGCCGTCTCGCCCGGCTCATAATCGTCCAGAAGCGCGTCATAGGCATCGCCGTCCCCCGCCAGACAGGCCGCCTCTTCCCGCTTGAGGTCGATCACCTTGGCCAGCGTCGGCAGGAAGGCCGCGACATCCTCGTCCGCCCGCGCCTCGGCCCAGATCCCTTGGGCGGCCGAGGTGACGCGGGCAATCTCCTGCGCCAGCCGCGACGGAATCTTCACCGCCCGCAGGTGCGACCGCCGGATCAGCCGCAACTGTGCTGCGCCTTCCGCATCGGGGGCCTCGGCCGCGGCCAGCCAGTCGCCGACGCGCGGATCGGTGCGCCGCGCATGCAGAACACCTTCGATGGCCGCAAACTCCTCGGCCCGCTGGCCGACCGCGCCGCGCGGCATCACGGTTTCCTGGTCCCAGCCCAGGCGGCCCGCGATCTGCCCCAGCGCCTCGGTCTGGCGCTGGTACTCCATCAGGTCGTCGAATGCCGTCATGCCGTCCCCTCCCGGATCGAACCCGCAACGGGGTACTGGCTGTGGAACCTGGCCCGCAGGACCAGCACCCACAGGATGATCGCCCCTCCCTGGTGCGCGATGGCCGCGTGCAGGCCGGCCCCCGTCAGCACCGCCGCGATGCCAAGGCCCATCTGCACGACCAGCATCGCCATCACCGCATGGAACGCCCCCCGCGTCGCCCGGTGCGACGATTGCCGCCCGCGCAGCCAGACGACGACGCCAAAGGCGAACAGCACGTACCCCGACATGCGGTGGATGAACTGCACCAGCCCCGGATTTTCGAAGAACGCCCGCCAGGCGCCGCCGCCGCCCGGCACATGGAACGCATCCGCCGGAAAGAACGACCCGTTCATCAGCGGCCAGGTCGGAAATCCGGCACCTGCATCGATCCCCGCCACCAGCGCCCCCAGCAGGATCTGCAGAAAGGCGACATGCATCAGGCCGGTCGATAGGCCGAACAGCCGCGCCTCGCGCCCGCGCCGGGCCTGCAACAGCGCCGTCTCGGGCCGCGACAGGCGCAGCACATACCAGGCGATCAGCCCCAGGAGGACGAAGGCCAGCCCCAGATGTACCGCCAGCCGGTAGGACTGCACATCCACCCGGTCGCCTGACAGGCCGGAATGGACCATCCACCACCCGATCGCCCCCTGCAGCCCGCCCAGAGCGCCCAAGAGGAACAGCCGCCCCGTCCACCCCGGCGGCACCCGGCGCGTGGCGGCCAGCAGCGCGAACCCCACCGCCCAGACCAGTCCGATCACGCGGCCCAGCTGCCGGTGCCCCCATTCCCACCAGAAGATCGTGCGGAACTCGTCCAGCGTCATCGCGCTGTTCTGCAGCCGGTACTCGGGCGTCGCCTGGTAGCTGGCGAACTCCGCCGCCCAGGCCGCGTCGTCCAGCGGCGGCAGGGCCCCGCTGAACGGCGCCCATTCGGTGATCGACAGGCCGCTGTCGGTCAGCCGCGTCAGCCCGCCGACCACCACCATGGCCGCGACCAGCACGAACAGCACGACCAGCCACGCCCTCGTCGCCGCCCGCGCCGGACCGGTCGCGCGCGCGATCAGCCCGCCCTGCGGCAGGGCGGCAGGGGCCTGCCCGACCTCCTCGAAGATGCTGCGCTTGGCGGTCATGGGTGGCCCCTTAGGTTCGGGCCAAGATTAGGCGGGCGGGGGGCGGGGTTCAAGGCGGGAAGCGACGGCGCGGCGTGCGACACGGGGGCATGTCGCACGTGTGGACAGGGGGTGGGGTGAGGAAAATAATGGGGTTGAGGGGTGGGGATTCATGTTAAGTTAAGAGTTGGGGCAATTGAGCGGGTTCGGGTATGCGATACCTACACCGCTCTGCATGCGGACGGGCCGAAGCCGGGGCGCGTTCGCCTGGTTCATCGGGGTGAAGATGGCCCTGCGGGTGAACTCTGAATGGGCCGTCGTCGGCCCGTGGGACCGGCGAGTGCGCTGCTGGCGATGATCGCACAGGAGCCGGGATCGTGCGGCGGGGGGGGCAAGGTCTATACGTTGGTCGTTCCTCATGCCCTCACCCCCACCACGCTCCCCCGCCCTGCAATCAGCCCGGCAACCGAAATATCCTCGTCCAACCCCTCCCAGTGCAGCCCGAACGGGCTGATCTCGACTTCGGCCCGTTCCGCTGCCGTGGCGCGCAGCAGGCGGAGAAACCACGCCAGCGGGACGCCGAGGGTACGCCCGTCGGACAAGGCGACCCACATCGCATCTTCGTCGAATGTCACGGACCGGGCGCAAAGGATCATTCCCGGACGATAGGGCATCGCCCGCAACCCGGCAACCCAGGGGCATGAGGCGGAGGGGAGTCGGGGTGAACCCCGACCTACCAGCAGGGTCGCCCCCCTCCCCCACTGGACCCCGCCCCCCGCTTGCGCCATACCACGGGCCAAAGCGCGGGGTGGCGGGATGGCCGAGAATACGGGCGAGGTGATCGTGGGCGCGGCGGTGCTGGCGGCGGCCGTGGGCTTTGTCGTCTTTGCCGCGCAGGGGGCGGGGCTTGCCCGCGATGCGGGCGGCTATGAACTCAAGGCCTCGTTCCGGTCGGTCGATGGGGTGCGGGTCGGCACCGATGTGCGGCTGGCGGGGGTCAAGGTGGGCACCGTCACCAGCCTGGCCCTGAACCCGCAGACCTTTTTCGCCGATGCCACGGTGTCCCTGCCGGCCGACGTCATCCTGCCCGACGACAGCGCCATCCTGATCTCGTCCGAGGGCCTGTTGGGCGGCAACTTCGTCGAACTGCTGCCGGGCGGGTCGCTGGAAAACCTCGGGCCCGGCGACGAGATTCTGGATACCCAAGGGTCGGTCAGCCTGATCAACCTGTTGATGAAGTTCGTGGGCGGCAGGGCGGACGAACCCGCCGCAGGGGACGCCGCCCCATGAGGTGGCTCTTGCCGGTGGCGCTGCTGGCGGCGGCCCTGCCTGCCCTGGCCCAGGACGACCCCGCGCCCGAAGACCTGCCCCCGCCGGAAGGCGCGGACGAGACCCTGCCCGAGGCGGGCACCGGCGACCGGCCCGCCGCCGCACAGGCCCCCGGCGCGACGATCCGCTGGCTGGACAAGGTGGCGGGCACCTCGGGCGACCTCGACCTGGCGCGCGGCCAGGCAGGGCAGACGGGCCGGCTGACGATCCTTCTGGACGAATGCCGCTATCCCGCCGAAGGCTCGCCCACCGACGCCTATGCGCATCTGACGGTGACCGATGCGCTGCGGCCCGAGCCGGTCTTTTCGGGCTGGATGCTGGCCTCGGCCCCCGCCCTGTCGGCGATGGACCACACGCGCTATGACGTCTGGGTGCTGCGCTGCCTGACCGAGCCCGCGTCGGGGCCATAGCCGTCGGGCGTGAAGCTGGCCTGCCCGCCCAGGGCGGCGTCAAGGCGGCGGTGATACTCGGCGCGCGAGATTTCGATGGCCCCCAGGCTGGCCAGGTGCGGCGTCAGGAACTGCGTGTCGAACAGGGTGAACCCCCCGGCCCGCAGCCGGTGGACGGCCCATGCCAAGGCGACCTTGGACGCATCCGTGCGCCGCGAAAACATCGATTCGCCAAAGAACGCCGCCCCCAGCGTCACGCCATAGACCCCGCCGACCAGCGCCTCCCCGACCCGCACCTCCAGCGAATGGGCAAACCCCGCGCCGTGCAGCGCCAGGTACAGCGCGCGGATTTCGGCGTTGATCCAGGTCTCGGGCCGGTCGGCACATGCGTCCACCACGCCGGCAAAGTCGCGGTCGATGGTGACGGTGTAATCCCCGCGCCCGATGGCTCGCGCCAGTGAGCGCGAGATGCGGAACCCCTCCAGCGGAAAGATGCCGCGCTTCTTCGGATCGACCCAGTGGATGTCGTCGGAACGTCGCCCCTGGGCCATGGGAAAGACGCCCATGGCATAGGCGCGCAGCAGGATTTCGGGGGTGACGGGCGGGTGGGGCGTCGGATGCATCAGCCGAACTGTGCGGCCAGCCACTTTTCCAGCCAATGGATGTTGTAGTTGCCCGACAGGATGTCGGGCTCTTCCAGCAGGGCGTTGAACAGCGGCACCGTGGTGTCGATGCCGTCCACGATCAACTCGCCCAGCGCGCGCTTCAGCCGGGCCAGCGCCTCGGGCCGGTCGCGGCCATGGACGATCAGCTTGCCGATCAGGCTGTCGTAATAGGGCGGGATCGCATAGCCCGAATACAGCGCCGAATCCATCCGCACGCCATAGCCGCCCGGCGCATGGAACATCCGCACGCGGCCCGGACAGGGGGCAAAGTTGGGCAGCTTCTCGGCGTTGATGCGCACCTCGATGGCGTGGCCCCGGATCTGCAGGTCGCCTTGCGCGAAGGACATCGGCAGGCCGGCGGCCACGCGGAACTGCTCGCGCACGAGGTCCACGCCAAAGACGTATTCGGTGACGGGATGTTCCACCTGCAGGCGGGTGTTCATCTCGATGAAATAGAATTCGCCGTCCTCGTACAGGAACTCGACGGTGCCGGCCCCGATATAGGCGATCTTGGCCACCGCATCGGCGCAGACCTTGCCGATCATGGCGCGCATCCCGGGCGTGATGGCGGGGCCGGGGGCCTCTTCCAGAACCTTCTGGTGGCGGCGCTGCAGGGAACAGTCGCGCTCGCCCAGATGCACGGCATTGCCCTTGCCGTCGCCGAAGACCTGAATCTCGATGTGGCGCGGGGTCTGCAGGTACTTCTCGATATAGACCTCGTCATTGCCGAAGGCGGCCTTCGACTCGGCCCGCGCGGTGCGGAACGCGGTTTCCAGTTCGGCCGCGTTCTGCGCCACCTTCATGCCGCGCCCGCCGCCCCCGGCGGTGGCCTTGATGATCACCGGGAATCCGATCCCCTCGGCCACGCCGATGGCGGTCTCGAAATCCGGCACGCCGCCGTCCGACCCCGGCACCACGGGGATGCCCAGGGCCTTGGCGGTCTCCTTGGCGGTGATCTTGTCGCCCATGATGCGGATGTGTTCGGCCTTTGGGCCGATAAAGGTGATCCCGTGATCCTCCAGCGCCTGGGCGAAGGCGGCATTCTCGGACAGGAACCCGTACCCCGGATGCACCGCCTGCGCGCCGGTGATCTCGCAGGCCGAAATGATCGCGGCCTTGTTCAGATAGCTGTCGACCGAGGGCGCGGGTCCGATGCAGACGGACTCATCCGCCATCCGCACATGCATGGCATCGGCATCGGCGGTCGAATGCACGGCGACGCTGGTGATGCCCATCTCGCGCGCGGCGCGGATGACGCGAAGGGCGATCTCGCCGCGGTTGGCGATCAGGATTTTCTCGAACATCGTGGGCTTACTCCACGATCATCAGGGGGGCACCGTATTCGACGGCGCTGCCGTCCTCGACCAGGATGCGTTTCACCACCCCTGCGCGGGGGGCGGGGATCTGGTTCATGGTCTTCATCGCCTCGATGATCAGCACGGTCTGGCCCTCGGCCACGGTGGCCCCGATGGGCGCGAAGGGCGCGGCCCCCGGCTCGGCGGACAGATAGACCGTGCCGACCATGGGCGAAGTCACGGCACCCGGGTGCTGCGCCGGGTCGTCCGGCACGGCAGGCGCGGCGGCAGCGGCAGGCCCCGCTGCGGCCTGGGCGAACGGGGCCGCTGCGTGAACCGGGGCCGCCTGCATCACCTGATGCACCACCGGGGCCGCCTTGACCACGCGCACATCCAGGCTGTCATTGTCGCCGTACTCGCGCTTGACCGACAGTTCGGTCAGCTCGTTGCGGTTCAACAACTCGGCCAGCGCCGCGATGAAGGCCACGTCGGCGTCGGTGGAATGCTTGCTCATGTGGGCCCTCGGGTTCTGGTCCGGTTCCGGTGTCGTTGGGTGCGCCTGCGGCACCAGCCTTG
Source organism: Gemmobacter sp. (assembly GCA_052387255.1). Taxonomy (GTDB): domain Bacteria; phylum Pseudomonadota; class Alphaproteobacteria; order Rhodobacterales; family Rhodobacteraceae; genus JBBQXK01. Next base: position 2,323 of record JBQTJI010000055.1, on the reverse strand, counting down.
CGCGACGCTTATACGCGACGAGTCGATGGGTGAAAAGCCGTGGGATGGCACTGCCGCTTTTCCGGGCAGTTGGCGCGCCAGACCTCGCGCCAAGGAATTTACCGTTTGATAAAAAACCGCACCTGTGGCAGCGTTTTCCAGAAAGCAAGCCCAGGGAGACGCGCAGCCCATGCCCAACAGCCAGCTTACGCCCGGCGTGGTGCCGGGGCGCCTGCCCGCCGCCGCCTATGACGCGAACTTCGCCGATCACGAACCGGCGCTAGACATGCACGAAGCGCGGGTGGCCGCCGACCGCTGCTATTTCTGCCACGATGCCCCCTGCATCACCGCCTGCCCGACGTCCATCGACATCCCGCTGTTCATCCGCCAGATCGCCACCGGCACGCCCGAGGCGGCGGCGAAAACCATCTGGGACGCGAACATCCTGGGCGGCATGTGCGCCCGCGTCTGCCCGACCGAAACCCTGTGCGAAGAGGCCTGCGTGCGCGAGGCCGCCGAGGGCAAGCCGGTCGAGATCGGCCGCCTGCAGCGCTTTGCCACCGACCGGGTGATGGCGGCGGGCGTGCATCCCTTCACCCGCGCGGCCCCGACGGGCAAGCGCGTCGCGGTCGTGGGCGCGGGGCCGGCGGGACTGGCCTGCGCGCACCGGCTGGCGCTGCATGGCCATGACGTGACGGTCTATGACGCCCGGCCCAAGCCCGGCGGCCTGAACGAATACGGCATCGCCACCTACAAGGCCGGGTCCTTCGCGCAGGCCGAGGTCGACTGGCTGTGCCAGATCGGCGGCATCGCGATCGAAACCGGCAAGGCCCTGGGACGCGACCTGACACTGGACGCCCTGCGCGGCACCTTTGATGCGGTGTTCCTGGGGATGGGCCTTGCGGGCGTGAACGCCCTGCGCGCACCGGGCGAGGATCTGGCGACCGACGCCGTGGCCTTCATCGCGGGCCTGCGGCAGGCGGGCGACAAGGCGCAGGTGCCCGTGGGCCGCGACGTGGTGGTGATCGGCGGCGGCATGACGGCGGTGGACGCCGCCGTGCAGTCGAAACTGCTGGGGGCCGAGAATGTCACCATCGTCTACCGCCGGGGCCAGGACCGGATGAGCGCCAGCGGGTACGAGCAGCACCACGCCGCCACGGCGGGGGTCAAGATCGTGAGCCATGCCATGCCCCTGTCGGTCCACGGCAACGGCCATGTGCAAGAGGTCGAGTTCGCCTATACCGTCGAGTCGCCCGATGGCCTTATGCCTTCTGGCGAAACCTTCCGCCTCAAGGCCGACCAGGTGTTCAAGGCCATCGGCCAGACGCTGGACGGGGTGCCTTCGGGGCTGGCCTTGTCGGGCGGCAAGATCGCCGTGACCGGCCCCGGCCGCACCTCGCTGCCCGGCGTCTGGGCCGGGGGCGACTGTGCGGCGGGGGGCGAGGACCTGACCGTCACCGCCGTCGCCGAGGGTCGCGATGCCGCCGAGGATATCCACGCCGCGCTGACGGGGGCTGCATGACGGTGACCCTCGCCCAACCCCCTTTGCAATCGCCCCGGCCTTCGTCGGCACGAAGGCACGGTGACGTTGCGCATGGCGTGCGTTGTGCAATAGACCTGCCGCCGCAGGACAGCCGGGGTGCGGGGCGTGGACGGAACGATCGACAGCATTCTCGGGTTTGTCCGCGACAACCGCGATCTCGCGTTCTGGATCGCGCTGGTCTTTGCCCTGGGCGAGACCATCGCCTTCCTGTCCATCGCCATCCCCTCGACAGCGATCCTCTTGGGCGTCGGCGCGCTGGTGGCGACGGGCGAGTTGTCGCTGTTCCCGATCTGGGCCGGGGCGTCCATCGGCGCGATCCTCGGCTCACACCTGTCCTATGGCATCGGCTGGCGCTGGGGCAGCGCGATCCTGTCGCTCTGGCCCTTCCGCAACCACCCCGACACCGTCGAGCGCGGCAACGCCGCCTTCCGCCGCTGGGGCGTGGTGGCGGTGCTGATCGGCCATTTCTTCGGCCCCCTGCGCGCCGTGGTCTTCGTGATGGCCGGCATCGCCCGCATCCCGCCCCTGTTGTTCGTGCCGGTCAACGTCGCGGGCTGCCTTGCCTGGGCTTACGTTACCCCGAAATTCGGCGAGGTGGCGGGGCATGCGGTGGCGTGGGTGTGGCGCGCGTTCGGGTTTTGATCAGAGTCGGGGCAAGCCCCGACCTACGCCGTGAGAAACCAGCGAACGTCGCCGATTCCCCCGACTCAGAACACAACCCGAACCCGAGCCACACCCACTCCACCCCATGCCCCCCCACCTCGCCGAATTACGGCGAAACCTAAGCCCAGGCAAGGCCGC
>JBQTJI010000054.1:0-28854 GCA_052387255.1 Gemmobacter sp. | reverse complement strand
TGGCAGGGGCCTTCGCAGGATTGGGCATGGGCATGAACGCGGTGCTGACGGCCCTGCTGGCCCCGGCAATCCTGAACCTTTTCCGCTGATTAGACGGCGTCCCGGAACACTGCCGCCAGGATCGCCGTCAGCCGTTCCGCATCCCTTTCGGTGAACGCCGCAGCCGTGTCGCTGTCCAGATCCAGCACCCCCAGAAGTCGCCCCGCGCCATTCCACACCGGCAGCACCAGTTCCGACCGGGTAGACGACGCGCAGGCGATATGCCCCGGAAAGGCATCCACATCGGGCACCAGCTGCACCTGCCCGGTCCGCGCCGCCGCCCCGCAGACGCCCCGCGCAAACGGGATCACAAGGCACCCGTGCCCGCCCTGATAGGGTCCGATCTTCAGCATCTGAGGTCCCGTCACGCGATAGAACCCGGTCCAGTCCGCCATCGGATGCGCGTGGTGCAGCTCGCACACCACGGTCGCCATCAGCGCCACGGCGTCCGTCTCGCCATGGCACAGCGCCTCCAGCGTCCGGGCCAGTTCGTCATAGTCGATGTCACTGCCTGCGGTCAAAGCCATTGAAACCCCTTGCAAGTTCACACCCGCTCGATGGCGACGGCGGTGCCTTCGCCGCCGCCGATGCAGATCGCGGCAATGCCCCGCCGCAGGCCCCGCGCCTCGAGCGCATGCAGAAGCGTCACGATGATCCGCGCGCCGGACGCCCCGATGGGATGCCCCAGGGCGCAGGCGCCGCCGTTCACGTTCACCCGGTCGTGCGGAACGCCGGTTTCCGCCATGAAGGCCATCGGCACCACGGCAAAGGCCTCGTTCACCTCCCACAGATCGACGTCGCCAACCTGCCACCCCAGCCGCGCCAGCAGCTTGCGTGCCGCCGGAACCGGGGCGGTCGGGAAATCGCCCGGCGGCCCCGCATGCCCCGCATGCCCCCGGATCACCGCCCGCACCGGCAGGCCGCGCGCGGCATCGCCCGCCGCCAGCACCAGCGCCGCCGCCCCGTCCGAAATGGATGAGGAATTGGCCGCCGTGACCGTTCCCCCATCCCGAAACGCCGGTCTCAGAAGGGGAATCTTCTCGGGCCGGGCGGTGCCGGGACCCTCGTCCTCGGTCACCGCCACGTCGCCCTTGCGGCCCCCAACCGTCACCGCCGCGATCTCGGGCGCAAACTCGCCCCTCGCCTGCGCCCCACTCGCGCGGGTCAGCGAGGCCAGGGCATAGGCGTCCTGCGCCGCCCGCGTGAACTGGAACGCCCCCGCGCAATCCTCGGCAAAGGTGCCCATCAGGCGGCCCTTGTCATAGGCATCCTCCAGCCCGTCCAGGAACATGTGGTCGATGACCTGCGCATGCCCCAGCCGCGCCCCCGCCCGCATGCGCGGCAGAAGGTAGGGCGCGTTCGTCATGCTTTCCATGCCGCCCGCCACGACGATGTCGGCCGACCCCAGCGTCAGCGCATCGAACCCCAGCATCGCGGCCTTCATCCCCGACCCGCACATCTTGTTGATCGTGGTCGCGGGCACCCCGTCGGGCAGACCGGCGGCAAAACCCGCCTGCCGCGCCGGGGCCTGCCCCAGACCGGCCGGCAGCACGCAGCCCATCAGCACCTCATCCACCCGGCCACCCGTCACCCCGGCCCCCTGCAGCGCGGCCCTGATCGCGACGCCGCCCAGAACGGGGGCCGAACATTCCGACAGCACGCCCTGCAGCGCCCCCATGGGCGTGCGCGCGGCACCTGCGATGATGACCTCGCGCATGGGTCGGCCCTGTCCTGGCAGCGGTTACCGGATGCTAACGGTTGTGTCCCAGGGTGCAACCGGGAAACACAGGGAAGGATAGCACGATGGACCTGCAGACAACCGCACAGGATGACATGCTGATCGTCAGCGCGATGGGGGACCGGATCGATGCGGCGGGGGCGATCCAGTTCAAGGACCGGATGCGCGCCCTGGTGCAGCATCCCGCGCCGCGCGTCCTTTTGGACCTCAGCCGCGTCAAGTTCCTCGACAGTTCGGGCCTGGGGGCCGTGGTCGCGGTGATGAAGCTTCTGGGCCCCGACCGCAGGCTGGAACTGGCCGGGCTGACGCCCACGGTGCAGAAGGTGTTCCGCCTGACCCGGATGGACAGCGTGTTCGTCATCCATCCCGACGTGCCGGGTGGCCTGCGCGATGTCGGCTGACAGGGTTCGCGGTGCCGGCGATCCGGCGGACCGCGTGCATCTGGTGATCCCGGCCGAGGCCGAGGCGGTGCGCCATGCCCTGGTGGCGGCCTGCGACACGCGGCTGTTGCGCAGTCTGACCGACGACGCCCGCGGCACCGCCCAGATCGTCATTGCCGAGGCGCTGAACAACATCGTCGAACATGCCTATGCCAGCGGCGAGGGCGATATCGAGCTGTCGTTGCGGCGCAAGGGGGGCAAGCTGTCGGTCCTGATCTCGGACCGGGGCAGGCCCATGCCGGGGGGGCAGATGCCCGAAGGACGCCTGCCCGACCCCGATCCGCAGGACCTGCCCGAAGGGGGTTTCGGCTGGTTCCTGATTCGCAGCCTGTCGCAGGACCTGCGCTATTGCCGGTCAGAGGGGCGCAACCACCTGTTCTTCCGGCTGGATACCGACCCGCCCGCACAACAATCCACGCCCTGATGCCAGATTGTTTCCGGCGGTGGCGGGCCGGTCGCAATATCGCCCCATTCCGCCCCAACCCCCGCCGCAACCCTACGCGATAACAGAGGGGTAGCTGCATAAAGCTTCCCTCGGCGTCGCGGTCCAATGCCCCCACCCAGGCCGCGACGCCGAGGCTCTTGCCGCCCTTAACATTCCCGCGCCGTACCCCTAGGGTCGGGGCGGACGGCACAACGGGGGCAGGACATGCGCGACTTCCACACACCGGGCCGGTCGGCCGTCCATGCCGTGAACGGCATGTGCGCCACCTCGCATCCGCTGGCGGCAGGGGTCGCGGTCGACATCCTCAAGGCGGGCGGCAATGCCGTGGACGCGGCGATTGCCGGGGCGGTTCTGCTGGGGTTCTGCGAGCCGCAGATGACGGGCCTCGGCGGCGACTGCTTCGTCCTTGTGAAACCGCCGGGGCGCGAGGATGTCCTTGCGCTGAACGGGTCGGGCCGCGCGCCGGCCGCGCTGGACGCAGGCGCGCTGCGGGCGCGGGGGCTGGCGGCGATGCCCATCCAGGGGATCGAGGCGGTGACGGTGCCGGGGGCCGTCGATGCCTTCTGCCGCCTCTCTGCCGACTGGGGCAAGCTGGGCCTGGCCGACAGCCTGGCCCCCGCGATCCGCTATGCGGAAGAGGGGATCCCGGTTGCGGCGCGCGTGGCCAGTGACTGGGCGACGGCGGCGGACAGCCTGAAGGGGGCCGCGCGCCAGACACTGCTGGTCAACGGGGCCGCCCCGCGCGAAGGCCAGATCTTCCGCGCGCCCCAGCAGGCCCAGGCCCTGCGCCGCATCGCCGCACAGGGCCGCGCGGGGTTCTACGAGGGTGAGGTTGCCGAAGACATGGTGGCCTCGCTGCGCGCCCTGGGCGGCCAGCACACATTGCAGGATTTCGCCGACACCGCCTGCACCTGGGGCGATCCCGTCGTCGGCACCTACCAGGGGCGCGAGTTGCTGGAACATCCGCCGAACGGCCAGGGGGCGACGGCGATCCTGCTGCTGAACATCCTGTCGCATTTCGACATCGCGTCGATGGACCCGTTCGGCGCAGACCGCGCGCATCTCGAGGCCGAGGCGACCAAGCTGGCCTACGACGCCCGCAACCGGTTCATCGCCGACCCCGCCCACATGACGCGGCTCGACCACATGCTGTCGCCCGACACGGCGTCGCGTCTGGCCGCCCTGATCGACCCCGCCCGTGCCATGCCCGCGGTCGCCGCCGCCTCCGAGGCGGTGCACCGCGACACGATCTACATCACCGTCGTGGACCGCGACCGGATGGCGGTGTCGCTGATCTATTCGGTCTACTGGTCCTTCGGCTCGGGCTTTGCCTCGGACCGCTTCGGCATCAATTTCCAGAACCGGGGGGCCGGGTTCACGCTGGCCCAGGGCCACCCGAACGAAGCCGCAGGCGGCAAACGCCCGATGCACACGATCATCCCCGCGATGGTGCGCGAAAACGGGCGGGTGACGATGCCCTATGGCGTGATGGGCGGGGCCTACCAACCCTGCGGCCATGCCCGCGTGCTGTCGAACATGGCCGACTTCGGGATGTCCCCGCAGGACGCCATCGACGCGGCGCGCTGTTTCTCGGACGCGGACGGGTTCAAGGTGGAACGCGGCTATGCCCCTACGGTGGCTGCCGATCTGGCCGCGCGCGGCCATCCGGTGGTCGAGGCCGAGATCCCGCTTGGCGGGGCGCAGGCGATCCTGATCCATGACGCGGGCACGCTGGAAGGCGGGTCGGACCCGCGCAAGGACGGCTGCGCATTCGGGTATTGACGCTGGACTGACGCGGGGGCGGTTGATCTGCGACCGCCAGATGTTAGCATCGCCGCATTGGCGTGGAACATGGGGTCGGTCGAAGACCATGGCGGACAAGGACCTTTCGGGACTGGCCTGGTTCAAGGCGAACCAGTCGAAGTATCCAAACAGCACCAGCGTCAACGACCTTGAGGGCGGCTTCAAGACCAAGGTCAAGACTTTCATCAAGGCGCTCGAGGATGCCGGGGCCTCGGTGACCGTCGACTCGACCCTGCGCGACAAGACCCGCGCGGCGATCATGCACTGGGCCTTCAAGGTAGCCTCGGGCAAGGTGAAACCCAAGGACGTGCCCGCCATCAAGGGCGTGACGATCACCTGGGATCACGGCGACGACAAGGCATCGGTCGCCGCCGCCAAGGAGATGATCGGCCCTTCGGGGTTCGACATTGCCTATCAACCCAGCCTGACCAGCGTGCATATCGAGGGCAAGGCCATCGACATGGCCATCAGCTGGTCGTGCAAGGTGCTGGAGATCAAGGATGGAAAGGGCAAGACGGTGAAGATCGACAAGGCCCCGAAGACGGGCCAGAACAAGGAACTGCACAAGGTCGGCGCATCCTACGGGGTGAAGAAGCTGGTCAAGGATCCCCCCCACTGGTCGGCGGACGGCAATTGAGACATCCCATGCGCCTTTTCTGCCTCGCGGCGATGGCCTTGCCGACCTTTGCGGTCGCCGACGATCTGTCGGTGCGCCTTGGGGCCGCGCAACTGGTCGGTGACGCGCCGCGCGTCCTGATGCCGGTCGGCACGACGGTGCAGGCGGGCGATGTCGCGACGATGATCTTCGCCGATCCGGTCACCGGCGACGTGCGGATCAGCCAGACCACGCTGGGGGACGCCCTGCCGCGCAGCGACGATCTGGCCGAGGACCGCACAGCCTTTGCCGTGCCCGCGACCGACGCCCCCGCCATCGGCTTTGCGGTCATCGGTGCCATGCCCGGGATCGAAGTGACGGACGGAAAGCTGCGGCTGGACGTCACGGGCGACGGCGTGGCCGAAACCCTGACCACCTGCCTGACGACCGAGGCCGTGCAGTTGCGGGCGACCGATGACGCGGGCACCGATGTCTGGTCGGAATACCTGCCTCTGGGTTACGATGTGGAACCCACCTGCCCGTAGGGTGGGCAATCTGCCCACCACGCGCGATGCTGGGCAGTTTGCCCACCCTGCGAAGCGGTTCAGTTCAGCTGGAACTGCAGCGGATAGCGGCCATCCTCGAAATCGCCGAACAGGTCAGGCAGATCGGGATGGTCGACCGGGGTGCCCGTCTCGTCCGGGACCAGGTTCTGCTCGGACACATAGGCCACGTAATAGGATTGGTCGTTCTCGGCCAGAAGGTGATAGAACGGCTGGTCCTTGCGCGGCCGACTGTCTTCGGGAATGTTCTCGTACCATTCGTCGGTGTTCGAGAACATGGCGTCCACGTCGAATACCACGCCGCGGAACGGATGTTTGCGGTGGCGCAGAATCTGGCCAAGATGGTACTTCGCGCGCGTCTTGAGCATCACATCCGTGTCCCCCGAGTCTGTTTAGTAATCCGCAAGCGCAGGTGTTGTCCACCGGCACGCCGGAAACGGCTGGAAACAGTCTGTGAACCCTGCCCCCACAGTGGCCGTCGCAGAAGGTGGTGGCGCGGCTGCCGCTGCCTCGCGGAATTCTGATCTGTCAGGGCCTTGGCGGCATTTCCTAATGTCGCGAATTCGCCTATGGTCACGCCAAAAGAAGAACGTGCGAGGGGCAGATGAGCAGATTTCTCCGCGCGGCGGTGCTGTTGGTGTTGCTGGCGTCCTGCGGCGGGGGCGGACGCTTCTCGGCACCGCGCGACCTGGAAAACGCCTGTGCCATCGTGGCCGAGCGGCCGCAGTACTACAGCGCGATGCGGGCGACCCAGCGGAAATGGGGCGTGCCCGTGCACGTCCAGATGGCCACCATCCACCAGGAATCGAAGTTCGTGGGCAATGCCCGCACCCCGCACCAGTTCGTCCTGGGCATCATCCCGATGGGCCGCCAAAGCAGCGCCTACGGGTACAGCCAGGCGCTGGACGGCACCTGGAAGGAGTATCAGCAGCAGGAAGGCGGACGCCGCGCGCGCCGCGACCGGATCGCCGATGCGACCGATTTCATGGGCTGGTACATGGACCAGAGCGCGCGCGGCCTGGGCATCGCCAAGACCGACGCGCGCAACCAGTACCTCGCCTATCACGAGGGGCGGACCGGATTTGCCCGTGGCAGCTACAACGACAAGCCCTGGTTGATCGAGGTCGCCAACCGCGTCGGCGCGCGCGCCGACCGCTATCAGGCGCAGTTGCGCTCCTGCGGGCGGTAGGGCCGACCGGACACCGCAGCGGCGCACCCGTCGTCAGGCCCGTCGCGCCGTCACAAAGCGCCAGTGACCGGCGGCCGTCTCGCGCGCCAGCCCGTTGGCCTGCAGCGCCGCCATGCACGCCCGGACCACCTCGTCCGTGACGCCAAGGCGATAGGCGGCCTGAACAGGGTCCAGTGCGGCATCGTGGCTGACATGGGCATCGAACAGCATCACCAGCACCCGTTCACGTACCGTCGCCGGATGGGCGGGCGCGGGCTGTTCCGGATCCTTCGCCCGCAGCCACCGGAACAGGCCCAGGGCCGAGGCGATCAGGGCCTTCGCCCCCGCAAGGCCACCCGCCAGCGTCGCCAAGGCTTTGCAGAAGTCGAGCGCCATCGCCATGTCGAAGGGCAGTCCGCCCAGGAACCTGTCCCGGGGCCGCAGGGAAGCGGGGCCGAAGAATGCCTGCACTTCGGCGCGGTGGTCCGCAAGCGCATCGAGGATCGCACGTTCGTCGTCATCGGTCAGGGTCATGGCCGTCGCGGCTCCGAATGGAAATGCAGGGGTATGCGCTGGATGGCATCGGCCAGCGCGTCCAGAACCGCGCCGTCGCGGTCCTGGCAGGCCTCGAAGAACTGGTCGAAATCCCGGCCCCGTTCTCCAAGGGCGACCAGCAGCGTGTCAGGTCCGTGGTCCTCTCCAAGCGCGGGATAGAAATCGGCGACGGCCAGCGGGGGATGCAGGGCCAGGGCCTCGAACGCCTCCCACAACCCCGGTCCTGTCTGGCCCTGGGGCAGATCGAACAGGTGCCCGTGACTGGCCGCAACCGGAACGCTGTGGCGCGCGTAGGCCAGGGCGCGGTCCGCAGCCGCCTGCAATCCCGTGCTCCAGATCGCGTCGAAATGGTCCAGCATCCTTGCCATCGCGTCGCCGCGATGCCCCGGCGCCAGCGCCCGCCCGATGGTTTCAAGGTGAAACAGGATCACTGCCGCGCGGGTGCGACCGTCAGGATGGCTGCGATCCTTCGGGTCGGGAAACAGCTTGTGGCGCTGCGCCTCTTGCCGCAGCCCCAGCAGGTAGAAGGTCAGCTGCCAGGTCGTGAACCCGTCCAAAAACGCCTCGACCGCGATCCGGTGACCTTGCGCGTCGCGGCCATAGCGTTCCTGAAAGACCAGAAACGTGGCGATCAGCGCGAACACATCGGGGGCGAATTCGTCCAGCCAGTGCGCGACCCGGTCCTGGAAGGCAAGCCGGGGCTCGGGGTGATCGGGCGTCACCGCGACCTCGTAAAGATGCCCCGTGCGCCCGGCCCGATAGTGCGCGCGGTGCCAGCCCGAGATGTCGGTGCGGGCCGGATCGGCGAACAGCATGCGGACGAAGTCGCGGCCTGCTTCGTCGCAATAAAGGTGGCCGACCTCGTGGCACAGGACCAGGTCGGCAACCGTCCCGAACGTGTCCCAGTAGACGGCCCTGTCCAGACGCGACACATGGCGCTGGATGGCCGAGGCATAGGGCGCAATCTCGGCCTCGCGCCCCTGCATCACGATCAGGAAGAACGCGGCGCACAACTGTTCCGCACGGCGACCGCCGCGCCGCAGCCCCGCCATGACCACGACCGAGGTCAGCAGGGTCAGCAGCGTTCCGTCGATCAGGACGGCCGCCGCATCTCGCTTGCGGCAGATGCGAAACCCCTGCGCGGTCTGGCCGACAAGGACGACGACCTTCTGCCGCAGCGCGCCCCGCCGCAGGCCGAACAGATGCTCCTGTCCGGACAGGCCATCGGCGATTTCCCTCAGCGTCTGGTCCGACCCGGCCTGCATCGCCCTCAGGGTTAGCCAGGCCTCGAAGTCGGTACCTTCAAGCGCCGCGACCTCCTCGGCATAGCGCGCCTCTGCGTCGGCGATGCTGTCGCAATCCTCGATGATGTGGTCGACAAGCGGCCATGGCATGGACCCGGTCCCGCACCGTTGCGAACCCGGTCAGCGTAGCCAGAACCGGCCCGTCCGGCAACCGCAGACGTTCTGCCGGGTCGACCGGGCTGCGCCCGGTCACTGGTCGCGACTTTGCGCTTCGGACGCGATGTTGAACAGCGATCCGGGGAAGTTGCCGCCCGTCTTCATCTCGCCCAGGATCACGGTCGTGGCGTTGCCCGCGTCGTCGTTGATTACCCATTGCCGCAGGGCGACGGGGCCGTCGGTGAAGATCAGGTCGATCGACCCGTACTCGGGGTTCTCGGGGTCCTGCGCCCGCACCTTGGTGGTGTTGCCCTCTTCGGCATGCGCGACGACCATGCTTGCCCGCCCCAGATCCACGTTCTCGGCCAGGATCAGGTTCAGCGGCGTGCGCCGCAGGGGGTATTGTTCCGGCGGCTGGTTCGACTTGGCATCGAACACCGCCACCTGCCCGTTCGAGGCCAGGACCAGCGTGCCGTCGGGCGGCGCATATTCGAAACGCACCCGGCCCGGGCGGCGGATGATGACGCGGCCCGTGGCAATGGTGCCGTCGGCGTTCACCTGGGTGAAATCTGCCTGGGCCGTGGTCAGCCCGTTCAGATAGCGCGACAGCGCGTTCAGCGGAATCTTCTCGGCCAGCGCGGGCGTGCCGAGGGCCATCAGGACAAGCGGGGCGAGGATCGCGGTGCGTCGGTTCATCGCGTCAATATAGGGCCGGCAGAGACCCGCCGCACCCCCCGCCCCCGTCACATGGCAGCGAGCCGCGCACTATTGCGGATACAGCGTCTCGGTGCCGACGCCGTCCATCCCGGCGATGGTCCACTGCCCCTGCATGGATCGGTCGGGGTTGATCGTGTAGATGATCATCCCGGCCTTGCCGCCGAGGACATAGGCGGCGGCAAAGACATTGCCCGACCGCATGCAGATGCCCTCGGACAACTGGCCCCCGGTGTTCCACTTGATCTCGCAGGTCACGTCGCTGGTGACGTTGATCTGCGCTTCGCCGGCATAGGCCTGGCCGTTGAACCCGGTGCCCTGCACGACATAGGTTCCGCCCACGTCCTGCGCCATGGCCGGGGCGGCCAGGACCGCCCCCGCCATCATCATCGCTGCCATCCGTCCCATTCCGGTGCCCCCCCTTGGTTGTTCTTGAGGGCCAGCCTATCACGGCGCAGACATCCGCCAAGCCCCCGCGTCAGGCCTGCACGGGGGCCTTGGCAAAGCGCAGGTAGGGCAACGGCATGTCCAGATCGCCATAGCGCTCTTTCGCCTGGTCGTTGTTCAGGGCAAGCGCCACGATCACGTCCTGCCCCGGCACCCAGTTCGCGGGCGTCGCCAGCGGCACGCCGTCGGTCATCCGCACGGCATCCAGGGCACGCAGGATCTCGGCAAAGTTGCGCCCGATGGACATCGGATAGGTCATCGACAGGCGCACCTTCTTGTCCGGGCCGATGATGTAGACGGTGCGCACCGTCGCGGTATGCGCCGGGGCGCGCCCCTCGGTCGGCAGGTAGTAATCGGCGGGCAGCATGTCGAAGGCCTTGGCGACGGTCAGGTCGGTGTCGTCGATGATCGGAAACTCGGCCGGGGCGCCACCGAAGGCCTCGATGTCGCGCTTCCACTTGTCGTGGTCGGCGACCGAATCGACGGACACGCCGATGACCTTGGTCTTGCGGCTGGCCCACTCGGCGGCCAGTTGCGCGACCGCGCCGAACTCGGTGGTGCAGACCGGTGTGAAATCGCGCGGGTGACTGAAGATGATGGCATAATGGCCATCCAGCCAGTCGTGGAACCGGATCGTTCCGGCGGTCGATTGGGCAGTAAAGTCGGGGGCGACGTCGTTGATGCGCAGGGCCATGGGGGTTCTCCTTGCTGCGGGTAGGCTCTGCACACTACTTAACCGCTTCGGAACGGAATTTCACCTGCCTGCTGCGTCCGCGCCACAGAACAGGCCGACGTTCCGCGATCATCCGCTGATGCAGGACGGACGTTCCGTCGCGATGTCACTCGGCAGGACAGGGCCAGCCTGCCGGCCGGGTCAGCCCCTCGGGCAGGGCGGTGGCCTCGTCACCGCAGGCCCGGTCGATCTGGCCTTGGGTCACCCCCCGCGTCTGGCGCAAGTCGACCCCCTCGATGCGGGCGCGCGACAGGTAGGCGTCGGTCAGGTCGGCCCCGGCCAGGTCGGCCCCGACCAGGACGGCATGGGACATCAGCGCATCGGCCAACGACGCGCCTGCCAGCCGCGCGTCGGTGAAATCGTTGCGGTTGAAGACGCCGCCCGACATGTCGGCCCCGGTCAGGTCGGCGTCGGTGAAATCGACCCGCTGGAACTCGGCCTTGACCAGCCGCGCCCCGGCCATGCGCGCCCCGCTGAAATCGGCGCGGCTGGCCAGCACCTTTTCCAGGTTCGCCCCGGTCAGGTCGGCCCCGGCAAAGGACGTGCGCACCAGTTCGGCGCGCTCCATGTTCGCCCCGGCCAGCATCGCGCCTTTCATGTCGGTGCCCGACAGGAACGCCTCGGCAAAGATCGCAGCCCCCAGGTCGGTCCCGCCCAGCATCAGCCGTTCCTTGTAGCAGCCGGTCCAGTCCACCGCCGGACCGGGCTTGGCGCTGCAATCGGCCAGCAGCGGCGTGGCCAGCGACAGGGCGGCCAGGGTCGCGGCGGTTGCCAGTCCGGTCAGGCGGGTCATCGGGGCGCGCTCCTTGTCGTTACAGGGCGAAGGGTATGCAGATTCGGGCATGGCTGGCAACGAACAGGCCCGTGACCCGCGCCCCCGCGCCGCTGCCGTTCCGGTGGCCCGGATGTCGGTTCCGCTCTGGCAGGTTCCCTGCCCGGTGTTATGATCCCCGGCAAATGCCCGGCCGGGCGCAGCGGACCCCCCTGATGTCCGCACATGACCGAAGGAAAGCCGCCATGATCGAGAAACGCCAGTTCTACATCGACGGTGCGTGGGTGTCCCCGCTGCAGGGCCGCGACTGCCCGGTCATCGACCCTTCGACCGAAGACCCCTGCGCCGTCATCTCGCTGGGGGGGCAGGCCGACACTGACGCCGCCGTGGCCGCCGCCAGGGCCGCCTTCCCCGCCTGGTCCACCACCCCGCCCGGCATGCGCAAGCGCTATGTCGAGCGGATCCTGGCCCAGTACGAGGCGCGGTCAGAGGAGATGGCCCAGGCCATCAGCCTGGAGATGGGGTCACCCATCGACCACGCGCGCGACGCGCAGGCCCCTTGCCTGCCCTGGCACCTGACGAATTTCCTGACCGCCTTCGACCATGTCGAATGGGTCCGCCCGCTCGGCCCCCACGCCCCCAACGACCGCATCGCGCTGGAGCCGATCGGCGTCGTCGGCCTGATCACGCCGTGGAACTGGCCGATGAACCAGGTCACGCTCAAGGTCATCCCCGCGCTGCTGGCGGGCTGCACCTGCGTGCTGAAGCCGTCCGAGGAATCACCCCTGTCGTCGCTGCTGTTCGCCGAATTCGTGCATGACGCGGGGGTGCCGCCGGGCGTGTTCAACCTGGTGAACGGCGACGGCCCCGGCGTCGGCGCGCAATTGTCGGCGCACCCGGATGTCGAGATGATCAGCTTCACCGGATCGACCCGTGCGGGCCGCGCCATCTCGGTTGCCGCAGCGCAGACGCTGAAGCGGGTCACGCTGGAACTGGGCGGCAAGGGTGCCAACCTGGTCTTCGCCGACGCCGATGACCGGGCGGTGGAACGTGGCGTGCGCCACATGATGAGCAACTCGGGCCAGTCGTGCAACGCGCCGTCGCGCATGCTGGTCGAACGCGGGGCCTATGACCGCGCCGTCGAAACCGCCGCCCGCGTGGCGGCGTCGATCAAGGTCGGCAGCGCGCACGAGGCGGGCCGCCACATCGGCCCGGTGGTCAACCGCCGCCAGTGGGAACAGATCCAGGGCTACATTCAGAAGGGCATCGACGAAGGGGCGCGTCTGGTCGCCGGCGGCCCCGGCCTGCCCGAGGGCTTCAACCGCGGCTTCTATGTCAAGCCCACGGTCTTTGCCGACGTCACCCCCGGCATGACCATCGAGCGCGAGGAAATCTTCGGCCCGGTCCTGTCGATCATCCCCTTCGACACCGAGGCGGACGCGGTGCGGATCGCCAACGACACGCCTTACGGCCTGACCAACTATGTCCAGTCGCAGGACGGAGCGCGGCGCAACCGCCTGTCCCGCGCCCTGCGCTCGGGGATGGTCGAGATGAACGGCAAGTCGCGCGGCGCAGGCTCGCCCTTCGGCGGGGTGAAACAGTCGGGCCGCGCGCGCGAGGGCGGCACCTGGGGCCTCGAGGAGTTCCTCGAGGCCAAGGCCATCTCGGGCTGGGACCCGGCAGCCGAGGCACAGGCCGCCGAATAGGGAACCGCCCGCGCCGCCCGCGCCCCCTCTCCCCTCGGGGGAGAGGGCTGGGGTGAGGGGGGCAACCGCCAAACCGCGACGACAAGGAACACCATGGCACGGATCACGCTTCTGGATGGCGGCATGGGCCAGGAACTCCTGGCCCGCACCGGCGACACGCCCACGCCCTTGTGGGCCACGCAGGTGATGCTGGACCATCCCGACCTCGTGCGCGACATCCATATCGACTACTTCGCCGCCGGGGCGACGGTGGCCACCACCAACACCTATGCCATCCACCACGACCGCCTGATCCCGCAGGGCATGGACCACCTGTTCCTGACCCTTCTGCGCAAGGCCGCGTCCCAGGCCCAGGCGGCGCGCAACGCGCGCGGGCGGGGCGGGCGGATCGCGGGGTCGCTCGGGCCGCTGGTCGCGTCCTACCGCCCCGACCTCTGCCCCCCGGTGCGCGAGGCGACCGCCAAGTACACCGAGATCGTGCGCGTCCTGGCCCCCATGGTGGACCTCTTCCTGTGCGAGACGATGGCCTCGGTCACCCAGGTCGAGGGGGCGCTCGAAGGCGCGTCCTCCGGCGGGCTGCCGGTCTGGGTGTCGGTCACCGTCGATGACAAGGACGGCACCCGCCTGCGGTCGGGCGAACCCCTGGCCGACCTGATCCGCGTCTTTGCCCGGCGGCGTCCGGCTGCCGTGCTGGCCAACTGTTCGGTCCCCGAGGCAATGGCGGCGGCGATGGCGGAACTTGCCCGCTTTCATGTGCCCTTCGGGGCCTATGCCAACGGGTTCACCCACATCAGCCAGGAGTTCCTGCGCGACCAGCCCACGGCCGATAACCTGTCCCCGCGCACGGATCTCACGCCCGAACGCTATGCCGCCTTCGCGATGGACTGGGTCCGCCAAGGTGCGACCATCGTCGGCGGTTGCTGCGAGGTGGGGCCTGCCCATATCGCGGAACTGGCCCGTGCCTTGCGTGCGGCGGGGCACCGGATCGTATGACCTATGTCTATGCGCCCCCGCCGGGCGCGCCGGTCGTGCTGCACGCCGACGACAGTCTGCTGGTGGTGATCAAGCCCGAGGAGCTGTTGTCGGTGCCAGGCAAGGGGCCGGAAAAGGCCGACTGCCTGATCGCGCGGCTGCAGGCCCGCTACCCCCGCGTCCTGCTGGTGCACCGGCTGGACACCGACACTTCGGGCGTCATGGTCTTTGCCCGCACCGCCGCCGCGCAGGCCGACCTGTCGATGCAGTTCGAAAAGCGCGCGACGGACAAGCACTATGTCGCCCGCGTGGCCGGGGTCGTGGCCGACGACAGCGGCACCGTCGACCTTCCCCTGACGGTGGACTGGCCGAACCGCCCGCGCCAGCATGTCGATCACGGCACTGGCCGCCCCGCCGTCACCGACTGGCAGGTGATCGCGCGGGGTGACAGCGAGACGCGGATGCGCCTGATGCCCCGCACCGGGCGCACCCACCAGTTGCGCGTCCACATGGCCGAGATCGGCCATCCGATCCTGGGCGATCCGCTGTACGCGCCGCCGTCCGCCCATCCCCGACTGATGCTGCACGCCGAACGGCTGGCCTTCCGCCATCCCGCCACGGGCGCGGATGTGGCCTTCACTGCCCCCTGCCCGTTCTGAGCGTCACGAAATCCTTGCATCCGTCGCGCAAGCCTGTTGCGCCGACGCCCCCCGGCGATGGATGAATGGGCATTGGCCGCAGCAACCGGCCCCCGGCAACAGGATGCGCGATGCAACGGCTGCTACTGCCCTTCGAAACCCGGTTCATCCTGCTGACACTGGCGGCTCTCGCCTGCCTTGCCGCGCTGCTGCTGGCGGCCCTCCTGCCCGGCTGGCGGCTGTTCTTCACGGTCACGGCCCTGGTCTTCGGGGCCATCGCCGCCCTTGGCTTCCGCGACCTGACGCAGACCCGCCACGCGATCCTGCGCAACTACCCCCTCGCCGCCCGCCTGCGGTTCCTGCTGGAACGCGTGCGCCCCGAAATCCGCCAGTACTTCCTGGAAAGCGACACCGACGGCGCGCCCTTTCCCCGCGACAAGCGCGCCATCGTCTATCAGCGCGCCAAGCGCGACCTGGAAACCCGGCCCTTCGGCACCATGGCCGATGTCTATCAGGACCAGTTCGAATGGCTGCACCATTCGATGGCCCCCACCGTGCCGCTGCCCGGTGCCGCGATGCGCGTGACCGTCGGCCCCGACACGGCGCAGCCCTGTTCCCTGTCGCTGCTGAACATCTCGGCGATGAGCTATGGCGCGCTGTCGGCCAATGCCATCCGGTCGCTGAACAAGGGCGCGAAACTGGGCGGGTTCGCCCATGACACCGGCGAAGGCGGCGTGTCGCCCTATCACCGCGAGTTCGGCGGCGACCTGATCTGGGAGGTCGGCTCGGGCTATTTCGGCTGCCGCAATGCCGATGGCACCTTCGACGCAGGGCGCTTCGCCGAAACCGCGCGCGACCCGCAGGTCAGGATGGTCGAACTGAAGCTGTCGCAGGGGGCCAAGCCCGGCCATGGCGGGGTGCTGCCCGCCGCCAAGATCACGCCCGAGATTTCGGCGATCCGGGGCGTCCCGATGGGGGTCGATTGCGTGTCGCCCGCGCGGCACTCGTGCTTTTCCACCCCCGTGGGCCTTCTGGAACAGATCGCCCTGATGCGCGAGGCGTCGGGCGGCAAGCCCGCAGGCTTCAAGCTGTGCATTGGCCACCCGTGGGAGTTTCTGGCCATCTGCAAGGCGATGGTCGAGACCGGCATCACCCCCGATTTCATCGTGGTGGACGGGAAAGAGGGCGGCACCGGGGCCGCACCGATGGAATTCATGGACCACATGGGCATGCCCCTGCGCGACGGGCTGACCTTCGTGCACAACGCGCTGGTGGGCGTGGGCCTGCGCGAAAAGGTGCGGCTGGGGGCCAGCGGAAAGATCATCACCGGGTTCGACATGGCCCGCGTGATGGCGTTGGGGGCCGACTGGTGCAACGTCGCGCGCGGCTTCATGTTCGCGGTCGGCTGCATCCAGGCGCAGGCCTGCCACACCGGCCATTGCCCGACCGGCGTGACCAGCCAGGACCCGCTGCGCCAGCGGGCCATCCACGTGCCCGACAAGGCCGAGCGGGTGAAGAACTTTCACGCCAGCACCATCCACGCGCTTGGCGAACTTGTCGCGGCGGCGGGGCTTGACCAACCCTCCGACCTGCGCCCCCATCACTTCCTGCGCCGCACCTCGACCGACCATGTCGTCAGCTTTGCCGAACAGTACGAATTTCTGACGCCGGGACAGCTGTTGTCCGATCCCGGGTCCAGCCGCCGCTTCGGCACGCCCTGGAAACAGGCGGCGGCGAACAGTTTCGCGCCCCTGGTGCTGTGACCCGTCACCCCGGCGCGCGCAGGCCCGGTGTCGTCGCGGGCGACACCGTTTCTTTCGCATGATCGACAAAGGCCTGCACCGTCAGCGACAGCCCCGCCCCGCCCGGCAGCACAAGCCCCATCGTCAGGGGCCGCACCGTGCTGGTCAGGGGCACATGCACCAGCGCCCGCCCGTCCGCCGCCCGATCCGCCGCAGGCCGGATGTTCGCGATGGAATAGCCGAACCCGCTGGCGACCAGCCCGTGCATCACAGTCAGGTCGCGCGTCCGCTCGGCGATCCGGGGCGCAACCCCCTCGGCCGCAAAGAACGCCCGGAAATAGTCGACCGACATCGGCAGGTCCAACAGCACCATCGGATGCGGGGCCAGGTCGGCGGCGGTGACGCTGGCCCGGTCCGCCAGCGGATGGTCGGGCGACATCACCGCACAGGGCGGCAGCACCGCCAGGGCCTCGAACCGCAGGTCGGCGGGGATGTTCAGGTCATAGGTCAGCGCCAGGTCCAGCGTGCCGTCGCGCAGCGCCTCGAACAGGTCGGACTGGTGGCGTTCGGACTGCTGGAAGACCACGTCGGGATAGCGGTCGCAAAAGCTGCGGCGCAGGCCCGGCAGCACGATCTGCGCGAATGTCAGCAGGCAGCCCGCATGCAGTGGCCCCCGCACCATGCCCGCGATCTGCGCCGCCAGGTCGACCAGCCGCCCCGCCTCGGCCAGCACGGCGCGCGCCTGCGCCGCCACCTGCCGCCCGGCCTGGGTCAGCGACAGCCCCTGCGCATGGCGGCGCACGAACAGGGTCAGGCCAAAGTCGGCCTCGATCTGCGCGATGGCGGTCGAGATGGTGGGCGACGAGACGTTCAGCCGCTCTGCCGCCAGGGCGATGGATCCCAGGTCGCCCACGGTGACCAGGTATTCAAGCTGGCGCAGGGTAAAGCGATGGGGCATGGGCCGCAGGCTATACCCCCCGCACGGAACCTGCCAGCCTTGCGCAAGGTCGAATTCCACATGGAATTCGGATCCGGAAAACACGTGTTTTCCGCCTGTTTCACCGGTCGCCCGGCACGCCATAGGACGGGGCGGCCCCGGGGTTTTCGGCGCGGTCGACATAGGCCTGCATCTGCGGGCGGTACAGCGTCCACAGCGCGCGCAGGTCGCCGATGGGATCGTCCGACCAGTCCACCCGCAAATCCACCAGCGGCCAGGACAGCCGGTCGGCCACGCAGAGCCCCGCCGAATGCACCGGCCCGGCCTCGCCCCCCGCCGCAAACCCCGCCTCCAGCGCCGTCATCAGCCGGTCGGCAAGGTGCCCGCCGGCCGCACCGAAGGCGGCGACCATCGCCACGGGCACCTCGCGGTGCGCCAGCAGATTGCCCGCTGCCGCGCAGTCGCGACCCTGCCCGTGCCCCCAGGTGCCCAGCACCTTTGCCCCCGTCAGCAGGACCGGATCGCCGGCCCTGCCGATCACCATCAGCTGCCGGTACGGGACATGCGCCCGTCCATCGACCGTGGCAAACAGCGCCTCGGGCGCGTCGGCCCCCGCCGCCATCCGGTCCAGGATCAGGGGCCCGAGTGCCGGGTCCGTCACGTTCTGGCTGGCCACCGCTCCCACCCCCGCCCGCACATGCACGCAGCGCGCCGCCACGGCAGGCGATGACGACGAGATGGCCATCCCGAACATCCCCGTCTCGGGGCAGCGGGCGACAAGGGAAAAGGTCATGGGCGACACTCCGCTTCGTTCATCGGGCCCCAGGGCCCGCGCATCTGCCCGCCGAAGGTCCGCCGGGCGCGACCCTCAGTCGGGAATCACCGCCGTCGCGTCGATCTCGACCAGCCAGTCGGGGCGGGCAAGCGCCGTCACCACAACCCCGGTGGACACCGGATGCACGCCCCGGATGTATTCGCCCATCGTGCGGTACACCGCCTCGCGGTGGCGCACGTCGGTCAGGTAGATCACCACCTTGCACAGGTGGTCCATCGTGCCGCCGCATTCCTCGATCAGCTGCTTGATGTTCTGCATCACCTTGTGGGTCTGCGCGACCGGGTCGTGGCTGCCCAGGTTGACGGCCGTGTCCAGATCCTGCGGGCACTGGCCGCGCAGGAAGATGGTGGTGCCGCGCGCCACCACGGCCTGACACAGGTCGTTGTCCAGCTTCTGCTCGGGGTAGGTATCCTTGGTGTTGAACTTGCGGTGGCGGGTGTGGGCCATGGGCAGGGGTTCCTTGTCAGGCGTGTTCGGGGGTGCGGGCGGGGGCGTAGGCCAGATAGCCGCGCATCTTGGCGATGTGGCCGACGACATGGGCCGCGTCGTGCCAGACGCCCCAGATGAAGGACGACCCCCGGCGCGACAACCAGGGCAGGCCCAGGAAATAGATGCCGGGCTCGGACGACACGCCGCGCTGGTGCCGGGGCTTTCCGGCGGCATCGAAGGCATCGACCTGCAGCCAGCCGAAATCGAGGCCATAGCCGGTGGCCCAGACGATCGCGGTGATCCCCGCCGCGCCTAGGTCCAGCGACAGGACCGGGTCCGTCACGCAGGGCGGGTCGGGCGGCATGATCCGCGCCTCCGGGTCCTCGGGCAGGTCCAGCCCGTTGCGGGCCACCCAGGCGTCGGCCTCGTCCAGCACCGACAGATAGTTGGCATCGCCGTAGGCCAGGTCCGCCGCCAGCCCCGGCGCAATAGTCAGCACCCCGTCGCCATAGCCCGACGCGCGCCCGACCAGCGTGACGCCGCGCGCTGCCAGCCGACGGAAATCGACCGTCCGCCCGCCATGTGCGCCGCTGACGGCAAAGGTGACGTGCTTGGTCGTGGGCGGGGCCTCGACGTCCCACTTGTTCAGCACCCCCAGCCACCACACATTGTCGCGCCCGCGATAGCGGCGGGGCGGGCGGTCGTGCGGGCCGACCGACAGGTACACCTTGCGCCCCGCCTCCAGCAGTTCCTCGGCGATCTGCGCGCCCGAGGCCCCCGCGCCCACCACCAGGACCGCCCCCGCAGGCAACTGGCCCGGATTGCGATAGGCGGCGGAATGCATCTGCACGATCCCCGCGCCCTCGGGTACCAGGGCGGGCATCTTCGGCACCTGGAACGGGCCGGTGCAGGAAACGACGTTGCGCGCCTCGATCACGCCGACCGACGTTTCCGCCAGAAACCCCGCGCCGTCCGGGTTGCGCCGCACGCGGCCCACCTCGACCCCGCAGCGGACCGGCGCGCGGATTTTCCGCGCATAGGCCTCGAAATAGTCGGCGACGGCCTCCTTGCCCGGAAACACCTCGGGGTCGCCGTCGAACGCCAGCCCGGGAAAGCGGTCGTGCCAGGCCGGGCCGTTCGCGACCAGCGAATCCCACCGCCCCGTGCGCCACTTCTCGGCGATGCGGTTGCGCTCCAGCACCAGATGCGGGATACCTTCGCGGCCCAGGTGCTCGCTCATCGCGATCCCCGCCTGACCGGCCCCGACCACCAGCACCTCGACCTTCTCGACCGTCATGACTGCGATCCTTTCGCAACGCCCCGCGTTCGTCCTGCCCCGCGCACCGCCCCTCGGACCCTGGCCGACAAAGCGCCCCCCTCTCCCCTCGGGGGAGAGGGATGGGGTGAGGGGGGATCGCGGCGATCGCGTCCCGTCATGCCCCGATCCGTCCGGCAATGTACTGCGCGAACTCGAAATTCGGGCGCTCCAGATGCGACAGCGGCCCCGGTTCGGACAGGCCCGACGACAGCCCCCGGAACACCCGCTCGGTACAGCCCTTGTCCTCGGCGTTGACCTCGTCCAGCAGGCGGCGCACGCCCGCAAGGTGGGTCTCCGCAGCCGGGTCGGCCATCCAGTCCGCTGACATGCCGCCACCGAACAGCACGTTCACCTGGCCCGGCCCGTCGGGCGTCAGGCTGAGGTACCAGAAATACCCCGGCGTCAGCGTGATCATCAGCGACGGATAGATCGACAGAAGCCAGGTCGTCCGCCGCTGGTCGCCCGTCAGGGTGGTGTTCGCCGGATGCGCCAGGGCCAGCGGCACCAGGTCGTTCTTGAGGATCCAGTGATAGTTGAACGCCGCAAACCCCTCGGGGCACTCCATCTGGTTCAGGTCCGACGCCCCCCCGATGGTGCCCGCATGGCAGACCGGGAGATGGTAGCTTTCCATGAAGTTCTCGGCCAGCACCTTCCAGTTGGTGGCCCAGCGAAACTCTTCGCGGAAGGTCTCGGTATAGCTCGCCATGTCGAGGTATCCGACCAGGGCATCGACATCCGTCAGCGCGTGGGACGGGGCGGGGGCATCCGGGTTCAGCGTGACCATGATCCAGCCCTGCCAGACCTCGGTCCGCACCTGCGGCAGCGCCACGTCGGTCTTGCAGAAGGCATCGTTCCGCCCCATGGCGGGGGCCCCCCGCAGCGTTCCGTCCAGGTTGTAGGTCCAGGCATGATAGGGGCAGACGATGGCCCGCGTGTTACCGCGCCCCTCCAGCAGCGTGCTCATCCGGTGACGGCAGACGTTCGACATGGCGCGGATGTGGCCCTGCCGGTCGCGCAGCACGATCACCGGCTCGCCCGCGATCTGCATCGTCAGGTAATCGCCGGGGTTCGGCAGCGCCTCGGCCCGCCCCGCGCACAGCCAGTCGTGGCGGAAGATGTGGCGCTGTTCCAGCGCCAGGAACTCGGCCGAGGTATAGACCGCCTTCGGCATCGCCCGCGCCTGGGCAAAGGGGACCGCGACGGATGCCTGCAGTTCGGCGGCGGGGGAAAGCTGGTTCATCGCGGCGGGTCCCTGTTCACACAGGGCACAATCTGCGACCGGGCGGGTTTGGAGGAAAGAACTTTGTTCCGCATCATTGCTTAGTCCAGGGCTAAGCACCCGGTCACCCGCGCGGCGCGGGTCCCGGACGGCCGGCGGACATCCGGCGGACCATGTGGGTCAGCTGGATCAGCGCGCGTTCCATCACCGCCATCGCCGGGGCCTTCGACTGCGACCGCAGCGACAGGTCGGTCTCGACCAAAAGCGCCACGGCACGCTCCAGCGGATCGGTCCCCCACAGCCGCGCCTGCGCCAGCAGCGCGTCCTTCAGGCGCGGCGGCAGCGGACGGCCCCGCGACAGAGCCGCCTCGGCCCCGGCAGGGTCGCAGACCGCCGCGTGCAGCATGCGGAAATGGCGCAAGGCGGCGATGCACAGGCCCACGGCCTGCATCCCCTGCCCGTCCAGCCGGCGCACCAGCCCCGGCACCGCCTCGGTCCGCCCCGTCGCCACGGCGGCCAAAAGGTCGTCCGCCTCGGCCTCGATGGTGGCGGGGGCGCAGGCGGCGACATCGTCGGGCGTCAGGGGCGACGCGTCGCCCCATTTGTACAACCCGATCTTCGCCACCATCTGGCGGAAATCGCCTGGGTCCAGCGTGGCGGCAAGCGCCGCGATCGCCTCGGCCGCGGCAGGCGGCGGGCGCGGCAGCCCGGCGCGGGCCAGTTCCGCCGCAATCTCGTCCGGTCCCGGCGGGTCGTCGTACAGCGCCACCGCGACCGCCGCCGCGTGCCCCTCGAACACCTTGCGCAGCGCGGATTTCGCGGGCAGCGCCCCCGCCGTCACCACCACCTGCGCATCCCCCTTGCGCCAGCCGCCCAGGGCCTCGGCGATCAGGTCGGCCAGCCCGTCGGTCGCCTCTTCCACAAAGGCCACCCTCGGCCCCGGAAAGAACCCTTGCGTCCGCATCGCATCCGACAGCCCCGCCGGATCGCGCCGCAGGTCCGCCCCCGACATCCGCGCCAGCCGCATCTCGGCCTCGCCATCAGGACCGATCAGCGCCGCGATGGCTTCGGCCCGCTTCATCGCCACGCGCATCGGGTCGGCCCCGTGGATCAGCAGGCCCGCATGGGCCGGGTCCGGCTTGGCAAGATAGCGCAGGGCTGCCGTCCCCCGCAGGATCATGGCAGGTCCGGTGCTGCGGCGATCAGCTGCGTGGCGATCTGGTCGGCCAGGATCTGCATCAGCCGGGTCGAGGCATCGGTTTCGGCGGCCAGCGTCGCCACCGTGGACCCGGTGGTCGAGTAGGAGGTAAAGCTTTCCGCCCGCCCCCGTTCCGCGACCGTCCCGTCGGCCAGCGACACCAGCGACCAGTCCACCGCCCCCGTCACGTTGTACCGCGTCACCGCGTTCTCGGCGGTGATCGCCACGCCGATGCGGTCGGTGGTGATGGCATGGTCCAGCCGCCAGCGGGGGGTGGCGGGCGGCCCCAGCCGTTGCTCCAGCCGTGCCACCAGGTCATAGGCCAGCTTGTCCGCCGGTTCCGCCACGGCCACCTGCCCGCGCAACGCGGCAGCACCCCCGCCCGGCCCGTAGGCCGGGGTGAACCCGCAGGCGACAAGCGCCAGCGGGGCGAGGAACAGCAGGCGGCGGCGCACCGCCCCCTCACCCCATCCCTCTCCCCCGGGGGCAGAGGGAGGCACCTGTCCTGCGGCGCTGCGCGAGAACCCAGGCGCGACAGGCCCCCTCTCCCCTCGGGGGAGAGGGATGGGGTGAGGGGGTTGGCGGTCACACGACGACATTGACGATGCGCCCCGGCACGACGATCAGCTTCTTCACCGGCTGCCCGGCCAGGAACCGGATCACATCCTCGTTCTTCAGGGCCAGCGTTTCAACCTCTGCCGCATCCATGTCCCGTGCCACGCTGATTTCCGCCCGCCGCTTGCCGTTGATCTGGATCGGCAGGGTCACGGTATCCTCGACCAGCAGCCCAGGGTCCGCCTTCGGCCAGCCCGCCGCACAGACCAGGCCCTGCCCCCCCAGCATCGCCCAGACTTCCTCGGCCAGGTGCGGCACCATCGGGGCCATGATCTGCGCCATTGTCTTGAGCGCTGACCGGCGGGCATCCGGGCCAGCGTCGGATTTCTGGATGGCATTGGCAAAGGCGTACAGCGCGGCGACCGCCTTGTTGAAGGCAAACCCCTCGATCCCGGCGGTCACGTCGGTGATGGCCCGCGCGGTGGCGCGTTCCAGCGCGTGATCGTCGGGCATCGCGGGGCCATCCGCGCGGGACGCCTCATCCGCCATGCGCCAGACGCGGGCGAGGAACTTGTGCGCGGCCTCGGCCCCTGATGCGGTCCATTCCACGTCACGCTCGGGCGGGCTGTCGGACATCACGAACCAGCGGGCGGTGTCGGCCCCGAAGGCGGCGATGATGTTCATCGGATCGACGACGTTCTTCTTCGATTTCGACATCTTGGCGGAGGGGACTATTTCGACAACACCAATGTCGAAGTTCCAAGCAAACATGGCTTGGCCCTCAATCGAGTTGTCCCCGTCAAACTTGGCAGACGCTTCGAACGTACCAAACTTCTCAAGGAAAACAGATGATTCAAGCGCACTTCTGAGGACTGCGATTGCCCCTTTGTCGGGCAGCGCGCACTTAACCACATCCTCGGGAAGATGATGGAGATAGCGACCGCTCATCTCTTTGCTTCGGTAAATCTCATGCGTCACCATGCCTTGCGTGAACAGCGCGTTGAACGGCTCGATGGCCTTCTCCGGCAGGTGCCCCGTCCTGTACATCGCCCGCGCGAAGAACCGCGAATACAGCAGGTGCAGGATCGCGTGCTCGACGCCCCCGATGTATTGGTCGACGTTCATCCAGTATTCCGCGTCCTCGGCCACCGTGGGCGTCCCGGCACGGGGTGACGTGAAGCGGGCGAAGTACCAGCTTGAATCGACAAAGGTGTCCATCGTGTCGGTCTCGCGCAGGGCGGGCTTGCCGCAGGCGGGACAGGCCACGTTGCGCCAGGTGGGGTGGCGGTCCAGCGGGTTGCCGGGCTTGTCAAAGGTCACGTCGTCGGGCAGGCGGACCGGCAGGTTCTCTTTCCGCTCGGGCACCACGCCGCAGGCGTCGCAATGCACCACCGGAATCGGGCAGCCCCAATAGCGCTGCCGCGACAGCCCCCAGTCGCGCAGGCGATAGTTGGTGACGCCGTGGCCCACCCCCTGCGCCTCGCAAAAGGCAATTGCGGCGTCGATGGCCGCTTCGCCCGTTGCCAGTTCGTCCCATCCGAAACCGCGCAGCCAGCGCACCCGTTCGGTCTTGGGCGGAACATAGGCGGGTCCGGTGCCTTCGGGTGGTTGGAACCCGTGCTCCACCACCTCCGGCTCGAAGGTCGAGATCACGCCCAGCCCGTACTTCCGCGCAAACTCCAGGTCGCGCGCGTCATGCGCCGGGCAGCCAAAGATCGCCCCGGTGCCATAGTCCATCAGGATGAAGTTCGCGATGTAGACCGGCAGTTCCCAAGCATTGTCAAAGGGATGCAGCACACGGATGCCGGTGTCCATGCCCATCTTCGGGGCCGTCTCCAACGCCTCGGCGCTCGTCCCCCCTTTGCGACATTCGGCCACGAAGGCGGCAATGGCGGGGTCATGCCGTTCCAGATGCTTGGCCAGCGGATGGTCGGGGCTGATTGCCGCGAAACTTGCCCCCATCAGCGTGTCGGGCCGCGTGGTGTAGACATCCAGCCGGTCGAACCTCGCAGGCGCACCCGTCAGCGTAAAGGCAAACTGCAACCCCCGCGACCGCCCGATCCAGTTGGCCTGCATCAGGCGCACCTTCTCGGGCCAGTCCTTCAGGGTGTCCAAGGCGTCCAGCAACTCGCCCGAGTAATCGCTGATCTTGAAGAACCACTGCGTCAGTTCGCGCCGTTCCACCGCCGCCCCCGACCGCCAGCCCTTGCCGTCGATCACCTGCTCGTTGGCCAGCACGGTCATGTCGACCGGGTCCCAGTTCACCACCGCGTTCTTGCGGTACACAAGGCCGGCCGCCAGCATGTCCAGGAACAGCGCCTGCTGCTGGCCATAGTACTCCGGGTCGCAGGTGGCAAACTCGCGCGACCAGTCGATGGACAGGCCCAGGGGCTTCATCTGCCCGCGCATGTCGGCGATGTTCTGGTACGTCCAGTCCTTCGGATGCCCGCCCCGCTCCATCGCCGCATTCTCGGCGGGCATCCCGAAGGCGTCCCAGCCCATCGGGTGCAGCACCGAATACCCGCAGGCCGCCTTGTGCCGCGCCACCACGTCGCCCATCGTGTAGTTGCGCACATGCCCCATGTGGATGCGCCCCGAGGGATAGGGGAACATCTCGAGCACATAATACTTGGGCTTCAGGGGGTCGGCCCTGGCCGTGAACAGGGCGGCCTTGTCCCAGGCGTCCTGCCATTTCGGTTCGGTGACGGCAGGATCATAAGCGGACAAGGCGGCCCCCATGGCTTTCGTTCGGGGGACTTATAGCGGACGGGGGGGCCGCGTCCAGCCGGACCGGTCCGACCCGCACACCCCCCCTGCGGCAGCGCAGATTGCGGGGGGTGCAGCGGCTGTCTACCTGTGGCGGGCAACAATGTGGGGGCCATCATGGCGCTGGAACTGGGACTGGACACCTTCGGCGATGTGACGAACGGCCCGGACGGCCAGCCGCAGCCCCACGCGGCCGTCCTGCGCGAGGTGGTCGAACAGGGCGTCGCGGCCGACCAGGCGGGCGTGGACGTGATCTCCTTGGGCGAACACCACCGCGCCGATTTCGCCATCTCGTCGCCCGAAACCGTGCTCGCCGCCATCGCCGCCCGCACCACCCGCATCCGCCTCGGCTCGGGCGTCACCGTGCTGTCCTCGGACGACCCGATCCGCGTGTTCCAGCGGTTTTCCACGCTCGACGCCGTCTCGCAGGGCCGGGCCGAGGTGATCGTGGGCCGCGGGTCCTTCATCGAAAGCTTCCCCCTGTTCGGCCACGACCTCGACGACTACGAACGCCTGTTCGCGGAAAAGCTGGACCTCTTCACCCACCTGATCCGCCAGCCCCGCGTCACCTGGAGCGGCACGATCCACCCCGGCCTGCACGACCAGCCGGTGTTTCCCCCCACCGAGGCACCCCTCAGAACCTGGATCGGCGTCGGCGGCAGCCCGGAATCGGTGGTCCGGGCCGCCCGCTACACCCTGCCCCTCATGCTGGCCATCATCGGCGGGCCTGCGTCACGCTTTCGCCCCTACGTCGACCTCTACCACCGTGCCCACGGCCAGGCGGGCACCGAACCCCAGCCCATCGGCGTCCACTCGCCCGGCCATGTCGCCGAAACCGACGCTCGCGCGCGCGAGCAATACTGGGCGGGCTACAAGGCGATGCACGACACCATCGGGCGCGAACGCGGCTGGCCGCCGATCACCCCGGCGGATTTCCTGCGCGAGGTCGAACACGGCGCGATGTATGTGGGCTCGCCCGAAACGGTGGCCCGCAAGATCGCGGCCACTGTCACGACGCTTGGCCTGTCAAGGTTCCAGCTCAAGTATTCCGCCGGGCCCGTGGCCCATGCCC
Organism: Gemmobacter sp.; assembly: GCA_052387255.1. Taxonomy (GTDB): domain Bacteria; phylum Pseudomonadota; class Alphaproteobacteria; order Rhodobacterales; family Rhodobacteraceae; genus JBBQXK01. The sequence continues at coordinate 2,055 of JBQTJI010000054.1, read as the reverse complement.
ATTCGATGCAGGCGATCCGGCTTTACGGCGAACGGGTGATGCCGATGGTCCGCGACATGCTGTAGGCTGGGCAATCTGCCCACCTTTTCAACATGGTGGGCAGATTTCCCACCCCACCCGCGTCACAGCCGCCCGTCCTGGATGCGCAACTGCCGGGCACGGGTCAGGATCGCATCCTCGACCGCCCGCTGCGTCTCGGGGCTGACCGCGCCACCGCCGCTGGTCTGCAGCGACACGCGCAGCGACCGCGCGTCCAGCGCCGGGTCCTGCACATAGACCGTCGCGCGATAGGACCGCCCGCCGCCGGGCGGCACGCCGTATCCGGTGACGATCACGCCGGTGAACGGATCGACCGACTGGATCGGCAGGAAATTCAGGATGTCGAGCGAGGCATTCCACAGGTATTTGTTGACGCCGACCGTGATGTTGGGGTCGGCGCTGGAAGCGAACAGGTCGCCCAGCGTTGTCTCGGCGTCCTCCCGCTGCGCGTTCGTGGCGTAGCTGCCTTCCGACGGGGGCGCGCCGCCCGCCAGGCTGCCAAAGCCGATCCGTCCGCACGCGCCGACCGACAGGGCCAAAGCCCCCAGGATCACGACACGCGCGGCGCGCGAAAACTGCATGGACCGACCCCGCGTTGACGACGTGAGCGCCTGTCTAGCCGAGGGTCGCCACCCTGACAAGCCGTTCCCGCCAAAGGGGGCGGTGCCGTGGCGACCCTGCGGCGCAGGCCACGGATTTGCCCCGCTTCCGCCAGTGTTGCGCCGCTGCACCACGGGGGGCGGGTTTTGGGGGGGCGGGCGGACTCGGCTTGCATTGGCCCGGTGATAGGACGACATAACGAACATTCCCGGCCTAAGACCTCAGGTTGGGTGGACCTTTCTTAGCATGAGGGAAACATGAAAAAGGTACTCTTTGCCACCACGGCTCTGGTCCTGACCGCGGGCATGGCGATGGCAGAAGTCAAGTTCTCGGGTTCGGGCCGGGTCGGCCTGACCTACAACGACGGCCGCGATGACATTAACCCGGACCTGAACACCACCCTGGTCGAAGTGCGTCTGCGCTTCAACATCGACGCCTCCAAGGAAACCGACGCCGGTGTGACGTTCGGTGGCCGGATCCGGATGCAGTACGACGAAGGTTCGTCGGCAGCCGGCCTGTCCGCCGCCTACGTCTATGCCGAAGCGAACGGGTTCACCGTGCAGGTCGGCAACTCCGACACCGCCTTCGACACTGTCGCGCTGATGTACAACTCGGAAATCGGCTTCGTCGGCAACAGCCAGGGCAACCCGATCGGTTCGTACTATTCGTTCAACTCGGGTGCGAACCCGACGGACGACTACATCGGCATCTTCGCGGCCTACTCGGTGGGTGACCTGAACGCACGTCTGTCGTTCGTGACGCCCGATCAAACCGGTGCGGCACCGACCGGTGACATCTTCGATGCGAACCGTGAAGACGAGATCTCGGTTTCGTTCGACTACAAGGTCGGCCAGTTCACGGTTGCCCTCGCAGCGGCGCAGGACGCCGGCGGCATTGCGGACAACGACCGGTTCTTCCTCGGTGCGGAATACGCGATCAATGACTCGACCAATGTCGGCCTGCTGTTCAACGACAATGGCATCATTTCTCATGACAGCGACGGCGACCCTTCGCCGGGCGGGTTCGGTGCTGCCGGTGAGGACATCGGCAACACTGTCACGCTGTACGGGAACACGACGCTCGCCAGCGGTATCTCGCTGGGCGGTTATGTTGCGACCATCGACAACGACATCGTCGAAGACGATTTCGCCGTCGGTATCGAAGCTGGCTATGACCTTGGCGGTGCCACCATCGGCGCGGGCATCGAAAAGCGTTTCACCGGCGAAACCTACGCCGACGTCGGTGTGAACTTCTCGTTCTGATCCAGCCGGATCGACGGAATGGAAGAGCGGGCCTTCGGGCCCGCTCTTTCGCTTTTCGGTCAACGGCATATCAATCTTGTGCAGTCGCCCCGGCGCAGGCCGGGGCCTCGATGGAATGCGCACAACCTACCGGGGCCCCGGCCTGCGCCGGGGC
>JBQTJI010000053.1:0-43217 GCA_052387255.1 Gemmobacter sp. | reverse complement strand
CCATCATCGGCACGCTTCCTCTCGTAACATGCCGAGAAAGACTCCTGTCAGCCGCCCATCGCATCAACGAACCACCCAGACGAAGGATACCGCAGATGGCTCAAAGCTTAAGTTAGCGCATATGGGCCAGGGCCCCCCTTGGACCCCCCGTACGCGCCTGCTGGCGTTCGCGCGGGCGGCGGGGGCGCTGCCCCCCGGCTTCGCCCCCCCCGGGATATTTGGGGACAGAAGAAGCGCCAAGTTTGACTCAAATTGTGCTTCTTCTGTCCCCAAGTATCCTCGGGGGGTGAGGAGCGTCAGCGACGAGGGGGGCAGACAGCCCCCCTGCAAAGGTGCCGTCAGAGGATGGCCGGCAGGTTCAGGTGCATGGCGCGGGCGTGGTCGCGGGCGATGTCGTAGCCCGCATCGGCGTGGCGCATGACGCCGGTGGCGGGGTCGTTCCAGAGCACGCGCTCCAGCCGCCGGGCGGCGTCCGGGGTGCCGTCGGCGACGATGACCATGCCGGAATGCTGCGAGTACCCCATGCCGACACCGCCGCCGTGATGGAGCGACACCCAGGTGGCCCCGGAGGCGGTGTTGAGCAGCGCGTTGAGGAGGGGCCAGTCGGAGACGGCATCGGAGCCGTCCTTCATCGCCTCGGTCTCGCGGTTGGGGCTGGCCACGGAGCCTGAATCGAGGTGGTCGCGGCCGATGACGATGGGGGCTTTCAGTTCGCCCGATGCCACCATGTCGTTGAACATGAGCCCCGCGCGGTGGCGGTCGCCGAGGCCGATCCAGCAAATGCGGGCGGGCAGGCCCTGAAAGGCGATGCGGTCCCGCGCCATGTCGAGCCAGGTGTGCAGATGCGCGTTGTCGGGGAACAGTTTCTTCATCGCGGCGTCGGTGCGGTAGATGTCCTCGGGGTCGCCGCTGAGGGCGCACCAGCGGAAGGGGCCGATGCCCTTGCAGAACAGGGGCCGGATGTAGGCGGGAACGAAACCGGGGAAGGCGAAGGCATTCTCGAGCCCCTCGTCCTGTGCCACCTGGCGGATGTTGTTGCCGTAGTCGAGCGTCGGCACCCCCGCATTCCAGAAGTCGACCATGGCGGCGACGTGGGTTTTCATCGAGGCGCGGGCGGCGCGTTCGACCGATTTGGGGTCGGTCTCGCGGGCGGCCCTGGCCTGCTGCACGGTCCAGCCCTGGGGGAGATAGCCGTTCAGGGGGTCGTGGGCGGATGTCTGGTCGGTGACGATGTCGGGGCGGGGGCCGCCTTTCTGCATGCGGGCGTAGATCTCGGGGAAGATGTCGGCGGCATTGCCGAGGAGGCCGACCGATTTCGCTTCACCCCTCGCCGTCCAGTCGGCGATCATCGCCAGGGCTTCGTCCAGCGTGTGCGCCTTGGCATCGACGTAGCGTGTGCGCAGGCGGAAATCGATGCGGGTCTCGTCGCATTCGACGGCCAGGCAGCAGGCCCCGGCCATCACGGCGGCCAAAGGTTGTGCGCCGCCCATGCCGCCAAGGCCTCCGGTGAGGATCCAGCGGCCCTTGAGGCTGCCGCCGTAGTGCTGGCGTCCGGCCTCGGCGAAGGTCTCGTAGGTGCCCTGCACGATGCCTTGGGTGCCGATGTAGATCCAGGACCCGGCGGTCATCTGGCCGTACATGGCGAGGCCCTTCCTGTCCAACTCGTTGAAATGGTCCCAGGTCGCCCAGTGCGGCACGAGGTTCGAGTTGGCGATCAGCACGCGGGGGGCGTCCGCATGGGTGCGGAAGATGCCGACGGGCTTGCCGGACTGCACCAGCAGGGTTTCGTCGGCCTCGAGGTCGCGCAGCGCAGCGACGATGCGGTCGAAATCCTCCCACGTCCGGGCCGCGCGCCCGATGCCGCCGTAGACGACGAGTTCATGCGGGTTCTCGGCCACGTCGGGGTGCAGGTTGTTCATCAGCATCCGCATGGGCGCTTCGGTCAGCCAGGACTTGGCGGTGATGTCGGGGCCGGTCGGGGGGTAGATGTCGCGGGCGTTGTGGCGGGGGTTCATGTGGCGGACCTCGGGTTTGCGGCGCGGGAGGCCGGGGGGTTTCACACCCCCCGGACCCCCCGTGGGATATTTATGAACAGATGAAGGCGGAAAGGTCAGGCAGGGGGATACCGGCGGCGGCAGCGAGGCTGCCATCGCAGACAAGGGCGGCGGCCCGGCCGAGGTCGGGGGCGAGGTAACGGTCATCGCCCAGGGTGGCGACCTGGGTGCGCAGGTGGGCGAGGGTGCGCTGCAGCGGGGCAGAGGTGCGCAGGGGGGCGCGGCATTCGATGCCCTGGCCTGCGCACATCGCCTCGACCCCCAGGATCACGGCCAGGTTCTGCACCATCGGCATCAGGCGGCGCGCGCCATGGGCGGCCATCGAGACGTGATCCTCCTGGTTGGCCGAGGTGGGGGTGCTGTCGGTGACGGTGGGGTGGGCGAGGTGCTTGTTCTCGCTCATCAGGGCCGCCGTGGTGACTTCGGCGATCATCAGCCCCGAGTTCAGGCCGGGGTTGGGGGTCAGGAACGGCGGCAGGTCGAAGGACAGCGTCGGGTCGACCATCAGCGCCACGCGGCGCTGCGCGATGGCCCCGATCTCGCTGATCGCAAGCGCGATCATGTCGGCGGCAAAGCCCACCGGTTCGGCGTGGAAGTTGCCGCCCGAGACGATCTGGCCATCGGCCATGACGAGGGGGTTATCGGTGGCCGCGTTCGCCTCGATCTCGAGCGTGCGGGCGGCCATGCGCAGCACGTCCATCGCCGCCCCCGTGACCTGCGGCTGGCAGCGGATGCAGTAGGGGTCCTGCACGCGGGTGTCGCCTGTCCGGTGGCTTTCGCGAATCTCGCTGCCGTCGAGCAGGGCGCGCAGTGTGGCTGCGGCAAGGGTTTGTCCCGGGTGGCCGCGCAGGGCGTGGATGTCGGGGTGGAGGGGCGCGGTTGAGCCCATGATCGCGTCGGTGGACATGGCCGAGACGACAAGCGCGGTCTGGGCAGAGCGCCAGGCCTGGAACAGCCCGGCCAGGGCGAAGGCGGTCGAGAACTGGGTGCCGTTGATCAGGGCGAGGCCCTCTTTCGGGCCAAGAGTGACAGGTTTCAATCCCGCCTTGGCAAGGGCCTGCGCGCCGGGCATCGGGGTGCCGCCAAAGGTGGCCTCGCCGTGGCCGATCATGGCTGCGGCCATGTGGGCGAGGGGGGCAAGATCCCCGCTGGCCCCGACCGACCCCTGCGCCGGAATGACCGGCGTCACGCCGCGCGCGAGCATGTCCTGCAAGAGGGCGATGATGTCCCACCGCACGCCCGAGGCCCCGCGCCCGAGAGACAGCAGCTTCAGCGCCATCATCAGCCGCGCGATGTCGTCGGGGATCGCCGGGCCGACGCCGCAGGCGTGGCTGAGGATCAGGTTTTTCTGAAGCGTTTCGGTATCTTCCGGGGCGATCTTGAGCGAAGCGAGCTTGCCGAAGCCGGTGTTCACGCCGTAGACGGCCGTGCCCCCGGCGGCGGCGCGGGCGATGACGGCGGCGGCGGCCTCGACGCCCGGGCGGGCGCTGTCGTGCAGGCGGGCGGCGGCACCGGTGCGCCACAGGCGTTCGATTTGCACCAGCGGGGTCGCGCCGGGCGTCAGGGTTTCAGTCGGCACCCTTGCCTCCATTGATGATGATCTTCGTGGGGCGGTCGGTGCCGATCCGGTAGCTCAGTTCCGCCGGATGCTGTGCGTCCCAGATGCAGAGGTCGGCCCGCTGGCCGGGGGCGATGCGGCCGCGGTCCGCCATCCCGAGCGCGCGGGCGGCGTGGACGGTCACGCCCTGCAGCGCCTCGAGCGGGGTCATGCGGAACAGGGTGCAGGCCATGTTCATGGCAAGCGGCAGCGAGGTTATCGGCGAGGAGCCGGGGTTGCAGTCGGTGGCCACGGCCATCGGCACGCCCGCCGCCCGCAGCGCGGCAACGGGCGGGCTTTGCGTTTCGCGCAGGGTGTAGAAGGCCCCCGGCAGGATGACGGCCACGGTGCCGGCGGCGGCCATGGCGGCGATGCCATCGGGCGAGAGATACTCGAGGTGATCGGCCGACAGCGCGCCGAAGCGCGCGGCAAGGGCCGCGCCGCCCTGATCGCTCAACTGTTCCGCGTGCAGCTTGACCGGCAGGTCCAGCGCCCGGGCGGCCCGGAACAGGCGTTCGACCTCGGCGGGCGTGAAGGCGATGGTTTCGCAGAAGGCATCCACCGCATCGACCAGCCCCTCGGCATGGGCGGCCTGCAGCGAAGGGATGGCAACCTCGTCGAGGTACGCGTCGGGGCGCCCGGCGTATTCGGGCGGAATGGCGTGGGCGGCGAGGTGGGTCGTGGTCACGGTGGCCCCGAACATGCCGTTCAGGCGGCGTGCCACGCGCAAGAGGCGCAATTCGTCCGTCAGCGTCAGCCCGTAGCCGGACTTGACCTCGAGCGTCGTGGTGCCGGTTTCGGACATGCGGGTCAGGCGGATCAGGGATTGGTCCCAGAGCGCTTCGTCGTCGGCCGCGCGCGTGGCGCGGACGGTGGACATGATGCCGCCGCCCGCCTGCGCGACCTCGGCGTAGCTCGCGCCGTTCAGCCGCTGCTCGAATTCGGCGGCGCGGTGACCGGCGTGGACGATGTGGCTGTGACAGTCGATCAGGCCCGGCGTGACCAGCGCGCCATGGCAGTCGTGGGCCAGGAACTTTCGATACTTGCGCGGCAGGTCCGCGCGTTTCCCCGCCCAGAGGATGCCGTCCCAGTCGTAGGCCACGATGCCATCCTCGATCAGGTCGTAGCCGTCGGTCATGGTGGCGAGGGTGGCGTTGTGCAAGAGGTACATGGGCTTGCCTTTGGGGATGTTCGCTGTATTATGTCTATACATAACTCTCTGTCAAGCGAGGCCGTGATGACGACATTTGCCCTGCGCGCCGAACAGGCCCTGCTGCCCGATGGGTGGGCGCGCGATGTCACGGTGCGGGTGGACGGCGGGCGGATCGTCGCGGTGGGGGGCGAGGGGGGCAGGCCTGTGGGCGTGCTCTTGCCCGCCCCCGTCAACCTGCACAGCCATGCCTTCCAGCGGGCGATGGCGGGGATGACCGAGCGGCGGGGGACGGGGGACGATTCGTTCTGGACCTGGCGGACGCTGATGTACCGGTTCCTGGAGCATCTGACGCCCGAGGATGTCGAGGCCATCGCGGCCATGGTGCAGGTCGAGATGGCGGAGGCGGGTTATGCGGCGGTGTGCGAGTTCCACTATCTGCACCATGGGTCCGGGGGCGTTCCTTACGCGAACCGGGCCGAGATGGCGCAGCGGGTTGTCGCGGCGGCGGGGGTGACGGGGTTGGGGCTGACGCTGCTGCCGGTGCTGTACATGCAGGGTGGCTGCGACGGGCGGGCGCTGGCCGGGGGGCAGTTGCGGTTCTTCAATGATCTTGAGGGGTTCCAGGGCGTTCTTGAGGGAATTTCGGGACTGCCAGGTGACGGTGTCGTCGGTGTCGCGCCGCATTCCCTGCGGGCGGTGCCGCCGGGGGCGTTGCGCCAGGTGGCGGGGCTGCAGCCCGGTGCGCCGGTGCATATCCACGCGGCGGAACAGCAGGCCGAGGTCGCCGAGGTGCTGGCGTTCCACGGGCGGCGGCCGGTGGAATTGCTGCTGGACCACGGCATCGACGCGCGCTGGTGTCTGATCCACGCCACGCAGATGACGCCGGAAGAGACGGTGGCACTGGCGGCGACCGGGGCTGTCGCGGGCCTGTGTCCGATCACCGAGGGGAACCTGGGGGATGGGGTGTTCGACGGCGTGCGCTTTGCCGGGGCGGGCGGGCGGTTTGGGGTAGGATCGGATTCCAACGTGCTGATTTCGCTGACGGAAGAGTTGCGGCTGTTCGAGTACGGCCAGCGGATGCGCGACCATGGGCGGGCGGTGATGGCGGCACCCGGCGCGTCGACGGGGCGGGCGCTGTATGAGGCCGTGCTGGCCGGGGGGGCGCAGGCAGCGGGTCGGGATTCGGGCGGGATTGCGCCGGGCAAATGGGCCGATCTGGTGGCGCTGGATGCGGGGTCGCTGGCGCTGGAGGGGCGGGTCGGGGATGACCTGCTCGATTCGTGGATTTTCGCGACATCACAATCGGTTGTGACCGATACCTGGAGCGCGGGGCGGCATGTCGTGCAGGGCGGCCGGCATGTCGCGCGCGCGGCTGTCGAAGCGGCCTTCCGCAAGGTCATGGCGCGGCTGCGGGGGGTCATGTGACCGGCTGGCAGGCGATTCGCGACGATGTGCGCGCCCGGATCGCGGCGCGCGAATGGGTTCCGGGGGCGCTGATCCCCGGCGAAGAGGCGCTGGCGGCAAGTTACGGCGTGGCGCGGGCGACGGTGAACCGGGCGCTGCGCGACCTTGCCGGGTCGGGGCTGGTCGAGCGGCGGCGCAAGGCCGGGACGCGCGTGGCCCAGGGGGCCGCGCGCCGGGCTGTCTTGTCGATTCCTGTCATTCGGGAACAGGTCGAGGCCCTGGATCAGGCACATAGCTTTCAAATTCTGACATTACGCGAAGAGGAGGCCCCGGATCATGTGCTGCGTGCCCTGATGCTGATGCCGGATGTCCGCCTGCTGCACATCGACACCCTGCACCGCGCCGATGGCCGCCCGCACGCGCTGGAAACCCGGTGGTTGAACCTGGGTGCTGTGCCGGGGCCGCTGCCGGACCTGATGCGGATCACGGTGAACGAGTGGCTGTTGCAGACGGTGCCCTATGCGACGGGCGAGATCGTGTTTTCCGCCGAACCTGCGGGGGCCGGAGAGGCAGGGCATCTGGACTGCGCGATCGGGGCTGCGCTGTTCGTGACCGAGCGGGTCACGCGCACCGCTGCGGGGCCGGTCACCTGGGTGCGTCTGGCGCATGCGCCGGGGTGGCGGATGCGGACCACCCTGTGATCATGTCTGCCCATATCAGCGCCCGAACTGGCGCTGCATGATGCGCAGAAGCGCCCGGTGCATCGGTTGCGTGCGGTGGCGCAGGTGGGTGGCCGCGTGGACCGGCTGGCCGATGACGGGCGCGTCGGGGACCACCGAAAAGCCGTCCGGCAACAGGGGCAGGGCGTCTTCGGGCACATAGGCCGCGCCGCCGAGGGACGCCAGCAGCGACAGGATCGCGGCAGACTGGCCCGAGGCGAGCGGGGCCTCGGCGATCCGGGGCAGGGCCGTGCCCTGCGTCAGGGCGAAGGCGGGGGCATAGTTGGCGCGGATCAGCGCCTCGGGCGCGAGGTCGGCCATGCGCGCGGGCGTCGAAGACACCAGCCGGTGGCGCGCCTCGCCCAGCGTGGTGAAGTGCAGGTCCGGGGCCGGGTGGGGGGTGTAGAGCACGGCGAAGTCGAGCTTTCCTTCGGCGAGGTCGGTGCACATCTGGGCCGAGAAGTCGGGCTCGACATAGAAGGCGCAGGCCGGCAGCGCGCGGCGGAACCCCTGGACCCAGTCGCCGAGGCGATAGGCGGCAAGGTCGGTCTGGATGCCGATGCGCAGGGTCAGGGCGGATTCGCCGGTGGGCGTGACCGACCGGCGCGCCTCGGCCATGGCATGTCGCAGGGCGCGGGCGTGGGGCACGAACTTCAGCCCCTCGGTCGTCAGCAGCGCCCCTGCGCGCGAGCGGTTGAACAGTGCTGTGCCGAGCGAGGCCTCGAGCGCCGCGATGCGGGCCGAGACGGTGGACTGGGTGACGCCGAGGCGTTCCGCGCTGCGGTGGAAGCTGCGGGTGTCGCAGAGATCGAGGAAGGTGGCGATCTGGTCGGGTTGCATCTGTCGCGTTCCGTCGGACCGGGGGTCGGCCCCCGGACCCCCGGGATACTTGGGAACAGGTGAATGGCAAGTGATCGGATTGTTCGATCAATAGCGCAGGTTGGGTCGAATTGAAAGTGGGCGCGGGACAGCAGAGAATGACCGCGCGAAGCGAAGGGGAATGGGACGATGGGTGATCTGCCGGGGCATGCGCGGGTGGTGGTGATCGGGGGCGGCGCGGTGGGGGCGTCGTGCCTGTATCATCTGGCGCGCGCAGGCTGGACCGATGCGCTGCTCTTGGAGAAGAACGAGCTGACCGCCGGAAGCACCTGGCACGCGGCGGGCAACGTGCCGACGTTTTCGGCGAGCTGGTCGATCATGAACATGCAGCGCTATTCGGCGGGGCTGTACCGGGGCCTGGGGGCCGAGGTCGACTATCCGATGAACTACCATGTCACCGGGTCGGTGCGGCTGGGGCACAGCGCCGAGCGGCTGATGGAGTTCCGCCGCGTGGTGGGGATGGGGCGGTATCAGGGCATGGACCTGGACATCCTGGGACCGGAGGAGTTGCGCGCCAGGTACCCGTTCGTCGAGACCCACGACCTGACCGGCGCGCTGTACGACCCCTATGACGGCGACATCGACCCGGCGCAACTGACGCAGGCGCTGGCCAAGGGGGCGCGGGCGATGGGCGCGCGGATCGAGCGGTTCTGTCCGGTGACGGGCGTGCGGCGCGCGGGGGGCGAGTGGGTTCTGGCGACGCCGAAGGGCGAGGTGCGCTGCGAGGTGGTGGTGAACGCGGCGGGGTATTACGCGCGGCAGGTGGGCGCGATGTTCGGGCGCAACCTGCCGATGGTGGTGATGAGCCACCAGTACATGCTGTTCGACACGATCCCCGAGGTTGCCGCCTACAGCGCCGCGACGGGCGGCAAGCTGCCGCTGCTGCGCGACGTCGATTCGAGCTATTACCTGCGGCAGGAGAAGAACGGGTTCAACCTGGGGCCCTACGAGCGGAACTGTCGGGCGCATTGGGCGACACCGGACGATCCGTTCCCCGAGGATTTCAGTTTCCAGCTGTTCCCCGACGATCTGGAGCGGCTGGAATGGTACATCGCCGACGCCATGGCGCGCGTGCCGCTGCTGGAGAAGGCCCAGCTGACCAAGGTGATCAATGGGCCGATCCCCTACACCCCCGACGGCAACCCGCTGATCGGGCCGATGCCGCGGGTGCCGAATGCGTTCGAGGCCTGCGTGTTCACGTTCGGCATCTGCCAGGCCGGGGGGGCGGGCAAGGTGCTGGCGGAATGGGTGACCCAAGGCGGGACGGAATGGGACATGTGGTCCTGCGACCCGCGCCGGTTCACCGGGTTCGAGGACAAGGACTATTGCGTCGCCAAGGGGTCGGAGGTCTATGGCCACGAGTACGGGATGCATTTCCCGATGGCGCGGTGGCCTGCCGCCCCGGACCGCAAGCTGTCGCCCGTCCATGACCGGCTGCGCACCCTGGGGGCGGTGATGGCCCCCTACAACGGCTGGGAGCGGGCGGAGTGGTACGCGGGGCCGGGCGATGACACGTCGTGGGAGGCGGCACAGACCTGGGGCCGGGTGGGGCCGTGGGAGGCGCGGATTGCGGCGGAATGCGCGGCGGTGCGCGACGGGGTGGGGGTGCTGGACCTGCCCGGCTTCACCCGGCTGCGGCTGTCAGGGCCGGGGGCGCGGGCGCATCTGGCGGGGCTGACCGCCTCGCGCCTGCCGAACCCGGGGCGGACGGGGCTTTTGTACTTTGCCGATGCGCGGGGGCGGATCGTCACCGAGATGACGTGCCTGCCGTTCAGCGACGAGGATGTGGGCGTGATCACCGCCGCCGTGGCGCAGGGCCATGACGCGGATGTGCTGCGCCGGGGGCTGCCCGAGGGGGTGGTGCTGGAGGATTGGTCGGACCGCATCCACTGCTTCGTCGTGACCGGCCCCCGGGCGCGCGACCTGCTGGCAGGGATCGCCGAGGCGGACCTGACGCTGCCCTGGCTGTCGGTGCAGTATCAGGCGCGGGTCGCGGGCTGCGACGTGGCGCTGTTGCGGGTGTCCTTTGCCGGCGAACTGGGGTGGGAGGTGCATTGCGACCGGGCCGATGCGGCGACGATCCTGGACGCACTGCTGGCGCGCGGCGCGGTGCCGTTCGGCATGAAGGCGCTGAATGCGCTGCGGATCGAAAAGGGCTATCGGGCGTGGAAGGGCGATCTGTCCACGGATTATTCGCTGCTGGAGGGGGGGCTGGAACGCTTCATCGACTGGGGTCACGACTTTCCCGGCAAGGCAGCCCTTCTGGCGGAAAAGCAGCGCGGGGTGGCCAAGCGGTTCGTGTCGCTGCGGGTCGAGACGGGGGACTGCGATCCGCCGTACATGGCGAACCTCTGGTCCGGGGGCCGCATCGTGGGCGAAGTGACAAGTGCCGCGATGGGGTACCGGGCGGGGCATGTGGTGGCGCTGGGCATGGTTGCGGCGGACCTTGCGGTGCCGGGGACGACGCTGGAGGTCGAGGCGTTCGGAACGCGGCTGGGGGCCGAGGTGCTGCCGGGCGCGGCCTGGGACGCGGGCAACGCGCGGTTGCGGGGGTGACGGTGCCCCGGTTCATGGCGGCGGTGCAACTGGTGGCGCATGGCGGGCCCGAGGCGCTGCGCTGGCGCGACGATGTGCCCGTGCCGCAACCGGGGCCGGGCGAGGCGCTGGTGCGGGTGCTGGCGGCGGGCGTGAACATGACGGACGTGAACACGCGCACGGGCTGGTATGCGGCGGACGGGCAGGGCGGATGGGCCGGGGCAATGGCGCTGCCGCGCATCCAGGGGGCCGACCTGTGCGGGCGCGTGGTGGCGCACGGGCCGGGCGTGACCGCGCCGGCCATCGGCGCGCGGGTGATCTGCGCCACCTGCCAGCCCGAACCCGTGCCCGGCAACCCGATGGCGATCAACGTGATCGGATCGGAGTATGACGGCGCGTTCGCGCAGTTCTGCGTGGTGCCCGCGCGGTACCTGCATGATGTCAGCGCCTCGCCCCTGACGGATGTCGAGATGGGGGCTGTGCCCTGCGCCTATGGCACTGCCAACAACATGGCGGTGCGCGCGGGCGTGGGGCCGGGGGACGATGTGCTGGTCGCGGGGGCCTCGGGCGGGGTGGGGCTGGCGGCTGTGCAGCTGGCGCTGTTGCGGGGGGCGCGGTTGACGGGGCAATGTTCGGCGGCCAAGGCGGCGGCGGTTCTGGCCCAGGGGGCGATGGTGCTGGACCGCGACGCGGCCCCGGCCCCCGACAGCTTTGACGTGGTGATCGACCTTGTCGGCGGGCCGGGGTGGGCGGCACGGCTGGATGCGCTGCGGCCGGGGGGGCGCTATGCGGTGGCGGGGGCCGTCGGCGGGGCGGAGGTCCGGGGCGACCTGCGGGTGATCTACCTCAAGGACCTGACGCTGTATGGCTGCACCAACCAGTCCGCGCAGGGGTTCGCCGAACTGGTCGGGCTGATCAACGCGGGGGCGCTGCGCCCGCTGGTGTCGAAGACCTATCCCCTGCGCGACATCGCGATTGCGCAGGCCGATCTTGTGGCCGGGCACCATCCCGGCAAGCTGGTCCTGATTCCGCCGGAGATTGCGCCATGACCATTCCATCCCACGCCCGCGCCGTCGTCATCGGGGGTGGCGTGTCGGGCGCTTCGGTGGCCTATCACCTGGCCCAGGCGGGCTGGACGGATGTGGTGCTGCTGGAGCGCAAGCAGTTGACCAGCGGCACAACCTGGCATGCGGCGGGGCTGATCGGGCAGTTGCGCGGCAGCGCCAACATGACGCGGCTGGCGAAGTATTCGGCAGACCTCTATGTGCGGCTGGCCGCCGAGACCGGGGTCGAGACGGGGATGCGGCAGGTCGGCAGCATCTCGGTGGCGCTGACGGCGGCCCGGCACGAGGAGTTGCTGCGCCAGGCCACGGTGGCGCGCATCTTTGACGTCGAGGTGCACGAGATCAGCCCGGCCGAGGCCAAGGCGCGCTATCCGCACCTGAACATCGACGGCGTGGTGGGCGCGGTGGCGCTGCCGCTGGACGGGCAGTGCGACCCGGCCAACATCGCCATGGCGCTGGCCAAGGGCGCACGGATGGCGGGGGCGAAGATCTTCGAGCACACCAAGGTGACGGGTGTGACCCGTGCAGGGGGCCGGGTGACCGGGGTCGACTATGTGGGTGCCACAGGGCCGGGGCACATCGCCTGTGATGTCGTGGTGAACTGCGGCGGCAGGTGGGGGCGGGACCTGGCGGCGCAATCGGGCGTCACGCTGCCGCTGCACGCCTGCGAGCATTTCTACCTGATCACCGAGCCGGTCGAGGGGCTGGGCCACCTGCCGGTGCTGCGGGTGCCGGACGAGTGCACCTATTACAAGTCGGATGCGGGCAAGATGATGGTGGGGGCCTTTGAACCCGTCGCCAAACCCTGGGGGATGCAGGGCATCCGCGACGATTTCATGTTCGACACCCTGCCCGAGGATTGGGAGCATTTCACCCCGATCCTGGAAAACGCGATGAACCGGCTGCCGCTGTTCCAGACCGCCGGAATCCACACGTTCTTCAACGGGCCGGAAAGTTTCACGCCCGACGACCGCTACTATCTGGGCGAGGCCCCCGAGCTTGGCGGCTACTGGATCGCCGCCGGTTACAACTCGGTCGGGATCGCGGGGTCCGGGGGGGCGGGCATGGCGCTGGCGCACTGGATCACCGAAGGCGAGGCCCCGTTCGACCTGTGGGAGGTGGACATCCGCCGCGCGCAGCCGTTCCAGCGCAACCGCCGCTATCTGAAGGAACGGGTGACGGAAACGCTGGGGCTGCTTTACGCCGACCATTTCCCCTATCGCCAGTTCGCCACGGCGCGGGGCGTGCGTCGGTCGCCGCTGCACGAGCATCTCAAGGCGCGCGGTGCGGTGTTCGGAGAGGCGGCGGGATGGGAGCGGGCGAACTGGTTCGCTCGACCGGGGCAGGAGCGGGAGTACCGCTATTCCTGGGGGCGGCAGAACTGGTTCGACAACCAGAAGGCCGAGCATCTGGCGGTGCGAACGGGGGTCGGGCTGTTCGACATGACCAGTTTCGGCAAGATCCGGGTCGAGGGGCGGGATGCCTGTGCGTTCCTCAACCGCATCTGTTCGGCGCAGGTCGATGTGGCGGTGGGGCGCATCGTCTATACCATGCTGCTGAACGACCGGGGCGGGATCGAGGCCGACCTGACGGTCACGCGGCTGTCCGAGACGGCCTATCTCTTGGTGGTGCCGGGGGCCACGCTGACGCGCAACCTGGCCTGGCTGCGGCGGCATCTGGGCGAGGATTTTGCCGTCGTCACCGACGTGACCGCCGCCGAGGCCGTGCTGTGCGTCATGGGGCCGGGATCGCGCGACCTGCTGGCGCGGGTGACGCCCGACGACCTGTCGAATGCCGCGCATCCCTTCGGGGTGGCGCGCGAGATCGAGGTGGGCATGGGCCTCGCCCGCGCGCACCGCGTCACCTATGTGGGCGAACTGGGGTGGGAGCTGTATGTGTCGGCCGACCAGGCCGCCCATGTGTTCGAGGCGCTGGAAGAGGCGGGCGAGGGCAAGCTGGTGCTGTGCGGGCTGCACACGCTGGACAGTTGCCGGATCGAGAAGGCCTATCGGCATTGGGGCCACGACATCACCGACGAGGACCATGTGCTGGAGGCGGGGCTGGGCTTCACCGTCAGCCGCAAGAAGCAGGGCTTCATCGGGCGGGACGCGGTGCTGCGGAAGGAACAGGCGGGGCTGTCGCGCCGCATGGTGCAGGTGCGGCTGGAAGACCCCGCGCCGCTGCTGTTCCACAACGAGGCACTGGTCAGGGACGGGCGGATCGTGGGGCCGGTGACATCGGGGAACTACGGGCATCACCTGGGGGGGGCCGTCGGCATGGGCTATGTGCCCTGCGCGGGGCAGTCCGAGGCCGAGGTGCTGGCCTCGGCCTATGAGGTCGAGGTGGCGGGGGTGCGGCACCGGGCCATCGTGTCGCTGCAGCCGATGTATGATCCGAAATCGGAAAGGGTGCGGGCATGACACGGCATCAGGATTTCCACGACCTGCATGGGGCGGGCTGTTTCGTCATCCCGAACCCCTGGGATGCGGGGTCGGCGCGGATGTGCGCGGGCCTGGGGGCCAGGGCGCTGGCGACAAGCTCAGCCGCGCATGCCTTCACGCTGGGGCGCGCCGACATGGCCGTGACCCGCGACGAGGCGCTGGCCCATGCCGAGATGATCGTGGCGGCGACGGCGCTGCCGGTGTCGGGCGATTTCGAGAACGGCTTTGCCGATGACCCGGACGGGGTGGCCGAGACGATCCGGCTGGCCGCCGAGGCGGGGCTGTCGGGCTGTTCCATCGAGGATACGATCCCGGTGGCGGGCGCGCCGTCGTATGACTTTGCGCCTGCAGTTGAGCGCATCCGCGCAGCCGTCGGAGCGGCGCGCGGTCTGGGGAGGCCCTTCGTGCTGTGTGCGCGGGCCGATGGCGTGATGAACGGGACCTATGGCCTCGACGAGGGCATCCGGCGGCTGCGGGCGTTTCAGGACGCAGGCGCGGACCTTCTGTACCTGCCGGTGCCGCCGGGGCGGGCGGAACTGGCGCGGGTGCTGGCCTCGGTCACGGCCCCGGTCAATGCGCTGGCGGCGGGGCCGCTCAAGGCGCTGACCGTGGCCGAGATGGCGGCGATGGGGGTGCGGCGGATTTCCACCGGGTCGCAGATCGCGCGGGTGGCGCATGCGGCGATCCGCGATGCGCTGACGGGGATGCTGCGGGACGGGACGTTCGACGCGCTGAAGGGCGCGGCTTCGGGCGACGACATAGATGCACTTTTGGCAAGCGGGGCACGGACATGACCGATGTTGCGGCGATTGGCGAGACCTGCGAACCGGCACGGGCGCGCAGGCCCGGTGGCAGGGCGGCGCGGGTGGCGCTGCGCTCGGCCCCCCTGGCCGAGGATGTGCGCCCCGTGCGGGGCGGAATGCCCGGCGGGCAGTACAAGCCGCTGAGCGAGGCGTCCGTCCAGCAGATCCATGCGGCGGCACTGGACGCGCTGGAACAGATCGGGCTGAGCCAGGCCCCGCCATCGGGCGTCGCCCTGCTGACCGGGGCGGGGGCGATCCAGGGCGACGACGGGCGCATCCGGTTCCCCCGCGCGCTGGTCGAGGACATGCTGGCCATCGCCGCGCGCAACATCACCCTGCACGCGCGCGACCCGAAGCACGACCTGCACCTTTCGGGCACCAACGTGCATTTCGGCACGGCCGGCGCGGCGGTGCATATCGTCGATCCGGTGACGCTGGACTACCGCGAATCGACCGCGCAGGACCTGCACGATGCGGCGCGGCTGGTCGACAACCTGGACAACATCCACTTCTACCAGCGCACCATGGTGTGCCGTGACGTGGTCGACAACCGCGACATGGACCTGAACACCCTGTACGGCTCGCTCGCGGGCACGACCAAGCATGTCGGCACCTCGTTCAGCGACCCGGCCCACGTCGCCGACTGCTTCGACCTGATCCACATGGTGGCGGGCGGCGAGGAGAAGTGGCTGGAGCGGCCCTTTGTCAGCAATTCCAACTGCTTTGTCGTGCCGCCGATGAAGTTCGCCGAGGAAAGCTGCATCACCATGGAGGATTGCATCCGCCGGGGGATGCCGATGCTGCTGCTGTCTGCCGGGCAGGCCGGGGCCACCGCCCCCGCCCCCATCGCGCTGACCATCGTGCAGGCGGTGGCGGAATGTCTGGCGGGCGTGGTCTATGTCAACGCGATCAAGCCCGGTGCGCCTGCGATCTTCGGCACCTGGCCCTTCGTGTCCGACCTGCGCACCGGGGCCATGTCGGGGGGGTCCGCCGAGCAGGCCCTGCTGACGGCAGGCTGCGCGCAGATGCACCGCTTCTACGACCTGCCGGGCGGGGCGGCATCGGGAATCAGCGACAGCAAGCTGCCCGACATGCAGGCCGGGTGGGAGCAGGGCATCACCAACGCCCTTGCCGGTCTTGCGGGCCTCAACATGTGCTACGAGGCGGTCGGCATGCATGCCTCGCTGCTGGGGTTCTGCCTGGAAAGCCTGGTGCTGGGCGATGACCTTCTGGGCCAGGCGATGCGGCTGGTGCGGGGCATCGACGTGACCCCGGACACCACCAGCCTGGACGCGATGAAGCAGGTCTGCCTGGGCGGCCCCGGCCACTACCTCGGGTCGGACCAGACGCTGAAGCTGATGCAGACCGAGTATATCTATCCCAAATCCGCCAACCGGATGAGCCCCAAGGAATGGAACGAAGCGGGCAAACCGCTGTTGCTTGACGCGGCGATTGCCCGCAAGAATGATATCCTGTCGAAGGCCGGTTGTCGTGTCGATCCCGACATCGACCGCGCCATCCGCGCGAAATACAACATCCACTTCCAGTGAGGTCCTGCCGATGATCCCCGCCAACATGACCAAGTTCTACATCAACGGGGCCTGGGTCGAGCCCAAGTCACGGAACCGCATGGGCGTCGAGAACCCGGCGACCGAGGAAATCGTGGCCGAGGTGGCGCTTGGCAACACCGAGGATATCGACGCCGCGATCATGGCGGCCCGCGCGGCCTTTGACGCCTGGACGGTGACCCCGGTGGCCGACCGCATCGCATTGGTCCAGCGCATCCTCGACGCATACAACGCGCGGTATGAGGATTTCGCGCAGGCGATGTCCACCGAGATGGGCGCGCCCATCGAATGGGCGCGCGGCGCGCAGGCCTGGGCGGGCCAGGTGCATATCGAAAGCACCATCAAGGCCGCCCGCGACATGGAATGGGAGTCCATGCGCGGCACCACCCGCATCGTGCATGAAGGGGTCGGCGTCTGCGCGCTGATCACGCCGTGGAACTGGCCGATGAACCAGATCGCCTGCAAGGTGGCACCGGCGATCATCGCGGGCTGCACCATGGTGCTGAAGCCGTCCGAGATAGCACCGCTGTCGGGTGTGCTGTTCGCCGAGGTCTGCCATGCGGCGGGGGTTCCGGCGGGCGTGTTCAACCTGGTGAACGGGACGGGCCCCGAGGTTGGCGCGCGCATGTCGGTCCACCCCGAGGTCGACATGGTCAGCTTCACCGGTTCGACCCGTGCCGGCACCGCCATCGCGGCGGCGGCGGCGGCGACGGCCAAGCGCGTGGCGCAGGAAATGGGCGGCAAGTCGCCGAACATCATCCTGAAATCGGCCGATCTCGAGGCCGCCGTGCGCACCGGGGCAGAGGCCTGTTTCGCCAACACTGGCCAGTCCTGCGACGCGCCGACCCGGATGCTGGTGCACCGCAGCCAGCATGACGCGGCGCTGGCCATCGCGGCGGCGGCGGCCGAGGCCGTGGTCGCGGGCGATCCGCGCGATGCGGCCACCACGATGGGGCCGCTGGTGTCGAAGATGCACTACGACAAGGTGCAGGGCCTGATCGCCAGGGGCATCGACGAGGGGTCGCACCTGGTCTGCGGCGGTCTTGGCCGTCCGGCGGGCCTGAACCGCGGCTGGTTCGTGCGGCCCACGGTGTTCGGAGGCGTCACCAACGACATGACCATCGCGCGCGAGGAAATCTTCGGCCCGGTGCTGGCCATCCTGCCCTATGACGACGTCGACCACGCGGTCGAGATCGCCAACGACTCGCCCTATGGCCTGGCCGCCTATATCGCCGGGCCGGTGGACGAGGCGCAGCCGATCGCGCGCCGCCTGCGGGCGGGCACGGTGAACCTGAACTACCCCGCCTGGGACACCTTCGCCCCCTTCGGCGGCTACAAGCAGTCGGGCAACGGGCGCGAGTATGCCGACTGGGCGATCCATGACTTCTGCGAGGTCAAGGGCATCGTCGGCTGGGGGGCCTGACGCGCGCGTCCTGCCCTTCATCTGTTCCCAAGTATCCCACGGGGGTCCGGGGGTGTGAAACCCCCGGTCCTGCCCGTGCCACACGAGCGAGGCTTTCATGGATTACGGCTATATCGGCCTAGGCAACCTGGGCGCGAACTGCGCGGGGTGCCTGCTGAAGGCGGGGTTCGAGGTGATGGTCCACGACCTGAACCCCGCCCTGGCCGATCCGCTGGTCGCCCATGGTGCCACGCGGGCCAGCAGTGCCGTGGCCCTGGCCGGGGCGGTCGACCACGTCATCACCTGCCTGCCCTCGCCCGCCGTGTCGGAACGGGTGCTGCGCGACATCCTGCCCGCGATGCGCCCCGGTGCCACCTGGATCGAGATGTCGACGCTGGGGCGGGACGAGGTGCTGCGGCTGGCGGCGCTGGCGGCAGAGCACGGCATCCGCACGATGGAACTGCCCGTCACCGGGGGCGTCCACCTGGCGGCCAAGGGCCAGATCACCATGCTGGCCGGGGGCGAGGCCGATCTGTTCGCCCTGCACAAGCCCGCGATGCAGGCCATGGGCAACCGCATCTTCCACATGGGGCCTTTGGGGTCGGCGGCGGTGATCAAGGTGATCACCAACATGCTGGCCTTCATCCACCTCAAGGCCAGTGCCGAGGCGCTGATGCTGGCCAAGCGGGGAGGCCTTGACCTCGGCCAGGCCTGGCACGCCATCGCCGCCTCGTCCGGGACCAGTTTCGTGCATGAGACCGAAGGCGCGCTGATCCTGAACGGCAGCTACGACATCGCCTTCAACATCGACCTGGCGCTCAAGGACCTCGGCTTTGCCCTGGGCTTCGGGCGCGAATTCGGCGTGCCGCTCGATCTGGCTTCGGTCACGCAGCAGACCTATGTCGCGGCGAAGGCGGCCTATGGCGGGCAGGCCCAGTCGCCGATGATCGCGAAACTGCTGGAGGACCTGCTGGGCACGGATTTGCGCGCGGAAGGGTTCCCGGCGCGGCTGGAGTGAGGTTTTCGCGCCAGGGAAGTCAAGTTGCTCATGCAAGAAAGAGGTATGGCGTGCCGCTGTCCTTTGGGAACGGGTGCGCTTCATGATAAGCTCTTCGTCAAATGCATGAAGTAGGGAGGGACAGATGAGTTTTGTCAAGACTATCGACCTGTCGATTGACGGAAGCACAGTCGCAAATCTGGAGGTGTCGTTCACCGAGAACGCGAATGAACCCGATGAGTTTCGTATCACCATCAGGCGGTCGCAATTTGGCGAGGTTGCAGCCGAGGCAAGA
Source organism: Gemmobacter sp. (assembly GCA_052387255.1). Lineage (GTDB taxonomy): Bacteria > Pseudomonadota > Alphaproteobacteria > Rhodobacterales > Rhodobacteraceae > JBBQXK01. The sequence continues at coordinate 24,306 of JBQTJI010000053.1, read as the reverse complement.
TGGCATGTGAAAGAGCACGACGGTCGGTTCTCATTGGCGATTACGTCGCAACATGTTGTTGCTGGCGTGTGTCTCGCGGGCTGCCTCGCAGGAATTGTAACTTCCGTTGGTCCGCTCCGCGATTGCCTCAAGAAAGCAAAAGACAGAAATGGCGTCAGAGGCTGCATCAAAGAATATGGACTTTGGCAAGCGGTAGGCTCACTTAGCTGCATCTATGGATGCCTGAACCTCTGAAGAACGAGCCGATACCGATACCCGAATCGCACTTGCCGCCGATGATCGCGAAAATGCTGGAAGACCTGCTCGGCACCGATCTTCGCGCCGACGGGTTTCCGGCACGGCTGACCTGACCCTTTCCTTTCTTCTGTCCTGAAATATCCCACGGGGGATCCGGGGGGTGTGAAACCCCCCGGTCCTGCCGGTCACGCCGGGTCTGACGGTGCCAGCTTGTCTTGCGTCCGCAGCGCGAAGTCGCTGGCGTCGTGGCGTTCGTGCAGTTGCCCCTCGGGCGGCCCCCAGCTGCGGTTGACCATGCGGCCACGCGCGACGGCGGGCCGGGCCTCGATGCCCTTGGCCCAGCGGACGACATGGGTGTAGCTGCCTGCGTCCAGGAATTCGGCCGCCTCGTAGACGCCGTTCAGCACAAGCGAGCCGTACCAGGGCCAGACCGCGATGTCGGCGATGGAATAGCTGTCGCCGCCCAGGTAGGCGCTGTCGGCCAGGCGGCGGTCGAGCACGTCAAGCTGGCGTTTCGTCTCCATCGTGAAGCGGTCGATGGCGTATTCGATCTTGAAGGGCGCGTATTTGTAGAAATGCCCGAACCCGCCGCCCAGATAGGGGGCGGACCCCATCTGCCAGAACAGCCAGTTCAGCGTCTCGGTGCGCCCGGCGGGGTCGGTCGGCAGGAAGGCCCCGAACTTTTCGGCCAGGTACAGCAGGATCGAGGCCGATTCGAAGACCCGCGTGGGTGGTGTGGTCGAATGATCCATCAGGGCGGGGATCTTCGAGTTCGGGTTCACGCCCACAAAGCCCGATCCGAACTGGTCACCCTGGCCGATGTCGATGCGCCAGGCGTCGTAGTCGGCCCCGGCATGGCCCGCCGCCAGCAACTCTTCCAGCATCACGGTGACCTTCACCCCGTTCGGCGTGGCCAGCGAGTAGAGTTGCAGCGGATGGCGGCCGACGGGCAGGGGCGCGTCGTGGGTCGGCCCTGCGACGGGGCGGTTGGTGCTGGCGAACTGGCCGCCGTTGGGCTGGGTCCAGGTCCAGACTTTCGGCGGGGTATAGGGGGTGTCGGTCATTGGCGCGCTCCTTGGCGGGATGCTGCAAAGCTAGCGGACGCCGGACCCATGTCCATCCGCGCCGGTGCAGGGGTGACTGTGCGGCAGGGCGCGCCTGATCACAGCGATGTGAGGATGCGCTGCGCCTCGTCGCGCGGATCGGCAAGGCGGCTGCGGTCCTCGCCCGGGAAGAACCGGGCGCGGGTGGCGGTGGGCATCGGGGCCGGGGTCGCGATCACCACGCGGGGGCCGGTGCGGGCGGTCTCGGCGGCCCAGCTGCGCGCAAGGGCGATCTGCGCGGCCTTGGTGGCCCCATAGGCCCCGAAGAACTTTTCGCCCGCGCGGGGATCGTCGAGGAACAGCGCAGTGCCCTGATGCGCCCGCAGCAGGGGTTCGACCATCGGGATCAGGCTGCCCGTGGCGCGGGCGTTGATCGCCAGCGAGCGGTCCCAGTCGCGCGCGTCGAGCGAGCCCGCCGGGGCCAGCGGGGCCGCGTGGATGGCGGCATGGACCCAGAGGCCAAGACCGCCCCAGCGGTCATGCACGGACCGGCAGAGATGCCGCATCGCGTCGTCGTTGGTGATGTCCATTGGTGCCAGCGTCAGCGCCCCCGTGCCGGGGAGTTTCAGCGCGCGGACGCGGTCGTCGATGTCTTCGAGGCCCCCCACGGTGCGGGCCAGTGCCACCACATGCCAGCCGCGCGCGGCCAGGGTTTCGGCCATTGCCGCGCCAAGGCCGCGCGAGGCTCCGGTGACGAGGGCGATCTTCGGGGGCATGCGGGCGGTCCTTGTGGCCGGGGCAGGACCGGCGGGTTTCACACCCCCCTGCCTCTGGTTTCTCGAACCGGTGGCGAAACCATCGGCTTGCCCCCGTGGGATATTTGGGAACAGATGAAGGGGCAAGGGCAGGTCAGCGCCCCGAGGCGGCGATCTCGGCCTGCCGCGCGCGGACGATGCGTTCGACAAGGGCGGCGGGCAGCGGGTGGTCGAGGGTGAAGAGGATGCCGCTTTTCGAGGTCTTCCAGCCTGCGCAGTCGGTCTGCAGGGCCGGGATGACGCTGCCGGAATGGGGGTAGAGGCCGAGGTGGCGGGCGAAGGCGGCGTAGCCCGCGACCATACGCCCCTTCGGTCCGGGCGCGCGGAAGCCGGGCATGGCGTAGGACAGGCACTCGACGTGGCCGGGCAGCAGGCTGCGCAGCGTTTCGCGCAGGGCGGTCAGGGCGACGTGCTGGTCGTCGGGCAGGCGGACGAGATAGGCATCGACCGCGTCAGGCATCGATCCCTTCCTTGCGACCGGGTGGCTGGCGGGGCCGCAGCCACCAGGAAAAAAGCTGCGGGATCAGGGCGATACCGGTGGACGTCACGATCAACGGCACAAGAGCCCTCTCGCTGGACATTCCGGTCGAGGCTGCAACACCCAAGGTGCCGGTGCCGAGCGTCGCCACAATGAAGACCGCGCGAAGCGGCCACGGATTGTAGCGGCCGCTCATCATCACGGTGATCCCCAAGATCACCTGTGGACCGAAAAGCCCCCACATCTTGGCCATCCAGGCGGACGTGTTCCGCTGCGTGATTCCTTCGAGGGCATCGAACACCCAGAATCCGGCGAAGAAGACGGCGGCCCACAGAAAGCCGATGACGGTGAGCAGTGTCGATGGTCCGGCACCCGACGTGGTGGGTGTCTCGACATGCCGTGGCAGGTTTCCCAGCGGGTCAGGATACATCGGCGGACTGCCGATTGCCGCCCCGCGGTGCGGCCCTCATTCCGCCGCGGCCTTCATCTCGAACCCCTTCTCGATCATGTCCGAGGGGGCGATGGGGTATTCGCCGCTGAAACAGGCGTCGCAGTACTTCGGTGCTGCGGCGTCGCGCCCGCCCGCCTCGCCGGCGGCGCGATAGAGGCCGTCGAGGGAGATGAAGCGAAGCGAGTCCACGCCGATCCAGTCCTGCATCTCGGACTCGGACATGTTTGCGGCCAAGAGTTTCGAGCGTTCGGGCGTGTCCACGCCGTAGAAGCAGGGCCAGGCGGTGGGAGGCGATGCGATGCGGAAGTGCACCTCGGCGGCCCCGGCCTCGAGGATCATGTCCTTGATCTTGCGCGACGTGGTGCCGCGCACGACGCTGTCGTCGACCAGCACCACGCGCTTGCCCTTGATCAGCGCGCGGTTGACGTTCAGCTTCAGCCGGACGCCCATGTTGCGGATATGCTCGGTCGGTTCGATGAAGGTGCGGCCCACGTACTGGTTGCGGATGATGCCGAAGGCGAAGGGGATGCCGGATTCGTGGCTGTAGCCGATGGCGGCGGGGGTGCCGCTGTCGGGCACGGGGCAGACGAGGTCGGCGTCCACGGGGGCTTCGCGCGCCAGTTCCACGCCGATCTGGTGGCGGGTCTCATAGACCGACCGGCCACCCAGGATCGAATCGGGGCGGCTGAAATAGACGTGCTCGAAGATGCAGAAGCGGCCCGTCGAGGGGCCGAAGGGCCGGAAGCTGGCAAGCTTCCCTTGCTCGATCACCACCATCTCGCCGGGTTCGATCTCGCGCAGGAACTCGGCCCCGATGATGTCGAGCGCGCAGGTCTCGGAGGCCAGCACCCAGCCCTCTTCGCCGACGCGGCCCAGGACCAGGGGGCGGACGCCAAGCGCATCGCGCACGCCGATCAGTTTCGTCCGCGTCATGGCGACGATGGAGAACGCCCCCTCGACCCGGCGGAGCGCGTCCTTGATGCGTTCGGGGATCGTCTTCTGGATCGACCGCGCCATCAGGTGGATGATGCATTCGCTGTCCGACGAGGACTGGAAGATCGACCCCCGCTCGATCAGTTCGCGGCGCAACTGGGCGGCGTTCGTCAGGTTGCCGTTGTGGGCGATGGCCGCGCCGCCCATCGAGAACTCGCCGAAGAACGGCTGCACGTCGCGGATCGCGGTCGCGCCCTTGGACCCGGCGGTGGAATAGCGGACATGCCCGATGGCCAGCGACCCCGGCAGCGTCTTCATCACGTCGGCATTGGTGAAGTTGTCGCGGACATAGCCGAAGCGGCGGGCCGAGTTGAAGCCGTGGTCGGGGTGGTGGGCGACGATGCCGCCTGCCTCTTGCCCCCGGTGCTGCAGGGCGTGCAGGCCGAGGGCGACAAAGTTCGCGGCCTCATCCACGCCGATCACCCCGAAGACGCCGCATTCCTCGTGCAGCTTGTCGTCATCGAAGGGGTGGCTGCGGAAAGGCGGCATGCGGTTTGCGGCTCCGAATCCCGGGGGTGGCTGGCCACAGCGTGTAGTGCGAAGGCGCGGGACTGTCACGCGCCCATCACGGTCACCCCCCCGTCGCCGGTGCCGCAGGGGCGGGCGCGGGGGCCGCAGGGGCGGTTTCGGGCGCGGTCGGCGTGGCGGGGGCGGCGCAGACCGAGGTCAGTTCCTCGTACCGCGCCACGATCCAGCCGGGGGCATCCTGCGGGATGCTGTCGTTGATGTTGGTCTGGAACGAGGCGAACACCTTGGCCGAGCGCGAGTTGTCGATGATCGGGTAGGAGTTGGGGCCGACCGCGCGGTCATAGACGATGAAGGCCACGGCGACCAGAAGGATGCCGCGCAGCACGCCGAACAGGAACCCCAGCCCCTGGTCGAGCCCGCCCAGGATCGAGCGCTGCACCACCGAGGACAGCAGCGGCGCGAACAGCGAGGCGATGACAAGGCCGATGGCAAAGACGGCGGCAAAGGCCGCGATGATCGACAATTCGCAGCTTTCGCCAAGGAAGCGGTTCAGCACGGGCACTTCGCGGATCAGCGGCTGGGCCTGCGCGGCAAAGTAGTAGGCCAGCACCGCCGCGCCGATCCAGCCGAGGATCGCCAGCGATTCGCGCACAAGGCCGCGCGAATAGGCCAGGACCGCCGACAGCACGATGACCAGCGCCACTGCGCCATCGACCAGGGTGAAACCTTCCATCGTCCTTGCACTCCCCGAGGGCTAGCCGGCCCCGAACATCTGATCTGCGAGGGTTGCCAGATCCGGCATCTCGCGCAGGCGCATTCCGTGATTACCCGTCGAATTTGACCGACTTGGGGCGACCGCCTGTGAAAAACCAAGTTTCGCCGCCTCTTTCAACCGGTTTTCCGTCTGGGTGACGGGGCGCAGCGCGCCGGACAGGCTGATTTCGCCGAAAAGCACCAGGTCGGGCGGCAAAGCCACATCCTGCCGGGCCGACAGAAGGGCGGCGGCGACGGCCAGGTCGGCGGCGGGTTCGGACACGCGCAGGCCGCCCGCCACGTTCAGGAACACATCGAGGCCGGTGAAGGGAATGGCGCAGCGTGCCTCGAGCACGGCCAGGATGGTGGACAGCCGCCCGCCGTCGAGGCCCACCACCGTGCGGCGCGGGGTGCCGAGGGGGGAGGGGGCGACGAGCGCCTGGATCTCGGTCAGGACGGGCCGCGTGCCCTCGATCCCGGCGAAGACCGCCGATCCGGGGCTGGCGGTGCCGCGTTCGGACAGGAACAGGGCCGAGGGGTTGGTGACCTCGGCCAGCCCCATGCCCGTCATCTCGAACACGCCGATCTCGTCCGCCGGGCCGAAGCGGTTCTTGACGGCGCGCAGGATGCGGAACTGGTGGCCGCGCTCGCCCTCGAAGTACAGCACGGTATCGACCATGTGTTCGACCACGCGGGGGCCGGCGATCTGGCCGTCCTTGGTGACATGGCCGACCAGCACCACGGCCACGCCCCGCCGCTTGGCGAAGGTCACCAACTCCTGCGCCGCCGCGCGCACCTGCGCGACCGAGCCGGGGGCGCTGTCCACGGTGTCGAGCCACATCGTCTGGATCGAATCGATGATGGCCAGGCCGGGGCGTTCGGCATCCAGCGTGGTCAGGATGTCGCGCAGGGACGTCTCGGCCCCCAGCCGCACCGGCGCATCGGCGAGGCCAAGGCGCAGCGCGCGCATGCGGACCTGGGCCTGTGCCTCTTCGCCCGAGATGTAGACGCAGGGCAGGCCGCCCCGCGCGAAACTGGCCGCCGCCTGCAAGAGCAGCGTCGACTTGCCGATGCCGGGATCGCCGCCCACCAGGATGGCCGAACCGGGCACGAGGCCGCCGCCCAGCACCCGGTCAAGCTCGCCCAGGCCCGAGGGGATGCGTGGCGGCGGGGGTTCGGCGGTGGCGAGGTCGGTCAGGACCACAGGCGTGCCGCGCGCACCCAGCGGCTTCGGTCCGCTGGACAGGGGGGCCTCTTCGGCGATGGAGTTCCACGCCCCGCAGGCATCGCAGCGTCCCGCCCACTTGCGGTGGACCGCGCCGCAGGCGGAACAGGCATAGGCTGGGGCGGACTTGGCCATGGCCCCTGCTTTGCCCGATGCAACCCCGCGCCGCAAGCCGCCCTTCGCGTCAACCAGCCTGACCGTCGGCACGGAGAAGCCGGAAAACACGTGTTTTCCGGATCCGGTTTCCACGTGGAAACCGACTTTGGCCGACGGTTGCGCTTCGTGATGCGGATCAGGGACGCGGCACCGCTTGGCCTGCCCTTTCCCCTTGACCTTCCTTCCCCGCCCGGCAAACAAGGCCCATGGCCACCGGCACCCTCTCCATCGATCTTGATGCCATCGCGCAGAACTGGCGCGCACTTGACCGGCTGTCGTCCAGCGGCACGCAGACCGGTGCCGTGGTCAAGGCCGATGCCTATGGCCTGGGCGTCACGCGCGTGGCCCGTGCGCTGGCACAGGCCGGGGCGCGGCGGTTCTTCGTGGCGGTCGCGGAAGAGGGCGCTGCCGTGCGGCAGGCCCTGGGGCAGGGGCCGCAGATCTGCGTCTTTTCCGGCCACATGGCGGGCGATACCGAGATGATCGGCGATCTCGACCTGACGCCGATGCTGAACTCCATCGACCAGATCACGCGGCACCTCGAATCGCTGCCGGGCCACCCGTTCGGCATCCAGCTCGACACCGGCATGAACCGGCTGGGGATGGAGGTGGCGGAGTGGGAGGCGGTGGCGGCCTTTGTGCTGGACGCAGGCCCCGAGCTTCTGATGTCGCACCTGGCCTGCGCGGACGAGCCCGACCATGCGATGAACGCGGCCCAACTGGCCGAGTTCCACGCCATGACCGACGGCACCGACCTGCCCCGGTCGCTGGCGGCGACAGGGGGCATCCTGCTGGGACCCGCCTATCATTTCGACCTGACGCGCCCCGGCATCGGCCTGTACGGCGGTCAGCCGTTCGAGGCGGGCAACCCCGTGGTCGGGCTGTCCCTGCCCGTGGTGCAGGTGCGCGACGTGGGCGTGGGCGAGGCTGCGGGCTATGGCTGCGCCTGGGTGGCCGAGACGGCGGCCCGGCTGGCCACCGTGTCGGGCGGCTATGCCGACGGGCTTATCAGGGCGATGTCGCACCGGGCGGTGCTGTGGGCCGGGGACCAGCCGTGCCCCGTCGTCGGCCGGGTATCGATGGACCTGATCATCGTCGATGTGACGCATCTGGCGGAAGAGCCGCGCGCGCTGGACATCCTGGGGCCGCACCAGACGGTCGACGACCTGGCCGGTGCCGCCGACACCATCGGCTACGAGGTGCTGACCGCACTCGGCCCGCGCTATGCGCGGCGCTATGCCGAGGGTGCCGCGTGACGGGCCTTCTGGCCCGGATCGGGCGGTCGGTTCTGGGGATGCTGGCCGCCGTCGGACGCATGGCGATGTTCGCGGGAAGCGTCGTCAGCCACCTGTTCCGCCCGCCCTTCTATGTGCGCGAGTTTGCTCAGCAACTGCTGCAGATCGGCTGGCTGTCGCTGCCCGTCGTCGGCCTGACGGCGCTGTTCACGGGCGGCGCACTGGCGCTGCAGATCTATGCCGGGGGCGCGCGGTTCAACGCGGAATCGGTGGTGCCCTCCATCGTCGCCATCGGCATGGCGCGCGAACTCGGCCCCGTGCTGGGCGGGCTGATGGTGGCCGCGCGGGTGACCAGTTCCATCGCCGCCGAGATCGGCACGATGAAGGTCACCGAACAGATCGACGCGCTGGTGACGCTGTCCACGCACCCGGCCAAGTACCTGGTGGTGCCGCGCGTGCTGGCGGCGACGTTGACCGTGCCGCTCTTGGTGGCCGTCGGCGACACCATCGGGATCGCGGGCGGCTGGCTGGTCGGGATCAGCCAGCTTGGGTTCAACTCGGCGACCTATCTGGCCAACACGCGCGATTTCCTCGAACCCTGGGATGTCGGGTCGGGTCTGGTGAAGGGCGCGGCTTTCGGGTTCATCGTGGCGCTGATCGGCTGCCACTATGGCATGACCTCGGGGCGCGGTGCGCAAGGGGTTGGCCGGGCCACGAAATCGGCGGTCGCCTCGGCCTCGGTGCTGATCATCGCGGCGAACTTCCTGCTGACACGGGCCTTCTTCGCGTCATGATCACCCTCAGCGGCGTCCACAAGTCATTCGGCACCAACCACGTCCTGCAGGGCGTGGACCTGACGATTGCCAAGGCGACCTCGATGGTGATCATCGGCGGGTCCGGCACGGGCAAGTCGGTGCTGCTGAAGTGCATCCTGGGGCTGGTGACGCCCGACCGGGGCACCATCACGCTGGACGGGCAGGATGTCACGGCCGGCGACCGCGATGCCTTCCTTGCGCGGTTCGGCATGCTGTTCCAGGGCGGGGCGCTGTTCGACAGTCTCAAGGTGTGGGAGAACGTGGCCTTCCGCCTGCGGCGCGGCCGCCAGAAGCTGCCCGTGGATCAGGCCCGTGCCATCGCGCTGGAGAAACTCGCGCGCGTGGGACTTGGGCCGCGCGTGGCCGACCTGTTCCCGGCCGAACTGTCGGGCGGCATGCAGAAGCGGGTCAGCCTGGCCCGCGCCATCGCCGCCACGCCCGAGGTGATCTTCTTCGACGAACCGACGACCGGCCTCGACCCAATCATGTCGGGCGTGATCAACGCGCTGATCCGCGAGATCGTGACCGAGATGGGGGTGACCGCGATTACCATCACGCACGACATGAGTTCGGTCCGCGCCATCGCCGACCGGGTCGCCATGCTGCACGGCGGCGTGGTGCGCTGGACCGGGCCGGTGGCCGGGATGGACGGCGCAGAGGACCCCTATCTGCAGCAGTTCATCCATGGTCGCGCTGAAGGCCCCATCGAAACTGTCCGCTGACCTCCCCTTCTTCTGTCCGCAAGTATCCCACGGGGGCAAGCCGATGGTTTCGCCACCGGTTCGAGAAACCGGAGGCTGGGGGGTGTGAAACCCCCCGGTCCTGCCGGTGCCGCCGGTCGGGCGGTACAGAATCAGTCCCATGGCCCTGATGCCCGCCGGGCCGGTGCCCGCCGGGGTTTCGCAACCCGCAGTTGCCGGGTCGTTTCCATGCTCGAAACAATCCGTTCCACCTTGCTGTTTTCCCACATGAATCCACCCTGCACTGCCCCATTTCGGTTGCAATTCCCCTGACGCGGGGCAGGGTTAACGGGATGATGGACGGCGGGCAGCGGACAGGGACGGCGATGGGTGGCGGACGGGCGGGATTCTGGGCGCAGGCGCAGGTGACGGGGCAGGCGGTGGCGCAGGCGCTGGTGGTGATTGCGGCGCTGGCGATGCTGGCGGCCACGCTGGCGGCGGCGGGCGGCGTTTTGCCCTGGCCCGAGATGTCGCTGCGGTGGGGCGGGGCGTACATCCCGCAGGCGGGGATGTATGCGCAGGTGGGGGTGACGGTCCTGCTGGGCCTTCTGTGCGTCTTCCTGCCCGCCAATGCCCGCATGGGGCGGCTGGAACGGTCGCACCGCAGTTTCCAGATCAGCCTCGAGGATGTGCGCCGGGCCTACGAGATCGCCCATGCCGGCGACCGCCGCCAATTGTTCGGCCTGTCCTCCGAGTTCGACCAGATGCGCGCGCGGATGGACCATCTGCGCAAGCACCCCGATCTGGCTGAACTGGAACCCGAACTGCTGCAACTGGCGGCGCAGATGAGCTTTGAATCGCGCGACCTGGCGCGCATCTATTCCGAGGAGCGGGTGGCGCGCGCCAAGACCTTCCTGGTCCACCGCCAGCAAGAGGTGGAACGCCTGGCCGAACGCATCCGCCTGGCGCGCATGACCTGCGACGAGATGCGCCGCTGGATCACCGATGTCGAGGCCGAGGAGCGCAAGAACCACGGGCAGCTGAAACGGCTGGAGGCCGACCTGCGCGAGATCCTGCCGGGCCTGGGCTATGACGTGGACGAGATGCGCGAGGCGAACGTGGTGTCGCTGACCGTGCCGCAGAAGGGCGTCGGGCCGAACTGACGGGCGTGGCTGCGCGCGGTGTTCGCGCGGGAACGGTGCGTGCAAGCACGCACCCTACCCCCCGCCTTGATCCGGTCCGCCTGGTGCGCTGACTGACCTGCGTGGCTGCGCCCCCCCCCTCACCCCGGCCCTCTCCCCCGAGGGGAGAGGGGGCGCAGGAGGCACGGGCATCGCCGCCAAGGCACGCCCGGAAGTCGTGGCGCTGTCCCGGGCCGCTTGACCTACCCGCATTCCTTCGCCACATCACCCCCATGTCCCGCGCCGCCATCGCCCTGAACCTGTCGCTTCTGGTCCTGTTCCCTGTGGCCTGGTTCGCGCCCCTGCTGCGGGCGGGGGTCCTGCCCCTGTTCGGGCTGTCCGAGATTTCGGTGATCTCGGGGATGCAGTCGCTGTGGGGGTCGGACGTGGCCCTGGCACTTCTGGTCACCATGCTGGCGATCTTTGCGCCCTATCTCAAGACCATCGGCCTCGCACTCCTGCACTTTCACCTGCTCAGCCCGCGCGTCCTGCCCGCGCTGCACCTTCTGGGCAAGCTGGCCATGGCCGACATGTTCCTGATCGCGCTCTATGTCGTGGTGGTCAAGGGCGTGGGCCTGGCGCATGTGGAAACCGCCTGGGGCCTCTATCTGTTCACCGGCTGTATCCTGGCGTCGCTGGGGCTGTCGGTCACGGCGGAGAAGGCGCTGCACCCCGGACCAGCACCGTCCGCGTGACCGTCGCGCCGTACTTTTCGGCCACCGAGATGGCCTCGAGCCTGCCCCAGGGTTTGAGGTGGGGGATCGCCCCCGACCCCTTGCGGATGTCCAGCACCAGCCGCCCGCCGGGGGCAAGGCCATGCTCCAGCACCGGATCGATGCGGCGGATTTTCGCGGTGTCGCCCCACAGCGCAAAGGCTGCCAGCAGGTCGGCGGGGCGCAGGTCGTCTTGTGACCGCACCAGTCGGATGGCCGTGTCGGGCACCCCGTTGGTGGTCAGAAAGCTGCGGTAGTCCTCGATCCAGTCGGCGGTCGGGCCTGCGTTGAAATGGCCCTTCGCGTCGATGTCCAGAAGGTCCACCTGCGCCCCGAAGGCCCGATGCGCGGCCAGGGTCAGGCCGCGCGCGGCCCCGCCCGCATCGGCCACGACGCGCAGCCCCGTGATCCCCAGCCGGTCGAGCAGCCCCGCCTCGAACACCTTGCCCGACCGGCCCGTCACCGGGGCGGCGGCGGCGTCGATCCCGTGCCGCCGGCACAGGCGGGCCAGATACGACCCCGGCGGCGGCAGGCCGTGGTGGTTCCGCCCGATCTCGCGCTTGTTCGAGGCCCAGAGGTGCAGGGCGGTGGTCCGGTCGGTCAGGTATGTTTCCACGCGCCGGGCCGGTTTCAGGAAGGTCTGCCGGTCGGGAAAGCTGACGGGATAGAAGGCATCGACCGGCTGCACCTGATCCAGCATGCCAAGGGCACGCGCGAAATGCGATACCATGCGTGGCCCCCAGGTGCCCCAGGCCTGGCTCGTCACCGGCACCGGCGCGCCTGCCGCCGCCGCCGCCGCGTAGGCGTCGCGGCTGTTGGGTCCCAGCCACGGGGGGATCGGGTGCAGGTCCCGGGTAAAATCCAGCATCGCGGCCAGCATCGGGTGGTCGGGCGGCAGGCCCAGGACGGCATTGTTGACGTAAGCTCCGTCCGGCCGCTCGAACCCCATGACCACGCCGCCCGCGTAGGTCATCGGGCGGTGGCAGTAGACATCGGTGTCGACCCAGACCATGCCGGGACAGGCCCGGATCATGTGCAGCCGGAACAGGTCGGCGAAGAGTGCCACGCTGTCCTTGCGTTCGTACTTCAGGAAATGCTCGGTGGCGATGATCTCGCGCCCGTCGCGGCGCACGACGCCGGGGGGCACGTTCGGGATGTCGTGATAGCTGAACAGGGTGATGCGCTGTCCGTCATCGACAAAGGACTTGAGGCTGACCTGTTCCAGCCAGGTCAGCGGCCCCCCGATCCACAGCGTGCCGACCTCGCGCATGGGTGTCCCCGATCCCGCCCAGCCTTTCGGCATCGCGCAACACTCTGGCGGAAATGGGGCGCAGGACAAGGGGATGCGTCTGGGAAGGCGTCGGCGTTCCTGCTAGATCGGCGCGCAGCGAAGGCGAGGTGCGAACGGGACCGTCCCCAAAATTCTTCGAAGAATTTTGCAATTTTCTTCCAAGAAAATTGGGATGGTGGCGGTGGCGCTCCGATACAGGCAAGGGCACCATGGACCAGCAGGCAGACATGCGCCACCACCGGTTGGCCAGCCGGACCGCGGCAGACCTGGGCGACCCGCCGGGCATTTCGCGCCTCTTGGATGCCGTGCGCTGCCAGGACGGCCTGGTGCGCGCCTTCTTCGGCAGCGGCACCTTGGCCGGTGCCCTTGCCGCCACGGCCCCGGACGGCTGTGCCCAGCCTGTCGAACTGCGCCCCGTCTCGGGCGCGGTCATGGGCGTCTTTTCGGGCGACGGGCCTGTGTTGCTGGCAGGCGGCGCGCCCCTGGCCCTGACCCCCGACGAGGCCGAGCCTTCGTTCCTGGCGGGCCGCAACTGCCTGCTGGCGTTCCGCGTCGAGGAAAGCCCGATGCAGGTGGCCGAATGGCTGGTCTACCATGGGCTGCACCACGGCGCGCAGGGGGCGGTGATCGTGAACCGCATGCCCGGCAGCTTTCCCGGGGACCTGGCCGCCCAGATTGCCGACACCTCGCTCCGCGTGGTCGTGCTGGATTGTCCCCTGCCCATCGGCAAGCCCGGTGTCGCGCCCGAGAACCACATCTACCTCGCCCCCGACGCGCCTGGAAAGGCGCGCATGGCGGTGCCCGAAGCCGACCCCTGGCGCAGCCCGCCCGGTGAGCCGCTGATCCACGAAATCTGCAAATGGCGCTACCTGTCCCAGGCGCGCGCCGTGCTGAACCTGGACGTCACCGACATCCTGACACCGCTCGCCCCGAATGAAGTGCCGGCCTTCGACCATTGCCGCACGTCGAAAACCGGGGTGATCCTGCTTCTTGGTCGCCACATCTATCCCTGGCGGGTGCGCCCTGCACAAGGCGGGGCGCGGATCGGCGACCATGTCTGCCGCCCCTTCGACAAGGGCGACGAGATTGCCCGCTGGGGGGCCGCGCCCGACCGCGCGGGGCTTCGCAACACCTGGCGCGGCGTGCGGGTGTCCTATGCCTCGCCCGACCGCTCGGTCTCGGCGCGTTTCGACCGGGCGATGGCGATCCGCGTGCCGGGGGCCACGCCGTCGGAACTGGCCCCCAAGGCGGCCCTGGTGGAGGACCCCGCCCTGGTCGCGATGTCACAGGACCTTCTGGGCTGGAACCCCGTCCGCCCGCCCCGTTCGTCCCCGCGCAAGGCCGACGGCGCGAACCAGGGCCGTGTGGCCATCGTCACCACGATGCGGAACGAGGCCCCCTTCATCCTGGAATGGATCGCCTGGCACCGCGCCATCGGAATGGACGATTTCCTTGTCTACACCAACGACTGCACCGACGGCACCGACAGCCTGCTGGCGCTGTTGCAGGACAAGGGGCTGGTCCAGCACCGCGACAACCCGTTCCGGTCCATGGACCTGACCCCCCAGCACGGCGCGCTGCAGGCCGCCGAGGACGAGCCGGTGATGCGCGACTGCGGCTGGGGCCTCTGCATGGACGTGGACGAGTTCATCAACATCAAGCTGGGCGATGGCCGCCTGCCCACGCTCTTCGCCGCGATGGAGGGTGCCATGCCGGGGGCCAACATGATCGCGATGACCTGGCGGCTGTTCGGCAACGGAGACATCGACGCCTTCGCCGACTCCTCCGTGATCGAGCAGTTCACCCGCTGCGCCCCCGAACGCATCCGCAAGCCGCACCAGGCCTGGGGGTTCAAGACGCTGTTCCGCAACATCGACCTCTACCGCAAGCTGGGGGTCCACCGCCCCAAGGGCCTGAACCCCGACCAGTGGACGCGGATCCGCTGGCTGACCGGCGGGGGACAGCCGATGCCGCGCGCGATGTTCCGCAACGGCTGGCGGTCGACGTCGGACACCTATGGCTATGATTGGGTGCAGCTGAACCATTATGCCGTGCGCTCGGCGGAAAGCTTTCTGGTCAAGCGCGACCGGGGCCGGGTGAACCATGTCGAGCGTGACCAGGGCCTGGCCTACTGGTTCCGCATGAACCACAACATCGACGAGGACCGCTCGATCCAGTCGCGCCTGCCGCTGCTGCGGGCCGAGATGGACCGCCTGCTGGCCGACCCCGACATCGCCGCCGCCCATGCGCAGGCCGTTGCGTCCCACCGGGCGCGCATCGCGGTCCTGCGCGCCGACCCCGTGCAATCCGCCTTCCACGCCGAACTGACCGGCGCGCGGATGCAGAAGCTGTGCCGCCTGCAGCGGCATTTCGGGTCGGGCGTGTTCCATGCCGGGCCGCAGGTGATCCCCGACGACCTGCTGGACCGCGTGCTGCCCGACGACTTCTTCTTTACCGTGGGCGACGACACCGACGCGGACGAGGCGACCTGACGGCGGTTCCCCGCGCATCCGCCCGATCCGCCGGGAAACAATCGTTCGTGCTTGTTCAGGGGCTGCCCCGGCGTTGCCCTCTTGTCAGCCATCTTGCGCCCAAGGATGATGCGACACAGAAGGCGATGACCGCGTGTTCCGTGGGCAGAACCTGTGCGCTCTGTGACCCAAGGTACGCTTCCATGTCCGAGACTTCCCCCACCCCCGCCCCCGTGGCGGCCAATGATGCCAGGGCCCCCGCCCGCGCACCCGTCACCCCCGCCGAATGGCTGGCCGGGCTGGAGGCGGCGGCGGACGAGACGGGCTATGTCCAGTCGCTCGGGCCGCGGCACTGGGCCTTCTTCCACGACGACAGCCCGACGCTGCTGGTGACGTTCGAACGTGCGGGTGCGATCCGCGGCTACAGCGCCGACCGCCTGCCCGACGGGTTTCGTCTGGCCCGCGAAAAGGGGTGGTCGCACCTGTGCCTGATCGCCGAGGGCGACACCTGGTACCGCGACCCGGCGGTCTACCGCTATTTCGACCGGCTGATCGACGATGCCTTTTTCGAGGATTTCGAGCGGGTTCTGTTCTACGGCGCGCAGATGTGCGGCTATGCGGCCTGCGCCTATTCGGTGGCGGCCCCCGGGGCCACGGTGCTGGCGGTGCAGCCGGTGGCGACGCTGGACCCCGCCGTCGCGGGCTGGGACGGCCGCTATGCCCGGTCGCGGCGGCTGAACTTCACCGACCGCTTCGGGTTCGCGCCCGAGATGACGGAAGGGGCGGGGCAGGTGTTCGTGGTCCATGATCCGGCGGAACGCGAGGACGCGATGCACGCCGCCCTGTTCCACCGCCCCTGGGTGACGCAGCTGCGCGCCCGGCGCTTGGGCAGTTCGCTCGAGGCGGCGCTGCGCAAGATGGCCCTGCACGACACGCTCCTGACCGAGGCCGCCGAGGGTCGACTGACACCCCTGTCCTTCGCCCAGGCCTTTCGCACGCGCCGCACCTACGGCCCCTACCTGCGCCGCGTGCTGGCGATCCAGGCCGAGGCGGGCCGGACGGCGCGCGAACTGATGATCTGCCGGTCGGTGGTGGGCCGGGTGAAGGCGCCGACGTTCAGGAAGCGGTTGGGGGAGTTGATGGGGGAGGGGAAGGGGTAGCGGTTGATCCGGGCACCCTTCAGCGCAACGAATGCATCCATCCGCTGCAGGTGACTTCGCTAGGTTCCTGAAGCGCAGTATCGTCTCCTTCGGCGATAGCCGAGTTGACGTTTGTTGGGCCGAAGATCGAGACATACCAGTCGGACAAGACGTCACCGCTGACTGCTGCCCCGAACGAGATCATTTGACCGGGTGAAGTGCCAGGCCCCCGGTAGTAAAGATCCTCGTTGTAGCCGCGGACGCGTTCATCTTCCTCAAAGGCGCAGACAGAGTAAAACGTCATCCCCGCAACGGCAATCCCACCCTTGATTTTCCAGCAACTCATACTGTCATAGCCGATGTTTTCTGCCAGGTCGATCTTCTGTGCCTCGATCAGGGCCCGAAGGATGGCCGTTGGATTTGGCGAGTGTGCGCAACTCAGTTCCTCGAGTACCATTCTTTCAAACGCGGAAAATGCGGATGATACACCCGGGACAAAGGCAAGGGCAGCGGCAAGCACGATACGATTTCGCATACTTTCTCCTGCAACCGTCAGCCAAATTGACTAAACAGGCACAAACGCCGCAACGCAAGAAGATGCTCGTTTCACGAATTTGCCCCCCGCGTCACCGCCCCCACACAACCGCATTCTCGTGCCGCTTGATCAGGTGCTTCAGCTCGTCGAACGCCGCGATCACATGGGCCGCGAACCGCTCGGCGGCGGGCGAGCGGGGCTCGGCCACGCGGCGCAGGATGCCCAGGGATCGCGTGGGCTGGGGGATGTCCAGCGGCAAGACGACGATGCGGTTCTCTTTCCGCTGCGCGAACACCACCGAAAACGGCAGCACGGCCAGGGCATTCGTCTCGGCCATGTAGTTGATCACGCTCATCAATGATCCGCCGGAATAGCGGATGCTCAGTTCCGGCACCCCCAGCACCAGCAGGATCGAGTGCAGGTCCGACATCAGCGGCGACCCCGGCAGGGGGGCGACCCAGGGGAAATCGGCGACATCCGCCGTCGCCAGCCGCCGCTTGCGCGTCAAGGGATGGCCCGCGCGGCAGGCCACGATGTTGCGGCCCGGCAGGATCTCGATAAAGGCAAAGCCGGGCGCGGGCGTCGCGCCCCCCATCGGCACCACGCCCAGGTCGATCAGGTCGGCCTCGAGCGCCGAGGTCAGGTCACCGAGGTTGCCATAGCTTTGCTGCACCGCAACGTCGGGTTCCAGGTTCTGGAAATCCGCCACCATCCGCGAAATCATCGCGTCCATGAAGAATGGCACGCCCCCCACCCGCACAAGGCCCCGGGTTCCCTTGATGAACCCCTGCACCGTGTCCGAGGCCCGGCGCGATGCCGCCAGGATCTCGCGCCCGTGCGAGGCAAGCTGCGCGCCCAGTGGCGTGGCCTGCAGCGGCCTTCTGCCCCGCACGAACAGCGCCTCGCCGACCCGCCCCTCCAGCATCGCCAGCGACCGGCTGACCGCAGGCTGCGTCAGGCCCAGGGTCAGCGCGCCCCCGCTGATCGACCCGGCATCCAGCACGGCGGCCAACTGAACCAAGTGGGCTTCGCTGAGTTTCATAGCAATCTGCTATAGTGGACCCGCAAGAATGCATCAACCGTCCCGACCGCCCGGCGCATGCTGGTCAGCGGGGGAGGACGATGATGGACGGTGCCACGGCGGAAACCGCGCGTCCCGGATCGCTGGACGATCTGGCCAGGCGTCTGGGCAGGGGCGGTGACAGCCGCCCGGCGCAGGGGCTGCTGGCGGCGGTGGAAAAGGCGGTGGCGCTGGTCGGTGACCTGCGCCTGACGCCGGACGAACTGCGCACCGTGATCGAGTTCCTGACCGAGGTGGGCCAGGCCTCGGACGCGCGGCGGCAGGAGTGGGTCCTTCTGGCCGATGTGCTGGGCATCTCGGCCCTGGTCGAGGATGGCCACCGCCCCTGTGCCGCCGGGGCCACGCCTGCTGCGCTGCCGGGGCCGTTCTATCGCGGCGACGTGCCGGACATGGCCGATGGCGCGAACCTGTCGCGCGATGGCCGGGGAGAGCCTCTGCATGTCACGCTTGCGGTGCGGGACGGCGCGGGCGGCCCTGTGGCAGGGGCAGCGGTCGAGGTCTGGCATGCCAATGCCGAGGGGCTGTACGAGAACCAGGAGCCCGACCGCCAGCCCGAATTCAACCTGCGCGGCCGGTTCCGGGCCGATGCGGGCGGCGGCGTGCGGTTCCAGACGATCCGCCCGCGCGGCCTGACCCTGCCCGAGGATGGCCCGGTGGGGCGGCTGATGAACCGGCTGGGCCTGCGTCTGGTGCGGCCCGCGCACCTGCATTTCCGCATCACGGCGGCGGGCTTTGTGCCGCTGACCACGCATGTCTTCGACCGCGACGACCCGGCCATCGGCCATGACGCGCTGTTCGGCGTGAAGCCCGCCCTGCTGGCATCGTTCCGCCCCGAGGACGGCTGCCTGCATCTCGACTATACCTTCGTGTTGACGCCGCTTGCGGCCCCGTGACGGAAAGGATGACCCCCATGGCCCTGGTATCCGGGTACCACCACCTGACGCTGTCCACCGATGGTGTGCAGGAAGACTATGATTTCTATACGAAAACCCTGGGCCTTCATTCGGTCAAGCGGACCGTCCTGTTCGACGGGGTGCTGCCGGTCTATCACCTGTACTACGGGTCTAGGCTCGGTGACGCCAGCACCATCATCACCACGTTCCCGTTCCGCAAGCCCGCCGTCTATGGTCGCCGGGGCACCAACCAGACGCGCACGATCATGCAGGCCATCCCGGCGGGGGCATCGGATTTCTGGGTGGACCGGCTGAATGCGGCGGGCGTGCCCGCGACCAAGGGCAGCCGGTTCGGCCTGACGCGGGTGATGTTCCTGCACCCTTGCGGCATTCCGCACGAACTGGTGGAAAACCCCGGCGACACGCGGACGCCCATCGTGAACGACGGGATCGGCCCGCAGGTCGCGATCCGGGGCATCTATGGCGCGGGCATCGCGGTGTTCGACATCGATTCGATGAACGAGTTCGTCGAGGGGGGCGTGGGTCTGGTGCGCGAGGCGTCCTCGGACGAGGGGCGGATGTATGCCGTTCCCGACAATTTGGGGCCGCATTCGGTGGTCGAGATCATCGAGGACCGCGAGTCGAAACAGGGCACCTGGATGCTGGCGGGGGGCACGGTGCACCACATGGCGCTGAACACCGGCACCGAAGAGAACCAGATCGCCCTGAAGGCGCGGCTGGAGGGGATGGGATTTACTGACGTATCCGAGCAGAAGGACCGCAACTATTTCAAGTCGATGTACGTCCGCAGCCCCGGCGGTGCCCTGTTCGAGATTGCCTGGACGGTGCCCGAAGGCTGGGCCAAGGACGAACCGGCCGATGCCATCGGCAAGTCGCTGGTGTTCCCGCCGTGGTTCGAGGATCGCCGCGCCGAGATGGTGGCCGGACTGGAACCGGCGAATTTCTGATGCTGGCGGGCGAACCCCTGCGGATCGGACCGGACAGGGCGCGCGCGCTGTGTGTGTTCCTGCATGGCCGAGGCCAGTCGCCGCAGGATTTCGCCATGCTGGCCGAGGGGCTGGCGGGGCTGGGGGTGGCCACGGTCCTGCCGGGGGCGACCGGGGGCAGCTGGTACGAGGCCAAGGCGGTCGATGCGCTGACCGACCGGACGCAGGCGCAGCTTGCGGTGGCGATGGATGCGGTGGGTGCGCTGATCGACGACCTGCGCGTGCGGGCACCCGGCCTGCCGTTGGTGCTGGCGGGGTTCTCGCAGGGGGCCTGCGTGGCGCTGGAACTGGCCTTCCGGGGGCAGTCGCGGCCCGATTCGCTGGTGGCCTTCACCGGGTGCCGGGTGGGGCAGGCCGGGGATGCCCGGCCCCTGTCGCCGCTGCAGGGGATGCCGGTGGTCCTGACCGGGGCCGATGCCGACCCCTGGATTACGGTGTCGGCCTTTGCCGAGGCGGTGGCCGACCTTGGCCGCGCGGGCGCCCGGCTGCGCGCCGAGCTTTACCCCGGCCGCCCGCACGAGGTGAGCCTGGACGAGGCCGCGATTCTGGCCGACCTGCTGGGTGATCTCGGCCATCGCCGCACCCTTTCCGAACGGGCCGCGTCATGACCCGCGCCTTCACCTTTCCCGGCCTGACCACCCGCGTCGTGTTCGGCGCGGGCACCCTTGCGCAGGCGGGCGACGAGGTGGCGCGTCTGGGCCATGCCCGCGCCCTGGTGCTGTCGACACCGCATCAGGCGACAGAAGCGCAGGCATTGGCCGACCGGCTTGGGCCTCTGTCCGCAGGCGTCTTCGCCGAGGCGGCCATGCACACGCCGGTCGAGGTGACCGACCGCGCGGTGCAGGCGTTCCGCGACAGCGGGGCCACGGCGGTGGTGTCGCTGGGGGGCGGCTCGACCACGGGCCTGGGCAAGGCGATTGCGGTCAGGACCGGCGCGGATCAGGTGGTGATCCCCACGACCTATGCCGGGTCCGAGATGACCGATATCTTGGGCGAAACGGCGGGCGGCGAGAAGACCACGCGCCGCGATGCGGCAATCCGGCCCGAGACGGTGATCTACGACGTGGACCTGACGCTGTCGCTGCCGGTCGGGCTGACGGTGACCTCGGCCCTGAACGCCATCGCCCATGCGATGGAAACGCTCTACGCCCCCGACCGCAATCCGGTGGTGGTGCTGATGGCGCAGGACGCCCTGCGGTCGTTCAAGACCGCGATCCCCCGGCTGGTCGCCGACCCGCAGGACCGCGATGCGCGGGCCGAGGCGCTCTATGCCGCGTGGTGCTGCTCGACCGCGCTCGGCACTGTCCAGATGGCGCTGCACCACAAGCTGGCGCATGTCATCGGCGGCAGTTTCGGCACGCCGCATGCGGAAACCCATGCGGTGCTCTTGCCCCACACTACCGCCTTCAATGCCGGGCCGGAACTCGCCCCCATCGCCGACGCCTTCGGCGGCCCGCCCGGTGCTGCGTTGTGGGATTTTGCCAAAGCGGCAGAGGCACCGCTGCGTCTCGCCGATTTCGGAATGACCGAACCCGACCTCGACCGCGCTGCCGACATCGCCATGAAGAACGCCTACTGGAACCCGCGCCCGTTCACGCGCGACGACATCCGCACCCTGCTGCAGGCGGCCTGGGAGGGCCGCCGTCCGCAGGGCTAACCGACAAAAGGGAGGACCGACCATGCTGACCAGAAGAAAGTTCCTGCACTCGACCGCCGCCACCGGCCTGACCGTGGCCGCATCGGGCCTTGCCGCCCCGGCCATCGCACAAGGCGCGAAGATCAAGCTCGGCTACGTCAGCCCCCAATCCGGGCCGCTGGCGGGGTTCGCCGAAAGCGACGACTACAACATCAAGGCCTTCCTCGCGACCGAGGCGGGCAAGAATTTCGACGTGATCGTCAAGGACAGCCAGTCGAACCCCAATCGCGCGGCGGAGGTGGCCAAGGAACTGATCGTCGATGACGAGATCGACCTGATGCTGGTGGCCTCGACCCCCGAGAACACCAACCCCGTGGCGACAACGTGCGAAGCCGAAGGCGTGCCCTGCATCTCGACCAAGGCCCCCTGGCAGCCGTGGTTCATCGGCCAGCAGGGCAATCCGGGCGATCCGGCATCGTGGAAGCCGTTCGACTATGCCTTCCACTATTTCTGGGGGCTTGAGGATGTCATCGCGGTGTTCCTGAACATGTGGAACCAGGTGCCGACCAACAAGATGGTGGGCGGCCTGTTCCCGAACGACGGCGACGGCAACGCCTGGGGCGATCCGAACGTGGGCGTCGGGCCGGGCTTCGCCGCCGCCGGATACACGCTGAACGATCCCGGCCGCTACCAGAACCTGACCGATGATTTTTCTGCCCAGATCAACGCCTTCAAGGCGGCGAACGCGGAAATCATCACCGGCGTGGTGATCCCTCCCGATTTCACCACCTTCCGCAACCAGTCGATCCAGCAGGGGCTGAAACCCAAGATCATCACGGTTGCGAAAGCCATCCTCTTTCCGCAGTCGGTCGAGGCCCTGGGCGAGGCCGGGCACAACCTGTCGTCCGAGGTGTGGTGGTCGGCCACGCATCCCTTCAAGTCGTCGCTCACGGGGCAATCCTGCGCCGACCTGGCGGCGGATTTCACCACCCAGACCGGGCGACCCTGGACGCAGCCCATCGGCTTCATCCACTCGCTGTTCGAGGTGGCGACGAACGTGATGGGCCGGGTGTCCGACACGTCCGACGCCGATGCGGTGGCCGAGGCGATTGCGGCGACCGACCTCGACACGATGGTGGGCAAGATCGCCTGGAACGGCGCAGGGTTGCCGCCCTTTGCCGCGAAGAACGTCTGCAAGACGCAACTGGTGGGTGGCCAGTGGCGGCGCAAGGCGGACGGGACGTTCGACCTGGTGGTCGTGGACAACCAGACAGCACCCAACATCCCCACGGGGGGCACAATGGAGGCACTGGCCTGACCCGGGCCGGTGACCTCCCCTCACCCCATCCCTCTCCCCCAAGGGGAGAGGGAGCCGCATTGCCCGACCCTTCGTCCCTGATGAAAGCGCCATGGACGCCCTGACCCTGACCTCCGTGTCGAAATCCTTCGGGGCCCTCAGGGTTACCGACGACGTGTCCTTTGCGGTGCCGCAGGGACAGGCCCTGGGGATCATCGGGCCGAACGGCGCGGGCAAGTCGACGCTGTTCAACCTGATCACCGGCAACATCCTGCCCGATGCGGGGACCGTTCATCTGGGCGACAGGGATGTGACGCGCCTGCCCGCCATGGCGCGGGTGCGGATGGGGGTGGGGCGGTCCTTCCAGATTCCGCAGCCGTTCGAGGGGCTGACGGTGTTCGAGAACCTGGCCGTCGCCGCCAGTTTCGGGCGCGGATTGCCCGAGGCGGCGGTGACCGACGACTGCATCGCCATCCTGGACGCCACGCAGATGATGCACCGCGCGAACACCCCGGCAGGCGCGCTGTCGCTCTTGGACCGCAAGCGGCTGGAACTGGCGCGCGCCCTGGCCACCGACCCGACGCTCTTGCTCTTGGACGAGATCGCGGGCGGGTTGACCGAGGGCGAGTGCAAAGCACTGGTCGCGACGATCCGAACCATCCATGCGCGTGGCGTCACCATCATCTGGATCGAGCATGTGCTGCACGCCCTGACCTCGGTGGTCGAGCGTCTGCTGGTGCTGGATTTCGGTAGGGTGATCGGGATCGGCGAACCGGGGGCGATCATGGCGTCGAAAGAGGTGCGCGAGATCTATCTGGGGACCCTGGCATGACGCTGTTGGAAACCCGTGGCCTGACTGCGAACTACGGGCAGTTCCGGGCGCTGTTCGGCGTCGATGTCCGGGTGGGGCAAGGCGAGACGGTGGCGATCATCGGCGCGAACGGGGCGGGCAAGACGACGCTGCTGCGGTCGATCACCGGCGTGTTGCGCAACGACCCCGGCATGGTGCTGCACCGGGGCGACCCCATCGGGGCGATGGCGGCGGCACAGGTGATGCAGCGTGGCATCGCGATGGTGCCCGAGGGGCGCAAGCTGTTCCCCTCGCTGAGCGTCGAGGAGAACCTGTTGATCGGGGGCCAGGTGCGGCGCGCCGCCGGGCCATGGTCGCTGGAGGCCATCTATGACCTGTTCCCGATCCTCAAGGAACGCCGCCTGAGCCCCGGCACCGCCCTGTCCGGGGGCCAGCAGCAGATGGTCGCAATCGGGCGGGCGCTGATGTCGAACCCCGAACTTCTGCTCTGCGACGAGATCAGCCTGGGCCTGGCCCCCGTGGTGATCCGCGACATCTATGCCGCCTTGCCACGCATCAAGGCAGGGGGGGCTGCGGTGGTGATCGTGGAACAGGACATCGGTCGCGCTTTGTCGGTCGCGGACCGTGTGTACTGCATCATGGAGGGGCGGGTGACGCTGACCGGCATGGCGCGGAACATGACGCGCGCGGCGATCCACGCGGCCTATTTCGGAGAGGCGGCATGATCCGAACCATCCGTCGTGACCCGGTTGCCCCGGCGCAGGCCGGGGCCCCGGTGAAGAGGGCGCGCCCGGCGGATCGGGGCCCCGGCCTGCGCCGGGGCAACCGGGTCACCACGGATGGTTAGGATCATTCCGCCTCTCCGAAAAAGGCCGCGTGGATCGCCGCGCGCGTCATGTTCC